>CAVKLJ010000005.1:0-132785 GCA_963657245.1 Lachnospiraceae bacterium
GATTGTCCAAGCTCGGGAACCTGTACCTCACAAAAAAGAACATCGATAACCTTTTGAACAACACTGATCTTTAACACTTGAAAATTAGGGGTGAATCCCAAAGTCAGGTATTATTCATCTTAAAGAAAAAATAAGTTACCTTTACTTACCCATTGTCTAGAACTATAATCTCTAACCGGTTTTGGAGGCCTTTTATGGATATAGTTTTATCGGTCCTAACGGATCAGAACTTCCTAGGCGCTATAATAGCTTCAATAGCTTTCATAATTATTGGTTTTTTGCTTAGAAGGCTCAATTTCATCAATGAACACGGCAGGAGCATTTTAAACACTGTCGTTATGAAAGTCGCAATTCCTTGCATGGCTTTTTGTGCTTTCATGTCAGACTTCAATCAAGAAGATTTCGTCGCGAATCTTTTGATTTTTGTCATCGATATGGTTTTCTATGTTCTTTTCTTATTCATAGGAAATATGATTTTCATCAAATACGGAAAAGAAAAAAGAAAGATCTACGCAATACTTGTCGCCATTGGCCAATTAACGTTCTTCTCAATGCCAATTCTTGCTGCAACATATGGTTCAGAGAGTGGAATTCTAATTCCAACATCTTTGATGTCCATTGCATTTAGACTATTCACTTATCTTTATTCTTACGTGACTATTACTGGAGAAAAGATAACAAAAGATAACTTTGCTCATACTATGAAAATGATCTTTGTTAACCCGATTATGATTTGCATGTTTATCGGTTTACTCATTTGGGCTACGCAAAACTACCTTTGGCAAGTTCAAGTTGGTGATGCCACATATGGTTTTCTTAGAATTGATAAGACGTTGCCAGCTTTATACAAGATTTTCCAATTTGGAAACAATATGGCTACCCCACTTTGTATGTTAACAATTGGTGTTACCCTAGGTGAGGCTAATTTCTTAGATACAATCAAGAACGGGCTTGCTTGGTTTATTGCCGCTCTTAGAGCAATCGTTTTCCCTGCCTGTATCTTAGGATTATGTATTCTTATTCAATTAACAGGAATGATGCATTTTTCTGAACTTCAACTAGCGGCAATGGTCATAGGAAATGCCGCACCAGTTGGGGCTGTTGTTGGAGTTTATTGTGTTAATGCCAACAAGGAAGCGTACATCGCTTCAGACTCGATCTTCCTTTCTACAATTGTCTCTCTTGTCGGCATCCCGTTATTGTTTGTTCTCATCAAATTGACGATGACTCTCCCTATCTTTGCTTAATCGGAGATTCTTTGTTACTAAAAAAGTTTATTTCATAGTATGATAAGCAACGGTTTGAGGAGGAGTTCTTATGAAGAAGAAAACCACATCATTGATCTTATGCTTATCTGCTATTTTGCTTTGCTCTTGTGAGAAAGAGAAGATTGATGTTTCTTCGTCTTCAAGCTCCTCAAAAGAAGAAACGACTTCTTCATCTATTGAAAATGTAGATCCAGATGTTCCGAGTGAAGGATTGTACGTTTCTTTCACTCATGATTCTTCTGTCGTTGGCAAAACCTTCATGGAGGCCTTTTCGCCAAGCGTTTATTTCAACGGAAAGAAAACTACATTTAGTTCTTTAAGTTCCTTCACGTTGAAAAAAGATAACGAAATATATTCTTTATACGATCTTCTTTTAGATGAAGGAAATTACAAATTCACTGCTAAAAAGGGCACATATTCCTTTGAGAAAGATCTTACGTTAACCTTAGGAAATCCAACCGAGGCAACCGAAGGAAATGGGTATACTCAAGTAAGCGAAACAAATGCAAAGAAATACGCTCTTCAAAATGTTAAATATGCTGGTTCTTTAGGCGAAGGGAAAATGCCTTCAACAGGAGATGTTAAGTTGCTCGTAATTCCTCTTACTTTTACTGATGGGCCATCTTTTACCACTGATGAATTAGACGCCATCGAAAAAGGCTATTTTGGTGAAAAAGAAGAAACTGGTTGGGAATCACTAGCCTCATATTATGAGAAATCTTCATATGGCAAACTCCATATTTCAGGTGAGGTTGTTTCAACATACTCTTGTGGATATACGGAAGAGGCAATGCAGGCTGAATACGTTAAAGATGACACGGTAGTCGAAGAAGTAGTTAAGAATGCCGTAGATTATGTTTTCTCTAACAATTTCGAATTAGAGAAAGAACGTTCTTCATATGACTATGATGGGGATGGTTATTTGGATGGAATTGAAATCATCTACAAAGCAAATAGGCAATATTCTATCGGTGCTGGTCAAGGTTGTTCAGTTTGGTGGAATTTCACCTCAAGCATTTCTTCAACTAAAGAAGATAAACAATATCCAACCCCAAAGAGATTCTTCTGGAGCAATATCAAACAATTAAGAACGGGATATTATTCCCCAAATATTGATACGCATACCCTTGTTCATGAAACAGGCCACATGCTTGGATTAAATGATTTCTATGACTATAACGGCGCTTCATATCCAACAGGCGGAGCGGATATGATGGAGCTTAACATTGGCGATCATTCTTCTTATTCTAAGTACCTCCTTGGTTGGGTTAGACCAAAAGTCATTGATGGATCGCTTGATGATTTTGAGCTAGACATCAATGATTTCTCTACAAGTGGAGACTGCGTAATTTTAAGAAACACGACAACTGACCCATGGAATGGAACTCCATACGATGAATATTTGATTATGTCTTATTACACGCCTAATGGCCTTTATGAGCAAGATTCCAAAGGCTATAAAGAGTGGGCAAGTGGATATGGGACAGGTGGAACATACCAATACTCAGGTCTTCAAGTCTTTCATATCGACGAAAGGCTTTATAACAGAGTTGGCTCAACATACGTTCCCGGAACTGGTAAATTAACAAATACAACATATCAATATACGGATGATGTTTTATCTTCAACCTTTGAAATAGATAGTAACAACACTCTTGTTAAAGACTGTGCCTTCCAAACAACAAGCAACACCAATGCTTATTCTTGTTCAATTGAGAATGGCAAAATTTCTTCAGGAAGCTCTTTTAAGGAAATCACGATCATTCCTGCTTCAGGAAACGCAAATCTATTCAAAGCAACTTCCAAGAATCCAAAATGTAGCAATCTTGGAAGCGAGGACGTTCTTATGGGCTTAAGTGAATTTGGCTGCCAATATAACGGCTTCTCAATGGATAAGATGTCGGATTGCTTCCCATCAGGCACAACATTTAACGATGGCAGCGAACTTGAATACAACTTTTTCGTCTCTAAACAAACTAAAGATAAAATAAGCGTTAGATTCGTCAAAAACTAAGTAAGTTACCTTTTTAGGACATTCCTTCATGTTATAATGGTTTCGTTATTTTCAATGAGGGAATAAGATGTTTTTAGAAGAAGGAAAACGTTACACGATACTTGCAAGAGACGAATACTTTCCACTTCTTTTTGCTTTCAAAAGAAATCATCCTTCATTGAACATAAAACTTATCAATAAAAACCAGTTTATTAACATGGTTTCTTTTACCTTCAAAACCGATCCAATTCCTTTTTTGCTTAGCAAAGGAATCGATTATTCTTCCGCAAAGAAATATGTGCATATTTTTCTTGTTGGAGATCTTTCTAAGAGCAAGAAAGTAAAAGAGATATTTGATTCAATTCCTAAGGATTATTTTGCTTATGACGAATATGGTTCAGTGGAAATCAAACGTAGCGAAGTTCTTTTCTTAGAATCAGAAGAAGATTTAGAGCTCCATCTGCTTGCTAAAAGAAAGAATATAGAAATCAAAGACATATCTTTAAGCGATTTAGAGATAAAGAAAGTTGATAACTCTCATCCAAGAATCGTCTATTTCTCAAACAAGTTCTCACAATATTTCTATCTCTATTCCCAAATAAGGAAGAGATTGCTCTTACATCCAGAAGATAAAGATAAAATCCATCTTGTCTATAGTGATGAAGCAGACCATTATTTCATCAACTTTTGCTCAGATTTATTCTCATTGCCAACCTTGATTTCTTTTAAGAGCAAACTTATTTCCGTTCCTTCAATAAAGAACAAAGTAAAAACGATATTTGAAACTCAATCTTTTTCTTTTATGGAAGACGAACTCAAGGATTCGGCCTTAAAAGCCCTTAATGAACTCGTTGATAAATATAATTTACCGTCCCTTCCTTTCTCTTTTGCCTATGCAAACCTTTTAGAGATTCTTTCCTCTACAACATATGGAGAAGTTAGCACGGATAGAGGAATAGCCGCATCAAACGACTTCCTTCTCGATCAAGAGATGGATAACTACGTCACAAACTTCAAACATGATGTTTTCTATCATATCGAAAGTGATAAAGACGTTCTTCCAGACAAAGAGCTTCTAGAAATCGGAGTTAATCCATCCTATGTAAAAACAGCCTTAGATAGAAGACTTAAACTAAATTATCTTGAGTATAACAACATCAACGTTCTCTCTAGGGTAAGACAGCATTTAAACGAGAAACTATTTGACTCTGAATTTATTGAGGAATTAGGCTGGAAGAAATATATAGAGCTTTTCTCTAACGACGATACTGGCTTTTATACAACTAAGGCAAAGGAACTTTATCTATCCAATCAATTAGATAAGGCTTTCTATTACAAGCCTTATGAAAACATTAGAAGTTACGATCATTCGTTCAAAGGAATCGATGCAAAGATTTATGACGAGAATAAGGTGTATTCTTTAACCAATCTCGAAAAATATATTAATTGCCCATTCCAATATTTATTGGATACCGTAATTCCTACGGCAAATGATGATCCTCATTCTCGTTATATTGGAACATTGATTCATTCGATGTGCGAGAAACTAATGCGCAAAAAATACGACTTCGATGAGGAATGGGAAAGTGCAAAAAATAAATATGTGTCATCTTTTGAAAAAGATGGATACGAATACACCCCATATGATGATGTTATCCTTGATTTGTTGCATCATCGTCTAAAAAGAATCATCCCTATTTTAAGAAGACATAATAGTGATATGTCTTTAATCGAGAAGGGAAATGACGCTGAAATTTCGATTTATTTCAAACTTAGCGATGGAGAAAACGTATATCCATTTAAAGGAAAAATAGACAAAATCGTTGTTACAAAAGATCCAAATAACACCGATAAGGATAACGAAAAAACATATTACACGATCATCGATTATAAATCTGGCGCAGAATCCTTTATTCTAACGAATACGTTCCTTGGCTCCTCCGTCCAATTACCGATTTATTATTACGCCCTTAGCCAGCTAGATTTGAATAACCCTGAAAATACTGGATTGAAAGAATTATTAGGTGAAGCAATTTTTGGTGGTTTTGGCATTCAAAAGGTCTATAAGAGCAGTCCAAGAGAATTCTTTGCAGATGGCTATTTCTTAACGGAAAAAGCAGTTACAAAATACACGAGACTAGTTGGTGTCACTCTTGATAGTGCAGATTATTATTCTTCTTTCGACTCAACGAGCGTTAACGAAAAAGGAAAGATTGGAACGTATGGCGGAAACTACCTTTATAAGGGAACAACATTTATTTCTACCGGAGAGGAAGAAAACCAAAACATCGTAAAGAATAGCAGTTTAAAGAAATACAACTTCAATGATTTAATCAACGATTCGCGTAATGGTTTAATCAAAACAATAAAGGCAATTTCTAATTCTGAATTCCCGATAAAACCCGCTCCTATGGGTGATTTATCTAGTGATAATAGAGACATGTCTGCTTGTAAATATTGCCAATACAAAGACATTTGTTATCATTCACCAAGCGACTTCACCTCATATAGAGACGAAATAAATAAGCATTATGGCTTAACAAAAGGAGGCAAATAAATGGCATTCAACAAAGAACAAACTCTAGCTATAGAAGCCTCCATGAACATTGATGTTCTTATTTCAGCAGGCGCCGGAAGTGGCAAAACAAAAACTCTTTCTAGACGTGTTTGTTCTCTTTTAGAGAGCAAACAAATTGAACCGTCAGAACTTTTGATATTAACATTCACTGATAACGCTGCCCATGAGATGAAAGAGAGAATCATCAAAGACCTTAAAGGAGATAAATACCCAAGAGCCAATGAGATGTATTCCGCTCACGTTCAAACCTTTGACTCCTTCTCTTCATATTTGGTGAATAAATATGCTTCAAGACTAGGCATAGCAGACCACATAGTCATCGCCAATGAGTCTGTCATTGAGTCAAAGCGAAATGAATTCCTTAACAATATCCTAAACGAATATTACCAAGATCCGGCAAAGAAAGAGATCATCACAAAAGTTTTGTATAAACATTCGATGAGAGATGACTCTTTCATTAGAAAGAATGTACTTAGTTTTGCTGATCAACTTGATAAGCTCATTCCTTCGAAACGTAAAGAATTGCTTGATACATATAACGAAAGATATATGAGTAGAGAATTCTTCGATTCTTGCGTTATTGCCTTTGCGGAAAATGAAAAAGAGAAACTTGCGACATCTCTTTATAAGGTCTTCCTTTATGTTAATTTCCCTTCCTTTATCGAAGAACCAGAAAAACACCTTGGAGAATTAAAAACATTCTTCTCACAAAAGAACAATTTCAATCTAGATGTTAAGCATTTTGACATGTCTTTAGATCCAGATGTTGAGGCAATCTATAAGCTCATCGTTCCTCTCTTCGGTTTAGAAGGAGAAGACTTCATCAAGGCCATGCAAGAATTCAAAGTAAAGAACGAAGAACTCTTCCCTGCTAGAACAAAAGACAAGGCTCTAAAGGAATTAAAGGAGTTAATCGTTGGAGAGACTCTTGCTAACACATATTCCGTTCATTCTGATATGGATGAAGAATATTCTTTCTATCTATCTTTCAAAGATGACATTAATCTTATTTTGGATCTTTCTAAAGAACTCGATAAACGCTTATTTGAATATAAGAGAATGAGCAATTTCTTTACCTTTGCTGATGTAAACGTCCTTTCTTTAAGACTATTAACTGAGGATCAATTCTCCGATATTGCTAAAGAGGTAAGAGAACGTTTCAAATACATCATGGTTGATGAGTATCAGGATACAAACGATTTTCAAGAAACATTCATTGAATCCCTCCTAAAAGAGAACGAAAAAGGTGAACGTTCTCATCTTTTCTGCGTCGGCGATGCTAAGCAATCCATCTATGCGTTTAGAAACTCAAATGTCGCCCTCTTTAGAGCCAGACAAGAACGTTATAACGATGGAGATTCTTCACATAAAGTGATTCCAATGAATAAAAACTACCGTTCAGGACCAGGGTTACTTAAAGACATAAACTACATTTTCGATTGCTATATGACTCTTGCCCATGGCTCAATCACCTATCTAGATGAGATGGAACAACTCCAATACGATCAGGATGTAAATTTATACCGTTTGCCTTATAACGATTTTGGCGTGTATCGCATCATTTCGTCTAGTGGAGTCAAAGATGATTGGAATGCAAGTTACGGAAGACAGAGATCGTATTTCCAAAAATGGGAAGCTTTGGCGATAATCAAAGACATAAAAGAAAAAATTGCAGCCAAACATTTGGTATATGATCGTGAAATTGGTGGAACACGTCCTTGCGAATTAAGAGATTTTGCCGTTCTTATGCGAACAAAGAAAGGCTTCGAACTCTATCAAAAACTTTTCAATGAAGCGGATATCCCGCTAAATAACACTCTTGCGACTAATCTTAAGGAAGTAGACGCCTTAATTTACCTTCAGTCTCTTTTGAAAATGGTCGATAAGATGCTCAAAGGAGATTTACGTGACTCTAATGAGATAAAACATCTTTTTGCCTCAATCGCTAGAAGCTATGCCTATCAATATGACGATCAAAAGATTTATGATTTGATTTCTTATAAAGACCCTGAAGGAAAAGATGATTTATTAGCAATAAAAGAAGACCAAATATGGTTTGAGTTATCTTCCTTTGTCGAAGAAAATGAAAGAGCCTCTTTTAACGAAATTTTCTTAAATCTCCTAAATAGGTTCCATGTCATAGAAAAGCTCTATTTGATTGGTAACGTGGATGACAATATTTCGAAGATAGAATCAATCCACGCTCTCGTTCTTTCTTCTGAAGCGGCAGGAGAAGGATTAAGAGAATTTATCGATCTTTTAGGCAATATCAATAAATATTCTTTGGATTTATCCGCTGATTCAATCTTCCAAAGCAAAGACGCGGTTGATATGATGACAATCCACGCTTCAAAAGGCTTAGAAAGAAAGATTGTCTATATGCCTTATTCTTTTAACGCGCTTTCCGGACAGAACAATCTTAATAAACCGGATTATCTATTCGATGAAAGATTTGGCCTTCAATTAACGAATTTCGATCTTCCTGAAGATAAGGAAACAGAATCTATTTATTCTTTGCCTTATTTGCTTACGGAATCTTCGCCAAGCTTGAATGGTTCAGACAGAGATGAGCATGTTCGTTTGTTCTATGTCGCTTTAACTAGAGCAGAGAATACCATCTATATCGTCGGAGACTCCTATAATTCCGTAGAGTCTGATATGAAAAAAGAAACCCTTTACGGAATGTTAGACTATTGCCCTAATTATCAAGTCTTCCATGAAGGATATCTAGAGAAAATGCTTAGAATAGGCGCTATTTCTAATGAACTATATTCTAACTATTTAACTGCATTAGAAGAGAATAAGCATTTAGGATTCCCTCTAGATCCAGCGACGTTAGGAGAAGATGCTGAACTATATAAAGTGTTAGCAAATACCTTCTATTTCCCTGCTATCAGAAACTCACTAGAAACTGCAATAAACGAAATAAAATCAGTCTTGATTGAGTATTACATCAACAAATTTAAAGTCGATTCTTCAAACATTGATTTCATTGCCAAGGTTTATGACTACATATATACGAAAGTGAATCCAAATTCTTTTGATGAGTATTTAGCGTTCTTTAATGGCAACAAAGTAGAAGAAGACCTTGATGAAGAAGATGAAGACGAGGCAGATGAACCATCGTTTAATAAGAAAGTAACTGCTGAAGGATTAACTGATACGTTAAAAGCCTTTGCTGACGCGATCATTAATAAAAAGTTTGATTATTTTAGCAAAGTAAAATCCAAAGCCGATAAAGAAACGAAAGCAATCTCGTTACTCTTACCTGCCTTTGCTCACGTGTATGAAGGAATAGACTATCTAACATATGTTTCTTATAAGACTGATAAATATGAGGATAGATTCACTCGTTCATCTATACAAATGAGCAATAACGTTGGTAAGAGCAAATTGCCTCAACTAGATATTCCAGATAATGAGCGTCTTAATGATGAGGAGATTTCTTTTGAAAGGAAAGAAAGGAAACGCGCTTCAAAGAGAGTCTGCCAAGATGACGACAATCCTCTTCAAGAAGAGTTCGAATACGGAACCCACATGCACCGTCTATTAGAATTATTCGATTTCAAGAATCCAGATTTGTCTTATATCAAAGATCCGAAAGAAAAGAAAATCATCGAAAGAGTCTTGGACTTATCTTTGATGAAAAAAGCTCTTGGAGCGGATCAGATATTCCAAGAATATGGCTATTTCGACAAGCAATACCGTACGACTGGATTTATCGATTTGATGTTTATCAAAGACGGACACATAAGCATTGTCGATTTCAAGAGTTCGAATATTCTTGATCCCGATTATTTTGAACAGCTTCATGTATATCAAAGAAATATCCAAGAGATATTTAATGTTTCAAGTAACGATATTTCTTTATACTTACTCTCAATAATGAAAGGCGAATTCATAGAGGTACCTGTAGATGAAGATAAATGACATTAAAAAGTTTTCGATATATTTTTCTATGCCAAGAGGATTGATTCGAGGGGATTTTTACAATGAATTTTTGGTTTTTGAGAATAATAAGCTAACCTATTTCTTGGAAAACATAAGCCAAAGAAAAATAGAAAAAGAAATCAATCTTGAATGTTCTTTGAAAGATATAGAAACTCTAGAAAGATACGCCTTAGATTCAAACACCATTCCAAAAATCAAACAAACTGATGTTACTTTAGCATATGCAAAAATCCTCTTTGCAAACAATGAAGAAAAGACTTCTTTTGTTGAAGATGAAACATTTTGGAAGATCGCTAAAGGATATCTTCCGAAGAAATAAATAAGATTAGGAAATAACATTTATGAAGATACTTATCATCCGCCATGCTGAACCAGATTATTCAATTGATTCTTTAACGCAAAAAGGCTTTCGTGAAGCAAACCTTCTTTCTAGATACCTAAAGAAACATTACCCAGAGATTTCGTCTTTCTATGTCTCTACACTTGGTAGAGCAAAGAAAACATTTGAAGCTTCTTATGTCAACTATAGAGATGTTCCTTATACTCTTTGCCCATGGTTAGTGGAATTTAGAGGAATGGTTCGAAGAGAAGACAAAGGAAATAAGATGGGTGGTTCTTGGGATTTGTTGCCAAGCGTGGTTGAAGAAGAAAAAAACCTTTATACAGACGATTGGTATAAATCAAAGCTCTTTCAAGAAGAGAGAAGCACGGCTAAAGAAGAGTATGATAAAGTCATCATGAACTTTGACCGCGTTCTTAAAGAAAATGGCTACGTTAGAAATGGCTTTAACTATGATGTCCTAGATTCAAATCACAAAGTAATTGCTTTCTTTTGTCATTTCGGCGTTGCTAGCGTGATCATCTCTCATCTAATGAATTGCTCTCCTTGCTCAATCTGGCAAAATACTGTTTTGCTTCCTTCATCGTTAACTGAATTTGTTTCTGAAGAAAGAAGAGAAGGACTCGCTTCCTTTAGAGCAAACAAGATTGGCTCCCTAGCCCATCTAGAAATAGATAACGAAGAAGAATCGTTTGCCGCACGATTCTGCGAATGCTTCTCTGACGAGACAAGGCATGACTAGAATTTAAAATATCTAGCGTAAAACCCCATTATTTACGATTTTAATAGGGTTTTCTTTTATAAAAGAAGAAACACAAGTAAAATATATTTATATTTTAAAGAGGTATCTTATGGAAAAAAGCCAAAACGGAAACCGTTCAATCAATATTCCCTTAAAGAAAAGAATAACTTTGTTATCCGGAAATGGTAGTTGGAACACGCATGGCATTGCTAAATATGGCGTGCCTACATTAACGATGAATGATGGCCCTGCGGGTTTAAGAAAACCTCTTTCAAAAGGAGAGACTCCATCCAATCCAAATGATGTTGGTGGCAATAATACCTATAAGGCAACATGTTTCCCGTCTGCAGCTTTAAATGCTTGCTCTTGGGATCCTTCTTTGATTGAAGAATTTGGCAAAGCAATAGCCAATGAATGTAAAGCCCATGGAACAAATATTATCCTTGCCCCTGGGGTTAACATTAAACGTAATCCACTTGGAGGAAGAAACTTTGAATATTTAAGTGAAGACCCTCTTCTTGCTGGGAAAATGGCCGCTTCATTTATAAATGGTTGTCAAAATAATGGCGTTGGCGCTTGTTTGAAACATTACGCATTGAATGAGCAAGAAACAAGACGTTTTACCTATACTGCAGAAGTTGATGAAAGAGCTTTACACGAACTATATTTAAAGCCATTTGAAATTGCCATTAAGGAATCTAATCCTTGGATGGTCATGGCTTCATATAACCGTATTAATGGCGTTTACGGATGCGCAAATAAATATCTTTTAAAGGATGTCTTAAAAGGCGAGTGGAATTACGATGGTGTTGTTGTTTCTGATTGGGGTGCGGTTGAAAAAGTAATCGAATCCCATAAAAACGGACTTGATTTAGAGATGCCTTGTTATAACTCAAAAGACCGTAATAAGGTTTTGCTTAAGGCTGTCAAACGTCATCAACTTTCTATTTCTGATGTTAAAGATTCAACGTCAAGGATTGTTAAGTTAACAGAAAGATGCGCTAATACTCCAAAAGAAGAACCTAAATACGAAGAGAATCATCAATTAGCGGTAAAAATGGCCGAAAAGTCCATTGTCTTAACTCAAAACGATGATATTTTGCCATTAGAAAATTACGATGATGTTTGTGTTATCGGCGCTTTTGCTGATAAGCCAAGAATCCAAGCTGGCGGATCTTCGCATGTTGAATCCTTAAGAAGCCCATCCTTCCTTGAAATAATTAACAAAGATCGTGAAAAACCAGTCCCTTATGAGCCAGGATATTCTCTTGGGAAGGTTAGCGAGGATGCTCAAACAGCGATGAATTTTGATGCTTGTGACTTAGCATCGACGCATAAGAAAGTAATTCTTTTCCTTGGCGTTCCTGAATCATATGAAAGCGAAGGATATGACAAAGAAAGCATGCGTTTGCCTAATGAACAATATCGTTTGTTTGAGAATATTGCCGCCCTAAACGACAATATCATTGTTGTTCTTTGTTCGGGTTCACCTGTAGAACTTTCTTCTGTTTCAAGAGCTAAAGGATTACTAATTACCTACTTATATGGCGAAGGAGGATCAGAGGCTCTTTCAAATATCATTTTAGGCAAGGCAAATCCTTCAGGGAAACTTGCCGAAAGCTGGCCAATTAGATATTTAGATTGTCCTTCATCTACCTTCTACCCAGGAAATAACGATTTCTCCTTATATAAGGAAAGCATTTTCGTTGGATATCGTTACTACGTAACCGCTGAAAAAAAGACACAATATCCATTTGGCTATGGTCTTTCATATACTAACTTTGAATACTCTGATATTTCCTTATCTTTAAAGAACCTTGATGAAGGAAAAAAAGTAACGATTTCCGTTAATGTTAAAAATATTGGTGAAAGGGATGGCGAAGAAATCGTAGAAGCATACGTTTCTCATCCTTCTTCCAATCTTTACCGCGAAAAACGCGCTTTAAAAGCTTTTAATAAAGTCTCTCTAAAGGCTGGTTCTTCTAAGAATGTAAAACTAGTTATTCAATATGACGATTTAGCAATTTGGTCGAGAGAAAAGAATTGTTTTATCGTTGAAGAAGGCGATTATTTGATTGAAGTAGGATCATCATCGGAAAATATATTACTTAGTGCAAAAATACACGTAAATAGCCCATTTAAGCCAGTATCAGAAGTCTTTAAGCTTCCTAATTACTATTCAGTTAGTGCTAAACGTCCTTTCTCTTTAGTCGATGATGAGTTTGTATATTTGCTAGGAAGAGATTACATTAACGATCTTCCTAATAAGAGCAATAAGATTACTCTAAATTCAACCTTTGGCGATATAGCTGATACGAAGATTGGTAAGACCTGTATTAAACTTTTTAAAAAACATTTTGCTGAGGAATTTAAAGACGAAAACGTAATGAATAATCAACTTTCTAGTCTTATGGATACACCAATTAGATGTGCGTCTATGGGCGAGATATCAGACAAATACACTTTAACTATCGTTGCCTTAGCAAATCATAAATATTTCACGGCTATAAAAGAATTGCTTATTGGTAAACGTAAATGATTTTGTTTTTGACTTTTAGACACGCCCTAAAGAAGGTTTACGGACGCCGATTTGATGGTGCGCCAACTCTTCCTTACGCTAGAGCAAGAGACTTTAATATCAAAGAAGAAAGATTTTCTTTCCCAACTGAAAAAGGTTGGATTCTTTTTGGTTCTAGGTACTATAAAAAAGGAGCCAAACCTAAGGCTTTAATTGTTTTCTTTCATGGATTAGGGGATGGAAGAGCTTCCTATGTACGTTCAATTTGCCTTTTAGCAAATGCGGGATATTTGGTATATGCCTATGACAATACGGGCTGTATGGAAAGTGAAGGCAATAAGATATATTCCTTAGAGCATACTGCAATAGACCAAGAATATTTCTTTAAATGGCTAGAAAACGATCCTAAGAGTAAAGACTTAAGAAGATATGCAATAGGCCATTCTTGGGGTGGATATGGAGCCGCTTTATCTTCTAGAAATGCCTATAAAATCGAAAAGGTTGTAGATATAGCAGGTTTTAATGATCCAATAGACGTTATATCTTCTAAACTGCCTAAGAATTTGATGGTTTTAAGGCCTATATTAAAGCTCGTTTCTAAGTCTTATTGTCATAGATACGGTTGTCTAAAAGCGTCAGATGTTATGAACGAATCGAGGGCAAAATTCCTTTATATTCAAGGAGAAAAAGATATCGATGTAACATTATCTCAAGGGTATGAATCATTAAAGAAAAGCCTCAATAAAAACGTTGATATAGAGTATCTAATCAAGCCTAATAGAGGCCATTCAGTTTACAAAGATAAATCATCTGAGGAATATGTTAAAAAGGTTTTGAATGATGGTATATTGTCCACAGAAACAACGAAGAATGCCGAGTTGAATCTTATTAAAGCAACCAATGAAGACAAAGAAATTTGGCAGAAAATCTATGCCTTCTTAGAAAATTGATAAATCGACAAAAGATAATTCGGATAGTATATTTATCAAGCATGCACTGGTGGCGGAATTGGTATACGCTCTGGCCTCAGAAACCAGTCTGGAAACGGGTATGGGTTCAAGTCCCATCCAGTGCACCAATAAAAATAAAATTGCGGTCGTAGCTCAACTGGATAGAGTACAAGCCCCCGAAGCTTGTTGTTAGGAGTTCAAATCCCCTCGATCGCGCCATTAGATATGTAAGGCTTGGATAAAGAAACGGGTTCCAAGCCTTTTTCTTTACGATTGAAGGCCTTAATTAGCCTCTTTGACATCCGCATGGAGCCTTTTTTCATGCTTTTGGTAGTGAAAAGGCGAGACTAAAGTCATATTAATGCCCAAATAAATTAGTTCAAACTTTATGTTTTCTTTTTTAATTTAACACGATAATTACTATATAAATAAACGGACAAAAGTCTATTAATAGAATAAAGTCTAGTAAAACATATAGAAAAAGCCTATACTTTATCTGTAACATGAGATTAAAGGATAGAAGATTCATAAAAACCGAGGCTGTTATTCAAAAAGCGATGATTCGTTTATTGAATGAGCGGAATGCAGAGGAACTTCAGATCGAAGATTTGGTTTTTGAAGCTGACATCAATAAATCAACGTTTTATCTGCATTATCAGTCCTTAGACCTGCTTGTTTCAGCTCTGGAAGACGAATTCATATCAGGACTGACCAAATCTTTAAATGACCTCTCAGAAAATCATTCTCGCTTTGAGTTTTTTGAAAAATGTCTTAATTATGTCAAAATTAACCAAAAATTGGCAAAAGCAGTGCTCAATGCATCTACTTATCGCTTCAATCTTAAAATTGAGGAACTTGGCAAAACTTTCCTGATAAATCCTCCTGCGAAGAAGCGTAATCGTATTGTTTCTAATGTGGAGTTCTTGGAATCGTCTTTAGTTCAATCGATTGTTGCTTATTTTAGAGTCTGGATTTTTGATGGCTGCAAATACGATGAGGAAGAGTCGATTAAAAGTTTGGTGAACATTAGTGGGGTCTCAATTTATAAAGATTTATATAAATAGTTATAACTAACGAACCAAACAAAGAAAAAATCAAAGTTTCTATTAAAATTTGTTTTTCCTTAGTCGATTCTTCGTATAACGTTTTTTGAGAATTGTAAATTTTGCTTTAACAAAAACATTAGATTTAAGTAAAATGTAATGAGTGTGAATAATTGCCTGAAGGAGGGTACAATATGAAAAAACATTTAGGCGTGTTAGTTTTAGCAAGTACGTTCTTGCTTGTCTCTTGCGGGGAAAAGACTGAAAGTTCTTCGTCTAGCGATTCAGAAAATACAAGCAGTTCATCTTCAATTGATGATTTAATTCATGTTAATAAAGTTCTTATTAAGAACGGTAACTCTACGTTGAAAGTTGGAGACACTTTAAAATTAGAAGTCGAAGTCTCCCCATCAAATGCAAGTAACCCTCTTATTTCATATTCTTCATCCGACTCGTCTGTCGCATCAGTTGATTTCAATGGAAACGTTGTTGCTAGAAAGATTGGCTCATGCTCAATCAAGGCTACGAGTGATGATGATCCTCTTATATATAATGAGATAACAATTACTGTCATAGCAGGAGAAGACGTATCTTTTGATGTCAGCTTCCCTGAAAACGTTGAAATTGTCGAATCTACTAATAATAAATTCTATAAATTAATAGCAGGTTCATCCTATATATTGGACATAAGCTTTACACCTAACGAGAAGAAAGAATTAGAAGCGGTTTTTTCTTTAGACGATTACGCTTCCTTTGATCCAGCAACAAATACTCTTAAAGCCATTTCAAGAATAGATTCTTTAACTTTCACTCTTAATATAAAAGGAACAACAATCAAAAAATCATTCAATTTAAAAATTGTCTCTGAAGGAGAAAATGATTTAGATGGAGTGCTTAAGAAACTACAAAATTCTCAAACACTTGAAAACAACAAATACGTAAATCATTACGATACCCACTATGTTTTTGACACAGTTGATATCAATTACGAGAATCATTATGTAACCGACCAAACTCTTTCTTATGATGTTTATGAAAATGGCAAAGAGAACTATATGTTGGCTGCTGGAAAACTTAAGGCAACATCGGATTCAAAAACGATTGATAAAGATATCGTATCCTATAAAGGCATAGATACAAATGCCTATTACGAATATTTAGTGGATACGAATGGTAATCATCTAAAAACCCCATTAAGAAAAGAAATAACTGATTCAAATAAAGGTGATTCTCAAAAGAAATCTACATTAATAACCGATAATAACTCTCATTTTGGTTTATCAAGCATAGCTCTTTTCCAAGTTGGTGGAGCTGGTGCTTATGAAAGCTCTTTTGGGAGAAATGGCGATTATACCATTGGATCTGTCCCAATTTATTTTGGCGGAAATAACGTTAAGAACGACACTTTCAAAGAAGAAGGAAACACAATAAGCATCGATACATATTGCGTTGATGAATATCCAACCTCCCAAATAAGTGGCAAGGTATTCTTTAACCATGGCGAATATACGTTTAACGATGACGGAATCCTCGTTTCCATAAAAGTAGATTCCAAACAATATGATGAGCAATCATTTGATTTCGAGACTTCAACTTTAAAAGAAAATCCAAAGGTTATTCGTTCTTATAAGGTTGAACTTTCTCAAAGCTTTGGCGATTATAAAGAGCATGTCGATAACGATTATCTTCCAAATAATCTTTACTTTACCGACTACACCCCAGTCTTAGTAAATTCCAAGGGTGAGAAGGTAAGTAAATACTCTTCCGGCGAGAAATATTATCTTACTTTTGAAGGAGCGTCACCTAAGATTGCGACAGATTATATTGACTCATTATCAATAACTAAGGTTTCTTCCAAAGATATTGCTAGTATCCAAGATGATGGAGGCAGCGTTACCTTTAATAAGAGTGGAGAAGTAACCCTTACTGTCTATTCGAATAAGAATAAGGTTAAGAAAGAAATAACACTCAATGTAGATGAAGTTATGCCAACCTCTTTAACTGTATTAGCAAACTCTAAAACCATCTCCGATTCATTAGATTTAGAGAAGGGGAAGAGTGTGACCTTCTCCTTCCTTCTTGAACCATCTAATTCAACTTCTAGCGTTAATGCATCCATAACTTCAGGAAATGGCGATTTAAGCAGGAATTCTGATGGAACTTATACATTTAAGGCAACAAATACAGGGGATATTTCGATATTGTTCCAAGTAGGAGAAATAAAGAAAACCATCGTTATTCATGTAAGTGAACAAACTTCATCAGATTCTCTTGTCGAGAAAATGATGAAAAAAACATATAAATGTAGCGAGATAGATGAAGAACATTCTTTACTCATCAAGAGTTCAACGAAAGCTATCTTCAAGATTAACGATGGATTTGCCGATTATGAGGTTTCTTATGGCATCCAAATCAATGAAACAAATAAGACGATTCGCTTTACCTCATTTACCGTAAGCAATGATGAAGAATATGATTATAAAGGCTCTGATCTCCCTTTCATAAAGACAAATATTGACTATACGATAAACGATGAAAATTCCTTTGTTACTAAACTTATCGTTATTGATTCAAGAACCGATGAAGAAGATCAGTACTCAAACGCTGAAGAATGCGTTTTTGAGGTGGAATAAGAGGACAAATATATGAAAAAGAAAGTAATTGTTTTAGCCCTTTGCTCTTTAAGCGTTCTTGCTTCATGTGGAAACGAAGATAAAGAGAGTTCTTCCTCTAGCGAATCTTCCTCTTTAAGTGATAACGAAAGAGTTTCAAATCTTCTTTCTAATATTGATGTAGACAAAATAACATCGTTCGACTTCATCGATCGCTCATATGATTTTGACTCATATTACAACGCTAAATACTTTATAACAGGCAATGCCAAAAAAGCCTATGTTAATTACAAGGCAACTCATACTTTCTCAATCTACAAAGACTTGATTTCCGATGAAGTTGATGTAGATGGTCTTGAAGGAGTGGAAACACCTATCGCAAAGACAAATATCTCAGCCAAAGGGCAAATATATACAGATACAAATAACTATTTATATGATTATCTAGTTTGTGAGGAAGACCCAAGTCAATCATATGTGAATTGTTATGAGATGGACTATTTCACGAATCTAAAAACTTATTTTGATTATCTCGATATCATCGAATACGCAAGTAATGCCTTTTCTTCTCCTGAAACTTACTTTAACGAAGATGATGGCTATGAAACTTATTCATTCATTTTCTCTAGCAAAGATGATTTAGATACCTATACTCTTGAAGGAAGATATCCAGGTGATAGCACTTATTCCCCATACATCATTAACTTTGAGGTTAACTACAATAACAAGACTTCATCTTTTGAGAAGATTGTATATAAAGAAAGAAGCCTTCTGAATGGCCTTGATGGAGATTTTGAAACGGAAACGTCTTCTTTAAGAACATGGGAGATCTCGAATATCAAAACAGGAGAAAAGACATCCTATAGCGGAAAGAAATACACGTTTGACGACATAACCAATAAATCGCAAATCCATGATGCGCCAATTGAAAAAGTGGACCTTTCTAATGTTTCTGATGGGAAAATGTCAGATGATGTTACCCTTCAAATATTCAAAAACATCTATGCTTATTCAAATGATATCAATCAAATGAACTACTCGATGTATTATCATGACGCTTTCGATATTGCCGATACATCAAAAGATATTGGAGATGCGATTTTCTCTGGAAAGATAATTAGTTATTCTAATAACATTACTGATAATGTCGGTACGATTCAAAAGGTAGACAAAAATGGTCTTCCTTTATCAGAAGAGCCTGCTAATTTCCGTATTTTCACCGAAGTGGTGGATACTAATGACGCTAGAGGAATCCTTCGTACTGCTGAATTTGATAAATACATGACATCATCTTTAGCCTTTGAATCAAAATCAAACTTCCTTTCTTCTAGAATCTATTTAGATCCAAATCCTTTATATTGGTCGGAAATAAACAACATATATTCTGCTTTTGAGAAATATGGACTTGGTGAGAAGATGCTATCAACCACAAACTCTATAAAAATCACTGTTTCTGGAGAAAAGAAAGGCAATTCCCTTTCTCTTTCTTCTCAGATACATACGACAACGAGCTTAACTGAATATATCGATCGTTTCTCTTTCGAAATAAAAAACGACAAACTTGAATATATGAAGTTTGAAACGAGTGGCAAGAACTACACCGACGTATATGAAGGAAGATTCCTTCATAACGAAAAGAAGGAATTTACAGGTGAAAGAATCAATGATGAAGAAATAACCAATCAAATAAGCATGGATCAGTTCAACATCATTTGATATTCCGCTCATCGTATATTTTTCTTTCAAAAAAGTTATTCCAACGTATATAATAACTATCGCTACATTTGTGGCGACGCCCAGCTGGCGGAATGGTAGACGCAAACGACTCAAAATCGTTCGGAGAAATCCATGCGAGTTCGACTCTCGCGCCGGGCACCAATAGTAAATAGTCCCCATTACATCGAAGTTTTGGGGATTTTCTTTTGTCTATTTTACTTTAGCGAAATCTAGATTCTTTCAAAAAAGTAGTGGAGGTTTCGGAAGTTTCCACGCACTGATTGATGTATGAAAAATGCTGCTTAAATTGCTAAAAATTGCTGTACATATCGTACTTTCTCGTTTTCTTTATCGTATTTATTCCAAATGCTCATCTCTTTGCTAAATCCGATTGTTTTGAGAGGGTCACCTCACCTTTATATCATCTTGCTATTAAAACAATTGTTCTCTATTTAAAGGAAATTATCATATTTTAAAACTTTCTATTAGTTCCTTTTGCCTGAACTTATTTCCACCACGTTAATGCCTATCGTTCTAAATGGTGGCTATTACGTGTTTGATTTGCTTGATTTGTTGTAGCGGAACGGTAGACACAAACGACTCAAAATCGTTCGAAGAAATCCATGCGAGTTCGACTTTCGCGCTAGGCACCAATAGTAAATAATCCCTATTGCATCGAAGTTTTAGGGGGTTTTTATTTGCTTTCTTTCATTTGTTGAAAACGAACATTGCACTGAAAGGAATGGGGGTTTCTGCGATGGCGAATAATAGTGTAAGCTTCCTTTCATTCGATGCTGTAAGCGGAAACTGTGTCTATTTTATTAACATCAACTCTTTTCTAACAAAATGTAGAATTCTACAAAAAACTCGATTAATGAAGATAAAGATAGATGCTTATTTGAACAAATTGATAAAAGCAAGAGATAATAGCTTTGCAAAAGCAATCAGTGACATTGGAAACTGTGGAAAGCTTATAATCAAATATACTGATTTAAAGACGATATTTTGTTTACGAATTTAACCTATTTCAAAATAGGCTATTTCAAAATAGGCTAATTCTCATTATAATAGTCTTAAGAGGTTTTGTATGTTCATTGGTAGGAAGAAAGAAATAAAGAGAATTGAGAAAAGACTGCAATTAGATTCATTGCAAGCCGTGTTGATTTATGGAAGAAGACGTACTGGCAAGACGGAATTAGCCGACGAGGCAATAAGAAGGTCAGGAAAACGTTCTTTTTCATATCTTTGCCGAAAAATTACTAGCAGAGAGCAGATAAACGAATTCGGCGATAAAGCCGCTATATTTATGGGCATAGATGGATTTCACCCTAATAATGCCGAAGAGCTTTTTCGTGCCCTTTTCACTTATAGCATAGACAATCCGTTCATCTTATTTATTGATGAATATCCATATTTCAGAGGAGATAATGCTGAACTTGACTCAACATTGCAAAGAGTCATGCATGATTTCGAAGGAAAGGCAAAATTGACTTTAATACTTTGCGGTTCATACATGGGAATCATGAAAAAAATGATTGAAAGGAATTCTCCATTGTATGGAAGATTCAATGAAATCATCCATTTGCACACGTTTGACTATTTTGATAGTTCCAAATTTTACGATAACTTATCAAACGAAGATAAATTCAAATATTATGCATGTTTTGGCGGAACGGCATTCAACATAAAGAACTTGGATTACTCTCAAACTTTTGAAGAAAACCTTCTTGAAAATTTTATTGAACTTGATTCCTTTTTCGATAAAGAAGCGCTCTCAGTTGTTTCATCGGAACTAATAAAAGAGGAAAACGCCAATACTCTTTTCGAAATGATCTGCAAAGGAAAAAGAAATTACGTCGATTTAAATTTAGCCCTAGGTGATCCATCAAAAGACAACGCGACACGATATTTAAAAAGCCTTGAAGAAATGGACCTTATAAGCAAAAGTTATGCCGTAAATGCTAATAGCAGCAGAAAGGCCCTTTACTACATAAGCGATAATTTCCTCGATTTTTACTTTACTTTTCTTTCCCGTCACCAAATGGAAAGAAGAATAATGTCTCCTAAGCAATTTTATGAAATGTATGTGAAAGAGAAGCTCGAAAAAGAATATCTTCCAAGAAAATTTGAGGAAGTAGTCAAAGAATATTGCATCAGAGCGAATATGGCGATGAAACTTCCTTTCTTAGCAATTTCATTAGGAAGACTATATTATCATTCTAAAGGAATCGATAGAGAATTCGATCTTATCTTAAAAACGAATGATAAATTGGTTCCAATTGAATGCAAATATAGCAAGAACCCAATTTCTGTTGCAACAATCAATGAAGAAAAAGAGCAGTGGAGAGATTTGCCCTTTGAGATAGAGATGTTTGGATTTGCTTCAAGAAACGGCTTTACAGATGAAGTAAAAGAAAATAAAAATCTCTTATTAATAGATTTTAACGATATCTATTCTCCATCTTTAGGCGACATAGATTAATATAGGCTGCAATTCCTTAATAAAACGAACGCTTGTCTCTGAATTCTACAATTATTATTGTCAAGAAAGACGAAGGGAATCTTGTTCATTGGTTTTTTGAGACAAATCCCCCTCTCTTTGGAGACGGGTGCATTTTAAATATTGATTGTCATGCAATCGTCCTAGAGGTGAAACTCTCATAGTCTAACAAGTATGGTTCAAGAGAAAGAAACAATAACGGCATGATAGGCGTGATAGTTTTCGGTTTTATTTTGCCGTTCAAAACCCTTGATCTAATCCTAGAGAAATGTATTGAGGGGTTGATGTGGTTATTATTTGTTGTTTTCGTCGATTGAGATTTCCCGATGACCTGTTTTGGAATTTCCTACAAATCGAATTTTTGGATTTCCTTTTATGATACGTTAGACTGTTTTAGAAGATTTGCCTAAAACTTCAGCGATTTCAGATTTTGTCGCTTTTGGATTTGCTTGGATAATTTTAATTATTAATTGCAAATCAGAATCATAGACGATGTCACGGGGGTCATCACGGGGGTCATCACGGGGATCATCACGGGGGACAATACGGGAGACATTGTCCTCAATGAAATTATTCTTGATTGTCGCAATCGTCATAAAGGCCTGTTTCTTGAAGGCAGGAGAAGGAAGATTTGCCTCATCCATCTCATGATAGATACGTTTAACGCCTTCACCAAATTCCTTGACGAATTTGTATTCCTTCATGTATGCGACTATTGCCTTATTTCTTGAGAAATGGGTTGTTCTAATGTTGTTCTCTGTAACGGTACCAGCGAATATACCTGGACTTTCGACTACGAACTTGTCATCAAACATTTTGATTTGAATATCGGTTCCTGAGATGGAGTAATCCCTATGGGTAACCGCATTAACTATGAGCTCTTTCCAGCAGAACTCAGGATATTCAGGGATGGTAACAAATAAACCATCTTTGCCTAAGAAAGTCCTTTCTTTGATTTGCGTTTTGACAAAGGCGATTGCCGCATTGAGTTGATCGAGCAAACGTCCTTCGAATATTTCATCTTTGATGACATTCATCTCAGCTCCGGTAAGTTCTTCCATTCCTTCAAAACGAATAAATCTAATGCGAACTCTTCCAAAGTATCTTTGAGGTCTTTTGCCAAATAGAAGGATGAACTTGACGGATGTTCATTTTTCTGTATGCATTCAATGATATCGTATCTATTCTAAAAATTATGCGTTTTTCAATTCATCTAAATATGTCATTGACTTTAATAAAACATAAGTGTACATTTAATTCGTGTTGAATATAATTAAAGGAGAGTTTAATAATGTTAAAGTTTGAAGAAGCTCCAAACTGGCTTGTTAACATGGAACTTGAGGATATTGCCTTCATTAAGAAACTGGTGTTGCATTCAGGCTCATTGAAAGACCTAGCTAAAGAATATAACGTCACGTATCCAACAATAAGATTACGGATGGATAAGCTGATTGAAAAAATAAAAATCTATGATAAGGAACAACCTGATCCATATATTGAGAAAATAAAAGTACTCGCACTGAACGACAAGATCGATATCGACACGGCCAAGATACTCATAGAGGAATATAGGAGGAGTAAAGGCAATGCAAATTCATGAAATCATTATTCTCTATATATTTGGACTCCTATTGGAATTAGGCGTCTCTTTTTTCAAATGGAAGGTATTGACGGCTTTACCTGTTGTTATTTCCTGCATAGTGTTTTTGATAACGAAGGAAGAGAACTTCTATATCTTGGCCTTTTATCAGATAATCGTGGCCTTTGTGACTATTGTTGTAGAACGCATTGTGAAGGCAATCCGTTACAAGAAGAAAAACAGCGAGATCGATAAAATGTCTATTAAGGATTTGTAGGATATGAAAATGAAGGTTAGAAAATTTACCGCAATATTCCTCACGTTTGCCTCGCTTTCTCTCTTTGTTGCATCAACAGTAGTGTTTTTCGTCAATAGGGGAAGCACGAAATATTATTCCATAAGCTATGAATCTTATGGGAACACATCAAGCATTACTGCCTTTGAAGAGAATATAAAAGACAAAATAGGGGTTGATGCTAAAGACATGTACATCAGAAACGCCGGGGAAATTAAAACCGATTCTAAGGGGAATGTTCTCTCTTTAAATGTCGACTGCGAGTTTAAACAAGAAGACAAGACTTATAATGTGCAGATCAAAAACAACGATAAAAACGAATACAAGTTAATAACAAGCAAAAGCAATGGATCGAGCACAAACAAAATAAGTTTGAAAGATGCGTTGTCTGCTCTGACTTATTACGACTTTAACAACAAAAGTGGCGATTTTGATTATGAGTTTTTGATGAACGATGAACTGGTAAATAATATTGTTCTTAACGAAAACGCTTCAAAGCAATACGTTGTTCTTGAAAACTCGATAAACGAAATCAAATCAGATTTAAGCGGTGTTTTTTCAAGGATAATGGTTTTATACAACAAATCTTTTGAAGAACTATATTTTAGAATTTGATAATTTATAATCCCCATTGCAAAAAAACTTGGGGATTTTTTTGCTAGATTAAACATAATGATAATGTATTGACATAATTAATATGAATTAGTATCTCGATAACGTTAAGAGGAATTTTTATGCAAACGATAAATTTGAACGTTAGAGTTTATAAAGCCCTCAAAGAACAGTCTGACCAAATATTTAGCGAACTCGGTCTTAATATGACTACGGCCATCAATATGTTTTTAAGAACTACAATTCGTGAGCATGGAATACCATTTGAATTGAAATTAGAAGTGCCAAATGCTTTAACAGCTCAAGTTATAGATGAGGGTAGAAAAATGCTCTAGAATTAACGTAAAAGAAAACTCCAATTAAATTGCTGTTACGGACAACAAATAACAGCCCTCGCCTATTGGATAGACGGATTTACAAGTGCATACGATAGCTTTTGACTCAATTGGATAATGCGCGTTTTTCAAGACATTTGCGGCTTTCAAGTCCTTAGAGGAATATTCTTCTCCGCTCTTACATTCAAGAACGGTGAGCTTTCCATCTCTTAATATGATTAAATCTATCTTGTTTTGAAGAGAATCGCGGTAATAATAGAAAGAGGCCGATTTATCCTTGCGAAGATTCGAATAAGACTTGAGTATCTCGTTGATAATGTAAGTTTCCATCATATGTCCTTTAAGATATGATGCAATCAAGGTTTCCTTGCTTCCTATTTTTGCTAGATAGCAAGCAAGCCCGGTATCAGAGAAATAGACCTTAGGGCGTTTGACCATTTGACGTTTGATGGAAGTATCGCTATACGGTTGAAGAAGGTGTATTAAATTGCCAGCCTCCAACACACTAATCCAGCTAGATATAGTCTTTACGTCGACACCTATATTCTTCGATAATTCTGAACAGTTAAGCTCCTGTCCAGTTAAGGAAGCCAATAAGGTCATTAAATTCAAGAATTTCGTTTTGTCTTTGATTTGAAGAACCTCATCGACGTCTTTTGTAATATAAGATTCAAGATAGTCGCTATAGAAAATAGCGGGATCCAAACTAGGATTGTCGTAAAGCTCAGGATAGAAACCTTTTACTATATATCCATATAGATCCAAAGTTGGTATTTGATAGGAATCAACCCTATCCATATTCTCTTTTGGAGAAACTACGAATGGTTTCTCTTCTTTTTTGTTTATTTCCGACATTGAGAGAGGCGACATATGAATGAAAGCAACTCTACCTCGCATCGATTCACTTACGCCTTGCTTTAATTTATAGGCCTCAGATCCAGTTAAAATGTAGAGGGAAGTGCTCTTTCCTTTCCTTTTTTGCTCATCGACCTCACCCTCAAGATAGTCAAATAATATCGGGGCTTTTTGAATCTCGTCTATGATCAATGGAGCTGGGTGTAAAGAGAGAAATCCCTGCGGATCTTCCAATGCCGATGCCCTTAGAATTGGGTTTGCTAAAGATACGTAAGAAAAACCAAGTTCCTTTTCGATTTTGTCGGTACAGATTCTTGTTTTACCTACTTGCCTTGCGCCAGTTATGACTACAACTGGTTTTTCTTTTATCGCTTTTTTGATTTCTTGATAGATAGTTCTCTCAATCATAATCCACCTCAAATATGTATAAATTTGGAATTCAACTCCATAATTATTATAATTATCTAAAACAAAAGTTCAAATGCAAGAAAGAATCATTTAAAGGATTCTTTGATAAAATCATTGTTTTTGTCTGGTTGCAGGACTGATTACAAAAGTGTTAAAACCATGGCAAGATTCACTATAACAGCGTAAAGGCTTCATTGATCGAATGAAATCAAGTATGCATAAATTTGGAATCAAATTCCATAAATATTAAACTTTTATACAAACATTCAAGAAGAATGCACTGTAAGCAAAACGATAGATGTCGAAGAAATTTCTTTAACCTTGAAGAATATTAGGAGAAAGGCACTTTAATATAAAAACTTACACGCTTAAACAGAGCTCCTTGGAAAAAAGAAAAAATCGAAAGAATGAAAATCACATAGCCAAACAGCGCTAACTAAGCGATACGTTTAGGTTACGGACTCGTTTTTTATTGACGCATATGCTAAGAATTTTCCCTTTTTATAAATAAGGCTATATTACATATTTTTAGCCAAAATCTTCGCTTTGTGTTAAAAAACACATTTTACGAAATCGTTTTATGTAAAAAATGCAATTTACGAAAAAACGATGAAAACCGCATACAGTACTTTGACGAAAAAATGTTTTACCAATATTCCTCAACGTGCTGTGTCATTTTTGTCAGAAGAAACTAAAAAAGAATGTAACAAAGGCATAGAACTAAAACTATTAGAATATCCAAATATTTAGTTGCTGTAACATTCATTTATACGGGCTTTTTGCGGATGATTTATTACTTTTTTATTAAAATCGCCCTTGGATTTTCTTTGTTTGTTTAACTATAATAATTCCATCAACGAGTAGCAGAAATGTGTAAGTCCGGTTGATTAAGGACTTGCACTTTTTATTTGTGGCAAGCGAAAGGAATTAAATATGGAAAAACAAAATAAGATGGCGGTGGAGCCATTAAGAAAACTATTTTGGAAGATGGGTTTGCCGATGATCATTTCGATGGTCTTACAGGCACTTTATAACGTTGTAGACAGTATTTTTGTCGCCAATATGCAAGATAAAGGCGCGCTGGCTAATGAAGCCTTAACCTATGCCTTTCCGATTCAGATTTTAATCATCGCGATAGGTGTAGGAACGGGTGTTGGATTAAACGCTTTGCTCTCAAAGAGCTTAGGAGAAAACGACAAAGAAAAAGTCAACAAAGTGGCTGGCAACGGCATCTTTTTAGCTATTGTTATCTATATCGTATTCTTGTTATTTGGCTTATTCGCTTCTAGATGGTTTATCTCTCTTTTTAGCAAAAATGAAGAAATCATCGAGATGGGTGGAAGTTATCTTATGATATGCTCTTGCCTCTCGCTAGGCTCTATTGGCTATGCTATATACGAAAGATTCCTACAAGCCACAGGAAAAACGATGTATTCAACGATCGCTCAGATTTCTGGCGCACTGATAAACATTATTTTCGATTACGTCTTTATTTTCCCTCTTAATATGGGTGTTGCAGGTGCAGCCTGGGCAACCGTTTTTGGACAATTTGTTTCACTTTTTATCGCGATGATATTACATTACACGAGAAATAAGGAAATAAATGGAAACCTAAAATATATCAGGCCTAGTGCAACAATCATCAAAGGCATATATTCAATAGGGGTTTCTGCGGCCATCATGCAAGCTTTGTTATCCATCATGATGGCGGGAATGAACGCTATATTAGGAACGGCGAATGCTGATTCAACAGTGCTTGTCGGTTCATTTGGCATCTATTATAAGATCCAACAAATAGCATTATTCTCCTGTTTCGGGCTTTCTAACACGATTATCACCATACTTTCTTTCAATTATGGCATGAAAGATAAAGAACGTTCTAAAGATTGCATTAAATACGGAATCATCGACACTTTCGTAGTCATGGTGATAATAACCATTCTTTTTGAAATAATTGCCGATCCTCTTTCAAAACTATTTGCTCTTTCTGGTGGATCAACAAGCGAACTCATAACGGTTTGTGAAAAGGCAACAAGAATTGCTTCAATTGGCTTTGTATTCATGGGATTTAGCGTTGCAGTGCAAGGGGTGTTACAAGCCTTACGTTATTCTTTCAAACCTCTTTTCACGGCCGCATTAAGGCTAGTAATTTTTGTCTTCCCTATCGCATATTTATTTACATTATCCCCATATGTCATTGATATTGTCTGGTGGACTTTCCCACTTTCTGAATTCCTTACGGCCATCGTCTCTTTCTTCATTTTAAGAAACGTTATCAAAAAGAAGATAGATACTATCGAAGAAAAACAAAGTATTGGGGAGAATCTTATCATCACAATTTCTAGAGAACATGGCACAAGAGGAAAAATGATTGGCAAAATGGTTGCCAAAAATTTAGGAATTGCCTTCTTTGATAAAGACCTCACATTTCTTGAAGCAAAGAAAAGAGGATTTGATAAGAAATACATCAAAGACGACGATTCTCACACATATCTTTCCTTGGAGGCTAGTAAGGAGGGGATCATCGCCCAAAGCGAGATCATTACCGAATTAGCTCTTGACCAATCTTTTGTCATTGTCGGAAGATGCGCAGATTACATTTTGAGGAACCATAAAAACCTTATAACCGTATTCCTTTATGCCGATGAAGAGTTCAAAATCAACAATGTTATGGAAATGTATGGCGATAGTAGAGAAGAAGCGATAGAACACATTAAAAAATCTAATAAATCTAGAAGTACGTATTACTCTTTGGTGGCGAATCGTAACTGGGGAGATAAAGGGAACTACGATTTATATATCAACGCTAACGATCTACCCGAAAATATCGTAAAACTAATTGTAGATTACGCGTTTTCCAAAACTCAAAAAGAGAATTAAAGTGGTATTTGAAAAAGTGTTTTTCTACACATTTACATCCTTCATGATAATTAATATAGTTTGATAACACTATGTCAAATAAAAGCAGAAAACTCTAGTAAATTAATCCTCAAAATGATATAGTATATTCAAATAAATCTTTAAGGGGGATATTATGGAAAACAAGTCAGAAAATAAGATTAAAGTTTTTGAAAACAAGCAAGTAAGAACTCTTTGGAATACCGATGAAGAAGAGTGGTATTTTTCTGTTGTTGATGTAGTTGAAATATTAACCAACAGTCAGAACCCGAGAAAATACTGGTCGGTGTTAAAAACAAGATTGAAGGCAGAAGGAAGCGAGTTGACTACAAAATGTAGCCAACTGAAACTGCAATCTTCAGACGGAAAGTATTACAAGACTGATTGCCTTGATACAAAAGGCATATTGCGTCTTATTCAATCGATTCCATCGCCAAAAGCAGAGCCTTTTAAAGTCTGGCTTGCTAAAATCGGAAGCGAGCGTTTCGATGAAATAGCCGATCCTGAAAAAGCCATTCTTCGTGGTGCGGCATATTATAGGGAAAAAGGTTACAGCGAAGGCTGGATAAATCAAAGACTCCAAGCGATTCGTATGCGTAAGAAGTTAACCGACGAATGGAAGGAACGTGGGATTCACGAAGGTAAAGAATTTGCCATACTTACCGATGAGATGACAAAGGCTTGGAGTGGAATGTCAGTCAAAGAATATAAGGAATTCAAAGGCTTAAAGAAAGAAAATCTCAGAGACAATATGACCGATGTTGAATTGGTTTTAAATATGCTTGCTGAAGTTACAACAACAGCCATATCAAAAAGTGAACAACCAGAAACATTTATCGAAAACGAAAATGTTGCTAAGCGCGGAGGAAATGTTGCGAATAGCGCTAGAACAAACATTGAATTAGAAACTGGTAAAAAGGTGATTTCCTCATTGAACGCAACCGATAAACAGGCCCTTGAAACAAAAAGTGACAAGAAGAAGTAGTGCTAAGCCTTAGATGAATTCGTCGTACTATTTTACGTTTGGATAAATGTAGTCTACGTTATTCCAAACGCATGTTTGATCGATTGTTAAATTGATTTTTTGGTCGTTAAAGATACCATTTGTCTCTTCTTTTCTGCTTTTAAGAAGGTAACTCTCGAATTCCATTGTCATGCTACTATTTGGCGTCTCGTTTTCTTTGTTATCCTTTGAAACTTCGTTAGCACAAAATTTAAAAGAAGAATTGTTTATCTTTATGAATTTAAAATCGTAAGTTGTTTCATGCACGGAGGGTTCCGCAAAACTATCATATATAACAGTTATCCAATTCAAAAAGGTGGTCGCCGTTTCTTTAAGCGAGTCAGAATCGATGGAATACTGCGAAACTTTGAAATAAAATGATTTCAAAAACTCAGTTTCAGTGGAATATTCTTCTAATGAGCCATGATTATTTGATGATGAATATGAATAGTATTTGCCATCTTTTTCATAGATGCATGCTTCATCTGAATTATTAACTCCAATCGTTTTGTGAAAGATATATCTTGATCCAAGAACGGTGTTAAATCTTAGTTCTTCGTAATAAGACTCGGTGGTGGCGTTTTTGCCTGTTGCCGTAATAATTGATGTTTGCATGCCTGAAGTAGGAGTTGTGAATGTATCCTTCGAAATTTCAGCAATCATGGAATTTAGCTGAACTTTTGCCTCTTCTTTGCTAAGTTCAGTTGTTTTCTCCCCACATCCGGTTAAAATGAATAAAGGTAAAGCTGCCAAGATTAAACGTTTTCTTTTCATTTTTTCCTTTTCTCCTAACTTGATTTTAAGATAATTGTCGCATAAGAAAAATAATAACTTTCTGCGACTGCGTTATTTCAATTGGAGAACTAAAAGCGGCCAAGATTTCCTGCAATTAAGATACTAAATGCAAAAACCTTGGAGTGAACATGGATAAGAAAAAACTTCCATCTAAAGCGGAGTGGAAGCGGCCAAAATAGAGAATAGACTTTAGTGAAAACTGCATTGCCGAAAGAAGACTATAATGTGCTCCTCTTTTTTCTTGCCGAGAATTTTTTCTTCGAATTATGATCACATATTTTCGTAGTGGATTTTTCTTAATATTTCAACATTATTCAAATTTAAGTTTATGTTTTTGGCCTCACAAAGCCTTTTAACAACTAAATCGTTATCCAGTGAATGATACGCTTCATACAATGAGTAGAATTCTTCTGGTTTTATTTTCTTGTAGATCGTTGTTTCAGGGATACTCGTTACGCACGAAAAATATTTCATGATATAGCCAATCCAAGCCATTACATAGGATGGATATATTTCTTTTCCGCGTGTTAGTTTCTTTTCTTTTTTGATCATCTCATAAGCGGTTGCGACATCTAGCGAATCGTATAAAAAGGCATCTGAAGAGATTCTCTTTTGCACGGAAGAATAAACGTATGCCTTAATGAATTCTTTCGATGAGCAATCTTTTATTTTTGTAGAATATTCAAATAAATCAGATGTAAATCTGCATGCAAATAATCCGTTATCATCTATCTTTTTCATATTACAGTAGCTCTTCAATATATTTGCCTTTGCCCGCATATTCTCTCAAGGCAATCTTAACTTTCTTCTTGCCGATTTCGTTTTCCTTAAGCCTATATGATTTGAAACCATCTCTTTCATTTTTAGAAATGTAGCATCTTTCTAGCGTTTTAAGGCTATCATCTATTGTCTTATCGTTAAGAAATACGTATTGTTTTCCAAGTCTATTTGCGCTTAACGCATTTAAACATTGCAAGTCTGTTATTTTTCCAGAAATGAAATCATCAAGTGTCGTGTACATCGTATTGTCGGCAATTGGGGCAATTACGACATCGACATCTTTGAGTTCTTCTAATAATTCGCTTATGTATTTTGAGTTGGTATAATCATTTAGCTTCCCTTTAAAATAAGCGATCAATATCATCCATTCTTTCGAAACGTTATATTCTTTAATTCTCACTTTAGCTTTATCAAAATCGAATATATAAACTGAGGAATTGGGGAAGCCAAAGACAAAACTAGCTGATTGATTGAAAGTTTTGCCTAAATAGAAACCTTTTCCAAAATCCTTGCTGTTTTCGCTAAAAGACACAGACGGGTCTCCTTTTAACTCTGTCTTTGCGCCATGAAAAAGAAGAGTGTGATTTTCGTTTAACGAAGATGAATACATCTCTTCCTTGAGCCTATTTAGATTTATGCCCGTCTCATATAACTTACTGTATATTTTTTCTAGTGATTCAAAATTTGGGACGGCTTTATTGCTTTGCCATCTATTGAGTGCCATTCTCGATATGCCGAGAAAATTTGCTAACTCAGCATCATTCATCTCTAATACGGTTTTTGAATATTTGAGATCTTTTTTTAAATCGAAGTCCATGTAACATCTCCTTCAATTAAACTGTAACAAGAGTTACAACCTATTTTTAAGAGAAGATTACACATACTTTGTTAAAATGTTATTTTTGATGGGTTTTAGCAGTGATTTTTGAAAATTCTATTTATTTACCTTATTAATAATTTCGTTTAAATGAGCTGATATTTCTTCTTTTGGCAAGGAAAAATCATCACGTATCCATTTTTCAATGACTCCAATTATTCCCGCTACAACGAATATGGATTCGTTTTTGTCATATGACTTGTTGCCATAGGGGTTTATCTTTTTGTCTTCTTCAAAAACTTTTGTATAGAATAGTTTCTTTAACCTGTTGGAGGTTAGTCCAAAACTGTCTTTAACAACGATCTTAAAGAAATCTTTGTTAGCATCGATATACGATGTTAATTCGTTTATCAATTTTTCTAAGTTTATTTTGTTCGTTGTTGGATACGCGTTTTCAAATGATTTTTCTAACGTTACTAGCATGTCTCGCTCAATAGATTCATATAGATCATATACATCTTGATAATGAAGATAGAAAGTCCCTCTTCCTATGTGGGCATTTCTACAAATTTCTGCGACGCTTATTTTGCTTAGTTCTTTTTCCTTGAGGAGTTTAAGAAATTCTTCTTTAATTGTTTTCTCTGTTTTTTCGTTTCGTATATCCATATTGTTTATGAACACTTCGCCTTTCTTAGTTCATTTATGAACGAATGAGCTCTATCTGTGCATAGGAATATTGCTCGTAAACATTATATTGAACACGTGCTTATTAATAAACACATGTTCATAAAAGGGAGAAAAATATGGTTACATATCGTGAAATAAGAAAAAACGAATTTAAAGAAGTCGCAAACATGATCGCCTCTTCTTTTGGAGAATATCCGATGTACACGCTTGCCTTTCGTGATGTTTTCAAAGAAAAAGGAAGTTTCATCAAATATATGGAAAAATTAGATTTGGTTCATTTAAAGGCAAATGCTAGAAAGCACAAATGTTTCGTTGGGATTGAGGATGAAATTATCGTAAGTGCGGCAATATTACAAGATCCTTCGATAAAGAGAGTAAGCCTTCTAGACTATATTTTATCTGGGGGAATTTCTCTTGCTTTCCCTGCTGGTTTTAGAAGAATACTTTCTTTCTTTGATATTTCTAATTTTGCCCATATTCCAGTAGAAAGCTCATATAAGGATTCTTTTTATCTAGAACTTCTTGCCGTAAATCCTAATATTAAAGGAAAAGGCTATGGAACAAGGATGATTAATGAGTGTGTCATTCCTTATGTGCAAAAGTGTGGTGGAAATAGACTTACTCTTATAACTAACGCCGATTCTAATTACAAATTTTATGTTAAGAATGGCTTCTCTTGCTTTGCAAGAAGCAAATTAAGATATAAAAACAAAGAAATAGATAACTATAGCTTTGTAATAGACATTTAAAGCTAGACTTCTAGGTTCTAAATCTTTTTATCCATGCGAGCAAAAAACATCCGCTTGTACTATATTTTTTTCAAAGGATAAAACCCGATTAAGAACAAAGACCTTAAATTTGATAGGAACTGTCATGTTTTATATTGCAAACGTTGCGAAAAAGAAATAAAGAAAGCTATCACATCACATTTTTCAGAAGATAAACGCGACGAAATATGGGAAAAAGTCCAAATTCAGTTTCTTGAATACCTAAAAGATTGGAGAACGGATTTAGGCGGCAAGAAAAATTTCCATAATGGAACAGCTGGAACATATGATTGCATAGCCGTTCTTTCTTACTATACGGCCTGCAAGGAATTTACTTCCTTCAGAGAAATAGAACAAATCATTGAAAACATAACATTACCATCTTTTAAGGGCCTTAAATTTGTCGATTTAGATAAGCAAGTTTGGAAAAAAACTCATGTATAAAGCCTTTATTTCGGCTAAAAAGCGTTGTGATAAGTGGAATGATTACGAGATGAACGTTTCGCCCCTCGAGAAAGATAAACCAATCTATTATGAGTTCACAAAATGCCCTGTTGCAGAATTCATCAAACAACACCATCTAGAAGAAATTGCCCCAGCCTTGTGTAACGTAGACTACCCATCTTTAGAACTAATGGGTGCTAAACTGGTCAGAAAAACAACATGCGTTAATGGCGATCGTTGCGATTACACCGTATGTGGCAACACGATGAATATTTAAAAGACCGTCCTGAATATGCAGATAAAGATGGATGGAGGAAGAACAAATAGACTTTTTGCCTTATAATTTGTACAGAGGGAAAAATATGAAGAAATACAAATACCTGACTGAAACTATAGACTACGCTTTTAGTAAAAAGAACCTCGTGAAAAAACTCCAAGAAATTCTTGATGCAAGATCAGCGGAAGGCTGGAGATTAGTTAGATACGAATTCACGGATTGGCTTTGCGCATGCGTCATAGTCTTTGAAAAAGAAGAAGAGTAACCGCTTGAAACATCGTTTGACTGTTATTTATCTGGCAAAACTGATTTTTTCACACGGCTTTTAGAAAATAAAATTCAGAAAATTGTAAAAATAAAAATTTACATTTCAAATAGTAGAACTATAATGCACGTTAATTAGAGGTGGTACCTATTATGAAAAATTCTAAATTAAACAAAACATGCGTGTCGGTCTTAGCCCTCTTTGGCTTTGCTCTAGGCTTAGCTTCATGCAAAGATGAAACGTCAAGTTCATCAAGCTCATCGAGCTCGTCTTCTTCTGAATCTAGCGAGGAAACTTCATCTAGTTCATCATCCTCACGACCAAACGGAAACTTCAAAAAATGGTCTAACCGTGAGCTTTTGCTTATGAATACATACTGTGGCAGCCCTTTGCCATATGTCTTCTCTAGCAAACCGAAAGTAGAAGAAATGTATGACTATTCTAGCGAAGAGTATTTCCTACAACTAACTCTCGAAGGCTCTGAATTTAGCATCAGAGATTATTACAAAACGCTAGTCGAGTTCGATTGGAATATCATAACGACATATAGTGGAAATGCCATTCAAAAGAACACATCTGGCATTGAATATGCTGAATTAACAAAAGGCTTTGAAGATGCTGGAGATGGATATGACATGATCTATTTCTACTATCCAGAAGAAACCGATGAAGATGGAGAGGTTACTCCAGGACAAAATATTATTAGGTGCTATGCTGATATGTATGGTGCAGCCAATAAAGATACGGCTTGGGATGATTCAGTATCTAACGATATTGAATACGTCACGACAACAAGTTTACCATTCATTAATCTAGGCTCTGTTTACGCTTCGTATTCTGGAGACTACGATTCCTTACAAATCTATGATAAGTATGTAAAGAACCTCACATCGGATTATGCGAAATTATTAATCAAAGACGGTTTTGTTTTAAATGAAGATGATAGTACAAAATATGATGCTTACGTTCTTAATAAGACGTTAGCAGATGGCTCAACAATCGATGCTCTTCTTTATTTTAACAGCGGCAATAATTTCATTTTTTACTACAACCCAAAGGTTAAGGAATATTCTTCTTGGCCAACGGATGTTGTTGCTGAAATCAAAGAAAAGACAGGTGAAGAACTTCCTAAGTTTGATATTGCCGATGGAGGTAAATATTGTTACTACAAGAAAGGCGACATTTATTTCATCTATTCAACAGATCTTTCCGATGATTTTGATTATGAAGCGTATGATGAAGACACTTTGAAAAATCCAAAGACCCTTTGGAATGAGAAGATCGATTTCGATACATACGACATATATGATGATGATGGAATAATTGGATATAGAGTTGTTGTAAAAGTCACGACTCCAACTAGCACTTTCTCCTTGACTTATCCAACAAGCGCAATTGCTGACACCGTAAGCAACCTTTTAGGCGTAAGTGGAGTTAGCTTCCCGACATTTAGTGATTCTTCTATCCCTACAACCGGCAAACAAACCAAATATACGGTTAGAGGGGAAGACTACTACAACAAGATGTACGCTTGGTATTATGAAGATATCATCATGTGGCCTTTTATGTATGACTTGGATGATGATGCAACATTAGATGACGTCAAAGCGAAAGCGGCAGAACTAGCCAAAGCTGAAGAAGGCATTGTTGTTAATGTCTTTGATGTAGATATGCAAGCGTATGAAGCCTATGAAAAAATTCTTAACGATGCTGGATGGTATGAATATTATGATGACTATAATGACTCTGTATTCGAGGATCCAACAGGTAAATTAGCCGTTACGTTAAGTGCGACTTCCTATCCTTCACATGATAATGAAGGAACTACGACATTCTTCTTCCATGTTGGAACGGGCGAAGAACACGAACCAGTCTTTGAGTTCCAAGAAGAAGAGGTTGAAATTGCAGTCGGCGGAGAACAAAGACTCTATGTCACCAAGAAGATGTTGCCATATGAAGTCACATATACTTCAAGCGACACAACTGGCGGAATCAGTGTTGATAGCGAAGGTAATGTTACGGTAGCAGATACCGTTGAAGATAGCGCAACTGCCGTAATTACCGCTTCAATCCAAGTTCCAGGAGAAAGCGAGCCACGCACAACAACTTGCACAGTTACAGCTAAGAAATATAAAACTTATCAAACAAAAGATGTCGTACATAAGATTGCTGCAATTGCAGATGAACTAGGCTATGAAACAACGATTATTCCTACCGAAAACGAAGATAGTTTCGATACATTACAAATTAACTTTGGCTCATCAATGACCAAGGAAGAGGCAAAAGAAATCGTTTCATCTAAACTTGTCTTAGATGGTTTCGAAGAAAAATGGGAATGGGATGATAACAGCGAGTTTACGATCGATAATGGCACACCAGATGGGCTCGATGTCATTGCTAGCTATGCCGTATACGAAATTTACAACGCTTCTTGTTATGTTCTTACCGAATATAACATCTACGAATATAACGGAAATTTGATCTGTAACATTTACGCTTATTAAACTTCTCTAAAATGATGGGCTGCCATTAGGTGGCCCTTTTTGTTTGAACTAAAAATTCATATTTCATGATTTTTTTCTGAAATTTTTGCTATTTTGTTGATTCTTAGGAATAAAACATACAAAAATGTATATTTCTTTCCATGAACAATAGATGAAATAGACGCTTCACTATAGAAGTCTGGGGGAATACTTTTTGAACATTTTATTCTTTGCTTCACTCAAAATGAAGTGAAGTGTGAAGTAACAATGAAGTAATACTTCACTCTTACTTCACTCTTCGCTAAAATATCCATATCTGGAGGTGATATTATGCTATTTGAAGAGTTAGTTCCTCATCAAAACATTGAGGATTATGAGATTGAATTTAAGGGCATAATCTCTGAAGGCCCAACTAAAGACGGTAAAGGCCGAGAAGAGATAGGATGGTTAAAAGAAATAGCCGCATTCGCCAACACTTTCGGTGGAGTAATCTATATTGGTGTTGATGATAAAACACATCAGATTTTAGCTTTGTCACATAATGATGCGGATAAAATCGCCCTGATGATTCAACGTTTAATCCAAGCACATATCGAACCTCCTATTCGCTATAGAATCGAAAGAATACTTGTTCCTGAAACTTCTCCAACGCGCTACGTATTAGCTCTTCACGTTGAGAAAAGCAAATTCCCACCAGTTTCTCTCCATATGAATGGTCTAAGCACGATATTTGTCCGTCACTTTGGAAAAACAAGTGCAGCAAGTGGTGAAGAAATCCGCAACTTAGTGATGTCTAGCGACTATGTTTCTTATGACGTTCTAGAAACCGATGAAGATTTTCATAAAGAGGATTTCAAAACGCTATACGCATTCTACAAAGAGCAGAATGATGGGAGAGAATTAACAGAAAAAGACTTGCTAAATATCGGCTTTTTTAGCCTTGATGGCAAACTCAAAAAAGGCTCTCTTCTTTTTAAAGATGATTGTGACGATTCAAGAACGCTTATTGAGTGCTCCGCTTTTCCTGGTATTAGCAAAGGCGATAATGTTTTCTTAGCAACAAGCAGCATAAAAGGCAATCTAATCAAAGAATATAAAGAGATTTTGGCTTTCGTTAATGGCCGTTCTGTAAATGGTTTTGAGAAAACGCCTGAGGGGAGAAAAAGCATCTTCTCGTTTCCCGAACGTTCTTTGTCTGAAGGAGTGGCCAATGCAATAGGTCATAGAAACTACTTTATAAATGGAAGCCAGATTGAAATAAATCTTTTTAAAGACCGTTTGGAGATAATTTCTCCAGGTTCGCTACCCTCACATAAATGGCTAAGGAAAGAGACAAACCTATCGAAGATACCTCCACTAAGAAGAAACGAACTAATTTGCGATGTTCTTTCTCTTTGCAAACTTATGGATCATAAAGGAAGTGGGTTTGATAAGATTGAGCAAGAATATAAAGAATACGGAGCAAAATTCGCGCCATTTGCGGATTCTGACGATTCTTTCTTTTCCTTAACATTACCTGATTTAACCCATCTTTCTGGCTTGGTTAGCAATGATGAAAAACCAGCAGTTTACACATTGAACGAAGAAGAAAACTCAAAGCAATTAGAAATCCTGTCCTATTGTTGGAATAAAGGAAGAAGTGCCTTAGAGATAGCCGAAATGCTTGGTATCAAACCATCGACATATTTTAGAAAGGAGGTCCTTTTACCATTAGTTGAGAAGAAACTTCTTTTAATAAACGATACGATGTATCCAGTGAAATACTTTTCTAATCACGACCTAGTATTTCCAAAATGAAGTCAAGTGTGAAGTAACAATGAAGTAATACTTCACTCTTACTTCACTCTTATCTGAAAACATTCGATAAAAACGATATTTATGATAAAATTAGAATAACGAAAGGACTTAAATATGTACCTACCTGAACATCAAAATACAGCTTGGCAAAATAGCCATGAGATCGATATTAAGAAAACTGCTGTACTAGTTATCGACTTACTTGGAGGAAAGCTAGGAAACATTCCAGCTCTTGATGAGGCCGTTAAAAATGCCACAACCATCGTTAACAAAGCAAGGGAATTAAACATACCAGTGATTTTCTCATGTGACGCTCATATCCCAGGAGTTGATAAAGAATTAGAGCTTTGGGGAGAGCATGGCATAAAAGGCAGCGAAGCAGCAAAGCCATTATCCGTTTTTAACGTCTCTTCAAGCGATTTCATCGTATATAAACGTAGATATAACGGATTCTTCCAAACCGATTTAGATTTATTGCTTAGAGAATTAGGGGTGGACACCATTATTGCTTTTGGCGCGGATACAAACATCTGCGTTCTTCAAACTTTAGCAAATGCCTATTATCTAGGATATAAGACGATTGTTCCTGCGGATGCATGCGCTACCTTCTTAATAGGTAAGCAAGAAGATGGGCTAGACTATTTCTCCCGTTGCTACGATAGCAGAGTCATCGACACAAAAGCTCTGCTAGAGAATTTAAAGTAAATCGACATTTTTCCTTATTTGTGTTGTTCAAAACACATGCTTCTAAAAAATAAACTATCCGTGTCGAAATCAAGGAGGAAATTGACATGGAAGATTTAGACAAAGTTTATGCGAAACGCATTGCAGAAGAATATGCGCCAAAGAAGGAAAGAAAGGCTCTTCAACTAAAGAAATTAGATGATAAAGTAAAACGCCCAGCAGCTATCTTTGCTTATTCGTTTGGGATTGTTGGCGCTTTAATTGCTGGTTTAGGAATGAGCTTCGTTATGACAGATTTTGGGCCAAAGGGAACCTTAGGTCTCGTTCTAGGAATCATCTTAGGCGTTATTGGATTTGCTTTTTGTGGAGTAAATTACCCAATCTATTCAAAGATTCTTAAAGAAAGAAAAGAAAAATACGCCTTTGAGGTCACTAAATTAGCTGAAGAAATCACCAAAGATGAAAAATAAAGGAGGTGCGCATCATGAACAAAAACGAAAGTAAATATTTCAATACCGCAAAAAAGATGAATGATGCGCTACTTTCTCTTCTTGAAAAGAAGGATTTCGAATACATAACGATTAAAGATATTTGCCAAGAAGCGAAAGTTAATCGTTCAACTTTCTATCTTCATTACGAAAATACTTATGATTTGTTAGATGAAGTAATTTCCAACTCGAATAAGGATTTTTATGAGGCTTTCTCTTCAATTAAAAGAAAAGACGTGAATTCATCTAAGAAAGAGGAGTTGATGTTCGTCTCTGACGAATATCTTCTCCCTTATCTAAGATTCATCAAGGAACATAGAAAAATCTATCAAAGCGCAATGAAGGATTCTTCTCTATTTAAGATAGAGGAAATGAAAAACCTAGTTTACGAAGATGTAATCACTAAAGTCTTTGATAAATTTAACGTTTTAGAACAATATAGAGACTACTTGTTTGATTATTATGTGGCTGGTATTCAAGCTTTAATCGCTAGATGGCTAAAGAATGATTGTGATTTAGAGATCCAAGAACTTTCAGATTTAATTAAGGGCTTAACCAATAAAAATGAAAGAAATACTACAAAGTGAAGCAATTCTTAAAATCAAAAATATCTCTGCAATTCTCATTCCTTTTGCTTTCGTTTTATATAACTTAATTATTGGGCTTTCATATCAAACAGATTGGAATTTAACGATTGCTTGGTATTATTTTCTTTTGCTATTTGTGAAAACTTTGCTTATTGTAAATATCTATAAACATAAAGAAGGAAAAAAGGCTGAGATAATTGTTTATGTAATCTCTTTCGTCCTTCTTCTTTTGCTTAATTTAGCCTTGATCGGTCCTGCGATATTGCTAATTTCAAACAAGAAAGCGGTGCATGCGACAAAAATAAGCTCCATTGCTATGGCAACATACGCCTTCTATAACGTCATACTCGCGTTTGTTAATCTAAAAAAGAAAGGCGATGAGAACCTTTTGAGAAAGCAACTTAAATTGGTCACATTCATCAATGCAATAGTCTCGATGATGGTTTTAGAGAATACTCTGATAAATGTGAATGGATCGTTAGAAGGGGATATGTACATTCTATCTTTTGTGACTACTTTGCTTTTTGTGATGGTTTTGCTATTTGTTACGATATTCTCTTTTGTGAAAAATATTTGTAAAAAAGATGTTATCCAATAGCTGAATATCTTTTACATTTCTTGCAATTTAAGTCAAAAAAGTCGCAAAAAACGTTACTTTTTTATGAAAGCACTTTCTGAAAACGCTTACTGAAAAGCCTTTCATATTTTTTCTTCTTGAAACCGCTCTATGATTATGGCGCTTTGAGAAACAAAGCAAGTTTGAAGGAGGAATCATTATGTTCTTCAGAAAGAAAAATAACAAGAAATCTTCTAACTGGAGCGAATACAGCAAATTACTCGCTGCCATCGCTAAAGAAGGCCCTATTTTCCGTAACTAATAGGAATGAACACATAGCTTATAACCAGTGTATAAGCGAATTCCCCCGTCCAAAAACAAGGACGGTTTTCTTTTTATCTTTATGCACCAAGTAAATAAACAGGGTAATAATAAGCCCTTTCGCTAATTGGCATTATTTTCTCTGAACAGTTGATAACCAATCCAGGTTTTATTTCCATTCCATATTTGCCGAGGACACCAAAGTTCTTATTTGGCTTGGTTGGCATTATTCCCTTCTTTATCTCTATAGGATAGATCGAATTTGCCTCAACATAGAGAATATCCACCTCTTTTTGATCGATGTCTCTGTAATAGAAAAGAGTGTTCTCATATTCTTTTCCTTGATTGAAAAAACTTTTGATGATTTCGCTTACGACGAATGTCTCGAAAAAGGCTCCATTCATAGCGCATTCTTTGAGCATTTCGGCATTTGGCCATTTGCAAAAATATGCGCAAAGGCCAGTATCCATAAAGTACAGCTTTGGCGCTTTGATAATACGCTTTGAAACAGAGGCCATATAAGGCTCAAGAAGGGCAATTATGCCTGAAGTCTCTAAGATCGATATCCATCTCCTACAAGTGGTGGAATCAATGCCTATATCTCTAGCGAACACTTCATAATTAACTTGCTGGGCAGTACGTAAAGCCAGATAAGAAACGAATCTTCTGAAAGTCATTTCTGATGAGGCTCCTATTAGGCTACGGACATCCTTTTCTATATATGTATTGAAATACGATTTGAAATATGTTTCTCTTGGCGTTTTATTAACTATGATATCAGGCATTCCGCCTTGGAAAATTCTATTAAAGATCTCCGTTTGGCTCACATATGGAATGCTTCCTGCTTTTTCAGTTTCCAACAAGGTTTTAATGTCTGGATGAAATAGTTTTCCTTTTTTCTTAATCGTTTCCATCTGGGTGAAAGATCCCATTTCAACGACCGCTACTCTTCCCGCTAGAGATTCGGAGATTCCTTCTTGTAACTTAAAACGATTTGAGCCAGTTAATATATACATAAGCTCTCTAGGAAGGTTTTCTTTTAATTTTCTTTTTCTTTCGTTGTCTATCTTGATTTTGATTATGTTCAACAGTTTCGGCGCTTTTTGAACTTCATCAATGATTAAAGGCCAAGGATGCGTTTCTAAAAACAATTTCGGATTATCTAATGCTAGTTCCAACTCATCGGTATCGTCGAGCGTAACGTAGGAAAACCCTTTTTCGTATATATGTTCTATCACTGTCGACTTTCCAACTTGTCTTGCTCCATAAACAACAATTGATTCGAAGTGTTTGCCAGTTTCCTTTAAATAGTCCTCGATATCTCTTTCGTAATACATAAAAAACCTCCTAGCATCGATATTATAAAACTTTTGCGATTAAATGCCTAGTCGACTGGCAATTTAATCGAAAAATACAAAAATATTAGATTTTATCGAATGAAAAAGTTCGATCTATATTCCACAAAGTAGGTATATCCCTAAAGAAGAGAATATCAAAGCGGTAGGAACTAATACAATTCCGTATTTCATAAAGCTTAGGAAATTAAAGCCAACATCGTATCTTTTTAATATCGACATCCACATGATTCCCGCTAAAGCGCCAATCGGTGTTAGATATGCACCAATATTTGAGCCAATGATCGTGGAAAATATCGCAAGCTCACTTCTTCCTTCAAGAATGGAGGAGAATAAAACGGACATCGGTATATTGTTGATGACGTTATCAAATAAAGTGGAAGATATCGTATATGTGAATGTTTCCGCAATTTTGTTTACAGATAATGTATCCAATATATTTTGAAGAGAAGAAATAACCCCATTCTCTTTCAAAGAAAGAACCAATATGAACATCGATAGGATAAATGGAATAAGGTTATAGGGAAGCCTTCTATATGTATCAAATAAATAGTCTTTCTTCTTTGTTTTGATGGAATATATAAGTAAGATCAAAGACATCAGTAACATTGCGGTTAGACAGATTAGCCACATCTCTAAAGATATGTAATTTGAAATTACCAAGAATATTGTTGTTAGACTTAAAACGATAAGATTAATAATAACAAGCGGCTTATCTTTCAAAACGACATCTTCAATTTCGATATTTTCAATTTTCTTTGCTAAATCCCCTCTAAATAGAAGAAGAATAACTCCTAAAGTGGATATTCCTGCAAGAAAGGTGGGAAGCCACATCTTAGAAAGGTAGTAGAGGAATGAAACATTTTCTGCCCCAGCAAGATAGATATTTGTAGGATTTCCAATGGATAATAACATGGAATAGGTATTGGCATTTACAAACTCACATATCAAGAATGGCAAAGGGTTGATTTTTGCTTTCTTAGAGAAAGAAATGATGAATGGAGTCAAAGACAATATGACAATATCGTTTGATGTGAAAATAGTTAGAATAGCGACAAGGAAATATATTGTGAAGAATATCTTATATTGGCTACCTTTGGCTATTTTCAAAGCCTTTGTAGATAAATAGTTAAAGAAATTAAGCTCATCAAGAGATATGGAAATCATTGATAAGGAAATGAATAGAATCAATATCTTTATCGGGTTCATCTTTCCTCCAGTAAGATCGTTCCAAAGAGAAGATATATCTATTTGTCCAGTTGATAGAACGATTATCGCACCAAGCAATGTTATAACCCAAAATGTTTGGAAAGATATTTTTCCTATTTTGATATTCGGTTTGAATATTATCATTACGACCATCAAGATGACGGTTGATAGAAACGTTACTAAAGATAGGACCATAAAAACCGAGGGGTATTATATATCTATATCCAAATGATAGATTAGATGAACTAATTCTAATCAATGCTAAATCACTGATAAATGTTGTCAATATAATTGATATAAGGCAAAAAATGTTCGATTAAATTCATTTTCGTAAAATCAAAATTATTTTCGTAAAATAATGAAAATTGAAAATGTTTAGTTTAAAATACGGGCAGAGGTGATTAGATATGCAAGAGGAAGAATTAGTTCAATTAGTTGATAAGATTACGTCAATTAAAACTGAAATGGACAATATTGAGTTAAAGAAGGCAAAAAGTGGTGTTCCTGAAAACTTATATGACACATTTTCATCATTCTCCAATACGCATGGCGGAATAATCATTTTCGGTATCGACGAAAAACATAATTATGAAGTCTGCGGAATTGATTGTGCGGACATTTTGCAAAAGAAAATCACCGAGCAGTCTTTGATGATGAAACCAGAAATTCGACCTATACTTACGATAACGAATTACAAAGGAAAAACAGTGGCTTCTTGCGAAATTCCTGAACTCGATGTTTTTAACAAGCCTTGTTATTATCTAGGAAAAGGAAAAATGAATGGGTCATATATTAGAGTTGGGGATGCCGATCTTCCGATGACCGAATATGAGATATATAGCTTTGATGCTTTTAAATATAAAGCGGAAGATGAATTAAGAAGCAAAGAAAGAGTGGATGCTGAGTATTTAAATACGGCCGCAATAAATACTTTTATAGACACAATAACGACAATCAAGCCAAATCTCTTAAATGTTGATAATACATCTATTCTCAAATTAAACGGAATTCTTGATAAAAACGGTCTTCCTACCTTATGCGGAATATTGAATTTTGGAAAATATCCGCAGTATTTCTCACCTAATTTGGATATCGTTGCTGTTAGATGCGCAAATAATGAATATGGCGTTGAAGATAACGAAGGGGTTCGTTTTATCGATAATAAGAGATTGGATGGAACGATTGGCGAGATGCTCAAACAAGCTCTTTCCTTCGTACTAAATAACACTAGACAATCAACTAAGATTAATGCTGAAGGCGTTAGAGTAGACATTCCAGAGTATCCAGTTAAGGCCGTTAGAGAAATAATCCTCAACGCTTTGATACACCGCGATTACAGCATCCATACGGAAAATGATCCGGTTAGATTAACAATTTATGATGACAGACTCGAAGTGAGCAACCCTGGCGGTTTATATGGAAGACTGACCTTAGATGAACTTGGAAAGATTCATTCAGACGTCAGAAACCCATTCATTGCTTCGATTCTTGAAACGCTGAAGATTGCTGAAAACCGTTATTCTGGTATTCCGACGATATATGCAGAAATGAAAAAAGCTGGATTGATGGAGCCCAAATTTGAGGTGGATCGCGGAATATTTAAGGTGACACTTTATAACAGCAAGAAGAAAGAAGTGATGGACGATTCCTTTACTGAGAAGATAAAGAGATATTGTGTAACTCCCAGAAGCAAAGAATCAATTGCTAAATTCCTTGGTTTCGATGAAAAACACCCATCCTATTGCATGAATTCATTTATTAAGCCGTTGATCGAAAGAAACGTTCTTGCCTATACAATGCCGAATAAGCCTAAAAGCAAAAATCAAAAAATCTACACCGTGAACTAATTAAAATATAGCAATAGCTATATTAGCGTTTTCTTGTGGTGTGTAAAAAACTATATTTTTCGTTCGACTTTCTATTTTTCCTATCTTCAAGACTGCGCTGTAAAAAAGTCAGAAACATGAGCATGGTATAATTATATATTTGGATTTATATAGGCATTTTTTGGAGAGTTGTGTCAATGAGTGAAGATGAAAATAATAGCAATTCTAAAATGATATTAGGGATTTTGGGATTAATTGGGGTGACCTCATCTATCGCTTTTTTGCTGTATCTATAGGATTGCAGATATATCCTTTAATTTTTGTTCCTGTGTTTCTCCTCCCTCTAAGTGTCTACGCACTCGCTAAGTACAATAAAGGCCTTATTGAGAAAGGCGAAGAAAAATGTCCTTCAAATAGAAATCAATCATCAAAAACCGTAAATCCAACTGTAATGAATGATGACACTTCTAAAAGTGCACTTCATTTAGATCCAATTGCGTTAGATTATCTTAGAACTTTTGGGCCGTATATTAGAAGGCGATTTAAGAATCTTCCATTTGATTAATATTCAGTTCCTGGAAAACTCTACAAGCAGCTAGATGATGAAATTATTGGCAAAGGCCGTCCGTCGACATCAATTTTGCAAAAATAGTTATGGATATGGAAAAACATCTAGGCTTTGGGTGTACACATTGCATTGTCTCTATGGAAAAACTTGGTAAAAATTGCGCGGGTTATATCGAAAAAGAATCGTACGATTTTAACTTTGTATCGATAGGATATGAATGCTTTTATAATACTGACAATTACATCGCCATAATAGCGCATGAGTTATCGCATGCATATCAATACAAAAATGGTTGGCCTAGATTTGAAGATGAATCCAAAACTGAGATTTTCACCGATGTGCTGACGGCATATTTGGGATTCGGCCTTTATACGATAAATGGTAAAAAAGCCTATGGGGCCAACGTTTCAGTAACTCATGGATATTTAGAAGAGGGCACAATACCCACCTTCATGTGGGACGCAGATAAAATCAGGATAGAAAAGAATACAGCGCAGGAAATTGCTATTAAAAGAAAGAAAGCACTTAGCAATTTGCGTGCAAATTATTTGCTGTTCAATACATACATCGACGCAACAATCGATATGATTGGAAGATTGTCTAATATTGAAATTACAAATCAAGATGATTTTATCAAGTTCAAGAAAATATCTACTATATATACAAACGATAACAAACGTATGGTTGTTTCAATGGTTAAGGGGATTGGCTCAAAGAATGATGAAGTAGTGTTTGAATGTGACAGACAAATCCTAAATTTCGCTCAGGATATTGTCCATGATTATCAAGCGTTGTCGCTGATTGAGACAAACATTAGGAGGGAAAATAGGAACGGATCCATGGCTTAATATTTCAAATTTTATTGCTTACTTTTATTACCCAACTTTATTGCCAAATTTTTTCGTTTAGCTGCATCTTAAATTTGTAAAACATCCGATGTTATCTACAAAAAAATATTTTTAGATAAAATTTATTACCCAACTTTATTACCCAACTTTTATTGCTTATATGACGATTTGATAATATAATTTTGCTTACTTAAGGGGGCTTACTATGGACAGCAAATATTTATTGGGGTTGATTAACGAGGACGAATGCGAATGGATAGAGTACAAGGAAAATCTTTCAGATAAGAAACAAATTGGCGAATATATAAGCGCTATGTCTAATGCAGCAGCATATCACGGTGCGGATGAAGCTTATCTCATCTGGGGTGTTCAAGATAAAACCAAAAAGATAGTTGGTACCAGTTTTAATTACGACGTCGATATTGATGGTGAACCATTAAAACATTATCTGGCTAGGCTACTGAATCCTAGTGTCTCTTTTAAATTCGAAACTTTTTGCTTGGAAGGAAAGAAGGTTGTTTGCTTAACGATCCCTGCGGCAAGAAGAATCATGACCGAATTTAACAAGGAAAGATACATTAGGATAGGTTCTAGCAAGGAATTGCTTAGGAGATATCCAGAAAGAGAGATTGATCTAGCCGTTATTTTAAAAAACGGTGTCCCAACAATCATAAATACTCCATCAAATAAACAGAATCTTCACTTTACTCAACTGAAATCTTATTACGTGGCAAAAGGAGCGTATATTAACGAAGACAGTTTTGAAGAGAATGTTGGCCTATTTGTTCCTGGCAGCACTAAATTTAACGAAATGGCTTATTTACTTTCTGATGAAAATGATGTCACTTGTAGAGTTAGCATTTTTTCTGGAACGAAAAAATCGGATAATCAATACTCATTAAACGATTTTGGCAGAAAATGCATGCTTATAACAATGGAACAGATGAGTGCCTATTTGGAATCTTTAAATATTGTCATGACCGATGAAACGAGCAGGGTATATCAAAGAAAAGATGTTCCTCTTTTTGACACAAAATGTTTAAAAGAGGCGTTATTGAACGCTTTTATACACAACGATTGGGTAGATTTGAATGCGCCGATGGTTTCAGTTTTTGAGGATAGGATAGAGATAATCTCTAATGGAGGATTACCGCCAAAACAAACAAAAACCGGTTTTTTCATGGGAAGAAGCAAACCTAGATGCATTGAACTGTCTGAAATTTTCATCCGTCTTAGGATCAGCGAAAGATCGGGACGTGGAGTAAACAGAATTTGTCAAAGATATGGTGAAGAAGCATTCTTCATTAACGAAGAGTTCATAAAAGTGACCATTCCTTTTGAATTCAAAAGAACGTTTGGAAGTGTTCAATTAAGCGAAAAAGAAAGGGCGCCGGGCCAAAAGAAAACGTATAAGAAGTCTGAGGAGACGATGGAATTAATTGTTGCCGAGATGAGAAATAATGCATCTGTCACAATTTCTGAACTGATACACATTCTTGGGCTCGGGAAAAGTTCAATTCAGAATTACATCAAGGAATTGAGCGACGCCAAAAGAATAGAAAGAGTCGGAAGCAATAAGAGTGGCCATTGGAAGGTTAACGATTAAACTAAGCCTTATTCTTCTCTTTCCATGTTTTATACCATTCTTGGAAAGATGGCCTATTATCATGGAAATCATCTAAACAAACATGCCTTTGTTCCGCATATGCAATTTCTTGTAAAAGGATTTGCCTAAGGATTCTCGCTGCTTTTTTCTTCAATTCTTCATTCAACGCTTCAACATTAAGTGGAAGATCGAAATCACCGAACTTATCAATCTTATAGTTCCAAGGCTTATAGTATCCTTCATATTCATCTTCCTCTGAGGAATTAGGATCAACTCTTCCTTCAAACAAGGCATATAGACTACCAATATTATCTTCCCATATGCCTTGTCCTTTGCCTTCAAGGACAATGATTTTTTGTCTTGTGTTATTTAATTCGATTTTTTCTTCATAACGTTTGCAAGCAAAGTTCCATCCTTCGCCAGTGTCGTATTCATAGTTAAATTCATCAGGCAAATCACTTAAATAGTATCTCCTAAGGTATTTGTATCCATCGTCTGGTTCTTCCATAAAAGGAGCCATAACATATGAGCTATCTTTTGTTGTGATTAAGAAACAGTGCTCATATGTTGCACCAAGAGCCAAACCAAGGCATATTCCAAGTTCAAATAAGTCTGGATTTCCTTTGATGAGTACTGTTCGATAAAAACGGTCTTTTGGCCCACGGATGAAATCTAATCTGATTTTGGTGTAGATCATAATTTAACTCCCTTAATTAACAATGTTGTTTGCATCTAAATATTAACATTTTCTTGATGTGAACAAATAACAATATTGTGTTGATATAATCTTTACATTTTCGTATCTGCAAACTTTAGTTGCGCATGTTGACAAAACCATGCGGGGGGGGGTAGCATATATTCGTTTAGAAACACGGAGAAGGCCATGATAGCTACAGAAGTAAGTGTAATCGTACTGATTTGCTGCATCGTCGCGACAATCGCGCTCTTTGGCGCGCTTTTTGCTATATCCCGTAAAGAATATAAGGAATATACGAAAGGCAAACCAAGCGTAGAGACTCCAAAGGAGAAAACTAATGAATAAGGCGGGAAAGGGGATATTGATCTCGGTTGCCGCATTAACATTCTCTTTAGGCGTTGGGACTGGTGTCTATTTTGGCATAGCCGCTCATACTGCTAGAGAAAATGGCTATATCTCTTTGACCGATGAAAGCAATCAAAGCGTGAAGGAATGTGACCTTGGGCTTATCGCTCCAGGTGAGAGCAAAATTCAAGAATACACCGTAAAATCAAACCTCAATTTCGAAGCATCATGCACCATTTCTTTCTCGAAGGAAGAAGAAAAAACTGGGTATGAGTACATAAGTGTGAGTGCCTCGTTAGATAACGAGACTCTTGAAAGTAAGAAATTCTCCTCGTGTTTCGAGGAACCACTGAGCTTTAAAAACAAGATCAGCGAAAACGAATCTAAGCGCCTAACTATCAAATATACACTTGCCGACGATGTCCCTGAGGGACTACTTGGCATGAGTTTAGACTTCAAACTGGTATTTGAAGCAAAGGCGTTTAAATAAAAAGGGAAAATGAAAAAGGAAAGGAGGTTAACAAACATGAAGAAACCATCAACAGCTAAATTCGTCATATCTGCAGTAGTCTTAATGGCATGCGGTGCTGTGGCAATAGGGACGACATACTCTCTCTTCACAAGTAAGAAGGATGTGAATACCCATCTAGTTATAAGTGGGAATCTTAAGGCGGAGCTCTACCTCAAGGAATTAAAACAAGACGTCCTAAATAGCGACGGCCTAATTGAATCTCAAACAGTGGATCTATCCACCCTCAAGGATTCAAGTGGCAATAACCTTGTCCCAGTCGTGGGGAAGGGCGTTAGCTTACTTAACTATGTCGGAAAGATATTCGACGGAGTTAAATTGGTTCCAACAATGACAGGTTCTGCAACATTCTTACTATCTAATACTGGTGATATGGCATTCGACTATACCGTAGAAACCACGTCAAAGGCATATAAGGCCGATGGCACGGAAGATAGTGAGGCTGCAATCCTTGACCAGATTGTCTGGAATGTTACTTCACCAGAAAACAAACAAGTTAAGAAAGGCGCGTTTAGCGAGGTCACTGTATCTTACGAGTTCAAGAATCTCGAGAATAACAATGATGCCCAAGAGCAATCTATGGACCTCGATGTGTCGTTTAAGTTAGCAAGCGTTGCAAAAGACGCATAATAAATTTTTCGAAAGGAAAAAAAGAAAATGAAGAAATTTAGCAAATTACAAAAGACTCTCGTCCTTTCTGGGATGGCAGTCTTAGCCTTCGGCACAATAGCGGCCGGAAGCACATACGCTTTATTCACCAACAAGACTGAGACTAATGTCACGGTCACAACTGGTAAGGTTGCAATCTCAAAGACTGTCACTCTTGAAGGCGGAAAAACATTAAATGGCGATGAAGAAGTTGATGCGACCGTTCAAGAAGATGGAACTGTCAAATTCGGTGCAAGTGGAACAGCTAAGGTCGATGCTGATGGAAACGTTGTTTTAAGTGGTATCGTCTCTGGCGATAAAGTCACGGTTAAGGTTCATGTTACAAACTCCTCAACTGTTGATATTAAGTATCGTACTGTCGTATCTCCAAGTGCTGATGATACTGCTTTTGGTGATATCATTGACTTAGAAGGCCAATATAACGGTGATGCCATGCCAGCAAACAGAGAAGGCGAGCTCTTTACCCGTTATACAAAAGCCGAGGCTGGTGTAACAGATTTAGGTGATTTCACTCTTACAATTGGTATTGATAAAGATACTGATGTTACCAATGGTACAGAAACAAACGGCACAATCAAGATTGTCGTTGATGCAATTCAAGCCAACGCAAAGACTGAAGACAAATCTGAATATTTCCCTGTTACAACACCTGCACAGTTAGTGGAAAGCATTGAAGAAGCTGCTGAAGGATCTACAGTTGAAATTACTGAGCCTATAACTCTTTCTGACACAGTTACTGTTGAAAAAGATTTAAACGTTCTTCTTTCTGACGATGTTACGGCAGAAGAAGGAAAAACAGCCTTCGTTGCAACCGAAGGAAGCGTCCTTACAATCGGTGCGACTGAAACAATCACCTCACATGCCGAAGGAAAAGCCTTATTTGCACCAACTGTAACAACCCCAACAATTACCGTTTCAGGTGATAAAGTTGCAGGTGTAAAAGCTGAAGGAAAAGGCTCCAAAGTCATCTTTGAAAACGGAAATATAAATAGCACATATGGCGGATTTGCTGCTATAGATGGTGGAGAAATCGTCGTTAAAGATGGAACTTTTGAAACTGTCGAATACGGCGCTTTAGCCCATGGAGCTGGCAAACTTACAATTGAAGGCGGCAATTTCACAACAACCGATAACTTTGTCGTTGGAACTAACGGAACTACTGGTTGGGGTGAAAATGTCATCACAATCACTGGCGGCACTTTTAATGGCAAGATTAAATCCGCTGGATATATTGCTTGTGGCGTCTATGTTGCCAATAACGATGTTGTTGACATCTCAGGCAAGAATACAACATTCAACATCGAAGATGGATGTGGCATTTTAGCAAGATCTGGCAATACTACCGTTTCTGATGAAGTTAACTTTAATTTCACACAAAAAGCAACTCCAGTTACTGAAGGTGGTGTTGGAGATAAAACAACAAAAATCCCTGCAAATGCTAAATTTGTAAAAGATTTATCTAAGGACGCTTATCCAGGCGGTCTTCCAACAATTGACGCCAAAGGGGTAATTGAAGTTACCGAAAAAGATGGTAAAGGATATGTTGTTACTACTGAGAAAGAAATTAACGATGTTTTAGATGATAAGACCATTGCTACAAAATATATTTATGTAAAGAATGATTTAGAGTTAACTCGTCGTTTAGATATCCAAACTAAAAATACAACAATCTTTGGAGATGGAAAAACAATTAAGGTTACTAATGATACCGAATCAAATGGCGAATATCCATATAGACGTGTCTTCAACCTTGACCAAGAGGATGATCCAGAATTAAATTGTGGATATTTCGCTGTTGTTGGAATTAATGGAACTCTTAATAGTACTTATGATGATGGACGTGGCATATCTACTTATATGCTTAAGGGATTTAAGATTGTAGTTGATGACTCTAGTTTTGCCGCTAAATATCCATTTACGTTAGGAAAGAATGGCGATGGCATTACCGTTGTCGCAAGGAATTCTTCATTCACTGGATATTCTGCATTCCAAACATGGTCAGATAATGTTACTGGTACATTTGAAAATTGCATTTTGACTAGTAAAAACGTATATCCAAAATCTCAATCAAATGGTTATGGTACTATTGTTGTCGAAACACAATATGCCACTGATGACAAAGGGAATGTAACAAACCCAGGCAATGGAATTACTGCAAATTTATCATTTGCACATTGTGAGATTCATGCTGATAACACTCCAAGTTATAATGAACAAGTTTTCTTGTTAGCTGAGCCTTCGGCAAAAGGTTCAACAACCTTTAGAGGCTGCAAGTTCTATCAAAATTATGGGGAAGAAGGCAAAGATGAATCTGGTGAACCTTATTCAGTAGCTGCTGAAGACAAGGTCACATTCTATGCTCCTTACACTTGCACAATTGAATAGTTTAATAGGATAAGCCAATTACTAGGCGAAATATGAGGCAGGGATACTCTCTCTGCCTCATTTGTCTTAAAATACGGATAAATATGGAAGAAAATACGAAAAAGAAAAGAAACAAAGCATTAAAGATAACGGGAAACGTTATTTTCTATACGGTTTTTGCCTTCTTTTTCGCTATAGCGTGTTTCTCCATAACCTCTAGACTCACAGGTGGTAGGGTAGGCGACTCCCAATACCTTGTTGTCGTCTCTTCTTCCATGGCTGGTGAAAGACAAGAGGAATACGATATTAAGACCATACCGGTTAAATCTTTAATCAAAGTTGACCTTATAAAGGATGGAAAAGAGGATGACTTCTACTCCTCTTTAAAGAAAGGCGATGTCATAACTTTTAACTACATCCCTCTAGATAACAACACCATTACCCATAGAATCGTCTCCGATCCAGCAAAATTGGAAGATGGAACATACGTCTATGAACTTAAAGGCGATGCTGTAGAAGGGGAAGGAAACATCCAAACCCTCTATAGCGATGGTCGTAGTGGAGAAATCTTAGGGAAAGTATCTTTTGTCTCTCTTCCTTTAGGTGAGATGTATTTCTTCATCTCTAGCAAAGTTGGTACGGTAGTCTTAGTTATCTTGCCTTCTAGCGCGATATGTATCTTTGAGATTGCTAAGATCATCTATGTCATCTCAGAAAACAATCGAAAGAAAAAAGAAGCAGTAGAACTCGCTGAAAAAGAAACCAAAGCCAAAGAGATAGAAGATAAAAACAAGGAAATCGAGGAGCTTAGAAGACAACTCGAAGAAGCAAAGAAAGAAAACAAAGAGGATTGAGCCTCTTTGCTTAATTTTTATATGTCTCCTTTAAGGAGATTTTTTATTATCTAGTCCTGATAAAGGGCTTTTTCTAGCTTTACGAACTCTTTGAATCTAGGTAAGGCAAAATCAACCTTGCCTCTTTCTTTTGCCGTGATTATTCCCTTATCAACAAGCCTCTTCTTATATGTTTGGAGGTTTCCGTTACTCATATTTGTCATTTCTGCTATATCTTTTTGAGAAGAACTCTCTGCCATGGCATATAGGAATTCTTTCTCTTTGCTTGTTAATTTCTCCCAAGTTAATAAATATGAGTTTTGAATTAGTTTCTTATCGTATTCATCAAGAATATTTGAATTTATGCCGTTTTTGTATAGTAAGGAACCTACAAGTTGATAACCATAGGCATAGCCTTTGGTTAACTTTGCATATTTAACTGCGTCTTCGTCTTTTAAATTTAGCAGATTCTTGTATAAGTAAGTGATTTCAAAGAGGTTAAGCGGCTCTAGATTGAGCTTTGGTGCACGTAAGAAGAAGGTTAAACTCTTATTCCTTTCAAGCTCAGAAACATTCTCGTATAAGCCAGTAACAAGCAAGAACACATCAAAATCATTTCTAATCATTTGTTGGAAAGAAAAGATGAAACTCTTTACGTAATCGTTTGAGGATACGTCATCGATTGTAACTAACACTCTTTTCTTTTTCTTTTTGAGATAGCCCAGCATTTTTTCAATAAGAGTGGAGATATTCTTAATTTCAACATCTCCGTTAAGAGAAAATGTTAAACCTTTAAAAGAGAAGGAAAATTCAGGAGAAAGAAATAACTTTTTGAGTTTTCCTTGCTCATATAATTTAGCGGCAAATTGTTCGTTAAGATCTTCGAATGGATTTAAGTCTATTGTGATATAGCCATCATCCTTAAAGAGTTTTGTTAGATAAGTTAGTAGAACTGTTTTTCCGCTTCCACGCGGGCCCGAGATAACGTAGACTTTAGTTTCTGGAGAATCGCTTCCAAAGGCCTCTTTTATGGTTTTTATGTCGTCTTTTCTGGAGATGAGACTTGTAGGTAACTCTCCGAATGTGACGTTAAATGGATTGCTCATAAATAACTTTTCCCTCCCTTGCTCTATTAATATATTAAGTTGTTTTGGTCATTTCAAATATTTTTGGTCATTTATAGTATCTTTTGGTCATTTGCTATATGTTTTGGTCATTCAGAAAATTTTTGGTCAATTGCCCCCAAAAGTTATGAAAATACCAAAAAAGTGTAATTGATGAAAAAACTGTTAGTAAAACAGGCGAGTGTTAAATCAGTTTTATCTTATTAAATTTTATATGAAAGCGCTTTTTTAATTATTTTTCAATGTTTTTAAGTAGAGACTTTTCGTTGGCTATATACTAGAAACGCAAAATAGAGGAGGGAATCATAGAATGGTTTCAGAAATGCTGATGCTTCTATCCTTGTTAGTTTCAAATAGCGGCACCATTTCTACGCACGATTATGCGCTAATCTCCGATGGAACTTCCACTTCATCAAGCTTTACAGAAATAGCTGGTGACTCTAAACCGCACACAGTTTTGAATTGTCCTGATGGGTTCATTGAAGAACAAGTCGCAGTTTTTAAACACGCTTACACGCAAAAATCTGATTTGTATCTTTATAAGGTTATAGCCAATTTTGTTCCTGGACACGCAGCAAGAACAGATCGTGAAAAACAACCAAACGGAAATGACTATAACGACACGTATTTAGGAACAGGATTCCTCCATGTGGCCGCTCTTCAATATAAAGGCCAAGAGTATGGTGGTGAAATTACTTACAAGGATATGACACCATCCTCGACAAAGGCAACTACGACAATTACATCAACTTATAGCGAATCGGTTAGTACCGAATTGGATGTAGGCGCAGAAATAGGCGTTGATGATTCTGGCACTTTGTACGTCAAAGGCTCAGAAACCGAAAAAGTGACTGTTACCTACACGCATTCTGAGTCTGTTTCAACAAAATCTGACGATCCGGTTCTATCTGCAACGTTTAAAGATAACGAAAGTACCGGAAAAACAGAGGCTAGATGGTGGTATGAGTCGAAAAATCCGAAAGAATTAGGCAATAGGACTTTTAAATTGACGGCTTACCTCTTGTTCGAAATGAGCAATAACGTATCCTATTTTAACAGGGATGTCTTCCAATCATACATTCATTACTCATTTACCTGCAAAAAAATCAATAAGTTCCTTTGGATCGAGAATCTAGCGGATTCAACCACATACACTGCAGCAAGTGGTGGAAACTATTTCATGTGAGGGGAAGATTATGAAGAATTTTAAAAATACAAATATCATTGCTGGTTGCATCAATATCATTTCAGCCGTAGGGATAGCGCTTGCGCTCACCTTCTGGTATCTATGTAACACTCTTCCTGAGAAAGCTTTAGGATCGTGGCCAGTCTTCGTCGGAAACATGATTTATATCATGGCGTATCTTTGCTCTTTCTTTTTTGCTCTTTCTTTTACATATTTTGTCGTTATGCTTGTCTATTCATTCATCATCGCGCTTCTTAACAAAAAAGGAAATGGAAATGATGTATGTGAAGGGAAGGAGACTAAACAATGATCATCAAAACGTTGGCGTTGTTGCCTATTTTGCCTTTTCTCTTTTCTGTAGGCAATGTTGGGAGCAATGCTCCTACGAAAGCTTTCTCCTATGTGACCGAGCCTATTCCTGAATACCCAGAATATTCGGAGTTTAAAAATATCGCTAAGGACGATCACGTTCATAAAGTCCTCGATTGCCCAGATGGCTATGTAACCGAGTATTGCGAGGTTTCAAAAGCCACATATACGGAAAATGCTGATGTTTACCTTTATAAGACGACTGCCAATTTCGTTTCTGGTCATACTGCAAACACAAAAGGCGAGACTCAAACGAATGGGGAAAAATACAACGACTCATACCTTTCAGAAGGGTATTTGCACGTTGCTGCCTATCAATACAAAGGGCTTGAATATGGTGGAGAAGTCGATTACGTTGATCAACTTCCATCAAGTAGCAAAGGTTACATGCTAACGTACGAAAACGGGGAAACGAAAACGATAAACGATACCAAAATGGTAATTTCATCTTTGTATTTACAAAATTATGAGAACAAGCATTGGGAAGCTGGATGGTCTTACCAAAGGCCAAGCGATGCCTCAGAAGGTGAATTAATGGGCGAATATACGTTAACGACTTACTTACGCTTCAAAATGACTAATTCCGTTTCATATTTCAATCGTGACGCTTTCCAAAGTTATATTAACTATTCCTTTACTGGAATGTCTCTTAAACGAGTATTTTTCACAAAAGCATTTAAAAATGGTGAGACTTACTATTCTCAAGGTGGGAAGAGTTATTTCATTTAACCATTAATCCTGACTTCTTCAAAAACTTATATAACGACCGTAAAAAAACGGTCGTTTTTAAGTTTATGCGAATCACAACGAATACATCTTGGGCAAATAGAAAAAGACATTAGAAACAAAACTCTTAATAAATAAGCATCCAACTTAAAACTAAAGGAAAACAAATATTCGGCTACATAATATTTGAACCACACTAGAAAAGCTAATCTCTAATTGAGATAGTATTTTTTTAGATATTTAATGATTTTTAATTATTAAAAATAATTAACTGTAAAAGTACTAATGAAAACTAATGATTTTTAACGCTTTTTGTTGATTATTAATGTAAGCGCTTTTATAATCATGGCAGAGGAAAAAACTAATGCTTAGAAATTTAAGATTAGAAATGATTTTGAATTTAGTAGATGAGAAAGAGTATGTCTCCCTTCATGAGCTAATGGAAAAAACATCATCTAGCGAATCTACTATAAGGGGAGACCTAGTATATCTAGAAAAAGAAGGGAAGATTATCCGTCTACATGGTGGAGCCAAATCAATAAAGAGCAACCCATCAAGTCTTTTCGAACTCAATATGAGCGAGAAAGAGTCTTTAAACGTCAAAGAAAAGAATGAAATCGCCAAGTATGCGGCAACATTGATAAAAGACAATTCTTTAGTCTACATCGATGCAGGTACAACAACCTCATGTTTATGTGATTACATTTCTTCTAATAACAACATCTTTGTCACCAATTCCATGACAATCGCTCAAAAACTAAAGAAGAAAGGCTATAAAGTCTATGTCACCGGCGGGGAAATCAAATTAAGCACGGACGCTTTCGTTGGAGCCTTCCCTTTAGAAACCATCAAAAGATTCACTTTTGACTATGGTTTCTTTGGCTCAAACGCCATTTCTTTGAATCAAGGCTATACAACTCCAGACTATGAAGAGGCGATCATCAAGAAAACCGCTTTAGAAAGAAGCCTTCAAGCATTCGTTCTTGCTGACTCTTCAAAACTAGGATTTGAAAAAGGAGTCTCTTTCGCCTCCTTTGATGACGCTAGGTTAATAACCAACAAAATGAATAAAAAAGAATATAAGAAAGAAAATGTTTTGGAGGTCGGAGAATAATGATATACACAGTAACATTTTCCCCTGCGCTAGATTACATCGTTGATCTAGATAAGCTTGAAGTAGGGGCTATCAACCGCACGAAGAAAGAAAGCATGCTTCCAGGAGGAAAAGGAATCAACGTCTCAATCGTTCTTTCGAATTTAGGCACAAAATCCGTGGCCATGGGTTTTGTTGGAGGATTCATTGGCAAATATGTCGAAGATGAGATGAAAAAACATAACATCGATACGGATTTCGTTCATTTAAAAGGAAACACAAGAATCAACGTCAAAATCAAAGGCATGGTGGAAACGGCAATAAATGGCCAAGGTCCAGCAGTAAGCGATGAAAATATCGAAGAACTTATCAACAAACTCACGAAGTTAACTGAAAAGGATGTTCTTGTTATCTCTGGGGCAATTCCAAATACTTTGCCAAGCGATACATACGAAAGAATCTTAGAAAGAATCAAAGATCAACACGTCCAATTAATCGTTGATACGACAAAAGATACTTTATTAAAGACTCTTTCCTATCACCCAGTTCTTGTAAAACCAAACAAAGAAGAATTAGAAGAACTCTTTAACGTCACAATTCATAATGATGAAGAACTAATAAATACGGCAAGAAGATTAATTGAGCTTGGCGCAAGAAATGTCATCGTCTCTCTTGGAGGAGATGGAGCCTTACTAGTTGAAGGAAACGGAAAGCATAAAATCACAAGATCCCCTAAAGGAAAGGTCGTCAACACCGTTGGTGCAGGCGATTCTTTAGTTGCGGGATTTATCGATGAATATTATCGAAGTGGCGATATCAATGCTGCATTCAAAAGAGGAATTGCCTCTGGAAGCGCATCGGCATTCTCGGAGAATCTAGCCACACTTGAAATGGTAAACAAATTAGAAGAATTGATATAAATGAAAGGAGGAGATATGAAAATCACTGATTTATTATCAAGTAAAACGATTGATATTAACGCTGCTGCATTATCTAAAAGCGATGTAATTGAAAAAGCAGTGGCTTTAATATCAAATAGCGGAGTAATCACGGATTTAGAGACCTATAAGAAGGGCGTCTATCATCGTGAGGAAGAATCCACAACCGGCATTGGAGAAGGAATTGCTATTCCACACTGCAAATCCGATGTTGTCAAAGCCCCGGCCTTAGCGGCAATGGTGCTTAAAGATGGAGTTGATTACGATTCTCTTGATGGGGAAAAGGTAAACTTGCTCTTCTTGATTGCCGCGCCAAATACGGAGGATAACGTTCACCTAGAAGTTCTTGCAAGACTTTCCAATCTTTTGATGGATGAGAATTTCAAAAACGATTTGATCAACGCAAAATCAATCGAAGAATTCCTTGAAGTTATCAACAAAGCCGAAGCAGAGCGTATCGAAGAAGAAAAGAAAGACGAAACGCCAAAAGATGAATATCCAGAAATCCTTGGTGTAACGGGTTGCCCAAATGGCATTGCTCATACTTATATGGCTGAAGAATCCCTTAAGAAAAAAGCCGAAGAGATGGGCTATTCTTGTAAGGTTGAGACAAATGGCTCGGGCGGAATCAAAAATCTTCTCACCGAGGAAGAAATTGAACACGCTAAAGGCATCGTGGTTGCTGCAGATGTCAATGTCGAAATGTCGAGATTCGATGGAAAGAGAGTGGTTATTGCCACAGTTAGCAAAGGCATTCATGAGCCAGAAACTTTAATTAAAGAGGCAGTTAGTGGCGAAGCCCCAATCTATCATTCCGATAGTAAAGAAACGAAAACGAAAGATAATGGCGGAAATTCCCTCATTCATCAGTTCTATAAGCACTTAATGAATGGTGTTTCTCACATGTTGCCATTTGTTATCGGCGGAGGCATCTTAATTGCCATCGCCTTCATGATTGATACATTTGCCGGAGTTCCTACAGATAGTAACTTTGGTACAGGCACCCCAGTATCGTGGTTCCTTAAAACTACAGGTGGAGTTGCCTTCAACTTCATGTTGCCAGTCTTTGCGGCCTTTATCGCCTATTCAATTGCGGGTCGTCCAGGTTTGGCGGTTGGTTTTGTCGGGGGGAGCCTTGCAACCCTTTCTAGTTATTCGATTGAAGTTCAAATATCTGGAAACGACACAGGGTCTACAGCCGGTTTCCTAGGTGCTCTTGTCGCAGGTTTCTTGGCTGGATATATCGTTAAATTACTTGAGAAATGCACGTCTAGATTCCCTAAATCACTCGATGGCATCAAGCCAATGCTTATCTATCCAGTATTTGGCATTGCCCTTATTGGTTTGGCGATGTTTCTCTTAAACACTCCATTTACCTATGTGAATATTGGAATCACTAAAGCCTTAAATTGGTTAGGCGAAAATCAATTAACAATCCTTCTTGGTGCTCTTCTTGCAGCCATGATGGCCGTGGATATGGGTGGCCCAATTAATAAAGCTGCTTATGTCTTTGGAACGGCATTACTCACACAAGCCGCACAAACTACAGATGCCGCAACCCAATCTTATTGTTATCAAATGATGGCTGCAGTAATGATTGGTGGAATGGTGCCGCCTCTAGGAATCGCTCTTTCTGCCACCCTCTTCCCACAGAAGTGGAGCAAACAAGAAAGAAAAGAAGCAATGGTCAACTACATCATGGGTGCTGGCTTTATCACGGAAGGAGCTATCCCATATGCTGCAAAAGATCCGCTTAGAGTCATCTCTTCCTCGGTTGTTGGAGCAGCTGTTGCCGGACTTCTTAGCGTTCTCTTCAAGTGCACTCTTATGGCACCACATGGAGGAATATTTGTCTTCGCGGTCGTTGGCAATTGGTATTTCTACATCCTTGCCTTGGTTATTGGCACAATAATTACCGCTTTAATGCTTAGCTTACTTAAAAAAGATAATCCAAATCCAGAACTTGGAAGATTTAAAGGAATTAGTTTCAAAAGGAGAAAATAAACATGAAATCATTCACTTACGTTATCAAAGACAAAGAAGGCATCCATGCCCGTCCAGCAGGAATAGTCGTTGCGGAGGCAAAGAAATATTCCTCAACCATTTCCATCACCAATAAAGGCAAAAAGGCTGATTTAAAGAGAATCTTCGGTGTCATGGGGCTTTGTGTAAAGAGTGGTGAAGAAGTCCTTATCGAAGCCGATGGCGCAGATGAAGAAACAGCCATCTCTTCTTTAAAGAACGTCTTTGAAACCAACTTATAATCATGAAAGAGTACAGCTCAAAACGTATCTTTGATGGATACGCGCTTGGAAAATTAGTCGTTTACCAAGAAACAAAAAACGAAATCAAAAATGAGTTTTTGGGCGAAGAAGAGGAATTTAACAGATTCATTGAAGCTCGTTCAAAAGCCACTCTCTCTTTCGAGAAACTATATCAAGACACCTTAATTAGTTTAGGAGAAAAAGAGGCAGAACTCTTTCTCTCCCATAAGCTTATGGCGGAAGATTTAGATTTCGAAGACTTAGTAAGAGAGGAAATTGCTAATAAAAATACCGCAGAAAAAGCCGTCCTTAACGCTAGCAAACAACTTTCTAGCATGTTTGAAGGAATGGATGACTCTTATATGAAAGAAAGAGCCAAGGATGTTCTTGAGGTTGGAAATAAGCTTGTTGATTGCCTTTCTAACAAAGAAGAAACCAATCTTTTAAAGGAACCATCAATCCTTATTTGTGACGATCTTCCTTCAAGCGAACTGATGAAACTTGATAAGAATCTTCTTCTTGGCTTGGTTCTTGTTAAGGGGAGTATCAACTCTCACGTCTCCATTCTTACTAGAATGCTTGAGATTCCCTCTATTTGCGCTTTAGATGAACTCAAGGTTGATCCATCATTTAATGGCAAGTTTGCCATCATTGATGGATTAAAAGGCAAGCTCATCCTTGACCCTTCTTCAAAAGACATCACGAAATTCTCCAAAATCAATGAAGAATACCTTGCTGATGTAAGAGAACTTTCTAATCTTAAAGGAGTAGAAACAAAAACCATTGATGGCAAGAAACTAAAGATTTATTCGAATATCGCCTCGAGTTATGAGGTGGATAACGTCATTAAAAATGATGGAGAAGGAATTGGTTTATTTAGATCAGAGTTTATCTACCTTGATAGCAAAGATTATCCTAGCGAAGAAGAACAATTCACCCATTACAAAAAAGTCGTTGAGGCGATGAAAGGGAAAGAGGTCATCATTCGTACCCTTGATATTGGCGCGGATAAAAAAGTAGATTATTTCAATCTTCCTGAAGAAGAGAATCCTGCATTAGGGTATCGTTCGATAAGAATCTGCAAAGACCGTCCAGCGATGTTCCTAGATCAGTTAACTGCCCTATATAGGGCCTCCGCATATGGAAATCTTGCTATCATGATTCCAATGATCATATCTCTAAGCGAAGTGGAGTTTGTCAAACAGATGTGCACTCTTGCAAAAAACAATCTCACCTCAAGAGGAGAGAAATTCAACAAAGATATGAAGATTGGCATCATGGTTGAAACACCTGCAGCCGCGATAATGTCTGACCTTTTGGCAGAACACGTTGATTTCTTCTCAATTGGAACAAATGATTTATCCCAATACACCTTGGCAATAGACCGTGTGAATCCATTGCTCGATAAGACTTTCAACCCTCATCATAAGGCAATCCTCAGACTCATAAAACTAACGATCGAAAATGGGCATAAAGCCAATATTCCTGTTGGTATATGCGGGGAACTTGCCCGTGATGAAAAACTCTTGCCATTCTTCGTGGCCTTAGGAATTGATGAACTATCGGTCTCGCCATCCTACGTTCTTAAACTAAGGAAACAGATTGCAGGAATTGACACGTCAAAGGTGGACATTGATTCATTCGTGAATTCATCGAAGTAAAAACGTAGAGACATTCATAGAAATATGGGTGTCTTTTTGCATGCTCATAAATGATTTATATAGAATATATCGATATATATTGTTACCTAAAATCAAGGGGTAAAGTTTTATGAAACATTGAATAACATGTTTTATTAATCGCTTTTGATGTGAAGGATTATCTTGTGCTTGAGTGGCCAATAAACTATAGAAAGTGGCCTAAAAGTGGCCAATAAACTTTCTAACAAAAAGTCATCTCATGCCTATGAGACTAGAGTATCGTTTTGAACAATTTGAAAAATGAGTCTAAGTTGCTAATAAAGTTGGAAATAAAGTTGGAAATAAAATTATCAAATAAGTCTAGTAACAATCGAATGAATACAAAAAAAGAAAATAAGAAAGTTGGAAATAAAGTTGGAAATAAAGTTGGAAATAAAAATCCTAGCTTTCGTAACATCTGTATTTCTATTATTTTGACGTTTTTAAAATACAAATCGACTAAGATTCATCATATAATAAACGGCAGTCTTACTTATTTAAGGGGGCGTTATATTATGAGAAAAAAGAAAATTGGTATTTATGCATTATCTGTTTTAGGGCTATTCGGATACGTATGTGGACTTGCTTCATGCGATAACAACGATGCTTCAAGTTCATCTAGCTCAAGTAGTTCTTCTAGTGAGTCCTCTTCATCAATCGATGGACATTTCGAAAAATGGAGCGAGACTGATATTGCTTTGATGAATAAATACTGTGGGGGAGCCCTTCCTTATCCGACGGATATGTTTGTTGGAGAGGTAAGCGTCGATGAAATATACGATGAACAATATGATTATTCCTATCTTCAAATAAGTGACCAAGCTACTTCATTTAGCCTTGCTAACTATTACGAGACCTTAGAAGATTTCGGTTGGTCTACGATTAAAACGTATAACGGAAATATCATTCAAACCGATACATCGGGCATAGAATTTGTCGAAAGCACAAAACCTTCAGCAGATAAAAGCATGGGCTACGACATTCTTTATTTCTTCTCGCCAACGCAAGAAGGAGTCGCCTCAGCTAACGTTATTAAAGTCTTTAACGATTTATCCGCCAAAGAAACAACGGATACTGCTTGGTCTTCATCGGATTTATCAACGATGAATTCCACTCTGACGATAAGGTTGCCATTTATCAAACTTGGTGAAAAACATACGATTTCATCTACTGGTTCAAATTCTTTGGAGATATTCGATTATTACGTTAAAGACCTAACTAATGAATATTCCAAATTATTACAAGAAGATGGCTTCGAATTAAACAAGATTGCCAGTAAACTTAACGATATCTGTTTTCTTACTAAAACTTTGGAAGATGGCACTTTCATTCAAGCCTATCTTTATTACAATAACGGCAACGTCTTTATTTTCTCTTATACGCCAAATGTAAAAGAATCTTCTACTTGGCCTAGTGAAATCATCAATGAAATCAAAGAAAAAACAGGAAAAAGTATTCCTCAATTCGATATTACTGAGGAAGGAAAGTATTCCTACTACAAGAAAGGCAATACGTATTGCATCTATTCAGATAATCGTTTAGACACATTTGATTATGAGAAATATGCCTATAATGATTTGCAAAATAATCTTGGACTTACCTGGGACGAACAATTAAGCTTTGCAACCTATGATCGTGCCGATTCTGATGGAAATGCCATTGGTTTCCAAGTCTTTATCAATATCACCGAAGCTACAAGCACATTTGTTGATTCCTATCCAACAGAGCAAGTCTCTAACGCAGTAACAAGCATTCTAGGACTAAATAAAGACATCCTTCCTTCCTTTGATACAAGCTCAATTCCTACCACGGGAGAAAAAATCAAATATGAGGTAAGAGGGGAAGAATATTATCAAGAAAGATATGCCTACTATTATCAAGATATCACCAATCTTCCTGGATATTATGGCTTTGAAGAGGCGCCAAGTGCCGATGTAATCGACGCTCTTGCTAAGAAATTTGCTTATCAAGATAAAGGCATCAAAGTTGGTATTTATGATATTAATTCTGCGACATGGAAATCCTATGCCAAGACCCTTTATGAAGAAGGCTGGTATTACTACATTGATAGGGACGATCATGACACATACGAAGATCCAACAGGCAAGATAGCCGTTACCTTCTCTGGCAATTCTGACCCTTCATATGATGGAGTTGGTGCGACTTATTTCATCATTCATAATGGAACTGGGGAAGCGCATACCCCATCATTAAAATACGCGGAAGAAGAATATAGCCTTGCCATTGGTCAAAAGAATAAAGAGTTAGATTTACGTATCAGCATGTTGCCATATAAAGTTACATATTCTTCTAGCGATACGAGCGGAATGATTAGTGTTAACGAGGATGGAGAAGTAACTGTTTCTGATGATGCTACAGTAGGAATGAGTGCGATAATCACTGCGAAAGTAACAACCAATGAAGGTAAGGAATATACTGCGACATGTAAAGTTACAGTAAAGAATGGCATCTATTACGATATCGATTCTTTAGTTAGCAAGGTTTCTTCCTTGTTAACTTCTAAAGGATATGAACCTAAAGCCCTTAAATCCAAATGGATGGACTATGTCACGGCTGATTTAGGCGAGCTAAGTGTTGCAAATGCTAAGAAACTTATCGAAGAAAGCCTTATCCCTAATGGATTCACAAAATATTCCGATGATTGGGAAAAAGGAAGTGTATACGCTCCATACGAAAAAGACGGAGAAATAAAAGAAGAGGAAAAAGAAAACGGATATACGATCCGTTACACGATCTATAACGATTTCTGCTCTCTCGTCTTGGATTTCTCCTTCTATGTCGAGAATGGAAAAACGTATCTAGTCGTATTTGTTTTCTAAAGAAACCTCTAAGGTCATTTAGCTAAGAACTAGATGGTCTTTTTGAATATTTCTGCTTTATGTGTTCGTGTTAGAATTTATCTAGAAAACGTAATATTTTAGGAAACGATAAATGGCTAAAATCATTCTGTATCATGGCTCGCCAAATAAAATCGTTACTCCGGTTTTTGACATAAATGACGACAAACGTGATTACGGCCGTGGTTTTTATTTAACCGAAAACCTCGAATTAGCCAAAGAATGGGCGGTATGCAGACCCAATGAAAACGCCGGTTTCGTTCATAAATACGAACTTGAGTTAGATGGCTTAAAGGTTTTGGATTTTTCTAAACTTAACGTGCTTTCGTGGCTTTCTGAATTAATGAAACATAGGGATGTTTCCGATTCAAAACGTTATCACCTCTTAGCAAAGAAATTCATTCAAAAATACGGCATTGATACAAAAGGGTATGACATCACCAAAGGTTGGAGAGCTGATGCATCATATTTTTTCATTGCTAAAGAATTTGTTAGAGACAATATCGATATCGATATTCTAGAAAGTATGTTGATGCTTGCCGGACTAGGAATTCAATATTGTCTTAAATCCGAAAAAGCCTATGGTCAATTGATTGAAACTCCAAATTCAACCATTGATGTCCCATATTCAGAATTCAACGAGAAATACAATAAACGCGATATTGAAGCAAGGAAGATGATGCGAGAACTTATAAACTCAGACGAAAATAAGGTAGAAAAGGTTTTTAGCACCCTTTTTGAGGATTGATTATGAAAAAATATCCTATGGAATATTTAAATGATGTTGTGGAAAACCAAGGCAAATTATTTGATTATGTTTCCGAAATGCCGATAGATTTTGATTATTTTGTTTCATCCTATATGAATAGCAAGACAAGAAAGAGCATCGATGAAGGAAAGGCTTATGTGATAACAATGGATTATCGCGAGCTTTGGAACTATTTTTCTGAAACGGAATCGTTTATTCCAAAAGAAGGGAAGAAACTAGAAGGATTTATGCCTGAATGGATTGGGGAATTCTACGCTTATTATCAGTGGTATTACTCTTTGTCTAGCGAAGAGACGCTTAAGAAAGTCCCCCTCTCATTTTTGAAAAACGCTTATTATGGACTTCACGATTTAGGCCTTGAATTGGCCACCAAGAAGGTTGGCGAAACAAAATGATAATATGTTTCCATAATCCAAGTGAGGAAAACGGATACTTAAGCAATTGGTATCTTTCTAACTTTGTTTTTGAAGGAAAGAAGTTTTCTTCTCTTGAACAATACATGATGTATCAGAAAGCAATTCTTTTCAAAGACGAAGAGATTGCTAAAGAAATCATGAATGCAAACGACGTTGCAATAATTAAAGAGTTAGGTCGCAAAGTTCATAATTACGATGATAAAAGATGGGATGAAGTTAGAGGGGATATCGTTTATAACGGCTTGCTTGCTAAATTCTCACAAAATGAAGAATTAAAGAAACGTTTATTAGGTACAGGAGATGCGATCTTAGCTGAATGTGCCCTTCACGATAAAATCTGGGGAATTGGCATATCGATGCGGGATCAAGATAGATTTGATCAAAGTAAGTGGAAGGGAGAAAGCCTACTAGGAAAGAATCTAATGAAGGTTAGAGAAACGCTTCGAAACAATCAGTAATGCAGTAATATTTTTGAAAAGAGAAATCCTATCTTTTAGAATATCCTTAAAGAGGTGCATAACATGGATTTATTTAAGGGAAAGACTATCATCATCACAGGTGCAGGAAAAGCGACTTTAAGCGATGGCAGATGCGGTTCAATTGGATATGGAATTGCGACTGCTTTTGCAAAAGAAGGGGCTAATTTAGTCATCACTGGAAGAAACTTAGAAAAGCTTGAGGGAGCAAAGAAAGATCTTGAAGAAAAATATGGGATTTCTGTGCTTGCCTTACAAGCCGATGTTTCCGATAAAAATGATAATGAAGCAGTGGTCAATGGAGTCATTGCAAAGACAATCGAAAAATTTGGAAGAATCGATGTACTTATCAATAATGCCCAAGCTTCCGCTTCAGGCGTGCCTTTAGCTAGCCAAAGTACAGAGCAATTCAATCTTGCCCTCTATTCAGGACTTTATGCGGCTTTCTATTATATGAAAGCATGCTACCCATATCTAAAAGAAAGCAAAGGCTCAGTTATTAACTTTGCCTCAGGGGCAGGATTATTTGGCAACTATGGCCAATGTTCTTATGCGGCAGCGAAAGAAGGAATAAGAGGCCTTTCTAGAGTGGCTGCGACTGAATGGGCAAAAGATGAGATCAACGTTAACGTTATTTGCCCTCTTGCTTGGACAAGCCAACTAGAAACCTTTGAGAAGAAATTCCCTGAAGCGTATAAAGCAAACGTCCACGTTCCTCCAATGGGACATTTTGGCGATCCAGAAACAGAGATTGGCCGTGTATGCGTTATGTTATCGACACCAGATTTTAAATATCTAACTGGTGAGACTCTTACTCTTGAAGGTGGATTAGGACTTCGTCCATAAAAAAATATCTATTTGATATTTTGTTCAAGTCAGCCAACAATGATTGGTTGACTTTTTTATTTTTATATTCCTTCGATGTTTATGGAACAAAACGAATAATATCGACAAAATGTAAAATGAAATGAAAATGTTTTCATGGTTGTCAATGTATTTTTACGTTGAATAACATTTTATACATCGTATCAACCATATAAGTAACAATTTATCGAATGATTTAATTTTCTTTTAATAAAATCCTTGACATTGTTTTTGTCTTATTTGATAATTCACTCGTTGAAAAAGCAAAGCCAGGGAAACTTGGTGGCGCAAAGCTAAAGGGCCTTCGTAACGATGGCAGCCAGTTACCACGAGGTTACAAAGGAATCCTTTAACTTTTTAAAGTCAGTTTGTAAAGGACCTTTGCCTCCTAATATTTGTTCATTTTTATTTGATTATTAAGAAAGGAATTTAAGAAAATGAAAAGAAAATTAGTCTTAGGGTTAGTCGCTCTTGCCGGAGGATTAACAGTTGTCGGAAGTGGTTTTGCTTCCTGGTATTTTGGTGCAACAGACGTTACAGGAGCAGCAGCAGTTGGCTATCACACGACTGACATGAATAATGGCATTGGTTCTTTAGAATCTAACTATACACTTGCTACATCTGATGCATCTGCCACAGCTTTAGGAGCAAGCGATAAATTATATCTTTGCCTAGATCAAGGACATTATGCAAACAAAGTTGATGCCACATGTGGTGTTTCTTTCCATAAGTTAGCAACTACCGCAACTGGTGATTCCGATTTCAGCGAAAGCACATTAGTTTCCAAATTAGGCGTTAAATACACTCTTCCAAAAGAGAGTTTAATCACTTTACAAAATGCTGGTGTTACCCAAGCAACTTTAACTGCAACATTCACTCTTCATACCGAATATTTAAAAGTCAATAGTGATGCTGCCAATGAATCCTTTGTTACAAAGAGTTCTAATGTTGTTGAAGGCAGCGCAATCACAGGAAACATTGATCCCACCACAGGTGTATTAACCTATGAAGTCGTTTTCAGCTTAGCGGGCGTTGCTACTACCTCCGATTATGTAGCAAGCTTTGATTTCGATGTTTCAACAACAAACTACACAACATCTTCAGTTAATAAGATGATCAGCTACGCAGCAGATAAGAAACCAACGACATCTGAGGCGTATTCGTCAATGAAGAGCGCTTTAAGTTCTGAATTAGCATCTGCAAACGTTTTAGATGTTGCTTACTCTCTTAATGTTGCTACAACTGAGACCGCAGTTAACGCCTAATCATTACTTGAACCACCTGCTACCGATGTAGCATAATAATATCTATATATTATTAGAGGCTTAAAATGACACAATCAAAACAACTAATTGAAATTGCATTTTACGTCTCTTTATTTACTATCATAGGTTTAGCCGTCACTTTCTCCATTCTTTTTGCTTTGTATGCAATCTACAAAAAGAAACACATCAAGTATGGGCATGAAGATGACAAACTCTATGAAAACCTTAGGAAGAAATATCGTAAGGCCTTCAAAGAGAATGATAAGATCTTGGCAAAGAACGCTAAAATCAAGAAGCTAAAACATGATAAATGGGAAGAAATATCTTCTATAGGAGAAGACGATGTCGTCACATACCTCTATCACGATGGTGATTTGGAGGAGATGGAACGAAAGAAAATCGTTGATCTAATAAAGCAAGACGAAAAGAAAACAAAAACCAGAGAAGGATTCGGGAAAGCCTTCTCCGTTTTGCTATACGCTATCGTGCTTGCTTTCATTGGCTTAGTCGTATATTTCAACGTTAATGGCGAAGCCTTCTACTTTGGCAAAACCACATATATGGTTATCAAGACCGGTTCAATGGAAACGGTGAACACGAATAACGCATATATCAAAAAGAACAACCTCACCAATCAAATATCCCAATATAGCATGATTGGCGTCGATAAGATCGAAGAAGGGGATATCAAACTATATGATGTCCTTGCTTTCAAAAACTCTAGTAATGATACGATCGTCCATAGAGTTATAAATATCAACGTCAAAGATAATGTTACATATTACACGTTCAGAGGAGATGCAAACTCTACATCGGATATCTCTGAAATGGCCGTAACATTCGATAAGATCGTTGGAAGATATAATGGCTTCAACAATTTCGGACTTGGTGTTGCTACAACCTATTTTAGAAGCACGGCAGGTATCGTTGCTTTAGCTAGTGTGGCTGTCTTTATGATCACCTTCGATGCAGGGGAAGATGCCATTGATAAGGAATATAAGAAGAGATTCCTTGTTGTTGCTTCCTATTACGATGAGGACGTGAATTAAGATGAATGCAAAGAAGATTCTTATTCTTTCCTTAGCGGCCATCTCTTCTTTAACGATTGCTGGGATTGGCTTTTCTAGTTGGTATTTCGGACAAATTGACGTTAAAGGAAATAGCAATGTTTCCATTCATGTCTATGATGAGGTTACCAAAGGAACGATTAATATCGAACAAGCCCCAACCATGATTTCTTTTAGCAATGGCATTGGCAAAAAGGAAGATCTTACAGATGGATTAGAATTCTATCGCCAAAGCACGTCTTCAACATACGTCAAAGATGACAAAATCATTCTCAAATACACGATTCAAGACGAAAAAGATTCGATTGATGGTAATGATTTTAGGTTGTTTGTGAGTATCACGCCAGAAGATGACACTTTGACAAATATCCTTGCTGTTACTAGCACCTATGAAGATGCGACAAAAGAATCAGGCTATGACTTTGCTAAAGACATAAAGAAAATTGAAGATACAGACTTAGGATATTTTCAATATACCTTGGCTCTTAATGATGTCATTCAATATAAAGATGCAGATGCTAAACCCCTTACCTCTGAAGCATACGAAAGCCTTTGCTCGGCAATAAGTGGATCAGGGGCAATCACGATTAAATTCGTTGTCAAATAGAAAGGAGAAAGAAGATGTCAAAACTAGTTAGAAGACTAATGTTCTTACTTGGCGTAGGCGTTATTGGCGCAACATCTTTTGGCTACTCCTATTTCTTCTTTGAAAATACTAGAAGCCAGTCTACTGACGCGAATACTTTTAAAGTGGATGATATCGAACAAAATTATTCTTTTGGGAAGAAGAGTGATTCTAGTACGACATATACGCTTTATTTCTTTCCTAATGCGGCATATATGCATCTTTATTACGAGTATTTGGAAAATAGTGCAGTCGCACCAGAATTGCAATTCGGCTACAAAGAAGTCCAATATAACGAAGTTGGAAACGTTTTAACCGATGATGATGGTAACGCTAGATATAAATTAAGTGATGTTGGGCAATATAGCGAGACGGACTACGACAATACGAGCATAACTTACGATGGTGCGTTTAGAAAATATATTGGCACTTATTTTAGCAGCGATACTTTCGAAGCCGATGGTGGTAGTGCATATGCCAGTGGTGGTGCTTTTATGGCAACATATGACGCATTAACAGAAAAACGCACATGGGGCGAGCCTGGTGAAGATTTCACGATATATGAAGGCACTGATGGTAGAGAAGAACAATATAACAGCCATAATCAATATTCCTTAGATCGTCTTGGCTGTTGGGATGAGAGCTACTATTACGGAAAAACAGTTGCAGATAGTAGTGGTGATCACGCAATTACTGGCTTTATAAATGAGAACAACGACAAACTCAACGATACGAACACCGGAAGATACCTTCCAATAAAAATAACTGTTACAAATACAATGAGTATGGATATTTATGAAGCAGCCATACAGGATGTATTTGCCTCAATGGGTAATAGCAAAGACTGGCATAACTATTCATTTACTCAATGGACATATGTTTATAAAGACTCTGATGAAAATTACGTATATCCTTATAGTCATTTAACTAATAAAGAAGCATCTAGCGATAGTTCGGGTAACGTTGGCGAAGCGTTTCAACCAAAGGAAATAGATACTTATTTCGATATTTTCTCCGATTTAGACAAATATGCGGATGATAACAATGTTATTAGACTTTTTCCAATGTTCAGTAACGGAAAGAAAACGAGTGGTGATGATAGAACGTTTTTAAATGGTGGTGGAGCGACACAAAAACTACAAATTAGTTATGGTGATGACAATGTTTATAAATATCCATTGTTTACGAGCGATGTTTATAATCAAGCAACCGATGAAAGCGAGGATGTTTTTTCATATACCGAAGAGGGCGAAACAAAAACAGAATCTCTTTTATATGATAAATACATTAGATTGTTCAGTTATAACAATATCAAAATTACGACTGCATCGAATATAACTTCGATGAAATTTAGCGCCAATAACGTGTGGAATTGGACAAAAGAGGGAGCGATCGGAAATTGGAATGGCGACGAATCACATTGGTCTAATTATTTTTGGGGTTCGTTGTATTCATTAGATTCCGATTATATTCAAGACGAATTGATTTCTAGATACGGTGAAGGTTTGTACACTTTTTATATTTTTGTTGCCAATTACAGCTACCAAAATGGACCAAATTGCGGAACAGACAATTCTACGAGTGATCTAAAGGCCACTTTTGACGGTTTTTACAACAATATTGTTTCTCAAGCGACAGATGGCAAATTCAGCTCGTTAAAGAATAAAAACTTAGTGCAAATTGAATATGTAGAAAGCGATTATCACCAAGACTATAAATGCTCTCCTACAGTCGTTGCCTTTGAAAAGATCGAAGAGCCTAAAGTCATTCGTGACTATCCTTTAAACGATTCCCATACAGTTGATAGCGTAGATACAATCAATAACTTCATTTCTAGTAAATACTCTTTAGCTCCTGGTTTCTATAGGAATCAAGATTATTTATACGAAGGTAACAAGAGTGGTGATACATACTCTTACGCAAATACGACAAATTTAGCAACTGATCGTCCATATACGTATATTGCTAGAAACGTCGATTTCATGGATATGGAGAATGAATCGTTATATTTCATGATTGCTTTCGGCGATATATACGCAACAAACAACTCATTCACAAATACATTTTCATATGAATATTTAATAACTTCTGATACGGAAATTAGTGATACTTCAACGACTATTTCTGATACAAGTAACGTGTTTACTAAAGCTTCTGAATATATTGAGTCTGTTGATGTCACGGATTCTTCCGATTCAAGCAAAACGTATCAAATGGTCAAATTCAAGAGTGAAGAATATTTAGGTGTTTATGATATTTTGATCACGCGTTCTAGTAATGGTGCTTATGAAGTATATATGTATCGTCACTCAAATATTTTCTGCAAAGTCTTTGATAAAAAACTTAACGATTTCGAGGCAGGCAAGTTTGTTGATCATGAATATAATTCATCGACCTATCAAACAAGTTCTGGTGCGACATTATTGTTCCAAAAACAGTATTTCTTAGGACAATCCATTTCTGCTAATGATATTTCTACTACAGGAACTAATGCTGGCAAAACGTTAGATCAATGTTTGAGACTGTATATTAGCGATAATGAAGGTGAAACCGCCTCAGATACATACTCGGATGCAAAACTAATCAACTATCGTATTCTTGACCGTGTAACTGAATCTGTTGTTGCTAAATACATTCCTGATGGCGATGGATATAAACTAGATTGCAATTTCAAAATCAGTAAGAACTACGTCTTCTATATTGATAAATGCGCATAAAATCCATTTTCTTTTTTCCATGTCTAGAAAGCACATTTTATCATTTTTTGCTATGAGCAAATAATTCAGCAATCATCGAACTTTTTAAGAAAAAACCGACGAATCGCGCGACTTTCATCCGACAAGTTGAAGAATTTCGTTCACATTTTGTATTTTTCGGTAACGAATTTTTCAATTTTCTTGAAATCCACAGTTGCCTTTAAGTAATTTGGCTTCCTTCTGTTTTTCCAGTATTCTTCGTTGTTTTCATTTGTTTTTGCACTATAAAGTCTTTTAGATTTGCTAATGATTTCTGGGAGGTTTTCTTTAATCCAGTTCAATTCATCTACCATTAAGTCTTTATATTTGTTTTCCATAATAATTCGAATATCTTCTGACCTATTTCCAGTTAATGGCTTTTTCATCAATGAAATTTTAGTGATTTCGGACTCTGGAACGGGGAGCATGTTATTGAGCAGTATTTTCCCTAAATATCTTCCTCTTTTGTTTATCATTCTTAAAATGGTTTGAGTGGATGGACGGAGATTGCCTCTTTCATCAAAATCTTTAGGATCGCTAGAGGAAAGTGGCAGAAAATAATCGTAATTATTAAGCCGAATTATGAATCCTATATAGGGACGCATATGTTTTCTATTGTTTTCATGGTTGGAGAGGACTCTTGCATCTTCTAAGGAAACTTTAGCGATGTAGGTGTCTGAGATTGAATAAAAATGTATTTCCATCGATTTTCCTTTCAAAAAAAGGACCGTTATCTAAGCGATCCTTGGATTTTAGAACTCCGCACTCTACGGCAGCGGCCTTCCGAGATTTTAGAACTCCGCACTCTACGGCAGCGGCCTTCCGAGATTTTAGAACTCCGCACTCTACGGCAGCGGCCTTCCGAGATTTTAGAACTCCGCACTATACGGCAGCGGCCTTCCGAGATTTTATAAGGTTTCCCTTACGAAGTTATTCTAATGGATAAAATAAGCATCGTCAACATCAAAAAATAACAAATTGTCATTTTTACAGTTCGAATGATTCCTGTTTTTATAGGCTTTACTTATTTTGAACAGCTTTTATATAATTTAGACCGTAATGATAGTTGATATAGCAATTGTAGAAAATGATTTAAACGACACTTCAAATTTGAAAAAAGAAGTAGAAAACTATTTTGAAATGATTGATTCCATTGATTTCAAAATTCACACGTTTTCGAACCCATTGACGTTTTTAGATATGGAAAAAAAAGAATACGACATCATTTTCCTCGATATTTTAATGCCAAAGATGAATGGAATGGATCTTGCCCACGAGATTCGTAAAAGAAATGACAAGTCTATTCTCATCTTTGTTACCAATTTAACAAGTTACGCCATAAGCGGATATGAAGTTGGCGTTCTTGATTACTTTGTGAAACCCGTTAATCGTCAACATTTTCTCAAAACGATGGATAAGGCGATGAGAGAATTAAGGAATAACGAGAAGAAATTCATAACATTGAAAAACAAGACAACCGTTAAAATAGTTTCCATCAAAGACATTCTCTATTTCGAAGCGGATTCTCATCTTATAACCTATAATTTCGTAAATGATGAAAGTTTTTCTGTTTGGGGGAGCGTAAAAGGGGAATTAGATAAATTTGATAACAACGTTTTTATTAGAATCAATTCTTCCCAAGTAGTTAATGCTCATCATATAACCTCATTCGACAACAATAAGATAAAACTCGGAAACGAAGTTCTTTTCTTTTCTCGCTCTTTTAAGAAAGACGCTTATCAAAGGATAATGGACTATTTCGGGAGCGCAATCTAATGAATAATTTAGGTTTATCTATTTTTGAAGAGCTTCGTTTCGTTCTCGAACTTGCTTTTGCCATTTACCCGGCTATTTTCATCATCTTTCCTAAAAGGAATCATTTCATTCTAAGATTCATTTTACCTTTCATTGGCATTATGGGGTGTTCTGTTTCTTATGTCTTTTTCTTTCGAGGATTGATGTCGCTAGTTCAGAGCAATGCGTTTACTATTTGTTTTAGTATCTTTTGGTACTTGTTTATGACGGCCTTGATTTTCAACCATTCCTTGTTTTGCTTTGAGGTTAAGGTTAATGACGCTTTGCTATTCACCTTAGGCGGATATGCTCTCCAACATATTAGTTACGTTCTAATCAATGAATTAGTTCGCTTTGTCATTTATCCTGATGTGGTAAATTCTCTTTTCATCTATTTCTTGCTTTGCTTCTTTACTTCAGCCATTTTATATATCCCATATTTCTATTTCGTGAAACGTTTCAAAAAGTACAATTTCTCTATCATGGATTCGAAAGCCTCCACAAGCATTCTTCTTTTTATTTTGATTGTCTTACTGTACGCTTCTTCTTTTTGCTTCCAGAATTTCTTCCGCAGTTATAGCGAAAACATCGTTCCGATTCTAAGTGCGATTGGAGATTTATTCGTTTCCTTGATGATTGTCCTTGTGACTATCTTACTAGAAAAAATCTATGTCGATAAGAAAGATAAAGATTTCATCCAAGCGCTTTATGAAAAAGAAATGGAACAATACGAAATATTTAAGGGCAGTGTTGAGTATATTAACGTGAAATGTCACGACCTCAAGCATGAAATCCAAGATCTTTTTGAAAATGGAACAATTCCTAAAAATTCCTATGAAGAAATCAATAATTCCATCAAAGCCTATGAAACGAATATCCAAACAGGAAACGAAGAAATGGATATCATCCTTTCTGACGTGGCCATCAAATGCTTAAATCTCAAGATTCATTTCTCTCCTCTTGTTGATGGAAAACTAATGGAAAGATTTGAACAATATGATCTTTATATATTTTTATCAAACGTCTTTGATAACGCTTTAACCTACCTTTCAAAGGTAGACGAGAAGAATCGCTATTTGTCTTTTATCGTTAAGAAGGTTAATAACATGTTGATGGTAAAACAAACCAACTACCTTCAAGACGAAGAAGATGTGGTCTTCAAAAAAGATGGAACGATAAAAACAACCAAAAAAGACGATAAAGTCCATGGCTTTGGTACGAAATCCATTCAACTTTTTGCTAAGAAATATCATGGCAGCATTCAAATGAAAGTGGAGAAAAACGAATTCATCCTCCTTCTTTCTTTCCCTCTTTAATGCATTTCGTGTAATTAAGTCGGCCAGTTATGAAATCAAAGTAAGCGCTTTCTTTTCTTGTTTTAAGATGTTCTCGCTTTCAAAAAACGGAGGAAAGAGCAATGAAAAACTTAAAGAAAGTTTCCCATGCTGGAATACTTTTAACGACTTCTTCCATTCTTCTTGGGCTCGCATCTTGTGAATCAGGCCAAGAAGAAAAAGAAGATACCGTATTTTTATTCCAAGGCAGTGGAACGATCGAAGAAACCAACTATGATTTCGAACTCCATGGTGTTAAGGCCGACAATGAATTCTACATTAAAACCCTTAATAGCGAGTTAGAAGACATTTGGGGAGAATGGGAATTCAAAGAAGGGAAGGGATACATCCTTACTTTCGATGACGCCTATTGGACTGAAAAGAAGGTGAAATACGATGTGGAAAAGAATCAGTTTTATTTCACCTATGAGGTCAACTTAGGAAGTGCTGTCGGTAAAACCAAAGTCAAATTCACAGGTGACGCCGGAAGTTTCCAATATGATAACGAAGGCTGGGGTTTTGAACCATTTGAATTCTCCGCTTCTGGAATAGATGTTTTTGGGATGACGACAGTCGATATCACCTTAACTTGCTACGAAGATTTAACTTTCAAAACTCAGGCAAGTTGTCCTCTTATCGCAGTTCCAGAAAGAAACGGAACCTATTCTTTCAACAAAGATAGCAATGTCTACACTTTCAAATTTAGCGACGAAGAGAATCCAATCGATACAGTTTTCAACCAAGAAACTGGCGCATATGAGCTTACCCTTACTTTAAACGTGGGCATGCCAATGCCATTCACCATTTCTTACATTCCGGAATAGGAGAACAACATGAAAAAGAAAAATAGAAAAATCTTATCCGTATCCCTTGGTGCATTATACCTTGCAATAGCCACGGGTTTAGCAATCGGAACGACTTATGCCGTCAATTATTCCTCAATCATTTCCCTTTATTTGAATCAAGACACCTACAAGGTCGTAAATGCAGATTCAAACGAAAAAGTGGAAGATATTTACAAATCCGAATTCTCCAGCAGCAGAAAACTCATTCGTGAGCAAAGCAAATATGCCGAAACCATCCAATCAGAAGGCAGCGTTCTTCTTATTAACAAAGATCACGCCCTTCCGCAAACAACCGCCAAAAACATCACTCTCTTTGGCACTACAAGCGTGGATTTGCTTTATGGCGGATCGGGTGCTGGATCAATTTCTACTTTAGGCACACCAACTTTGAAAGAGGCGTTTGAAAACTATGATTTCAAGGTCAATTCAACCGTATGGGATCTTTATTCTTCTGGAGCGGGAAGTTCTTATAGGAGAAGCACAGGAAGTTCTTATAAGGTTGGTGAGGCGCCTGCATCAATCTTTACCGATGAAATCAAGAATACGTTCTCTTCCTATAATGATTTAGCAATTGTTGTTATCGGAAGAACGGGTTTGGAAGGAGGAGACCTTTCTCTCTCTACCACAGAAGATCCAACTAAGCATTCTCTTCAACTCTCACAAAACGAAATTGATTTGATTCAATTAGCAAAAAACTCTGGTTTCAAGAAAGTCATGGTTTTGTTAAATACATTAAATGCCATGGAGTTAAATGAATTAGAAACTCTTGACGTTGATGCTTGCCTTTGGGTTGGCGCTGGTGGACAAAAAGGCATTAATGCCATTCCTAAGATGGTCAAAGGAGATTTAGTACCTAGTGGTCGTTTAGTGGACACTTATGCTCGTGACGCTCTTTCTTCACCAGCAATGCAAAACTTTGGAGATTTCACTTTCTCTAACTCTGAACTTAGCTCTGGAAAGAATAAATACGTTAATTATGCCGAAGGAATCTATGTTGGATATAAGTATTATGAAACTCGTTATGAAGATGCAATCTTAAAACAAGGGAATGCTGGCTCTTATAACTACAAGGATGCAGTCCAATTCCCGTTTGGATATGGTTTAAATTATACGAGCTTTGAATATTCCTCTTTTGGAATGAAAGAAAATACCGATAGCTTCGAATTCAACGTGACAGTGAAAAACACTGGTGGAATTGCTTCAAAAGAAGTCGTTGAGCTTTATATGCAAAGTCCATATACCGATTACGATAAAGAAAATGGAATTGAGAAGAGTGCCATTCAGCTTGTTGGTTTCACAAAGACAAACGTCATTGATCCAAATAAGAGCGAAAGAGTCACAATCACCGTTGATAAGAAAGAAATGGCTTCCTATGACTATAAGAAAGCCAAGACTTATATTGTCGATGATGGAGAATATTATTTCTCAGCTGGAAAAAACGCCCATGATGCGTTGAATAATATCCTAGCAAAGAAAGGCAAGAGCGTATCAGATGGAATGGATTACGATGGAAATTCAACCCTTGCTCAATCCTATAAGCAAGAAAATTTTGATAAAAATACGTATGCCACTTCATCAAAAGGAACTGAAATAACCAATAGATTAGGCTTTGCAGATCTTACCTCTTACGACGAAGACGTGAAATATCTTACAAGAAATGATTGGAGCGGAACTTTCCCAAATACTTATGAAGAAACTAGTGGTTCTAGAAGCCATTCTGCTTCATCTAAACTTGTCCAAGACTTAGAAGTGCCAACCGTTACGGAGGATGAATCTAAATACAGCATGCCAGTAACAAGTACGATCGATGAGAAAGTTGGCGAATTATCTTTAGCGGCAATGAATGGTCTTCCATATGATTCACCATATTGGGATACTTTGCTCAACCAAATGAGCAAGGAAGACATGTATTTGCTTACTCGTGTCGGTGGTTATCAAACACAGGCCATAAAATCCATCGGTAAGCCAGGCACCATTGATAAAGATGGCCCAGCTGGCATCTCTTCAACTCTCGTTGGAGGAAAAGGCGCGTTTGGCTATCCTGTCGAATCCGTTATCTCTTCGACTTGGAACAAAGATTTGGCTAAGCGAGTTGGTGAACTTGTTGGAGAAGATGGAATCTACACCAAGACAAGTGGATGGTATGCACCAAGCATGAATATCCATCGTAGCCAATTCTCTGGACGTAACTTTGAGTATTTCAGCGAAGACGCCTTCCTTAGCGGAAGCTTTGGAACGGAAATTGTCGAAGGGGCAGAATCGAAAGGCTTATATGTCTATATCAAGCACTTCGCTTTCAACGATCAAGAAACTAACCGCGGTGGAGTCGCGACCTTCTTAAATGAGCAAGCAGCTAGAGAAATCTATCTTAAACCATTCCAGATGAGCGTGGAGGATGGCAGGGCCCATGGTGTGATGGCCGCAATGAACCGCGTTGGTGCAAAATGGGTCGGGCATTCTTATGAACTTATGACGGAAATCCTTAGGGATGAATGGAATTTTGAAGGCATGGTTATTACCGATCAGGCTTCCTTCTTCACTTCTTATATTGGTGATTTCCGCCCAACGTTGATGGCAGGTGTTGATCTGATGCTATGCACGAAGAGCGACTTATGGCAAATTGAGAATTATGAAAATAGTGCGATGTATTGCAGTGCTTTAAGAAGAGCAAGCAAGAATATCCTCTATGCAGTCGCTAATTCCAATGCGATTAATGGCGTTTCTAGCAAGTCTAGAATCGTCCCAATTATGCCAACTTGGGAGAAATGGCTCATTGCTCTTGATGTGGTGGCAGGTGTTGGCGTCCTTGTTGGTCTATTCTTCTCTGTGAGGATGTTTATCAAGAAAGACGAAAAATAAATACTCGTAAAATATTAAAAATGTGCGTCAATAGGCGCACTTTTTAATTGCCATTATATTTATTAGATACATTTTCCTTTAACGAGAAAGGAGATGAGATCAAAATCATTTCACCATCTTGAGTTTTGAAATTAGCTTTTTAGCAAATATAGATATTCTTAGAATCAAGTGTTTGAATAAGTTCTTCGTATGGCAAAGGCTTAGAGAAGTAGTAACCTTGGATTCTTTCACATCCTGCATCAGTTAAGAAATCTAGATGTTCTTTTGTTTCTACGCCTTCAGATAAGGTGCGGATATGTAAATCATTGGCTAGATGAATGACATTAGCAACAATCGTCTTAGAACGTTCGTTGAATGAACGCATAAAGGACATATCAATCTTAATTTCGTCAAAGACGAAGTCTTTAAGAATGCTTAACGATGAATATCCTGAGCCAAAGTCATCAACCCAGACTTCATGTCCCGCTTTACGGAACTGATCAACGGCTTTATGGATTGCCGCAGGATCGTTCATTGCAACAGATTCTGTGATTTCAATGCTAATAAGCTTATGATCGATATTATATTTCTTAAGGGCTTTCTCAACCTCTTCAAAAGGCTTGCAACTTAAAAAGTCATTACGAGACAAATTGAAAGAGATAGGCACGACCTTATGGCCCATATCAATTTCATTACGTAACCTTTGGCATATAGAATTCACGACATAGATATCAAGTTTGTATAAGAGATTAGATTCTTCGAGGGTGGAGATAAAATCTGCAGGGGATAAGAAACCATATTTAGGGTCTATCCAACGGGCAAGTGCTTCCATTGCAACAAGAGAGGTGTCTTTTGTTGAAACGACAGGTTGATAGAAGATTTTGATCCAGCGTTTCTTTATTGCTTCGTCGATATGGTCGATGATGTATTTTCTCTTTTCGTTTTTCGCCTTTAATTCATTATCGTATTCGTGAAATGAAACTAAGGCGTTATCTTTTATGCTTTGGCAAGCAAGTTGGGCATAATCAACGCATATGGCTGGCTCAACGTCTTCTTCGATTTTATAGATACCCGCTTTGATTTCTATTTTGAATTCGTGATTTATTTTTGAGCCTTCTTCAATGATCTCTTTTATCTTTTGAAGAGCTTTATCCTTATCTTCTTCAATATCGAGGATGACAAAATGATCATCACTATAGCGGGAGATCATGCAATCTGAGTATTTCATCCTTAGAAGCTCAGAAAAAGCCTTTAGAGCCTCATCTCCCTTGCTTATGCCTAATTGCATGTTTAGTAACTTAAACTTGCATAGATCGTAATAAACGACGTATCCGTGGATCTTTTCACCATAGTTTAGCTTCTTCTGCTGCCAATCTTTCATCTTGGCTAGGAAATGTGACATTGTTAGTAAGCCTGTAAGGCGATCGTAGTTTAAAGACTCGATATGAGTGATGTCTCTAACAAAGATCATCACGTCTTTTGTGTAGCCATATATTGAGGTGGTGTTAGCAAGAATGATTGTTTCGAAACGTTTGGAGATACCTTTGATAATGAAATTAGAGACGATGCTATAGGAATCGTTCTCCTTCATGATGTTGTCACGAAGATTTCTTGTATTCATTATTTCTTTGAAAGAATCTTTGCTTTCTTTTGCTAGGCAAGTCTCGGAGATATTTTCAATCAATGAATCGAAATTTGTTGAGTTATCAAAGGCGGAGCGAAGAACGTCATCTGCTTTAAGGAGAGTGACTTTTCCATTTAATAAATCGACATGATATTCAGCAATGTTACTAGAAGATATTCTTTCTTTGAATTTATCGTATATCTTTGATAATTCAGGTGTGCTTTCGTATTTTCTTTGTTCTTCATCGATTCTTTCGAACATTCCCATTACTTCAATTGGATTGTTCTTGTCGTCATATCTATTTGTTGTTAGGGAAAGACGATATGTCTTTTCTTCGTTGCTAGTAAATGAAACACTAGAAGTTGACATACCTTTTTCAAAACATTCAAAAGCCTTAGAGACTTCTTCTCTATCTTCTTCTCCTACCGAGTCTTCGATAAAAGTTTTTGGCGCGTCACGATAAACAAAGTTCCTAATGGAATGTTTATCCATTGTATTTTCAGGAATGATGATGACTTTCAAACGTGGGTAATACCAAAAAATACCAACATTTGTTTTGCTGATATTGTTCTCATAAGAGAATCTATCTGTTAGTTGTCTCTCTGTTAATAAAGGCTTAATAAGCAAAGCAACTTTTCTTATTGTTTCTTTTTCTTCTTCGTTCCATTCTCTTTCCCTTTTAGGTTGGAAACTAACGAATCCTAGACATTTATCTTGGAAAAGATATCCATAGGCAAGATTCCCTTGGGCGGTTGCTCTTTTTGCAGAGGACATACTGCCATCAAAGATGGCAATTCCATCATTTTTAAAAAGGTCAACGAGCCTATGGGCATCGCTTTCTTGCATGACTATGAGGTTATAATACATCGTTCCGCTAGATGGCCCAGTGGATACAAAAGGATAGAAGAAATGATTTATTGCTCCTGTGCTTTCGGAGACATATATCGTTTCTAAATCTAATTCTTTAACTATTTCATCTAAGAAAGAGATAACAGAGGAAGAAGAAACCTTCTCATTGTTCGTTATTACTTGTGAGAATTCTTCTAAAATCTTCTTAACTGTTTCTTTCATAAAAGCGTTTACCAACGTAATTATAACTGAATTTGTTTCGGTTATAAGTATTTTCGTAAATGAAGTCACAAAATTGATAAATGACATTAGTAGAAGAAGATGGTAGATTAAACTAGAATCTAGAAAACATCATTAAAAATCAGAGGGAAAAAATATGGCTTTATTAGTAGAAAAGAACAAAAGAAAGAGAATGAATGAGAAAATAGAAACATCATTAGAGGATATTAATGACGCGATAATAGGGGATAAAGCGTTTGAAGAATACGAGAAGGATCACGATTCAATTAGTTGGGATGAATACGTTAAAGGCTTAGAGGAATAACTAAGATCGTTTAATAAGAAAAAGAGACCACAATGTGGCCTCTTGATGATTGTTTCTTCTTAGAAAAGAACAGATTCGCTCTTCTCTTTGATCTCTTTGCTAGCAATAAATGGAATACGGGTTGTGTATCCTTCTTTTGCAGCAACATATTTCTTTGCCCAAAGGGAGAAGATTTCGGAATTCCATTTGTTGACGTCGTTGTTATAGACTTCTCTAGCAGCAGTGATTTCTTGTTGGAGATAGCTATTTTGTTGTAAGGCGTCTTGGATTTCTTGGTGAGCCTTGAGTTCTGGGTATCTTTCTAAGACAACGTTGAGGCTGTTTTGAACAGTATCAAGTTTGCCTTGGAGTTCGTTACGAGCGACGTCTTGGTCAGTAGATTTGCCATTACGTGCATTTGCAACATCAACAAATGTTTCTTTGTCGAGTTGAACTGCTTTCTCAACGAGTTTTGCAGTGTTTTGAAGGATAACAACACGTTGGGTCATGTAGTTATCTATTGTTGAAGCGTCACGTTGAATCTTTTGCTCTAATTGTTTGAAGTAGCTTCTTGCGTGATTCTTCTTGAAGGTGTAAACAACTCCACCAATGATGAAGATAAACCAAACGCCAACATTAACGAACTTATCGGTGCCATTTAATTCAACCGGAACCTTCTTGTCGATAACGTGAACGGATCTACCTTGGGTGTTTTCTAAGCTAACGTCTGTTTCGTCTAATTGTGCCATAATTTTTCCATCCTTTTTTGTTGTCTATATTATAGGTTTTTTCTATTTTGTTGCATCAGTTTTTTCTTCGAATATATCATCAAGAATTTCATTGACGTCTTCGCGTGTTTCCTTATCGAAAACCATTGTCAACATTCCACGGGCATATATTGAGCCTTCGCTTGAGGATAAGAAGGAAGAAAGCTTGCTATTATCTTTGACTTTTTCGTTGATGTCTTTTCTTGTTGAACCAACATAACGGACATCAAGAAGCTTATCATTATCAACTCTGTCATATTTGATCCAATGAACTGGAACATCGTGCCACCTTCCATCTCCTCCGTGAACTGAGATGTAATCAACCATCTTTTCCGTCTTATAAGAGTAGGAATGAATCTTTACTTGGTCAAGTTTGCCATTCTTCCTAACTGAAGTGCTCTTTAAGACGAGTGGGAGAGAAGAATCGGCGTCTTTTGGAATGAAGAGAGCTGGATCCATGGTATTGGCAAGTGCTTCATGCTCATAGAAGGAGTAGTTTGAAGCAATATCTTTTTCATAGATATATTCTCTTGGCTTATGCATCTGATAGAGAGGGATCGAGAGAAGTGGGGCTAAATCGAAGAAGAGGCTCTTGATGAATGAGTCGCAATAGTTAACAAATTTAGCTTTACTAACGGTGTAGTCATATGAAACATAGAGTTCTGGGTTTGCACTATAATCAAATGATTGGGAGTGCTTAGACATGACGTAGTTAACCATGTTGTCTTTTTCCATATAGAAGTCATCGCCATAAGGGTTTGGATCTTTTAAAAGAGAAAGCATGTTTGTTTGGGCAAGTGGAGTGAAGAGAAGTCTAAATTCAACTTCGTTATCACGGTTTGTCCCACCAAAGAAGACATCGAATTCATCGTTTCCAATGGGTGTGAAGGTATTTCCTGAAGTAATGGCCTTATCGGCTTTTTTATTGATTTCCTTCATCTTGTTTTTGACTTCTTTTTCTCTTTCTTTTTCACTTGTTAAAGAATTGATGTTAGAAGGTTCACGGGAGAAACTAAGATGAGGAGCGGCTTCGTTACCATAGACAAGAACTGTGTCTGTGCCGTAATAAGGGGCTTTATGGGTTGAGGTTGCAACCAATGTTTGGGTGTGATGATGAGCGACTCTATTGCCTTTTGAGTCTGTTGAATAAGTGGTCCAGGTGATTGTTAACTCGCCACGGTATATTTTATCTTTGTAATCTTCTTGTAAGACTTTCTTAACGATAAATGGATTTCCTTGAATATCACCAGAGAGAATTCCTAAGACTGAGCGGTTATCTCCTTCAGTGACGTTGAGATTGAATTTCTCGCTAAGATATTGGAGTCTTTTCTCAGAGAAATATGGATCAATATTGATGATGCCTGTGGCTTTTTCCATGATTTGACCAGGGATATTCCAGTCATATGCGCCATTTAATGCGGCAAGATCGGCGTAACATTCATCGAGTTTTCCTTGGGTGGCGGCTCTTGCTTTAGCAACCGCGTCTTCTTTTTGTTTGATAATCTTATTGAGATTTTTACAAATATAAACAATTAAGAAGATACCAACTCCGAGTAGGACTATGCCAATGATAAGTAGGTACCATAAAGTTGAGATACTCAAGATGCCGAATACGGCAAGTCCAATTCCCGCTAGAATTGCTATAACAGCTAAAACTATGAAGAATGTCTTCAAGGCTTTAGATGAGCCTAGTTTTCCTTCGAGTTCTTTTTGTTTTGCGGCTAGATTTTTATATTCTCCGACATGTTTGGCGTTTGCTTCGGTATCGACTTTTGTCTCTTTTGTGAGATTTTCGAAATATTCTTCCGCGCCTTTATGATATTTCTCTTTTAGAACGTTTTCATAAAGGTCTTTTGGCTTATAGAGGATTTCTTTACTTTCCATATTTTCTTTCCTTTGAATGACGTTAGATATTATACAAGAGGGAATTATTGAGGTATAGAAAAACCCCAATCTTTTAGAGAGGGGTAGATCATTTTACATGTTGTACCAAATGATAACGAAGATAACACCGGCTAGTGTGAATATCGTTCCAACAACATACAAGAAGTAATAACCAACAATTGGCTTTTTGCTTTCGACGTAGTCTTTATAGGTTTGATGTTTCTTTTTACTAAATGGGATCAACATTTCGACTGCGTGTTTTAAAGCGTAGCCGATACCGTAGAATGAACCAAGGTTTGCCACTCCAACAAGCGCTCCAAAGCAAATCAATATGACTCCTGGAACAATGAATCCGTCAGAGATAAAACGAATGATTTCTTTAGTTGATGTTTGAGAGTAGATATCACGAAGAGAAACGACTAAGAAGAAGAGAGCAACCCCAAATAAGAAAGTTGCTCCATACTTAATTAAATTGATAACAAGCTTGTTCTTCATTTCTTTAAGATCTTCTTATATTCTTCCTCTTCGATGGAGTTGCAGTAGACAAAGTGCCCTGGTGCAACTTCTCTCATCGATGGTTTTTCAACAGAATAATCATGGTCTGTGATTGGATTATAAGTGATACGGACACGTGTCTTCTCATAATCTGGATCAGGAAGAGGAATGGCACTTAATAAGGATTTTGTGTATGGGTGAAGTGGATGAGCAAAGAGTTCATCGGAACTTGCAAGCTCAACCATCTTACCAAAATACATGACGCCAATACGGTCAGAGAAGTATTTAACAACCGACAAATCGTGGGCGATAAAGAGAATTGTTAAACCAAGTTTGTTTCTTAAATCGTTAAGAAGGTTGATAACTTGAGCTTGAATGGAGACATCCAAAGCTGAAACAGGTTCATCAGCAATGATCATATCCGGTTCCATGATTACGCTACGGGCAATGCCGATACGTTGTCTTTGGCCACCAGAAAATTCGTGAGGATATCTTGTCGCGTGCTCTTTTACTAAGCCAACTAGTTCAAGAACCTCATAAACTTTTTCACGGATGTATTTCTTGTCTTTGATTCCTTTGACGATAAGACCTTCGGAGATGATTTCTTCAACGGTCATACGTGGGTTGAGTGAACCGATAGGATCCTGGAAGATCATTTGAATAGAAGTGACGATTTTCGTGTTTTTGGCAATACGAATCTCATCTTTTTCTTTCTTTTTGAGTTCCTTGATTTTTTCTGGATCACTCTCAGAGGATAGGAGAGAAACGTATTTTTCGCGGACTTCTTTGCATTTAAGCTCAGAGAAGTCTTTGTTACAGTTCTTTTGATCATGGCGAGCTTTGGCTATTTCTAGTTTTTGCCCATCAATCTCTTTAAGAATTTCTTCTTTGCGGGCGTTTAATTCTTCAACGTTTGTGGCCTCGCCCCTTTTTAAGCTGGCGTTGATGCCTTTAAGCTCGCTCTTTAATTCCTTTATTTTATTTTGGTAGGAACGAATGCCTGCGCCAATACGAACTCCTTTAAAGAAGATATCGCCAGAAGTGATGTTATAGATACGAATGATTGAACGACCTGTCGTAGTTTTGCCACATCCAGATTCGCCAACAAGTCCGAAGACCTCGCCTTTATAAACATCAAAGGAAACATCATCGACGGCTTTGAAATCTTTGTGATTTGCCGTGAAATATTGGCAAAGGTGAGAAACAGAAAGTAGAACTTCTTTATTTTTCTTCTTTTCCATCTTTATTGTCTCCTTTCTTTTTGGCTTTCATACGGGCGATACGATCTTGAATCGTCTTTGGAATTTCGACTTTTGGAGCACGAGGATCAAGTAACCAAGTTGCAGCATAGTGCGTATCGGAGATCTTGAACATTGGTGGTTGCTCTTCGAAATCGATCTTCATGGCGTATTTGTTTCTTGCGGCAAATGCGTCTCCTTTTGGAGGATAGATCATATTTGGTGGGGTACCTGGGATTGCTTCGAGTTTCTCTTTTGTGTCTAAGTCAGGCATTGAAGAGAGCAAGGCCCAAGTATATGGGTGAGCAGGGGAATAGAAGATATCGTTAACGGTTCCGTATTCGACAATCTTACCTGCGTACATAACGGCAATATCATCAGCCATATTGGCGACGACGCCTAAGTCGTGAGTAATGAAAATGATGGAGAGATTACGTTTCTTCTTAAGCTCGTTAATAAGTTCAAGAATTTGTGATTGAATCGTAACGTCAAGAGCGGTTGTAGGCTCGTCGCAAATGAGGATTTCTGGCTCAGCACTCAAAGCAATGGCAATAACAATTCTTTGACGCATACCGCCGCTGAATTCAAATGGATATTGTTTGAAACGGCCTCTGGCATCAGGGATTGCGACCTCTTCCATAAGCTTAATAGCTTTTTCTTTAGCTTCGGTCTTGGTGAGTTTAAAGACCATGTCTTTGGCCTTTTCCTTAAGATAGTCAACAAGCAAACGTGAGACTTTCTCCCATTTTTGATATTGATGGCCATCAAATTTGGAAATGGTCTTTTTGTATTTGAGGATGACTTCATCAACTGAGGAAATCATGTCGTCTATGAAGGCATTTTGATCAACGATCTTTTGTGGGATAACCTTATAGTCGACTTTCTTTCCTTTGCTGATTGCAGCGTTATATTTGGCCATTTGGCGGTTATAACGTTTTTCGTCTCTGGCGTTTTCCTTGATTGAGTTCCAATATCTGTCGTTATAGACTTTGATGGAATCGCAAAGAACGAATGCCATGCTGTCTTTTTGTGTCTTAAGTGGGTCGATTGAAGCGTTTACGATAGGCTTAAGTTCTTTGACTTTAGCATTGATATAAGCGCGATCGATTTCACGTTTCTCAAGATAGGATTTGAAATCCTCTAAGATAGCAACGGTGTGTTTCTTATATTCAAGAGTCTTATAGACGCTGTGTTCAAGGGCCGCTCTTGTGTATTGGTTAAAGAGAGGCATGAACTTCTCATCGAAGTAAGAAGTAACCTTTTCGTTTAACTCATGATATGAGAGAGAGGAAAGATCAGCATTCTTATTTTCGTAGATGTAATAGCCGAGTCTAAAGAAATCGATTTGTTCACGAGCAATGATTTTTTCGATTGTCTTAAGAACATTTTTGAAATTGGCAATGGCAATCTCAAGTTTTGCTTCATCGGATTCCTGACTCTTCTTAAGTTCAATGACGTCACTCAAGGCTTTTTCCATCGAGATGATGTCACCGTTTAATCCTGAACGGAAATAAGGGTCTTTCAAATCTTTAAGGTAAGCAAGCGAACCTTTAGCAACTGCACCAATATCAACTTTGTGCTTATGCTCAAGTTTCATCAATGCGTCCTTGATTTCTGAATCGATAAATTCAACGTGGTTTAAATCTTTTCCAAAAGACAAGGAACGTTTGTTAGAAATGATGTTGAACTCATGGAAAGTCTTGATGATTGTATCAATGGTGGCTAAATCTAGATTAGATTCGCTTGCCGTTTCCTTCATCGCGACTTTCAAGTTTTCGAGCATCTTGTTGAAGTCTTTCTTGGATTCTCTTCTTGTGGCTTTGTTTTTAAGCAACATGGCCTCGGTGATTTGCTTACCGATACGAACGATAGGATTCAAAGAAGAAAGAGGATCTTGGAAGATCATGGCGATCTTATCGCCACGGATGTGGTACATATCTTTTTCTGAACATTTTAATAAGTCGCGTCCATCATAGATGATTTCTCCACCCTCGATTATGGCGTTACCTGCGGAAATGCCAAGGATCGCTCTAGAGGTAACTGATTTACCAGAGCCAGATTCACCGACAATTGCTAACGTTTTACCTTTTTCAAGGTTGAAGGAAATGTCACGAACAGCTTTGACTGTACCGTTGTTTGTTCTAAATGAAATTTTTAATTTTTTAACTTCTAATATAGCCATAATTATTCGTCACTTCCTCTCAATTGTGGGTTAAAGGCGTCTCTAAGGCCGTTTCCGAAAAGGTTGAAGCAGATCATCAATAAGGATAAGAAAACTGCTGGGAAAACAATAAGGGATGGGTATGATGTCCAGATTGAAGAAGCATCAGAAAGCAAGGTTCCTAAGGATGTTGTCTTAGCATCGCCAAGTTTAACGATTCCTAAGAAGGAAAGCATACTTTCAGAGAAAATGACTCCCGGAATGACAAGGACGGATGAGGTGATAAGGGTACCTAAGGTGTTAGGGAAGATGTGTTTCCACATGATACGTTTATTTGAGGCACCTAATGTTCTAGCAGCTAAGACGTATTCTTGGTTCTTGAAACGATAGAACTGCGTTCTTACCGAAGAGGCCGTGCCAATCCAACCCGTAGATACATAGGCAAAGAGAAGACATACGAAGGAGCCAACCTTTGCAGAGAAATGCATCTGGAAGAGGGTGACGACAATAACAAATGGCACCTGGCTTAAAACATCAGAGATACGTTCCATGACTAAGTCTGTTGTTCCGCCATAATATCCTTCGATAGCACCATAGATAGCGCCAATTACGAAGTTGATAGCGCTTACTAAGACAGCGATGATGAGTGACAAACGGACACCGCTTGCCAAACGATAGATCATTGAATAACCTTGTGAGTCTGTTCCAAAGATGTAGTTTGGTTCACGTCCATATAGGTATCTGTAGTAGTTGTAATATAAAATACGGACTTTGTATTGAGCGGTTGTTGTGCTTCCTCCACCAGCGTAGGTGTAGTAGACGTAGCTTCCGTCTTCGCTTCTTAAGTAGTTATCCTCTAAAACGAGATCTGTGCTATAGCTTTGTGTGACTGCTTCGCCATCAACTATTTTAATAGGATCGCATTTTCCTTGCGTTTTGTACCAATAGTTGGCGGCATCAGAGGTCGAAGCACCATATGTATATTCGTTATCGGCGATCAAAGGATAAAGGATTTTGAAATCGTGTTGGGATTCATATTCTTTGATTTTGGCATATTCGCTTTGTTCGATAGCGATGTATTTGAAACCGACAGCAAGATATTGGTCGACAGAGACTGTATATGTCGTAGTCTTTGTTCTGCCATCAAGATTGACTGTAGGGTCAGAGACACTGACTACTGGCTGATATTTCGATTTGGCAGAATCGCCTAAGGAAATAACAGGTGTTTCTTCCGTGAATTCAGCAGCAACACCTTTAGAATATTCGTAGATTAATGTTCTATCGACATAGGAATTGCTTTGCGCACCATTGATTCCCATGCCATAGAATGTTGTGCTTCTTGGACCTTTTTTCGCATAGTAAGGATCGAACAAAGTTTGAATGTTACTTGGCGTGGCAAGAGGAACAATGATTGCAAAAAGGATGATGAAAGCAATGATGATTGAGGCAACGACGCTCGCTCTGTTTTTTGTGAAACGGATAAAAGCGTCTTTAAAATAACCACGAGGCTTTGTTTCAAGCTTTTGATCGTGGAGCTTCACGTTTTCTTGAACAAAGGTGAAGCGTTCGTCTTGAACTAATGTATTATTCTTCGTTTCCATATTACTTTTGCCCCATCTTGATACGTGGATCGATAAATCCATAAGAAATGTCAACGACAATACCAGCAAGTAAACCGATTAACGTGTAGAAAATCGAATCTAACATGAAGATATCGTAATCGAGCTGATTGATTGAATTGATATACAAGGAACCGATGCCTGGGATTGAGAAGATTTGCTCAATGACAAGCGATCCTCCAAGAATTCCAATAAAGGATGAAATAATCATAGGAAGGATCGGAACCATGGCATTCTTTAACGCATGGCGAACGGTTGCTTGTGATCTTGTTAAGCCTTTTGTTCTTGCTAATAGCATGTAATCAGAAGTTAATGTCTCAGTAAGCTCGGCTCTTGTAAATCTGCATAGACCCGCGATTTCACCGAAGGAAAGGGCCAAGATTGGAAGAATCAAACTTGTAAACATTTTCCAAGTGAAGTAGCTGCCGCCTGCATCCTGTAAGGAATACATGACATTAGTAGGAACCCATTTCAATTTGAAATAGAAGATATACTGAACTAAGAAGGCATAAACGTAGGAAGGAACGCTAACAAAGAGAATAACGATGGTGGAGATGACGTGATCTTGCCATTTGTTTTTTCTGATAGCAGCGTAAATTCCAAGCAAAATGCCAACTGGGATAGAGAATATAAGAGAATAGAGATTAACTAAAACTGTTGGAAGGATTCTTTCACCTAAAACTTGCGTGGCAGGCTTCATGATGGAGATCTTCCAAGAAGTGCCAAAGTCAAATGAGGTGAATATTCCTTTCAAATAGAGGCCATATTGAACGATGATAGGTTTGTTATAACCAAGTGCTTCCCATCTAGCAGCAATGACTGCTTGCTGATTTTTATCAATTGGCATCTCCTGAGGTAACATACGAACAAGAAAAAAGCAAATCGTAATGATTATGAAAAACGTCATCAGCATTAATAAGAGACGTTTACAGATATATTTAAACATTTAAATTCTCCTTTTTCTTTATGGGCTATAACCATTAAATGCAACGGGCCCCTTTTGAGAGCTCGTTGCATCGAGGTTATCTTATTATAAACAATCTTTTAGATTATTTGTAATTGATAGAACCGTTGTTCTTATCAACATATGCTGCCCATTGAGCATCATCATAGTTGAACTTCATTAAGCGGAATCCGCCGAAGCCATACATGATGTTGTAGGTTTCAGTGAGGTAGCTAACTTGGTAACCGAGTAAGAAGGCACTTGTTGTGGAAGCAAGAGGGATTCTGTAGTACTTGCCTAAGAATTCTTCTTCCATGATAGCGGTGATTCTTAACTTGATTTCATTGCTGGCATTGGCGTATTTGCCGTTACCGATTAAGGCATTGGACCAAGCTTGCCATGTCAAGGTATCCTTGAAATGTTCACCATTGTAGTCGAATTCAATTGTGAGGGTTTCGGTCTTTGGATCCCAGCAGGCAGATTCGTTGACGCTGTATTGATCTGGATCACAATAGACTTGGAAGTTTCTAAATGGATAGAATGCAGCTCCGCCCCATGCACCATAACCAATGGCGTATTCGCCTTTACCAACGTCACCATATCTATCTGAGAGGTTACCAACAGCTTCAAGAGTAACTGTTCCGAATCCACTTCCTTCGACGGCAGCGTTAAGGAATTTGTTCATAAGAGCGATTTGACTTTGTTCATCAGATTGAATGGCGCCTTTTGAATAAGCGACTTTGATCTTGATTTCTTCTCCTTTTGTATATAAGCCGTCTGCGACTAATGCATCACATGCGCTCTTCATAAGGTTCTTAGCTTCTGTGAGGTTGTAGCCGGTGATGGAATTATATGCATCCTCGAGAGTCTTATAGGCTTTTCCTTCACCATATTCGACACCATAGAGGTTGCAAATGGCTTGCATTGCTGGCTCAGATGAACGATAGGATGAATTTGGATCATTCCAGACATCGTAGTAGTAGAGGCCGTTCATGATGGAGTAAGCTGGCTTATAAGCTGGGGTTGCAGTAACAAATTCAGAACGGTTGATTGCTAGAGACATAGCTTTTCTGAAATCGGTGCTAGAGAGAACAACACTGTTCTTGTTGCCTTTGCTTGAATCCATTGTCTTAAGAGCATTAACATTGGTATTGAAGAAGAAAGACATTGTGAATGTTTCGTCTGCTTGATAAAGCGCATCAGAGAGAGTGTAATCACTTAATTCGCTAGAGGTTGGAGCGTATTCAGTAAGATTTCCAGCAAGGAATTGTTGCTTAGCAGCCGCATCATCGAGCTTGTCGATGATAACTTTGGTTGCTTGATATTGTTGGAGATATTCTCCATCAACTTGGAATGTTGTGGTGGATTTATAAGAATTGCCATCTTTAACGTAGCCGTGCCAATTTTCGTTTGTTTCGAGAATCATTTGCTTATCGGCTTGGAGAGATGTGAGTTTGTATGGACCATAAGACATTGTTGTTTCAACAGATGTGCCATATGTGGTTGTCCATGGAGTTTTGCTCTTATCGAGAAGCTTTTCATATGTTTCTGGGTGGATTAACCATGTTTCAGAAAAGCTTGTCCAAGCGGTAGGCTCATCAAGTGGAGTATTCATGACATAGCAGAATGTTAAGTCATCAACTTTGTAAATGCCGACTTTGTCGAAATCGAATGAAGCATAGGTGTTATCAACATAAACATAGGATATCCAGTTGCTTCCAGATTCATCCCATCCTGTGCTGTTTTCAAGGAATGTTTTGAATTTTGTAAGGACTTCTGGGGTGAGTTCAACCATTCCGTCATCGTCAGCAAGAGCGATGAGTTCAGGCCATGTCGTAGTATCAAACAATTGGGCTCCGTATGCATCATAGTAGGTTTTAAGTGTATAGCCACTGCACCAGGTTAATGAAGCATTTAAGGCTAAATAAACTTTTCCGCCTGTGGTTTTGGAATAATATACGCCATCCTTTAATTCGACGTCATCCTCACCCTTAACCCAATTCCATCCGCTACCGTTATAGTTATCTAGGGCAACAGTCGATCCTTGATAATAGTAATTTTCGCCACCAGCGATTGCGCTTTCACCGGCAACGTAGAGGTTTGCACGATAGTTCTTGGCATTTGGCTCAAGAAGATATTTCATGGAAGTGACGAAGCTATCGGCATTGATTACATCGCCATTTTGCCATTTAAGATCATCTCTTAATTTGATTTGGTAAACGTATTTACCTGGGTTGCTTGCATCACAAGAAGCAATATAAGCATCAGCTTCTTCTTGCGTATCAAAGATTCCGTATTTGACTAACTTGTCAGCGCTTGTCTTTGTAACATCGGTGATGGAAGTGGCCATATCGTAGGTCCATTGATAGATACCTTTCTTTGTGTCACTTGGCTCTAAGTTGACAAGGCCTTCTTCTAAGTAGCTTAAGACGCCTGAGTCAGCATTTGATTCCCATGTACATGGGTTCCAGTTTGTTGCTAATGCACTTGTATATGATCTGTAAGTATACTCACCGCTGCCTGAATATGTTTTTCCGCAAGCAGCAAGAGAAGTAGCTAGAACAAATCCAAGACTAACAGCAACTAGTTTTGAATTCTTTTTCATACTTTCTGTATTTCCTTTCTTTTAGTGATAGATCCTCTTTAACAACATTTAGCGCATAATGTTGTTAGATAAGATCTTTCACCAACTTTTTTAAACAGGTTGCCTCCCTGTTGTGCGTTCATTTTATTGATGACTTGGATGATGTCAATAATTATTTTCTGTTTTTGCTTATTTTTTTATTGAACCTTAAGCAAAGCTAAAATGAAAGCGATTTCATCTAGGCTTCATCGACTTTTTAAAATTATTCGTTGAAATTTTCTTTTAGCTAAAATATGGCAAATTAAAGAAAAAAACGCCAATAACTAAAAAATATTTAATAGTCATTTGAAAAATTACTATTAGAAGATGGTACGGATTTACGAACAAATTTTCATACATTATTGTTGATTTATATAAGGAGGAAAAGACATGGCTGATGATGGATGGTTAAGTGGAGACGATGAGGATGATGCTGCAGTTCTCTTTATGACATTAGACATACTTTTCAAGTTAAAAGCGCTAGACGAAAAGAATGGGAATAAGACTCATTATCTTGAAAAAGCAAACAAGAAAAAGAATGAAATAAGTAGGATGGTTTATTTCGGTAGAAATTCTGACCTTATATATAAGGATATGGTAGGAAAGAAATTATATCCTTGGAAATTAAATGAATTAGAAGATGAGGTCACATATCTATGATTGTAGAAAGAAATCTCTTTCTTGTTTTGAGTCTTCTTGTATTCAAATAAAGAAATACGTCGATTGATTTGGTAAAGTTATCTCCAAGCCTTTTGAAAGCAAAAGAAGCCCCGCAAACCATCTTTGAATTTTAAATCGATGATTTTTCCTTCTTTTTTGTCCTTTTTATTAAAAACACGTCTTTAGATAGGTGAAAAGAAAAAGGAGGACTTTATGGAAGAAGGATATATTACTTTTCAAAGATTTATTAGGGTGGTTCTTAAAGAACCTAATAAAGAACCAGAAGTTAAGACGATCAAAAATGATTACAAGAGGATGTCAGACTTCTGCGGGGGACTAATAGACATCACGGAGTTCCCGCTAGATGAAACGATTGATGTGATGCTAAACGATGAATCCCTAATTAATGGAATGGAACCAAATATCATCGTTCCTGAAACAGAAGGTGTTTGGGCTGGACCGCTTATATTTGCCGGATATGAGCCAGAAACAGGGGAATCAATCTCCTTGAATGACCATCAAGTAGTTGAAGTGCTTAACTACATAAAAGAAAACTCCATCAACAATCTTTCTTTATCTGAAGCGTATCTATGCGTAAAAGATAAGACGATGTTGATGAAGTATTAATCTATGTATCTAGTTAAAGCATTAAGAACATCTTTCTTTTTTGATCTAGATATTGGAAGTTCCGTATCAAAAAGAATGAGATTGTCCTTAGAAATGCCAGTTACATATTTAAGGTTAACGATATTGCCAGAGTTACAGCGGATGAATTGCTTGCTAGGAAGCTTCTTTTCAACTTCTTGCAAAGAATCGCGCATATCGTAGTCTCCTTTCGTCGTGTGATAATTCACACGGTGTTTGTAGACTTCGATATAGATGATTTCGTTTATGTCGATGCGGTAGGTCTCACTCCCGGTTTGAATGAATATTGGATCGTGTTCTTTAGCTTTTACTTTGAGAGTTGCTTTATTCATCGTGTTTTTGAATACATCATATTCAAGAGGTTTGGTTAAGAAATCCAATGCATTTACCGAATAACCCTTTATCGCATATTTCATGAAATTGGAGACGAAGATAATGACACATTCAGAGTCTTTTTCTCTGATTTTCGAACTAGCCTCGATGCCATCCATCATCGGCATTTCAATGTCCATGAAAACGATGTCGTAATCGGATTTAAAATCGTTAACGAATTTCTCGCCATTGGCAAAAATGGAAACGGCAATATTTATGTCGTTTTCCTTAGAATATCTCTCAACGTATTCTTTGAGAGAATTGCTATATTCGAGATTGTCTTCAACGATTGCTACTTTCATGGTGTTACTTACCTTCCTTTATATCATTATTTGTGTTTTTAGGAAACAACAATTGGAGTTTGAAGGTGTCATCTTCTACAGTAAGAAGCATACTACCGTCATATTTCTTGATTGTTGAGCGAATTGACCTTAAACCGAAACCATGGAAGAAGGTGTTATCTTTGGTGGTGTTCAACAAACCTTCTTTGTTGAAGTTGGCTTTGCCAAGATACGTGTTTTCAAAAGAGATTTTTGCAAGATTTCCGCTTTCGGTTGTGCGTATCGTAAGAAATCTCTTATCTTCAGGCAAGGTCATTAAATACTCTAAAGCGTTATCAATCGCGTTTCCAAAGATGGAATTGATATCTTGAACAGAGAAATGGTCAAATAGTTTGCCATTTAGATTGTAGGTGAATTTGATACCTTCTCTTTCAAAACGAATATTCTTTTCAGTAAGAATCGTATCAATGATGTCATTCCCACAACGAGAGAAACTCTTGTATTTGGAGATGGTGTCATTTAGTTGTTTGATGACTTCTGGAGAAGTGCTGTTATCTTTCTCTAATTTATGAATCTGATGTTTTAAATCATGAATACGAATATTCATCAAATCAATGACGTTTTGTAACGATTCATACTGATTTAATCTGTTTTTGATGATCTCTGTTTCTATGGCGTTTCTTGCCGAGATATAAGAGATTCTTTGAATCAGATATATTGACATACAACATGTCAAATCCAAAATGACAAATACAATATGTAAAGGGAAGGTGATATTATCGCGATAATATTCATATATCTGCAAGACGATGACACAAATGACAAAGATGATAACCGTGCTAAGGATGATTGGTTCCTTATCAAGTTTCATGAAGTCTCTTGGTTCTTGTCTAAAAGATAGGGCAAAGAATAAGAAGATGTATATAGCAATTGTTATTAAGGTATATACCAAATTAGAAATGCCCATGGAATTTGTGTTGTAGTAAACAATAGTTCTGAAGAAATCAGAAAGAACATAGGCAATATGCTGGCCGATAATGCCACTGATCGTGCAATAAACAATCACTCGGAAGGAGGTGTCGAAAATAAAATAATTAAGCCCGAAACAAATGATATAGAGAATGACATATGAAGCAATCTTTCCATATATTGTTTCTGTTGGGAAATTGGCTCTTATGAAACAAAAGAAAGAGATTGCAAAGACCAAAACTAGGTAACGTAAAATGCAATAGCTTCTCTTTTTCAAATTCACCGTAAAAATGAACAAAGCCGAGAATAATTCAAGAACCAATCCGTAATCGTAGAAAAATTGCATACTAGTTTTCCTGTTTCTAATTATAAAAGATTCACGAAATTAAATAAGAAAAAATCGATATTTTTTGTTAAATTAGACCCATATCTTTTTATAAAAGATAGGCAAAGAAATTGTAAAAAGTATCTCTTTACCAATTAGGCTCAAAATATTGCAAAACAAGCCAAAACGTCAAAAAAGGGTTTTCTCGAAATATAATGTAAACGCTTACATATCTTGCCCGCTTTCTCTTAGGCCTAAAGAAAGGGTTTGAAACATCAATCGATACGATGAGTTTGAGTATCTATTCGGACAAGGAAAAAACTCAAATTAAGTTTCCGAAATGGAGGGAAAACTATGAAAAAAAGAAAGGAAAACATACTCCGTGGAGTAGCAAGTGTCTCGGCTGCATTATTGGCTGTATCTACCATAAGCCAACTTATTGCAAAAGAATACTCTAGCTACATGGACGATTTTTTCCATACCACCTCAACAAAGGTAGTAGAAGTCGAAACAGAAGGTGTTACAAAGGACAAATTTAATTTCAAGTCCACCTATAGCACCCCAGAAGATCTTGCCAAAGCCGATATGGAATATGGCGAGAGAGTTACAGGAGAAGGCGCAGTTCTTCTTAAAAACAAAGATAACGCCTTGCCTTTAAAATCTAGTGAGAAGAAAGTTACATTAGTCGGTAAGGCCGCATATTCAAACGTTCTTGGTGGACAAATGGGCTCAAGCGCTCAAAAGGTTAGCATTGCTGGATATGAGACCGTTGATTTAATTGGCGCTCTTAAAAAGCAAAACTTTGAAATCAATAATGATATGTCTGAGGCTTATAAAGTCGATACAGACAAGAATGGCGATAAAGCCTATCGCTCAGTTTCCACAATCTCTGGTGGATTCGGAATGATCAATGAGGCAGACGTTGCCAAGTACAAATTCAACATCAATGAGGTTGGACTTAGCGAACTTGAAGCTCAAAAGACTGGCGTTACAGAGAATTTCGGTGACTATAAGACTTCAATTGTCGTTTTGGGAAGAGTCAACTCCGAAGGACGTGACTATCTTCCAGGCGAAGCAGGCGTCTCCAATATTGGCGCAGGTGAAGTTAATGAAGGCGCAAAAGATCCGCTAGGTCTCTCTAATAGAGAACGCGAAATGATCAATATGGCCAAATCTAAAGGCGATAAGGTCGTTGTTCTTATCAATTCTAACTCACCAATGGAAATTGATGAACTCAAACATGATGACGGAATCGATGCAATTCTTTGGATTGGCACAACCGGAACATATGGCATGAGTGCAGTTCCAAAGATTCTTGATGGAACAATCAACCCATCTGGCAAATTACCAGACACATATGCAGCCGATAATTCCGTTTCACCAGCTGCACAAAACTGGGGCATCTTCTCTTATGCTAATTTAGATAAGATTGCTACAACCGAAGCTGATCAAATCACCAATAACAAAGATGGTTGGACGGCTGTTAGCGCAGATAACCTTAGAGCATCTGCTTATACCGTTTATCAAGAAGGCATCTACACAGGATACAAATATTACGAAACAAGATATTTCGATTCCATCGTTAATCCTTCTAGCAACGCTTCTTCAGCCAAAGGTGCAAAAGAAGGTGCAACATCCTGGAAATATAGCGATGAAGTCAGCTATACATTTGGCTATGGCGGATCCTATACAACATTCGAACAGTCTCTTAAGAGCATTGATTTCGATACGACAAATAAAGTTGTCAAAGCGGTTGTTGATGTCAAGAATACTGGTTCAGTCGCAGGAAAAGATGCGGTTCAACTCTATGTCTCCTTGCCAAGAAAGACGAACGACACATTAGAGAAAGCTGCAATCCAATTACTTGATTACACAAAGACCGCAACAATCGAACCAGGTGAAACAAAGACATATGAAATTGAAGCAGATTTATCCGATGCAACTTCTTATGACAACACCTTAGAACATGATGGTGTCAAAGGTGGATATATCCTTGCTGATGGTGATTATTACTTCGCTGTTGGCAATGGCTCCCACGATGCCTTAAATAACGTTCTTGCCAAGATGGGTAAAACCACAGGTGATGGAATGGATGTTAACGGCAATGCTTCTAACGCCATTGTTAAGAAATACAACACTCCAAACTCTTCCTTATTCGGAAGATCGAAAGGTGGCAAAGTCTTAATTCAAAACCAATTAGATAACGCCGATCTTAACTACTATCAACCAGGTGCAGTCAAATACCTTTCGAGAAACGATTGGTCTGGTACTTTCCCAACAAGACAAGTCGTCACACCAAATGATGCGATGATTGTTGAGTTACGTAACAAGAAACACAAAGTCTCAAATGATGGAGAAATCTCCACAGTTTGGGGGTCAACAAAGACCAGCTACTCCCTTGCTGATATGAAGGGCGCAGAATGGGACGATATCAGATGGGATGATTTCGTTAATCAAATCCCTCTTGACTCCGCTATCAAGATCATTGCAGTCGGTGGTAACACCACTTGGACAATCGATGAAATCGGCAATCCAAGAAATAGACAAGCTGATGGTCCTAACGGATTTAATTCCTTCGGTATCAACCAAGGCTACGCTATCTTAGATAACTCTCCATATAAGTTAGGAGATGATAAGAAAGATACCTGGACTGGATATAAAGCATCCGAGCCAAACGCTCCTCTTATCGCTGCTACCTTCAATAAAGAGATTCAAAGAGATAGTGGTAGATTGATTGGCAACCACTCTATCTGGAATGGTGGCGCAACAATCTGGGCAGGTGGCGCAAACCTCCATCGTTCAGCATATGAAGGCCGTACTCACGAATACTTCACAGAAGATCCAATTCTTTCTGCCTATTCCTTAAAGGAAATGGTCTCGGGTGGAAGAGAATTCGGTTGCTTAATCGGACCTAAGCACTTTGCCTTCAACGCCATCGAATATAACAGATACGGTCTTTCTGAATACATGACCGAACAAACGGCTCGTGAAACAGAACTTAGATCATTCCAAAAAGCATATGAATCTGGCGAATGCTTAGCCACAATGACAGCTTTCAACAGAATCGGTTGCTCTAACCTCAATGCTCACGAAGGCTTAATGCAAAACATCCTTAGAAAAGAATGGGGCTATAAAGGCTTAATCTCCACAGATATGGTCAATGGCCAAAACTACTTCTTACCAGGTGAATGTATCTTAGGCGGCGTTACAATGATGGCCAATGGTAGTGGCGCCTCTGCTGACTTAAAGACTGAATGGGTCGATTATGAAGCAACAAATATTGCTCATGATAAGGTCTTAAACGAGCATCTCCATACCAATATGAAATATCAATGGTATGCCTATGCTCAATCCAACCTCTTAAACGGAATGGATGCTTCGACAAAGGTTGTCTCTGTCACTCCAAGCTGGCAAGTCATGTTCAATGTCTTAACCATCTCCTTCAGTGTCATCTTAGCAGCCTCTGCTGGCTTAATGGTTGTCCTTGCCCTTAAAGGCAAAAAGGAAGAATAAGGGAGGAAAATGAAAATGAAATTTCTTAAAAATCAAGGTGTAAAATTCATCTTAGAACTTGTTACTCTCGTTCTTACCATCGTTTCCATCATCATCTATGCGGTGAATAAATCTCTCCCATATTTCACGGAAGTTAATCCTTCTTTCCAAATCATCCTCTTCTTGATTCTTGCTCTTCTTTGCGTGCTCGCTAATATTGCTGTTGGCTTCACACCATTCAAAGATAATAAAGTTGTAAGAATCGTTTGCGGGCTCTTAGAAGTTGCAACCGCCTTCTTCTTAGTTGGCGCAGCCATCTACTTCATGTACGACAGAGTCTATTACTTCGGCGTTGCCTTATTCTCTGATCTCGAGAATGGTAACGCGGTTGCTAAATCCTCTTGTATTGGAGCAATTGTTGGCATTGCCTTCATGATCGTTTCCGGACTTGTCTCAGTTGTTACAAGCTTCTTCGGAAGACCAGAAGTGGCGAAAGCCGAATAAAACTAAAGGTAGTTTCAGACCATTAGGGAAACCTAGTGGTCTTTTTTTGCACATAATAAACACATATTTTATACTTGCTATATATTTAGTGGAGGCATGCTATGGCAAGCGTAAACGTAACAATTAAAATGGATGAAAACGATAAGAAGAACGCAGAAAAGCTTTTCTCGGAATTAGGCTTAACGATGAACGCGGCTTTCAATATGTTTGCTAAACAAGCCATCAGAGAACAAGCTATACCTTTCAAAATTACCAAAAACGTTTGTATTCAATATCTTGATAAAGACAAACTAGATGAATTGTCTGAGAAATCCGATAAAAAATATGGAAGGGTCTACGAGGAGTTGGCAAAATAAAGAAGAATATCCGGGATTTATAGGGGTTATTTGATTATTTCAATATTTAGCATCTTGGACATTTTGCGGAGTAACGCCTTATCTTCCGCATAGACATAACAACCTTTTTGCCCACGAGTTAATAAGGTTTTATAGGTGTTTTTGATAAGAGTTGCAGCAAGAGGGTTCTTGGCTGTTCTTATACCTGATGATTTATCATCCTTGGAGATTTTGCTAGGATCGGTGATGATGTGATTATTTTCTTCGTCATAACGAAGATCTTTGCCAATGAATACTCCGACATAATCAAATTCCAAACCTTGAGAGGTGTGAATACAGCCCACTTCCTCAAATGATTTAGGATTTATCGCCCAAATCTTGTCTCCATCGAGATTCCATTTGGCTTTAAATCCATCTTCAAGATAAATATCGTATTCATCACGACCGTTTTTAACGTTCCAATCATAACAATATCCAGCGACCATTCTTGCTTTGTTATTGATTTCATTCTTCTTTCTTAATTCATCTCTTAGCCTATTTGGATTATCAAACAATTTAACGTCGTAATTAAGTTCGGAAAGATCAAGGTCGACATATTCTCCAACCTCTAGAAGATTGTTAAGGAATTGGATATATTGGTCAGAGCCGTTGCATCTAAATTGAGAGACAAGTTTTGTTTCTTCGTTCATTATGACGCGGCTATTTAATTGCGTGGCATATTTCTTAATTTCCTCAATGGATCCGATGTCTTTTGTGGTTATCCTTTGATCTTCATCAATTAGGAATATGGTTAACAAGGACGCGTTTATGCATTCCATTACCTGGTTGACTCCATTCCAATCACCATACATCTTTTGAACAAGACGATGAGCTTCATCAACGATAAGACAGTCATAGAAGTTTGAAGTTGCTTCAGATAATCCAAAAGGAGAACGGAAAAGTTGCTTGATATTTATTTCTTTCTTTAAATCTGATTTGGAGAGAAGTTTTAGGTAGGCTTCTCTTGGCGCACTATTCTTTGTCACGTATGCGGCATTTAGTTCTTTTAAAGTGAATTCCTTTAAAAGATTAACAGCTAAAACGGATTTTCCTGTGCCTGGGCCTCCTTGAATGATGATTGTTCTTTTCTTCATGTCTTTAAGACATTGTTTCATGGTTTTTAAACACATGTCGAAAACTGTTGCTTGCTCATCTAGGAGGATGAATTCCTTCCTTCCCTTCATTAAGGAGACAAGGCAATCTTGTAGGGCTTTAGATGGTTTGATTCGGCCATTATCTATCTTATAAAGAAGATCTCCATCGGAGGATTTCTTGTAGATATATTTCTTGATGAAATTTCTTAAGTCTTGAACTTGGGTTTTGATGAAGAAAGGTGCTTCAGAGTACCATTCTTTGAAAATATCATCATTTAATTCATTGATATATTTAGGATCGTAGTTATGTAGATAAGCGCAAGGAATGATACGGATATCTTCATCTTGCACCATCTCTGAGGAGTTTTTTATAAAGACGGAATAAGCGTAAGCTTGATAAGAAGGATGATTTACCATTCTTAATGCTCCACCCGTAAAGGCTTTGACGCTATGTAACATCAAATCATCGACTTTTTCAGCCCTTTCCCATTGCTTAAGCTCAATGACAACGACATTGTTTCTTTCTTCTTTGTCTGATCCGGAGATAATGAAATCAACGCGTTTGCTAGTTCTTGGAATTTGATATTCGATAGCAACGTTTGAATCATCAGGAATATCCTTATCGTCTAGAACATTTCTCATGAAATTAAGAGAGTTACGCCAGGAGTTGAATTCCGCTTCCTGACCCCCTCCGATATTCTCTTCTCTTAGTTTTGAAAGAATCTTATCAGCAATCTCGTTATAGATTACATCATCTTTGAATTTCCCTAATGTTTCGTTATATACAATCATAAATACTCCTGAAAAGAGTATAACACTTATATAACATATATTATGTATTTATTAGATTCTTGCTTTATTTTAGATGATAAGAGTTTCTAGCGATTGGAGATAGTTCATATACTTTTTACGAACATCTTTGCTATAAAGTTTGGAGATTGGTAATTTCTCTCCGGTCGATAGGAGGACTTCCTCACAGTTAATCGCCTTAACGTGACGTAAGCCAATCATGAAGCCTTTGGATATCCTTATGAAATTCTTATCCTTTAGGGTTTCTTCAATGCTATTTAAGGAGGAGTGGATTTCAACAGAATCTTTATTCTTTAAATGGATAAATTGGGTTTTTCCGATAGCTTCGATGTAGGTGATTTCATTTAGGGGAAGATTGATTCTGCCTTCTTTTGTTTTCACGAAAATACCTGAGTCCTCATGATGGAATTTGGTTTTGATGTAAATATCTATTATTGGAGTGATATCCGAAAGGAAAGCGGATTTGCGAACAAAGCCGAATGGTCTTGTTTTTAAAGAGTCGAAGACAAGATCCTCACGGTTAGAGACAAAGATGAAATCAATATCGTGCGTTGTCTCGTTTATATATTTGGCAAGGTCAATGCCACTTAACTCTGGCATATCGATATCAAGGAAAATAAGCGAGAATCCTTTGATTGGCAAATCTTCTTTAAGAAATAAGGGATTTTTATAGGTGAGGACTTCTGTTTCAACGTTTCTTGATTGGAAAGAAGAGGAAATCGAGGAAGAGATGATATTCAGAATCTCTCTTTCGTCGTCACAAACTCCAATAACAATTTTATTTGGCATTTTCTTTCTCCTTTTCATATAGGGATAACATGCAACTTAAGATAACGTGATCATCTTCACGCTTAACTTCGATTGCTCCGCCATATTTTTCCGCGATACCGTTCATGATTTTTATTCCGTATCCGTGCCCTATGCTACGTTTGCTGCTCTTTTTGAAATTGATGTTTTTATCATCTTTTTTCACGGAGTTAGTAACGGTGAGCAAAATAGATAAACCTTCTTGCTTCATACTGAAGTTAACTTTCTTTTCTTCAGAAAGAGAGGCCGCTTCAATGGCGTTATCTAGAGCATTCATAAGTAAGGAAGTTAAATCGGTTCCTTTTATTGGTAAGGTAGGAGCAACCGATACTAGAGAAGTTAAAGCAACATTTGATCTTCTAGCATTTTGTATTTCAAGGTTAAGAATGTAATCTATTGAAGAATTTCCGCAATTAGAGAACTTTATGGCATCATAAATCTCCGTTGAATATTGCGAGAAATAAGCGTCAAGCTCATCGTATTTCTTTTCTTTGATCAAAGTTTCCATATAGGCAAGATGGTTTTTCATGTCGTGACGGACTCTTGATAACATCGTCCAGTTATCTTTAGCCATCATTGTTAGGGCCGCGTCTTGTTCTTTCTTGATTTCCAAAGCCTGATATTCATAGTTCTTCTGGTGTTCGTTCATGATGAAGTAATAGAAGACATATATCAAATATTCAAGAATGATGAAGGCAATGTTAAATATTGTCTTTTGCAAAGATGGACCTACATCGATGAACTTAATAATGTAGATGATAACAATATGTGTTACAGGAATTAATAAAACGACATAGGAATATAAAACGTTCGTATCATCGAATTTTTCTAATTGAGGTATACGAATGACAAGCAATGTGGAAACAATCAACATCATTTGAACGACAAGGGTTAGTGGGAATTTGCTAATCGAAACTCCATCACTAAATATCAATGAACCGAAATAGGAAGAAATTATTAAAGACGAAGCAAGCACGGCATAGTAGATAAAGCCATATATCAAACGAAGATTATACGAGCATTTTCCTCTAATTATGGCGTAACAAATAATGATAAAAGGCAAGACAACCTCAACCCCATATGGTTCTTTAAAACCATCTACCCAATATATAAAAGAAGAAAGAATTGTTCCAATAACCCAAATAATCAAGAAATCCAAAAGGCTCCAAAGGTTCTGCATCTCTTTCTTTTTAAAAGGAAAGAAGAGACAAACGATGCCAAAATACATAGCAATTTCCGTGATGACATAAGAATAGCCACGGCAAAGATGAATATAAAAATCGATGAAGTAACGTAGGAAATCCATAGCAACAATATTATAGGAAATTTATCTATCTCATTCATCTAGCCAAAAACAATTTCATTCCCTTTTTTAGTCGTTTCATTCCAAAATGTAAGCCCTTTCATTCCTTGAAATGGTCGCTTCAAGCCCCTTTGCACCCTTTTTATTTTCCATTTTGTAAAGTAGTGCCAAATGAATTCGGAGTTAGGCATTATTCTCTGAATTCACAATTGATGGGCTAACCATCGCCGATTAAGTCATTCGGAAAATATGGCTTACTAATTATTTTCAAGGAGGTTAATCAATGAAGAAAAAATTAGTTAAATGCGGAATGACCTTCTTAGCTAGCGCTGGAGCGATTGCAGCAGTTTTTGCCGCCACCTTGCAAAAACCAATCTCCGTGCGTGCGGAAGGCTATGACGTACAAACCCTCTACGAAGAAGGTGTCAAACTTGATACCGAACTTGAGGAAGAGGGATCTGTTCTTTTCCAAAACAAGAATAACGCCTTACCTTTAACAAGTGGCGCTGGATTGGATTTGTATGGTTACGTAGGCTACAACATCATCCATGGTGGCGGAGGCTCTGGTAAAGGCAAGTGGGACTCCAAGTGTATGTTCGAAAAAGAAGCTTTCGAACTTGCTGGATTCAAAGTTAACGAAAAGCTTTGGAACTGGATGGGCGCATCAGATGGTGGCAACCTCGTCCAAGAATCTTGGGTCAGCGACAATGGTGGCGTCATCATCAACGGACAAAGCTACAACGTCCCTGAATTACCTGTTGAAACATACCGTAAATCCAAGAGTGTGGCCAACCCAACAGATAATATCGCCGTTGTAACATTTGGAAGACAAGGCCACGAAGGCGCAGAACTTCCTCAACACATGAATGAGCACTATATCGATACAAACGGTACTCAACCAGGTGCATATGACCGCACATATCTTGATCCAACCGAGAATGAACTTGCTCTTCTTAAATACCTAAAAGAAGAATGTGGCTATAAGAAGATTGTTGTTCTTATCAACTCTTCTAACGTCATGACAATTGGCGAATATCTTGAATATTCCGATGCTTGCCTTTGGATTGGTGGCCCAGGTGAAGCGGGCTTAATTGGTGTTGGCAACGTTTTAAGAGGAAAGGATTCCTCTGGAAAACAATTATCCCCATCAGGAAGAACATCCGATACTTGGATGTCTGATTTCTACTCCATGCCAGTTTTCTATAACAATGGCGGAAGCGTATATTCCAATGGCTTTGGTGGAAACTGGGGTGGATCTCCTAACTATAACCAATATGAAGAGAATATCTTTGTTGGATATCGTTGGTATGAAACAGCCTATGCGGATGGCATCAAAGTAACAGGAACTCCACGTTATGCAGCCGATGGCAGCATCGCCACAGAGGCAAAAACATATGACTTTAAGAACGACTACGATGATCTTGTCGTCATGCCATTTGGCGGAGGACTCAGCTATACGACATTCGATTGGTCGCTTGTTTCCTCTGATGTGAAACTTGAAAAAGGTGGTACAAACAAAGTTGTCGTCAAAGTCACAAATACTGGTAACTATGCTGGTAAAGACGTCGTTGAACTCTATATTCATGCCCCATATAACAAAGGCGGTATCGATAAAGCAGAGGTCACGCTTGCTGGCTTTGCAAAGACAGGCCGTTTGAAACCAGGAGAAAGTGGCAACGTCACAATCACCTTCGATACTGATGATATCGCTTCCTATGACTATCTTGGATACAAAGCAACGGAAAATGGCACTGACCATGCTGGCAATCCAAAGTGGGGTGGTTTCGTCCTCGAAAGTGGAGATTACGAAGTTCGTTTACAAAAGAATTCCCATGAAGCAAAACTTGATCCAATCAAGGTCAATCTTGCTAAAGATATCATTTATACAGACGATAAAGACGGCAAGAGAGAACAAGACGCAACTCAAGCCTATAACAAATTAAACGACGTTAACGCCACCGATGGCACAGGCATGATCTATATGCATCGTTCCACAATCTCAAGTGATTGGGATACGATTGCCAATAAGGGCGCTAAAGGCTTTGAAAAAGGCGGTAGAGAAGATGAAGTCTATGGCTCTACACGTGCCTTACCTAGCGAAACGACTGGCAAAGCGCAAATCTCTGAACAAAGAGCAAGCACAAGCGTCACCTATGCCGTTCCATATCAAAACACAACAAAGAATTGCACCTACAACTATGGCTATGCCTCAGCAACCGAGTTTGTTGGCAACACCAAAAACTATTGGGGCAAAGATAATAACGACGTTTCCTATAAGAATGCCGTTAGCAACGTTGGAAAATCAACAACAAAATATAGCCCATCAACACGTTTTGTTAGAGGATCTAGCATCTCTCCAACAGATGAAGTAACCACATCCACAGATCCTAAGACCTCTTATGGATGGGACGAAATCCCATATACAGATACGCGCTGGGATAATTGGGTTGACCAAGGAAGTTTTGCCGATTACGCCAAACTCCAAGGCACTTCATATCTTGGTGGATTCTCTTCCATGGGCTTAGAGCAAAAGAGCGCGGCCGATGGCCCAGGTGAAGCAGGAACTGGTAATAAAGAAGACTGCACATGGTGGGCATCGGAAGTTGTCATGGCTTCCACTTGGAATAAAGAACTTATCGAAAGAGTTGGCAAAGCCTATGGCAAACAATGCGTTAGAATCGGTGAAGATTCTTGCTTTGGTCCTGCAATGGACACACACCGTTCTCCATTTGGCGGACGTAACTTCGAATATTATTCCGAAGATGGCTTCCTTTCTGGACAAATGTGCTTAGCTGAGACCGCTGGCATTCAATCCGAAGGAATTGGTACCTTCAACAAACACTTCATGTTAAATGACCTTGATGGTGGACGTTCTGGACAAATCGACTATTGCTCCGAACAAGCAATCCGTGAAATCTATATCCGTGCTTGGGAATTCTCAATGAAATGTGAAGAAGCCCCAATGTCAGGTATGATGGCTTCCTTAAATAGAATCGGTATCACCTGGGCAAACCGTGGCTTATACACTGGTATTGTTCGTGAAGAATATGATTGGCACGGACTTATCATCTCTGATGGTATGGATGGCGTCACGTATTCAGGTGAAGTCAAAGCTGCTTTCTCGGGAGTTGCATGTCTTCTTTGGAATAACGCTGTCGATAAAGTCTCTGATGCAGAGCAAAACGATGGTTCAATCTTTGCCGTATCAAATTACAACTCTGGCACAGCCGCTGATCTTAACAATATCGCCGACTACTATGGCGCATATCAATTAAGAGAAATTGCCAAGAGCAGACTTTGGTACGACACCCACATCATTTGCGAAAACACAATCTTCGATGGATCGGACTGGGAAATGGGCGAATCCTATAACTACGAAGAAATGGATGTTTCTAACTTAACTGGTCAAACCGATACCGTCATCACAGAAACAGAAGCTGGTTCTAATCCAACTGGAATCATCATTGGATGCGTTGTCGGTGGAGTCGTTGTCGTAGGCCTTGGCGTTGGAATGTATTTCGGTGCCAAGAAACGTAAAGAAAAGACCGAATAAAACTATATTCCCTGGGAGGAGGAAACTCCTTCCAGGAGAAAGGCTTATTATGGAAAATAATAAAGAAATCGTCATCAAAGAGAAAAAGGAAAACCCAGTTTATCGCTTTTTCGACTCGATCTTCCTTTTCAAAAAAAGAAAGACAAACACAAAAACCGAAATATTCTCCGGTCTTTTAGCGGGTATTGCTCTTACTTGCACCTCGGTTTTGCTAGCAACCCTCCTCTCAGGAGAGAGTGGATTAACGACAACCTCTTCCTTTGGTTATACGTTATATTTCATCATTGCTCTCTTCTCTGGTATTTCTTCAATCCTTATTGGCTTGGTTACCAACGTCCCTCTTTCTCATTCTGTGAGCATGGGAGTTGTTAGTCTCTTCATAAGCGTCATTGGAGCTAATTCCGGTTTGACTTATTGGAACGTTCTAGCAATTTCCTTTGTTAGCAATCTTGTCTACTTACTAGTCATGGCTATCCCATTTAGCCGTAACTTCATTCTTAAATCTGTTCCATCAAGCATCAAAAAAGCAATGCCTGCAATGGTTGGCTTGATGCTTATTGTCTACGTTCTTCTTCAATTTGGGATCTTAAAGTCCAATGAGTTGAATATCGCCTCAATTCTTAATTCCAAGATGAGTGCAGGTGACTCCATTCCTAGAGATTCCCTAACTTATGTGACTCTTAACTTTGATTTCTCTGATAAAACCTATTTCTATAGCTATATGTCAGTCATCATTGGCTTCGTCACATTGATGGTATATGTCCTTCTTTCCAATATCAAAATCAAAGGATTCGCCTTTAAACATCCATTGATTGAATCATTTGGAATTGGCTTACTTATCTATTTGATCTGTTGGGCAATAAGAGGGAACTTCCGTGACTATTACTTATTCTCCTTCTTGACTCCTTCTTATGGTGGATCTTATTACTACACCCAATCAAGTTCGATGAGTTGGAGAACAATTTCTTCTTCCTATCTAGGTGCCATCTTCTCTTCAGGATTTGACTTTAGCGCTTATAAAGCCGCTTTAGCCGAAGGAAGTAACACCTCCTTAGCAGTATTCTCACTCTTCTTCTCAACCTTTATGTCCTTCTTGATGATTGGCGTTTCTGAGACTGGTTCAGTTTTAGAAGCACATTCAGCTCTATCTGATGAAAAAGACGAAAACGGTGAATATGTTGTAAACAGACAATCTGATTTATTTGGACCTATTGAGAACTATGTCAATGTCTATAGCCTTGGCGCTCTTGCTTCTTTAGTTGGTTCCTTCTTTGGAGTTCCTCCTCTTACCGCAAGAGTTGAATCACTTGCTTCTAGTAAGGAAGGTGGCAGAACTGGCTTAACCTCAATTGTCTCTGGCATCATCATGATCGTTTCCGCTTTCACATTTGCCTTTGCTGGAATCTTCATCAACGGCATGGTTGTCTATGGCGTTCTCTTGATCTGCGGCTTATTCGCCTTTAGCAAAATCAAAGACGTCAATTGGGACGATATTGGAGAATTCTTACCAGCGATATTTGCAATTATCATCGCTGGATTCACGATGAATTTCGTTTTAGCCCTGGGAATTGGAACCATTTCCGACTTAGTGCTCAAACTTATCCGTTTCCGCTTCAAAGAGATAAAGATTGGTCATATTGTCCTTTCGGCTTTGCTCTTACTTACGTTAATTTTCTAAAGGAGAAAAAACAAAATGAAATCTAAGAAATTAATTAGATATTTAGCTCTCTTCTCCGCTTCAGCTCTTCTTGCCTCGTGTGGCGAGAAGACTACGGAAAAGGTAGCAAGAAAATTGCTTGATGCTCCGACGAATGTCGTTATCCATACGGGTGATGATGAGTGGTCAAGCGAAGATGATTATGTTACATTCGATGCCGTCGAAAATGCCTCTGGCTATCAAGTATATGTCTACAAAAGTGGCGATACTAAGGCTAAAGTCACATCGGGCGAAGGCACACAAATCGAACTTCCGACTCCACTCGATGGCGGATCTTATAAGGTTCAAGTTGTCGCGGTTGGAGATGGCGTTAGCTATAATTCCTCGAATGGATCTGATGCCATTGACTATACCGTTAGATCAGATGATTTAACCCTTGCAACCCCAAAAGACATCTCCATGGATTGGGATACATTAACAATTTCATTCAAAGGAGACTTACATGCGACAAACTATAACGTCTTTGCCTATAAATCTGATAAAGACGGAAAGTTTAACGAAGCCAATCTCTTAACGAACTTCAAAGTTCCTTCCTCTGGTGCAGAAGCTGTTTCTTATAAATTATCAGATACAGTAGCCGCAGAATTTGAACCTGGATATTTCTTATTCACCGTTCAAGCCTTAGGAAACGACAGCCACATCAAAGATGGCGCGCTTGCAACTTCTGCTCTTTCAATGATGAAAGGCGTATATGCAACCCCTGAAATTTCAGCAGAAGTCCCAGAAAACGGTGGAATCTTAGTTACTTTATCTAACTATGCAAAGTTCTATAACAACACCAAATTAACAATCAATGTCTATGATTCTGCAACTTCGACAACACCTATTACCTCTAAGAGCTTAGAGTATAGCCAATCCACAAGCATGTTTGGCCAAACGACAATTAACAATACTCTTGGCTTAGAAGTTAAGGATTCTGGCGATGCTGGAACATTAATTACTGGCAATACGTATTATGTTGAAGCTTCTATTACCGCTGATGGCGTTATCTATGCTAATAGTGTCGTTTCTTCTAAAGTTGAAATCAAAGCAACCAAAGCTGGTACAGGTAAAAAGAGCCAAGGTGGTGGAGGACCTGGTGGAGGTGGTGGAGGAGGAATGAGTATCACTGTTCCTTCAACCTTCGATATTGATACGACCGCTCAAACTTTCACCTTGAAATTAGGCGATGCCGCTCTTCTTAACTACATTGGCACAAAAGATGCCACCCCAAGAGATGGATGCACCTATTCCTGGACGTTTGCTAGTGGAGATTCCGGAGCTCCATTCACGATCAATAGCTACTTAGAATTAAAGACTGATAATACTGCTCATTTCTTCAATGGCGCAGCAGGACCTCTTTCTGAAGTAGATAAAACTGGAACTTGGACACTTTCGGGAACAACAGCGACCGTTAACTTCTAATAAATCCTAATCCTTCCTTAGGGAAAACACCCCAATGGTAATACCAAAAGGGTGTTTTTCTTTGCCTAAAATGTTGGAAAATGTCCTGTTTTGCTGAAAAGTATGTTGGAAAATGTCCTTGGAGGTTATCTATGAAGAGAAAAATAGAAGAAAGTCTCGATATTTGGTATCAAGGTAAAAACGCTTTATTCATCGATGGGGCGAGGCAAACTGGCAAGACTTATATCATCAGAAAATTCTGCAAGGAAAAATTCGAAAACTATATCGAGATAAATTTAGTCTTGGAACCAGAGAAAATACAGATGCTAATCAAAGACATGAACGTCGATAAATTCTTAATGAATCTCTCTTTGATTTCCGATAAGCCATTAATACCAGGCAAGACATTGATTTTCATTGATGAGATCCAGCAAATTGAAATATATAAACTCGAACATAAACTTGAGAATTCTTCTTTTGATTTGGTCTCATTGATGAAGGGCTTAGTAGAGGATGGCAGGTATAGATTTGCTTTATCTGGATCCTTGCTTGGAGTTACTTTAGGCGGAATATCTTCTTGGCCTAGCGGTTATATGAGTCAATTTACGATGTTTCCAATGGATTTCGAAGAATTTTGTTGGGCAAATAACGTAAATTCCAATTTCCTAAAATTCGCCTATGAATCCTTTATGAAAAAAGAAACTGTAGATGAATATGTCCATAAACAGTTGATGGATCTTTTCAATGCCTACATACTAGTTGGAGGCATGCCAGCAAGCGTTAAGGCTTTTGCTGAAAGCAAGGATTGGAATTTAGTTGAGCAAGCCCAAAAGGACGTCGAGGCTTTTAACGTTAAAGACGTAACAAAATACGCCGATATGAATAAGAAACTAGCCATCAAAACGATGTATGAGCAAATTCCAGAGCAGATTCAAAGCAAGAATAAAAGATTCCAAGTCGGACTTTTGAAGAAGAAAAACAAGCCAGATGAAGTACGTGGAACATTCCTTTGGCTAGAAAACGCCAACCTTGCTATACCTGTTTGGAATGTTACTGAGCCAATTTCTCCTCTTAGAAGTTCTTTAGAAAGGAACCTTTGCAAATTATTCCATGAAGATACTGGTTTATTAACCTCATATCTAATGGATCCATCATTGAAAGAAAAGGTTCTTCTCCAAGAGAAAAACGTCAACTATGGCGGAATCTATGAAAACATTGTTGCAGTCCTTTTAAAAACTCATGGCTTCCAAAATATTTTCTATTACAATTCCAAGAAATATGGCGAGGTTGATTTCCTTGTTGAGAAAAACGGCGAGGTAATTCCTCTAGAAGTTAAAAGTGGCAAAGACTATCATCGTCATCAAGCCTTAGATAATCTTTCCAAAATTTACCAGATAGATAAATCCATAATTTTGCATAATGGCAATTATGAAAAGCGTGGTAATGTTTATTATTTCCCAATTTATTTTGCAGAATTTATTACCAAAAGAGGGGAAGATTTACTAAATTTGTAAAAACTATAACATTTTGTTAAGAATAACTAATGCCTAAAAAGTGTTTTTAGTACGCATATTTTCTCTTAACGCATGTTTCAATGATGTTTATTTATCCTAACTTTCTCTCGATATTTTTTTACTGCAATTATTTATTCTTATAGATAGAATTACTTCGTAATCATCGAAAGAAAAGGAGATCTTTATGGCTAGCAAAAACCATCAATGGACTGAAGGCGAAAAGAAATGCATGGAGAAGTATTGGGAGTATAAAAAGGAAAACCCAAAAGAAAGAAAAAACCTCTCCAAATTAGTTCGCCATATCAACATGCTTAATCCTTTAGGAAACGACTATTCCTGGGAATATATTTTCTTTGATCGTCTATTAAGCGATGAACAAATTGATTTCTTGCTCAAAGTTAAGCTTAGAAAAGAATATACGATTGATGAATTAAGCAAGATATATGGAAAAGATGTTGTTGCCACAGCAAAGTTCGTTAATGATTTAGTTAATATCGGTATCCTTGAATATTGTACGGAAAAGGGGAGCAACATCGACAAGGTTAAAATGCCTGTTTTTGCGCCAGGTGGGATGGAAAATACCGCTTATACCGCTGAAATTCTTGAACATTCCCCAGAGATTGCCCCAGCCTTCCTTAATTACATCCTCGACCTTCAAAAGATGATTGCATGTTTCGTTCCACACGGAAACGCTCTTATGAGAACCATTCCTGTTGAAAGATCAATTGCCAACAATAGCAAGAAAGTTTCTACAGATGAGGTCTCTCATTGGCTTGATTGGGCTGAAAAAGAAGGTTGCATTGCCGTTGGATATTGCGAATGTAGAAGACTTAGAAGAATGGTTGGAGAAGGTACGGCAGATCTTGAAGGCGAGTGGTGTATTTCTTTAGGAAAACTTGCCTCAAGCTTAGTTCGTGCAGGAAAACATCGCCAAATCAGCCGCGAAGAAGCGGAAAAGATCCTTCGTGAAGCAGAAGATAAAGGATACGTTCATCAATTATCTAACGTTGATGGAAAAGACTATTCTTGCTTCATCTGTAACTGTCCATGGGATACTTGCATGGCTTTAAAGACAAGCTGGTATACCTCTTCTCCAAATCTTTCTTCTTCAAACTATAGAGCAAAAGTTGATCCAACTAATTGCGTTGCTTGCGGAGGATGTGTTGAAGTTTGCCCACAAAACGCTGTACGCTTAGGGGAAAAACTTTGCACAAAAGAACATATAACAATCAAACCAAAAGCAGTTCCAGGAGATCATCTTTTCTTCTTTGGGGAGAAAGGCGATAAATGGAATGGCAACTCTTTCCTTACGGATAGAGAGAATGTCTATCGTGAAACCGGAACATCTCCTTGTAAGGTTGCTTGCCCAGCGCATATTGCCGTTCAAGGGTATCTTAAGCTTGCTCACGAAGGAAGATATGATGAAGCGCTTGCCTTAATTAAGAAAGAAAACCCATTCCCGGCTGTATGTGGCTCGGTTTGCCATAAATATTGCGAACTTGAATGCACAAGAGGAAAGATTGATAAACCAGTATCCATCGATGAGGTTAAACGTTTCCTTGCCTTACGTGATATTAATAAAGAAACCCGTTATATCCCAGAGAAATATTACAAGAGTGGACATAAGATCGCGATCATCGGCGCTGGTCCAGCTGGACTTTCTGCCGCATATTATTTAGCAATTCTAGGACATGAAGTCACTGTCTTTGATAAGAATAAGCTTCCTGGCGGCATGATGAGATATGGCATGCCTTCCTTTAGGCTCGAAAAAGACTTAGTCGATGCGGAAATCAAGGTAATAGAAGAACTTGGCGTCAAGATTAAGTGCGGAGTAGAAGTTGGAAAAGATATTTCCTTAGAAGATTTACGTAAGGAAGGATATAAGGCTTTCTATTTAGCAATTGGTTGCCAAGGTGGAAGAAACCTTAACGTTCCAGGAGAAGATTTAGAAAACGTTATCTCTGGCGTATCTTTCTTACATAAATATAACGAAGAAGGTTACAAGCTTAAGGGCAAAGTCGTCGTTGTTGGCGGAGGAAACGTGGCAATGGACGTTGCAAGAGCCGCAAAACGTGCGGGTGCAGAAGTAAGCATGTATTGCCTTGAAAAGAGAGAGGAAATGCCAGCAAGTGTCGATGAGATTGAAGATGCTCTTTCTGAAGGAATCATCATCAATAACTCCTGGGGACCAAAAGAAATCCTTGGAGAAAAGGGCAAGGTCAAAGGCATCGTCTTTAAGAAATGCGTTTCCGTTAAAGATAAAGATGGGAAATTTGCTCCAACATATGATGAGAACGAAACTATTGAAGAAGATGCGACATATGTCTTAACTGCAATTGGACAAAGTGTTGTTTTAGGCGATCTTCTTAAAGATAGCAAGGTTGAAACAAGAAGAGGAAACTTCATTCTTGCCGATTCTTGGACATATCAAACTGGTGAAAAAGATATCTTTGCCGGTGGAGACGTCTATTCCGGGCCACGTTTTGCAATCGATGCGATTGCCGCTGGTAAAGAAGCAGCCGATTCTTTGCACCGCTATGTACACGAAGGCCATTCCTTAACCTTAGGGCGTGTAAAACGTAATAACTTCGTTTCGATTGATAAAGACAATCTTGCTCCAATCAATGATTATGACCATACTCCAAGACAATATGTGAATCTTGATAAGAAGAAGATGAATACAAAATACGATCCTCGCCTTCCATTTACCGAAGAAGAGGTCAAGAAAGAGACATCGCGTTGTCTTTCTTGCGGAAGAGCAATCGTGGATACGGGGATCTGCATTGGATGCGGACTTTGCACGACGCGTTGCAAATTTGATGCCATCCATATGTTTGCCATGGATAAGCCAAAATGGGGACCAGACTACGAACATCTTGTCGGAGCCGTTCTTAAAGAAGAAGTGGCGCGTGTTGGAAGAAGCATAGCCCGACCATTCAAAGGCAAAAAGGATCTTAACGAATAATGCACGAGATAGGTGTTTTAAGCAAAGCGATCGAGGAAATCGAAAAGGTTGCTAAGGATAAAGGCATCGAAAACATCAAAGTCGTAACTTTCCAAATTGGTGAGGCAAGTGGCTACATCAATAAGTTCTTCATTGATTATTTTCCAATTATCACCGCCGAAAAGCCTCTATTTTCTAATTGCAAATTAAAGATCATCCAAACTAAGGCTGAAGCAATATGCCTCAAATGCCATTCTCTTTATAACGTCATGGCCCAAAAAGGGAAGTGCCCTTCATGCGGTTCAAGGGAAAAAGAGATGATTGGCGGTCAAGAATTCTTAGTTAAAGAGCTTATTTATTAGGCTCTTTTTTCTAAGTCAACCGATAAAATTAATATCTTTTGATATTAGCGCGAAAATGATAGAATAATCGTTGTTTTTAAGTATTTAGGGAGGCAAGGCTATGGTTAAACTTAGAAAAATCTTTGTGCCAATCCTTCTCTCTCTTTCTTTGCTTTCCTCATGTGATGAGCATAGTAGTCAACAAGAGGAAGATAATTCAATTACCATTGCCGTTTGTGAGACGAATTTGGAGAATTCCGCTTTTTTCTTTAAGCAATACGCATCAAAATACCCAAAAGTTAAGGTCAACATTGATGTCTATGACTGTAATTCTTTGAAATATAAATCGAACCACGAGAAAATCGACGCGGATGTTATCTTGCTTGATGATTTAAGCACGGTCAATAGGCTTTCCGATTCTTTGGTGGATTTCACCCAAAGCGAGGCGCTTAACAATTATTCAAAATACGTCACAAACTTCTTAAAGAATTCAGATGATGGAAAAGTGTATGGCCTTCCTTCGCCTGGTGGACTTTACGCATATGCCGTTAATCTAGATTTGGTAAACAAATATAATTTAGTGTTACCAAACACAATTGATGGATTGATCGATTTCTCTAATGAGATTAAGAACTACGTCATTCCGTTTGTTTCTACCTTTACTGAAACGAATTATTTCTTGGATGCGTTTATGCAAACGTGCATCCCATCTTTCTTTTCTACAGTAAACGGACAAACGGCATTTGATGAACTTAGCTCAGGAAAGACGAAATTAGCTGATTCTAAATACGTTTCCACGTTTTCTGATTCTTTGGCAAATCTATATAACTTAACTGCTTCATCATTCTTCAATAGCAAAATCGGAAGATTGAATGGCATTGAACAATTCTTTACTGGCAAAGCTGCCATTCTTTCCATTATGCCTGGCTTTGAATTTGAAGATTATTACAAGGACTATGGGTCTACTTTTGAATACACATTCATGCCTTTGATTGGAAGAAAATCCTCAAATAACTGGGTTTGTTCAATCTCTGATTCCTATTTAGGCGTTCCGAAGAAAAAGTATGTTGGAAACAAAACAAAGATAATTGATGGATTTGTTGATTTATTTTCGAGCGTAGAAGGACAAGAGTGCTTGGTTTTTGATGAAAGCGGAGTCAAAAGGCCTCATCATTTCTCTTACGTTAATAACAATTTGATTGCCGATGAAGACGATCATAATCAGATGCTAATTGAGGCAATCTCTCAAGGAAGAGTTTTCCTTATCGACAAATTGTATCCAACATTCTCTCCTAGCGTTTCCTCCTTTGAAGAATACGCCTCGGATGAAATTGATGCGAAAACCGTTATTGACGATATCGACTATAACAATGAAGCAAGAATTTCTCAAAATACCCGTTATTATGACGTTCCTTCCTTAAGCGATGGCGGAGAAGAGAATATCGAAACATATATGAATAACCTTCGAATAATCTCTGCGGGAATAAGATCTGAGATGAAACTTGATGTCTTCTTTGTTGATGAGAGCTTCTTGATGGAACCGATATATGATTCATTCATTTATGAGCATGAATTGGAACTTATTTTTGATAACTCCATTTTTTGCACGGAAGTCAAGGTTAAAGGAAACACTCTTAAAGACATGCTTGATTTTTGTCTCAGTAGCGATGGCTTAACCTCAATTAGCGATCGAAGGAGAGAAACATCCTACGAACAATATTACCAATACCAAGAAAACGTGACTTTGACTTTCAAAGAATCAATTTCCTTAGATAGCCAATCTTTCTTTGTTAGTGGGGCTTTGGTCACCGAAGAAGACGGAAATAAAAAATACACTCTTACGAATAATAACGAAATAAATGATGATAGGTCATATTTCGTGGCCATTCCTACAGTATTTGTTAGAGGTGGAGAATTTGATTTTGAAGAGATTACCTCAACATTTTCTTGTCTTGAAGCGTATAAATCTTATTTGGAGAATAGCAGAGCATGAAAACAAATAAGAGATTATTATGGATCTTATCTTTTAGCGTCTTCCTTCCTGCTAGCTTATCTTTAGCTTCGTGTAATGATGTAACAAGCTCAGATTCAAATAATTCTTCATCCGTTGATGCCATTTATATTCAAAATCCTTTCAAAGAAGTCTATGGCGTTGGCAGCATCATCGATTTTGAAAATATTACTTTCGTTATTAAACTAAATGGCACAACTCTTAACGTAAATGGCCTTGATTCCCGTTTGAAAATAGAAGGTGGAGATACGGAAAATGTTGGTAAACACCAAATAAAGGTTACCTTCATGGAGAAAACCTTCTCCTTTGAATATGAGGTCAAACAATTCTATCTCACCCTTGATTTCAATTCGGGAACTTATCAAGATCAAAGCTCGGTTAAGTTACCTCTTTATAACAATCGCGCAAGCATAAGCGAGTATGTTCCAACCCATGAAGATGAAGAAAGCCCAAGATCATTTTCAGGCTGGTATTACGATAGAAATTGTGAAAATCGAGCCGCTTTTGCATTAGAAAAAGAAATAAAATCAGAATCTGATCTGACCTTATATGCTGGATATGACGCATATTATGATGATGTTTTTAGCTATGTGATTGATTCGACCACGAATACTGCAACATTGTTATCACTTAATTTCGAAGAGATTGATTTTTCGATTCTTTTTGATACGACTTTATATATTCCTTCGACGATTAAAGGCTACCCAATAACTGAAATTGGTTCGGATTTCCTTATTCAAAAGACATATGATTCAGACGGAGGATATTATGAGAACGACTATGCTGCATGGATGGTGACGGAGAAGATAGTCTTTGGCGAGAATTCCTATGTCGAAAAGATTGGCGATAGGGCTTTCCGTAACCTTTCTAGTTTAACGAGCGTTGAATTTCCTTCCTCTTTACTGAGCATTGGCACTGAAGCATTTTCCGCTACCTCACTAACTGGCGATATTGTTTTTAATAAGAGCCTAAGTAAAATTGGTAGCGAAGCTTTTAGCTACGATACCAAACTTACGGGAATTAGTTTTGAGGAAGGATCAAAAATAAAGATCATTGGCGAAGGAGCCTTCTCTGGCGATGAAGCCCTTAATAAAGTATCTCTTCCTAACGGCTTAGATGAAATTAGAGATGAGGCGTTCTCTAATTGCAACGACCTATCTAGTATCTATATCCCTGCAAGTATCTCAATTATTGGCTCGGGCGCGTTTAAATACATGAGTTCTCTTTCTGAGATCATCGTTGATGAAAATAATAAGAACTACACATCATTAGATGGAAATCTATACTCAAAGAACATGGAGAAACTTATTCGTTATTGCTATAAAGACAACGAGCAATCTTTTATAGTTCCTGAAAGTGTGGTTTCGATTAGCGATTCCGCCTTTACTCTTTTTGGTGATTTTTGCACCTTGACGGAATTAAAACTCGGTGAAGGAATTTCTTATATTGGCAAGGAGGCGTTCTCTAACTGCACCTTCGATCTTAACTTACCAAAATCACTAAATAGTTTCTCTTTAGATGCCTTTAAAGGATATGCAGGTAAAAACATTACGGTTAGCGAAGGAAACGATAGGTATCTAAGCGATGATGGAATTCTCTTTTCGAAGGATTATTCCACGCTTTTTTCTTGCCCAGGAGCATATGAATGCACGCATTTTGTTCTCGATGACAAAGTTAAGACAATCTCCAACAGCGCTTTCTATAAATGCACGGAGATTTCTTCTTTTAAGATAAGCAAGGATTCTTCCCTAGAAGAAGTGGAGAAAAAAGGCATTCTTCTTTCTTCAATGGAATCCTTGAAATACTTAGAGCTAGATAAAGTCGAGGGAATCACCTTCAAGAAAGATTCTTTAACTTGTTCGACGATCTATTCAAACGATAGTTATATTGTTATCACGCCAGACGAAGAGAGTAAAACGTCTTTTCTTTCGCAGTTTAGCGAAGGTAACGTTCTTGTCTCCAAAACGTATATAAAAGGCGAGATGTCCTCAAAGGCAAAAGGTGCGGTTGAGGAGTGCGTTGAAATCGCTTTTGCTAATTTCACTTCTGGTAATGGGGATTTACTAAATACAATCGACGTTTTGCAAGATAAAACCAAGAAAGCAATCTCGATGACCGCATATATGTTTGATAACGGGGTAGAAGACGAAAAAGAATATAGCTATTACGAAAACTTTTATAAGAACATATATCTATCAGTCTATGCCCAAACTTTCTTAGATGAAAATTATTCTCTCACAAATAACGGGGCTTGCGTTGCTAGATTGAATAATGCTTATAAAGCTTTGCCAAACACCATTAAAGAAGAGGTAAAGCCTCTTCTTGAGAAGATGAACGAAAAGTTCAAATATTTGAATAACGAAGATTCTTTAAATGAACTATATAAAGACATTCTTAATTTCAAAGCGGATAGAAACACTTTTGATAGAAATTCTTTTGCACTTATCAAGCAAAGAGCGGAAGCGCTTCAATTACAAAATAGCGCTTTGCCTACTGCCGTTTATCAAAAATACCTCTTGCTTCATATCGATTCTGTAATCGATGAGGCTTTGAAAGTAGACCTAGACCACGCGAGTACAAGCAAACTAAATGAACTATATGAATTAATAGAGCCTTGCCAAGAAAATAACTATTCAGGAATCTATACTCTTATTTGCTCGTATTTTGACAACGATTACCGTAAAGGCAAAATCTATAGATATGATGAATTTGAAATATTCTTTGATAAGTTTGAGAAGAAATTTGCCGAGCAAGAAAATATCGTCAAAGAAGAAATAGAAAACTTTGATTTAACAACCTTTGACTACGATAAATATTTAGATTTCTACGAAAACAAGGTTCTTTTCCTTCAAAATAGATTCTTATCCGTTTATTACGAAGTTCAAGATAAAGCCAATTTGATTTATCTCAATCTAGCAATCAACGAATTCCATGAATATGATGATTCCTTAAGTGAGGATAACTTTGTCGAAGCCTTTGAATTTGGAAGTGATATCTCAGATTGTCTAGATGTTGCAGGAGAAGAAGGAAAGAAAGTAAATGATTATTCTTATTTCCTTGAAGCAAAAAAGAAAGCTGATACGTTTGCTAAAGAGTACGCGTCTTCGTTTACGAAGATGGTGGATTCTTTTGAATTGAAGAAAGAAAACCTTACGAAAGAGAAGATTGAAGTTCTTTATTATTCTTATGCCAAATTCAGCGTGAATGAGGAAAACGTTGCTTCAGACTTGCTAGATAAATCAACAATCGAAAAATATAGCACGATAATCGTTTCGTATTTAATTAACGATATTCTCAATAGATTTCCAAGCATTACAAAAGAGAATTTCTACTATTTCAAAAAATGCATCAAAGGGTTCTATTCCTTTGAAAGGTTAGAGAAAATCGAAGGATATGAGGATTATATTAATAACTATTTAAGTGAAATTAGTGACTATAGCCTCATTCTAGGATATGATTCTTATGAACAACTATTAAGTAGTTTAGCGTCGTTGGAGAGTTTTTGATGAGTGGTAGCATATTGACATTCATAGTGAATAAAAACACGTTTTACGTCACCCTCTTTCTTGAAAAGAAGGAGAAGGTTTTTTCCTTTGATGAATTCTACGCCACCTACCTAGATAAAGAGTCTTTAAAAATCAATAAAGCCGAATATAGTAAGGAAAACCTCATTCGTTTTGTTAAAAGAGGCATCGTAAACGAAGAATTTTCCTTTGATACTGAGAATGGCGGAAGATGCATTTTCAAAATCACCAACGAGACAGAAGAGTCTTTTGAAATCGAATTCATCAATAACGATGTCGAAGAGAAGAGCGCACTAGACTTTGACTATCTAACAAAGGTTCACTCTAGAAGTTATCTTTTTGAGGCGATTAACAAAGAGCTAGAATCAGGAAATAATGAGAACTCTTATTTGTTTATCATCGACTTGGATAATTTCAAAGCAATCAACGATACCCATGGTCACTTGATTGGTGATATTTGCTTGAAAACAATCGCTGGAAAACTAAATGAGATATACGAAAAATATATCTTTGGTAGATACGGTGGAGATGAATTCATCGTTTTTGCAAAGAATGTTTCTATCGAAGTGCTTGATGATTTGCTAAGTAGAACCTTAAAGGTAAGATTCTCCCAAAATGAGAAAATGTCTTCTAAAGGTGCAGTCACTTGCTCAATTGGCGTATCAGAAAAGGTTGGCAAACGAACATCGATTAGCGAACTTATCGAAGAAGCAGATAGAGTCTTATACAAATCTAAGAAACTCGGTAAAAATATAGCCGTTAAATTCGATGGAGACATCATTTATGGCGATGTCGAAAGGAAGAAATCTAGCAAGATAGCCAAAGGACAATCCTCGCTTATTTTCCGTGAAGAGGTGGCTAAAAAGAGAACACGTCACGCGGTGTATATTGCTTTGGTTGTCGTTATCTTTACCTCTCTTATGGTTTTGCTTGATGTTTTCTTTAATGGCGAAGTTAGCAAGCAAACAAAAGCCACAGCGACTGATTTAATGAAAGAAGAGTCGGATATTGCCTCGCTTAAGATTTATGATGATTCCCAAGAGGTATTCACTAAATTATCTTCTTCAAAAGAGATGTTAGATGGGATTAGCGCTAGCGATAGCGACACTCTTATCAAGAACATGTTAAATTCCCTTTCCAAGAACGCTTTGATCAAATCTCCTGGAATTCTCTTAGAAAATGGTGATGTTTATCTAGAAGGTGGGGACAAATATAACGTTTCTTCCTTTAATATTGCCTCGGATATTATCAGAGACAATAAATCTGCGATAGAAAGAATCTCCGCTTTCGGGAAGGAAGACCAAATCCTAATTGGCGAGCCTTATGCAAGAAGCTTAGCTTTCTCAGGAGATGATAATCTAGATATTGTTGGAATCACTTCAATGTATTCGGTCTCTGAATATTCTTCGATGGTTTTTAGCACCTTCAAGAGTGATTATTATGGCGCGATTGTTGATTCAAACATGAACAAGGTCTGTGAGAATTCAACCTCTGGCATCAATGTTTTCTCAAAATATAGCAATTTTAATAACTATTTTGACTATAACAATCTTGTTGATGAAAAGAATACGTTTACCAAGATTGTCGAAAGTAATTCCTACGATATCGATTTGATACAGCTTGAGGGGGGATCCTATTTCGTTTATTCCTCTAGTTCAACCATTGCCGATTGGTCAATTATTATGCTTGCAAGATATGAGACGATCTCTGCGACATTTGGCACAATCATCAATTTCTCTTTGGCTTCCTTGAATTCTTTATGCATCATCTTCCTTTGTTTCTCTGTCGTTACTTTAATTTACTGCAATAAGATTAGACTTGATGGGTATAAAGGCAAATATATCGATCCATTAACAAATTCTATCAATGAGCAACGTTTTATCTCTGACGCGGAGATTTTAGTTACAAGAGAAGATGGTCAAAGATATTTAGTCTACATGAATATTCGTAGATTTAAGTTTATCAATACGGCTTTAGGGAATAAGAACGCCAATAGGTTCCTTGCTGAGATGACGGCTTATTTTGAAAGCAGGCTTAAAGACAATGAAGTCCTTTCGAGAGAATATTCAGACCGTTTCGTAATGTTACTTGAAGAGAAGGATGATGAAGAGCTTAAGACAAGAATCGATTCGATTGTTAAGGGAGCGTTAGACTCTGAAACATTAAACAAGTATTCGAGAATATCTTTTGACGTTGGCGTCTATAGGTTTGATTTCAAAACGGAAAACAAAGTTCCTGTATGGCTAGCAGTTGATAGAGCCAAGAAAGCCGCAAGTGAGGTCATAAGAAGTGGTAATAACTACGGAATGAAGTTCTTTAGCGAGAAGATGTTACAAGATGAAGAGCTAGAGATTTATATTGAGCAATCACAAGAATTGGCCTTACAAGAGGATAGATTTGAAATCTATTATCAAGGTAAGTACGATTTGCACACGAAAACCTTCAAAGGAGCGGAAGCGCTTGTCCGTTGGAAAGATGATAGGAGAGGTTTCATCAATACTCAGAAATTCATCGATGTTTTAGAACGTAATGGCTTTGTTACTAAATTAGATATTCATATCTTTGAAAAAGCCGTAAAGGACATCAAAGATTTCATTGATTCAGGAAAAGAACCACTTAAGGTCAGTGTTAACCTCTCAAGAAAGCATTTTGAAAATCTCGATTTCTTCAAAGAATATGAGAAGGTTGTTGAAAAATATAACGTTCCTTGGAAATACCTCGAATTTGAAATTACCGAATCAATCATTTTGAATAGTGATTTCGACCTTGATAATCTTATTGCCCGTATCCACGAGCTTGGGGGACAAATAAGTATCGATGACTTTGGCAGTGGCTTCTCTAACTTCTCAATGATTAACCATGTTGATTACGACATTCTTAAGTTGGATAGAAAGCTTCTTTTTGGCAGAGATAATAAATTTGACGAATATTCGAAAAACGTCCTTAAATCTATCGTATCTTTAAATAGAGATATGCATAATGTCACTCTTTGCGAAGGCGTTGAGCATAAAGAAGAGTCTGATTATCTTGAGTCTATTGGCTGCGATCTAATCCAAGGATATCTATATTCAAGACCATTGCCTAAAGATGAATTTATTGCATTGATTGAGAAGACGAATAAGTAGCTGATTAAAATCTCATTTGTTTGATTCCTCTCTTGCTAAGCGAATTTCATATGGTTTAATTACGTAATCAAATCGAAAAAAATGTAGAATTCTACAAAAATGGAGATTAATGGTGTGAAATTGTCAATGTTTACATCAATTCTTTATAGACGCCAATATCATCAAAGAAACCGAAAGATACGACATAAAATGGAAGAAAATAAAATCTTCTACTAAAAATATTGTTTTATTGACAACGGCCTTCGTAACTCGAGGTTAAACTTTGCTTTTGATAATGAAATGTTTGAGGAAAAACTCTTATTTCTTTTGAATCCTATCCTTAAATTTCTCTAAGAACGTATCATCTTCTTTAAGTTCACGATGTTCTGACTCAGCTTTGGAGACAGCTTTTTCTTCTAGTGAATAAGATTTGATTCTTTCATTGATCTTTTCCCCGTCTTCTTCGTATGTTTCTAGATAATCGTGATATATCCCGTCTTTCTTATAGCCAAGGACTTTATCTTCAACGACGTTTCCTGCCGCTTTGAAGATATTTTTCTCAACCATTGGAGAATAAGATTGCATAAGTTCCTTGATAAGCATCTTTGTCTTTTGCCTTTGTGAACCACCTGAGCCATTGTCACACACTGAACAATTCTCGGTGAATCTACAAGCGCATTGGATGAAAGTAAGCTTGTTGAATTTCTTCCAAGAAAGGACGCTTTCTTCTCTGATGAGATATAAAGGTCTTATTATCTCCATTCCTTCGTAATGGTCGGAATGTAACTTAGGTAACATCGTTTGGAAGGAGCCAGAGTTAAGCATATTCATCAATGTTGTTTCAATTACATCGTCGTAGTGGTGGCCAAGGGCAATCTTATTGCAACCAAGGCCTTTAGCGATGCGGTAAAGGGCTCCACGTCTCATTTTTGCGCAAAGATAACATGGAGATTCTGAGGTGCTATTGGCAATATCAAAAATATCCGTTTCCACGATCCTTGCTGGTATTTCTAATATTTGAAGATTGTTCTTAATTATTTGAAGGTTGAGATCATTGTACCCAGGATTCATCACAAGAAACTCAACGTCAAAGGGAACGCTAGAGTATTTCTTTAGGTGTTTGAAAAGCAATCCCATGAGCATGGAATCTTTGCCTCCAGATATGCAAACGCAGATCTTATCACCTGGCTGAACTAACTTATAGTTACCAAGTGCGGCGATAAATCTTCTCCAAATGGTGTATTTGAATTCTGTATCAAGCGATCTTTCGATTGCTTCTTCTCTTGTTAATATTCTTTCTTTTTTAGATGGCATGGTAACTCCTTATGGCATCTAGAAGGATGTCGATTTCTTCTTTGGTGTTATTTTCGGATAATGAGATTCTAAAACTACTTAGGGCTCTTTGCTTATCGTGATAGATGGCGTTAATTACTTTTGAGGGGGTTTGAGGAACGCTACATGCACTCTTTTGGGAGATGCATATTCCTTTTTCTGAAAGGTAGTTAACTATCTTCCAACCAGGCATTCCTTTGATGGAAAAGTTATTGATATAGGGGTTTTCTTCAAAGGAATTAAGCTCAACGCCTTTAATTTCTAACATTGAGGAACGAAGGTAGTCGGATAACTTTTTAACGTAGGCGTAATTTTCTTTTTCCTCGTTTATAGCTAGAGATAACGCTTTAACGAAGGAAGCGAATAACCCTAGAGGCATGCTCCCCGAATGGTATTGGCTTTCTGATTTCCCACCATGAAGCAAAGGGGTAAGAATGATTTCTTTCTTTTTTAAAAGAATACCTGTGCCGCATATTCCACCAAACTTATGTCCACCAAAGGAAATCATATCTATACCATTTAAATCCAATGGGAATTTGCCTATGGCTTGGGTCGCATCTAACAAAAGACGACACTGGCTGCCATTAAGGGCTTCTTGGACTTTTTTATATTCTTGGAGGGTGCCTACTTCAGATTCAACCATTGCTAAACATAAAAGAAGACAATCGTTATTTAGTTTCTTATTTAAGTCTTCAAGAGATAACTTACCGTCTTCTTTTGTAGAGATTAGAGAGATATTTGCTCCTTTATCTTTTAAATAGGCAAGAGTCGCGTTAATTGAGGAATGTTCAAACTCAGAGGAAAGAAATGTATTTCCAAAACCTTGGTAACTTTCATATATTCCTTTTATTGCTAGATTATTTGATTCAGTCGCAGAGGAGGTAAAAATCAAATCGTATCTATCTTCATCAAGATTTAGAAGGGAGAATGCTTCCTTCACTAACTCTAAATATTTCTTATGAGCAAGAGAGCCCGCCTCATGGAGGGAGTTAGAGTTTCCTTGGTATTCGGTCTCTATTTTGACTAGTTCTTCAAGGACTTCTTTCTTTACGGGTCTATTTGCTGCATTATCTAGATAAATCATCGCGAAGAGAATTTTAGCATAAAAAAGAGGCCAATAGATTTTAGGCCTCTTCCTTATATCGATTTCATTTCGGAGAACGTCATCTCATTATTTGTCACAAAGATGATTTTCTTTTTAGAATAAGTGGCTTTTAGATAGGATTTTGCGCTTTTTAGGAAGAAAACGTTTTCGTTTTTCTTCTTATCTAGCAAAGGAATGATGATGTATTTGCCTTTTCTTTGGAAGGCTTCTTTTAGAAATGAGAGATATGTTTTTGAAAGGAGAGATATGTCTTCTTCGCTAGATAACGTTTCCGGGAAGGATACATGGAATATTTCTTTATAGGGGAGGTTATATCCTTTACTGATATGGATTTCTCCTTTTTCTAGTTCGTGGTTTTGGTTAGCAATTTCTTTCAAGAGGTCTCTTCTTATTTCAAGTCCTCCATGAAAGATGATGTCTTCATTTAAACTTCTTTCCATGAGTTTGCTTGGATCATAGAAAGGAGAAAAAAGAGCATTTAAGAGGATATCTCCATTTATTGTTAATGGATCACCTTTATATAGAGCAATTGATTCGTTGAATTCTAAATTTTTAGGATTTAAATATTCTAAACGGGAGTTCATCTTTTTGATGAATTCATCTTGCATGGCAAAGAAAGAATCATCTAAATCATTAGGCAAGGTTACCCTCATCAAAAGACGGATTGTTTCTTCTTTGTTAGGGAAAAGATTCTTATAGTCTTTGCTAAATCCGTTATATTTTGCTAAACAATCAATGACCTCTTCTTCAAACATAGGCATATTATATCCAATTTGTTTTCTTTAAATGCATTCCTATCGAGTATAATTTCTCTATGGACAAAGATGAAGCGAGACGAATAATTGGTGTTTTGGAAGAAAAGGCTAGCAAAACCTTTTTAACTAAGGATGAAATATTCCAGCAAAAAGAAGCTCTTCGTTATCTTTCGGAGATCGAAAGGGAGCCAAGAGCCATGGCATATCTTGGCGGGATGTATTACGAGGAGGAGAATTATCCTTTAGCGGAGAAATATTACCTTGAAGCGTATAACGAAGGTTACAAAGAGATTGCAAGCGGCCTTGGCTTTATTTATTTCTATGGCAGGGTTGGGAAACATGATTATCAAAAAGCCATGAAGTATTTCCAAGAAGCGGCAAATATGGGCGATTTAGAGAGCGAAATGAAGATTGCTGATATGTACCGTAAAGGAATGGGAATGGAGCCAAATTTCGAGGAATACGCGAAAAGAATTACCTCTCTTTGGAAAAGAATAAAAAACGAAGACGATTTTTTTACTCCTTTGCCTGAAATTGCTCATCGAATGGCCGATATTGATATCAAAGAAGGAAATATTGATAAGGCAAAAACAGAATTAAGACGTGGAAGACTTTTTATCATCTACCGAATCAAATATAACTCTTTCTGGGGCAATTTCATCGTTCTTAGAAGAATCGAAGAACTCATGAATCAACTAGGGATGATAGATAAAGATGAACCTAATTTCTTTGATTTGTTCGTTTTGCTAAAAGAACCATCTAAATATATCCTCACATATGCAGGAAAGACATATGAGATATCTTCTTTCTTTGATGAAGGAAAGATTAGAGTTTCCTTTCTTGGGAAAGATTATGCGTCAATTGAGGATTTTCTTCGTAAGGCTGAAATTAATGGAACACCAGTATGTTTCCTAGAGACAATGAATAACTATTTTTTAGTGAGGGCAAAAGATGAATAATAAAAGTTTTGAATCCCTTCTTCTATATAAGTATCAATTAGAGAAGGAAGCTTTAGCGGCAGAAAGAGAATATTACTATATTTTTGGCGAGGAGTTGTCTCTTTTAGTAAAAACAAAAATTGA
>CAVKLJ010000006.1:0-121785 GCA_963657245.1 Lachnospiraceae bacterium
ACGAGCTCCGCGTCGGCTACGACAAAGCCGTGCTTCTAGACAAAGAGGCTGATACTGTCCTGGAGACATTCACCAGCGGCAACAACCCATACACGAACCCTGACAACTACGATTTTCTCGTCTACACCGACAAAAGGGAGGATTGCAGATACATCGGTGTTTTGAATGACGAGATCGTTAATCTGGAAAAAGGGCTTGAGGTTTCTGTTGCGCCCGAAACTAATGACGCGGATATCCATTCGGCTTTGATCGAAATATCCTCTGATCAGATTCCTTCAAAAGCCACCATGTGTAAATATGGTTATTATTTCAAGCATTTGGACAAGTATGGATTTGGCGATAATACTAAAGACACTTGTTCTTTAGTTGCCATGCAAATTCTCTTTGGATATTATGACTCTGTGTTTAATGACGGTGTTATTGAGGAAAACTACGATAATCCGGTTTCAGAAAATGCAATGACGTGCGGCAATTTCGCTAAATCACCATCAAGTAAGGGGGATGAGTTCCATTCATATTTAATCAATTATTGCAATTCAGAATTGAAATTGAGCGTTGAAAATAGAGGGCTATCAAACGTCGAACAGTTCAATTTAATCAACACTTATATTGGCACATCAAGAAATCTAAAATACACTCACAACACATCAGAAGGCAACGCCTCCGACGTCTTGAGTGGAAAACAATTCGGTGTTGTAAAGGATGCGATAAATAACGGCCGTCCTGCCATCTTGAATACCTTGCAGCATTCGATGGTTGCCTTCGGATATGATGACACTTATGTTTATCTTATGAGCGGGTGGCGCAACGAAGTTATTTGTAAAATGGATTGGAACAATTTCAATGGGAACATTTTTACAAATCATTGCGGTGCATATGACTTGACGATCACCTCAGCGCATTCTTGCTCGAATAACTATTATTCTAAGATTGTGAACGCATACGTCTGCCCGGAGCACGGCATATATGAATAGCAGAAAAATAATAAAGTTGCTCCTTTTGATTCCGCCTTTTTTATTTTCGTGCAATAAGCTAAATGGCAGAACTACTAGCGTCATAAATAGATACAAGGACTTCACGTCCATGAAAGAGGCTTTCGACAAAGGCATTCAAAAATATAAAAGAAACAGCTCTTGCGTTGCCACCGTCTTCAACCCAATGGACATGGATTGTTTCAGTGACTTTAATGACACATATTACATTTCGGGCCTTTGTTCTGATGAGAAAAAACAGGTGCCATTTGATGATATTTGTCCAAACATATACCCTTGTAAAGCGTATATTTTCCTCACAAGCAAAGACACTGATCTTTTCGTCGAATTCAAGTTCAAAGACGAATTGATCTCGTATTTGCCGACGAAACTATTCGACTCATTCGAAAAAGACACGGCTGAATACGAAGAATACATCAGCTATTACCATATGCTCTCAGATGAAGAAGCAAGATTTGGGGAGGATTGGCATGATCCAGAAGAGTTTTCAAACTTCACCTATTACGGAGAAGATTCGGAGCCTTATTTAAAAGATAGGTTCAAAACGATTATCTGCGGTACAAAGGCGACAATTTTCGGTAACATAGTCTTCTCCAAGCGGACGAGCCTCGAAAACGTGGAAAAATACTCCGCGACGATAAAGAATCTAATTGTCTCCGAAGCGGCATCGTAGCAAAAAGTTTCAGTCAAAAACAAGGAGTTTCCTTACTTTTTGCTACGAATAGACAGTCATGAAAGAAAATTCTGTCTATTTAGATAAAGAAAAAATAAATAAAAAATAAACATTTACAAGGCTAAAAAGATGAATTAATATTGAATCATGATAAACAATATAGCGCTTCTCATGGCAGCTGTTTCCTCGTTATCTTTGACAGCCGTGAGCCGAAAAAGCGAGACAAGGTCATTCGCCGTCTACAGCGAGGACTGCGTTCAAAGATACGAGCTCCGCGTCGGCTACGACAAAGCCGTGCTTCTAGACAAAGAGGCTGATACGGTCCTGGAGGCATTCACCAGCGGCAACAACCCATACTCGAACGCTGGCGACTACGATTTCCTCGTCTATACCGACAAAAGGGAGGACTACAGATACCTCGGCGTAGCAGGAAATAAACTTTTCAATCTTGAAAATAATCTCGAGATTAATGTTGAAGAAGGTAGATATAGGAATATTTATTCTTCTCTAGAAGGAATATCCTATGATTCAATTCCTTCTGACGCAAAATTCTGTAGGTTTTCTTATTACTTCAAAAACCTTAAAAATAATGGAATTGGATATAATGACAACAATACATGCACGCTTGTCTCAATGCAGATTTTATTTAATTATTACGATTCTATATGGAGCGATTATATTATAGATGAAGCTTACGACACTCCAGTTTCTGAACATAAAATTACGTGTGATACTTTTACAGTATCTCCGGCTAGCGATGGAACTAAATTTCATTCTTACTTGATCAGCTACTGTGATGACTATTTGGGAACGAGCATTACAAGTACAGGCTTAACTAACTTGCAACAAAATAGTTTAATAAATCATTATGTCGGAACTACTAGAGGTTTAGAATACTCAAACAACACATCCGAAGGAAATTTTGGAGATATGTTAAATAATAAACATGTTAGTGTTATAAAAGATGCAATAAACTCAGGAAGACCAGCGATTTTAAACACGTTAGAGCATTCTATGGTGGCTTTTGCCTATGATGATAATTACGCTTATTTAATGAGTGGATGGAAATATGATAGATTCATGGCTAGATTAAGTTGGAACTATATTAAAGGGAACATATTCTCTAACCCGTCTGGCGCCTATGATCTTATTTTGAAGTGCAAACACACTTGTTCCAACAATTATTTTTCAACGATTTATGGGAAATACATATGTCCAAGACAAGATTTATGAACATGGATTGTAAAAAAGTCATTATTTTCACGATGCCCTTCCTTTTACTGTCATGCTCAAAAAATTATCCAGTTTGCAACGTATCAAACAGATATAAGGATTTTGCTTCCATGAAAGCCGCTTTTGATAAGGGAACAAAACAATATAGAAAAGAAGATTGCATAGCAACTGTGTTTGATTTGAAAGAAATCACGGTTTTTAAAGACTTCGAAGATTCATATTATATTTCTGGCCTTTGTGGAGACAAAAATAAACAGCCAAACTTTGACGATATATGTCTAAATATTATACCTGCCCGAGCTACTATTTTTCTTATTGGAGAAGATCTAGATGTTTTTGTAACATTTAAAAGTTCTGACACGATAGTCTCATATTCATCCATCAATTTTTCGTTATTTGAAGATGAAGATGATGAACTTACATCGCGAGAATTTGATGAATCTACATATATGTTGAAGTGTGATGCTGAAGACATCAAAAGGTATTACTTTCCTGAATATCGCAGTTTTCTTTATGAAAAAGAAGAAACAAACACTTCTTTAAGAGATAGATTCAGAATTATGTTTTCTGGGAAGAATCAAACAATTTTTGGGAGCATTGTCTTCTCCAAACGCACGAGCCTCGAAAACGTGGAAAAATACTCCACGGTGATAAAAGATCTCATCGTATCTAAAACAAGCTCATAACAAATTATGATTTTCAAAAATAGATTAAGCAGGGGCTACCCTTGCTTTTTCTTTAGTATCACACTTTCTTTAAAACGTATATGATTATTAACAAGATGTTTCCCTATTCTTAGGCAAAGGAAAACATTCAAGGAGTAACTATGAATGATTGCAGCAAAAAAATTGAGCATTTGAATTCTTTCCTTTTAGAAAAAGAACGCATTTCTATCGCTGATATTTTGAAATTGAGCGAAGAAGACCTTGCAAAAAAGATCGAAAACGATTCTTTTAACGAAAATGAATTAGAAAAGATTTGCTCGCTTTTCTATTTGGATTTAGAGACGCTAAAAAATGATGGAAAAGAAATCCCAGAAGATCATCTTTTACAAATTGATGAAACGATTTTATCCGCATCAAAGGGTGACTACCATAATGAGATCGGTAAAAAGAAGATGGGGAATGTCATCAAAAAGAATTATGGCATCCTTGATAAGAAGACAAAAAAGAAACTATGGATTAATTTCATATTGTCATGTGTTCCTTTTTTAGCTTTTCTTTTGTATTCGTTTATTACGGTTATTGCAAATGACGTATCAACCTTAAATACATATAGAACTGGGGACTCATTATCGGAATCTCAACAAAAGATTGCAAACTCTTTAGCAATTAAAGGAGACACTTTGCAATATGTCGATGTCAATGTTGGAGCCCAATTAGAAAGCATTGATGACGTCTCTGTTTCTAATAGCTCATATACCGTCACCATGGTTACTTGTTTTGATTTTGACCAAGCCGATTTCCATTCAATGTGGTGGTTAAAAGAGAAGGGTGAGATTTTCAACAAGAATGGATTTTATAACGCAGCAGATTTGTTACAAGATGAATACTGCTTTGATAAAGATGGAACGTCTTTTTTGAAATATTCCGATAATATTCCAGATATTTTCCAATTCAATTTCGAAGAGGGGAAACATCTTTCTGAGGCTGGAGATCCAATAAGCGTTTCCACTCTATACGAGGCAGAAAGAGCGGCATATCCAGGAGAAAAATCATCTAATGTTTACACGGATAAAAATGATGAATTCAGAATCGGAAACGGAAAAATCACCCCAGATTCTTTGGAATACCAAGATAGGGGAACGGCATATTATGATAAAGAGAGCAAATCATATCGTTTCTCCCAAAAACTTCATTTCCAAGCACAAATCGGAAAGACGTTTGACTCTCCACGTTTCCCTCTAGATTCCGCTCAGTTCCATATTTATATCCAACCAATAAGAACTACCGATTATATTCGTTATGTTCCTTCTAGCGAGATGAGCGGAATGTCCACGTATTTCAAAATCGGTGGAGGATATCGTTTGATAAAAGAAGGAAACGGGATCAAAAATTTTGTGACAAAACTTAACTATTATCAAGATATGGATTTAGATCCTTCGTCTTTGACCTATCAAAAACAAATCACAAAAACCCAATTTGAAATTATCGTTAGAGCGAATAAGAGCGGTTTTGCAATTTTCTTAAACTCTTTCCTTAATATCATTGCCGTTGCAGTTTGGCTGATCCTTGCCTTCTTCAATCAAAGCTATAACCGCGAAGATTCCTTAGGCATGATTGGCACAGGTTTCTTTTCAGCTATTTCCGCGATATTGCTTGGGTTCTCTCTTGTTTCTAATGCCAACATGGTTTCGATATTATCTATTGTTAACGTCTTTACTTTATGTATGGTTCTCCTCATGGGGTATGAATCGTTGGCATCAAAACACGCTTCAAAATTAGGCAACGCTTCCTTACTTGCCTATCGAAGAGTAAAAATGAGGCTGTTGTTCTATTTCTTCGTTATTTGCTCGATCTTGATGTATATCGTCTTACCGGCAATATCTTATCTTTGGATTCTTTAGATAATAAAAACGCAAAGTTAATTCCTCTTGCGTTTATTTTTTATCTTGCCAATTTGCTTGTTTCAACACTTGGTTCAAATTCTTTGAATACTTTTTTCTCAAGAACAATCGTTACAGGTATATAGATGATATCAACGATTGCCCAACTTAATGGATAGGTGAAATATAGCCAGAAGATTGTATGGAAGAAGTCTAATTGGAAGAGAGTATATAAGAAGAGAATTCTTGAACCAGTTACGCCAATTAAGGTGATCAAAGCAGGGGCCATGGATTTCTTCATTCCTCTTAGGTATTGCCCATCAACGTCCATTATGCCGTCTAGGCAATAGGTGAAGATCATCAAGAACATTCTTTCTTTACCTGCCGCAAGAGCGTTAGCCCTAACCGTGCCCTTACCTTCAGTTACAAATATTCCTAATATTTGATAAGGAAGAAGCAAGACAATAAGAGCGCATATTGCCCAATAAATCATCATCCAAATCATCGAGAACCAGAAGACTTTGCGGATGTTTTCTTTCTTTCTTGCTCCATAGTTTTGGCCAACGAAGGAAACGCAAGTCATGGCGGCTGCATCAATAAAGGCATAGACGTATCCTTCGATTTGAGAAGACGCTGAAGCGCCAGCGATAATTTCGGTTTGCGAGATCAAAACCCCATCGATCGTGTAGTTTGTAATCGTATATAAGCTTGATTGAATCAGGACGTTTGGAATATTAAAACCTAAGGCTTGAACACCGGCTGGAAGACCGATTTTAACGATGTTTCCCAGGCATTTCCCGTCTATTTTCATATCTTTCCATTTGATATGGACATAGCCATGCTTGTTAACCCAAAGCCATAAGACGGTAAGGATGGCGGAGACTGCTTCTGACATAACGGTTGCCCAAGCAACACCTGCAACATCCATATCTGCACAAATAACGAAGATTAAGTCAAAAGCTATATTTATTGCGCCCGATATAAAGAGGATATACAAAGGCCTCTTTGAGTCGCCTAAGGCTCTAAGACATTGAGAACCAAAGTTATAGACGAGAAGGAAGGGTGCGCCGGCGAAATATATTTTCAAATAGACTACGGCATTATCTAAGATTTCTATAGGTGTGCCCATAAGCTCAAGAAGATATGGGGCAAGGAAATAGCCGACGATTCCAACACCAATACCGATGATAAGCGAGAAAACAAGAGAAGTGTGCAAGACCTTTTCTGCAACATCTTTTCTATTTGCGCCTTTAGCGTTTCCAAGTACGACATTAGCGCCAACTGCCATTGAAACGAAGAAAGCAACGATTAAGTTTATAAGAGCGGAATTGCTTCCGACCGCGGACATAGAGTTGTTTCCCCCACCATAGTTAGAAACTGTATATAAGTCGATGGTGGTGTAAAGAAGTTGCAAAACGGTGGTTAAAGCCATCGGCAACGAAAAAAGAGGAATTTTCCAGAAAAGGTTGCCTGAAGTCAGGTCCATTTCCTGAAATTTGTTTTTCTTAGTTGCGTCCATATAAAATTTACCTAGTCAATTATTAGCAAACGTTCAATATTTTAGTCCCTTTATTTTGCTTTTCAAGGCAAAGAAAAAGGCCTCTCTATGAGAGACCTTGATTTTAGCTAGTCTTAATTAGCGGGAGATTGCTGCGACTGGGCAAGAAGCGATGACGTCATCAACTGCGCTTTCATCGGCATCAGCAATAACGACAGACTTGCCTTCATCATCGAAAGCAAAAACGTCTGGTAAGCTAGAAACGCAAAGACCGCATCCGATGCATGCATCGGCATCAACTGTAACTTTAACCATGTTTAATCCTCCTCTAAGAAGTATGCATATTCTAAGACAACATTTTTCTCTTTAAAATAGCAAAAAATCGGTCAATATTTTTGTTAGTTTCCTTTAACTTTGCAAAAGACCAAAACATCGCATTTTTTGTTGCTTTCTTTAATAAGCGGTTTGTTCTCCTTAATCTTTTTATTTCCTTATGAATATTGCATTTGCCTAATGAAAGAAAGGCTCTTTTTGGGTAGAATATTGCAAGTATGAAGACAAGGGTGGAAAAATACAAAAAATATCGTGAAAAGATCCTCAAGACTCCTGATGATAAATTTGAGAATAAGAAAACTCGAAAAGTGGAAGTTTCAAAGGATGAAGCGGTTTCCGAAACCCCATATACGGTCTATCGCCGTAAGGAAATACAGATGTATTCCTTTAAAGGGGTCATCTTATTCATCGCCATCATTATCTTTGTTTTAATTTATTTATTCATGGTGAGGAGCTAGTTATGGAAAGACATATATCTATTGCGATTGATGGACCAGCGGCAGCGGGGAAATCAACGGTTGCTAAAAGAGTGGCAAAGGCTTTGAATTTCACCTATATCGATACTGGTGCAATGTACCGTGCGGTTACATATGCGGTTTTAAAAGCTAATAAAGATCCTCAAAATGAAGAAGACGCAAAAGAAGTTCTTAAGAGTATAAATATAGATTTAAAGGAAGATGGACGAGTTCTTTGTAACGATGAAGATGTAACAAAAGAAATCAGAAAAACAGCCGTTTCCGGGAATGTTAGCTACATTGCCGCGATGAAACCTGTAAGACTTGCTCTTATTGAGATGCAAAGAGAACTTGCTAAGAGACAATCAGTTGTCATGGATGGAAGAGATATTGGCTCCTATGTCTTGCCTGATGCGGAAGTTAAGATTTTCCAAATTGCCTCACCAGAAATCAGAGCCCAACGTCGTTATGAAGAAGACCAAGAAAAAGGGATCAAGGCAACATACGAAGAAGTTTTAGAAGAAGTCAAAAAACGTGACTATATTGATTCACATAGGGATTTTGATCCTCTTATGGCCGCGGAAGACTCAATCAATTTAGATACGTCAAACATGAATATTGAAGAAGTGGTTAAAGCCATTTTGGATATCGTTAAAGAAAAAACAGGATTGGAGGGAAAATAATGGCATTAGGAACACTAGCGTTAGTCGGTTCACCATCGAGTGGAAAATCCACGATTTTTAATCGTATACTCGGAGAAAGAAAATCCATTGTTGAACCAACTCCAGGAGTAACAAGGGATAGAATCTATGGCAAAGCCACCTGGCTTACTAAAGAATTCACAATTATTGATACTGGCGGAATTGAGGTTGCAAACGCCCCGTTCCAAAAATCTATCCGCGCACAAGTAGAGGTTGCTATCGAAGAAGCGGATGTTATCGCTTTTGTCTTAGATGGCAAAAAAGGTTTATCAGGTGATGATAGATACATTGCCAAAATGCTTTATAAAACAAATAAGCCAAAGATTTTGCTAGTTAATAAGATTGATAACGTTTCTGAAATCGGCAATACTGGTGAGTTCTATCGTTTAGGACTCGGCGAACCTATTTTTTGTTCAGGAGTTCACGGAACTGGAGTTAGCGATTTCCTTGATAAGGTAATTAAATTATTGCCAGAAAAAGAAATCAAAACATACGAAAACGCCATTACCTTCTCAATAATTGGAAGACCTAACGTTGGAAAATCATCCTTAACAAATAGGATTTTACATTCTGATAGAGTCTTGGTTTCTAATATTGCAGGCACAACTAGAGATTCCATCGATACTCCGTTCACCTATCAAGATAAATCTTATGTAGTTATCGATACTGCTGGTCTAGTTAAAAGAGGAAAAATATTCGAGGCCATTGATAAATACGCGGCAATTAGAGCCCTTCAAGCGATTGAAAGATCGGAAGTGGTCTTGCTTGTAATCGATGGATCAGGGCCAATACTTGAACAAGACAAACATGTTCTTGGCTTTGCGATGGACGCTAATAAAGCGGTTATCGTTGTTGTTAATAAGTGGGACGAAGCTCAAAAGAAAGACAAGCAAGAATTCACAAAAGAGTTAAGAACCCAACTTAAGTTCCTTGACTATGCTCCTATTGTTTATACCTCAGCTCTTACTGGATCTGGCGTGAAAGACTTATTACCTCTTATCAATTCTTGTTACGACGCCTTCCATAGAAGAATACCTACACCAGTCTTAAATGACATCATTCGTGATGCTCAGGATATGAACCCAACCCCAGAATTCAATCATGGAAGATTGAAAATTGTCTTCTCAGAAGAGGTTGCAGTTTGCCCACCAACGTTTGTTATGTTCTGTAACAACCCTAAGACTGCCCATTTCTCTTACACTCGTTATTTAGAAAACAGAATCAGAGAATCTTTCGATTTTGAGGGCACGCCAATTAGAATTATTTACCGTATGAGAAAATAATTTTCTTAAAAAATTTACAATTTTAAAAATTCTAGGTTTTATCGGTGTTTTGCGAAATTCAAAATCAAAAACATTCGATAAAATCTAGCTTTTTTGTTTTTTAAAAAAAGAAAGCGCTTTCAAAAATAAGTAATTTTTTGCCAAAAAAACCATAAACATTCGATGATATGTAAAGTTTTTGTTGTAAAAATTGTTTAAGAGTGTTAAGTTTTAAGCAGAAAATTTAGCAAAGGAGGAATATCTACCATGAATAAAGCTGAATTAGTCGAAGCAGTTGCTACAAAGAGCCAAGTTGCAAAGAGAGACGCAGAAGCCGTCATCGATGCAGTTTTCGAAGTCATTTCTGATTCCATCGCCAAGGGTGAAACCGTCAAGATCTCCGGATTTGGCATTTTCTCCAAGAAAGAACGTGCTGCCCGTGAAGGTACAAACCCATCCAGCGGTGCCAAGATCGAAATCCCAGCCAGCAACTCTGTTGGTTTCAAGGTTTCCAAAACCCTCAAAGAAAAACTCAACTAATTTCTTATTAGCAAGAGAATTCGGCCATTCTTCGGAATGGTCTTTTTTAATAGATGTAACTAAATTTGAAAGGCTTTTTAAGTCTCTTAAAAAATAATTTGTGCTTTTAGAAAATAAATCTTGAAAATTTCGAAATCAGTAATATTTTCTTTATTGTTTTTGAAAACTTAAAGGGAAAGGAAAAGTATGAAAAACAAGAAACTTTTGATGTTAAGCCTTTTGGCGTTAACACCTATCGTTGTCTCTTCGTGCGATAATAAGCCGAATAGCAGCGAATCTTCAACAAGCGAATCCACTTCAAGTTCCAGTAGTGAATCCGTATCTGACGTAACTGTCGTCATTAATTTTGATGGAGCAAGATCCAATATTACACTCACGCTTAAGCCGGGGGGGGGAGATTGACCTAGCAAAATATTCTTATCTTGTTTCTGGAGCTGATGCCACATCTTGGAGCGATGGAGAGAAAACTTATGGCCCAACAGATAAGGTAAAGGCGAAAGAAGGATTAACTCTCACTGGCACTTTTGTAAAATACGGTGCTCAATTCTCTTTATCGGCAGACGGAGGATCATATTCGTTTTCTTCTTTGAAAGACGGATTTGCCACAGAGTATACGGTTCCTGAAACATATCATGGCTTGCCAGTCAAAGCCATTGAAGATGATGCTTTCTATGGAAAGAAAACATTAAAGAAGTTGATTGTTCCTGATAGCATCGAAAAGATTGGATCTTCCATTGTTGGAGATACGGAAATTGAAGAGGTAACCTTGCCTTTCCTTGGCGAAACCTTAGAAGACTCCGAAACTAATGTTGGGCGATTGTTCGGGTTGTCTTATCAATTCCATCCACAAATGCCGGCGACTTTTAAGAAAATAAAGATCACAAAGCAAAAAACAATTCATACAAATTGTTTTTCAAACGCCTCAACTCTTGAAGAAGTGGAATTTGGAAATTGTGAAACTGTATCCAAAAATGCCTTTTCAAGTTGTTTAAACATAAAGAAACTTACTTTAAACGAAGGCTTGAAAACGATTGAATCGAATGCATTCTATGGCTTAACGAGTTTAACTGATGTCGATCTTCCTTCAAGTCTAGAAACATACGATAACGGATTTAATTCGTGTGCTATTGAGGCTCTTCATTTTGGAAAATCCTTGAAGGAATATTCAAATTTAAACATGAACATTTCTCTAAAAGAGGTGACTGTTTCTTCCGATAATGAATATTTCTCTGATTTCGATGGAGTTCTTTTCAATAAAGATAAAACAACTCTTTTGACGTATCCGGCAGGAAAGAGTGGAGATTCTTATAAAGTTCCAGATACCGTCAAGGAATTGGGTGACAGCGCCTTTAAATATGCCAAAATAAAATCAGTTGATTTAAACAAAATCGAAAAAATGGGCATGGAATGTTTCCGTTATTCCTCTTTGGAAGAAGTTTCGTTGCCATCTACATTGGTGAGTATTGGAAAGACCAGTTTCTCTGCTTCAAAGGTTGCTAAGGTTAATTTTGCCGAAGCTCTTGATGGAGGAAGCACGCTTTCACTTGGTGAATTTATGTTTTCTTCTTGTGAAGAATTAACCGAGATAACCGTTCCTGCTTACGTTAAGAAACTACCTGATTATTTCCTTGCTTGTGAGAATCTTGAAAAAGTTACTTTCTTAGGCAGCCTTTCTTCAATTGGTGGTCTAGCTTTTGCTGGAAGTCAAATAAAGGAACTTGAAATCACGTTTGATGATTCGGCAACGATTGGCGAAAGAATCTTTTATGATTGTGGTTTATTAACAACTTGGAAGGTTCATTTCGTCGATGGAGTTAGCGTTTATCCAACCTTAACTCATGAACTTGGCTTTGGCTCTTTCTGCCCATCGATTATTTGTGACACCGAGGAAATCGCCAACGCTCTTAAAGAAAAATGGTCCGATGTCGCTTCGAGAATCGATGTTGAAAAAGTCTCTCCATTTGTAATCGAAGATGGAGTTTTAAAAGGATATAACGGTGATGAGAACGAAACCGATGTTGTTGTTCCAGAAGGCGTTACGAGAATTGCTAAAGAAGTATTCAAGAACAAAAAATACATTGAGCATTTAACCTTCCCTTCAACTTTGCAAATTCTTGAGCAAAGTACCACGATGGGATGCACTTCTTTGAAAGATGTTACACTCAAAAATAGTGATCCATCCGTGCTTAAATACTATTACGTGACAGTTCAACACCCAGAAGGAGTAGACACACCAAAACAATTTGGCAACCTTTTAGGCGGCTTTACTAATTCTGCGAATAACACGCTCATTTACGTTAATGACGCTGAAGCAAAAACAAAACTCTTATCGCTATGCTCATCTCCAAATTTATACAAGAGCCAGGTTTATGCAAAAGATGATGTTTTAATTAGCGAAGATGGCGTTAAATCTAGCGATGGAAAAACGCTTATTCGTTATTATGGAGAGGAAGAAGACGTCAAGATCGATGACGGAATTGAGGCGATAGCTGATAAATGCTTCTATCATAACGGAACAATAAAGACTATTGATTTCAACGAGGTAGAGACTGTTGGCGAAAATTCCTTTAGCTACACTGGATTAACCACATTGACAATTCCTGAAACCGTTACTGCAATTGGAGAGGATTCATTTGCTTACAACGATGATCTAGAATCTGTCACTATTCAGGCGGCTATAGTTGTATCTCGCTATGCTTTTGAAAGCTGTCCAAATCTTGGCACCTTTGATTTAGGAAGCAAAATTACTGGCATTGAAGATGATATTCTATCCGGTTCTTGCGGTGATGCTAACGATGGAGATGGCATCGATACAATTACCGTTCCAGCAAGCGTTACGAACATTACTGCAGCTGCATTTGAGGATGCTACGATTCAAAATATAGTGTGCTTATTCACTGAAGATTACGCTAGCGATAACTTTGATGATGGCGCGGATTTTGCCGAATATACCGATGCTAACGTTACCTTCTTAGAAGAATAACACCTGCTCAATAATATAGAATTTGCTTCTCTAGGAACACTAGGGGAGCATTTTCTTTTATGCTACAATCATAGCCATGCAAATCAATGAATATGACATTCTAAAAAAGATCTACAAAGAAAATGGATTCTCTCTTTATATAATAGGAGGAACATCCAGAGATTTGTTATTAGGCAAAGAATGTCATGATTTTGATTTTGTGACTGATGCAACGCCAGAGGAAGAAAAGTTCTTTCTTCCTGAGGCAAACTATCGTTTTGCTAAATATGGCTCAATTCATTTGAAAGTAAACAACAAAATGATTGATGTAACAACCCTTCGTGAAGAAGGAGACTACCTTGATCATAGGCATCCTGGAAAAATATCTTTTGTTAAGGAATTATCGCTTGATTATAAAAGAAGAGACTTCACAATCAATGCCATATATCTTGATGAGAATTATAAAATAATTGATTTTTGCGGGGGAATTTCGGATTTAGAAAACAAACTTATTAGGTTTATCGGCGATCCTAAGAAAAGAATCGAAGAAGATCCGTTACGGATTTGCAGGGCAGAAAGATTTGCAAATAAGTTAGGATTCTCCATTGAGAAAGATACATTAGACGCCATAAACGAAAAGAGATATCTCCTAAAGGAACTTAACCCTGATAAACTAATTGAGGAAGAAAAGAAAGGCTGGATAAGAAAATGAACCGTGGTAACGCTTTAATAAATGCAGTAAGTTTTGAATATTTGCTCTTAGATTCTTATAGCAAGCTTTCTTTAAGCGAGAACGAGCTTGTCACCTGCTTGATGGTCAAACACCTTTCCGACCAAGGAAATTCTTTTGTTAACGCGGATATGCTTGCCCTAAAGATGAATTTAGGAACAAAAGAAATCAACGAGATAATGGCTTCTCTGATGAAAAAAGGTTATTTGACATATGATCATGATGAAGAAAATAAGTTAACCGTTTCTCTTGCTCCATTAGAAAATAAGGTTAAGAAAGAATTCGCCTTTTCTTTAGCAAGAGAGCAAAACAATTCCTTAAACAAAGAAAGAGAAGAAGAGATGCAAAAGATCGTTTCTCTTTTTGAAGATAAGCTAGCGAGAACCTTGACTCCATTAGAAATCTCTACAATCAATGATTGGCTAGACAATGGTTATACGCTAGATATGATTAAAAACGCTCTTCTTGATGCTGTGAATGCCGGAAAGAAAAACATTAGGGCGATAAATAAGATTCTCATCAATAGAAGAAAACAAGATGATATTCAAAAAGAAGGCGCATCAGGCGTGAATGACCGTTGGGACAAGAGCGTGGAAGAGACGATTGAAGCAGCCAAAGCCCTATGGGGTGATCCTGATGACAAATAAGGAAGAAGATGTAATTTCCTTCTTAAAAGAAAGGTATCCCGAAGCAAAAACTACTTTGGTTTTTCATTCTCCCTTCGAATGCCTTGTGGCAATCTCTTTATCTGCTCAAACCACCGACAAATCCGTAAATAAAGTAACACCAGCCTTATTTGAGAAATATCCAAGCGCAAAAGAAATGGCGAATGCAAATATTTCCGATATTGAGGATTTAATTCGCTCTTTGGGACTATATCGTAACAAAGCAAAGAATATCTCTCTTCTTTCTAAAGAACTTGTTAATAAATATGATGGAGAAGTCCCACTAAATAAGAAAGAGCTTATTTCCTTGCCTGGTGTTGGTAATAAAACGGCTGGAGTCTTTCTTCTTGAAATGGGAATTGAGCCATATTTCCCAGTAGATACTCACATAAAAAGAATTTCCACACGCATGGGATACGCGAAAAAAGACGATGAACCAATAAAAATAGAAAAACGTTTGGAAAAGAAATTTCCCAAAGAAGAATGGGTTTTCTTACATCACGCCTTTATTTATTTCGGGAGAGATATTTGTAAGGCAAATAATCCAGATTGTTCCTTATGCAAACTAGGAAAATATTGTTCTTATTTAAAGAAACATTCATCTACTGCGGCTAAATAATCTAGGCGTGGTAGATATTTTTCTTTTACAGGAAAACCGTTTTCTTTAATGTCTGATACTGGAATTGATTCTCTTGGCTTTTCTTTATAGAAAGAGCAGACGTATTTAGCAGGCAAAAGGTAGATTTCATTAAGTGGAACTATTTCTATGAGGAAAAAAGCGATTGCACCTAAGGCAAGAACGGCATTTAAGTGTTCTATTTGTTGCTTAGGAATGTTCTTTAAAGGAAATGATGTTTTTGAATGAGTACTTTTTGCTTCAAAATCAATATATAAACCCTTGTATATTCCGTTATAGTCGGTCGTGGAAGGCTCTTGGAAAAAGGCTTCAGTGATTTTTGCCCCGTGAGAGTAATCGACTTTGACGATATTTATTGGGGTTGGCTTTTTATGAATTACCGCTAAGCCTTTTGAAAGATAATATTCATTGCTTTTGTTTATTTCGTCTTCAAAAGACATGCCACGATTTCCGGCTTTGATCTTGAGATTGTATTTCTTTTTCGGCTCTTTTTTCTTAATCAATTCCTTCGAAGTCGTTGGAGTTTTAACGCCAGCTGGGTAATGGATGCTCACTTAAATTGATCCTCCAACATCTTTTGATACATCTCTGGAGTGATGGTTATATTCTCATTAAGCGCTTTAACGATTTCTCTAAGGATTGGCTTTGTTTTTCTTGAACAAAGAGCCTTTTTATATTCTTTCGCGAAAATATCAGGACGTTCTCTGGCCACTTTGTATAAATCCAAGAGATTTAGGGCATCATACATTGCGTCGTGTGCCTTACCATCGAACTCTAATTCAAAAACCTTTAGATAATTTGCTAAAGAATATGGATTTCCGTGGTCGTCTTGAATATAGGAACTAAGGATTCGTTGCAAATCTAGGTGCTTTTTATAGATATTTCTAGCGTATGAAGGATTTAGGTCACGATACTCCGCCATGGTGTTTTTGATAATGACGATGTCATGTTCAGAGAAGGTGACAAAACGGCAGCTTTCCCAATATTTCCCAACATATTTTCTAAATGAAGAAAGAACAAAAGGAAAATCCTCGCCTTTTTCTTGTAACATCTTTTCTGTTATTCCGGTTAGTTTTGTAACTGTTGATCCGATTTGGTGATGAGCTTTGACATAATGCTTAAATGGCTTATGTACTTTCGTTATTGCTCCATCTTTATCTATTTCGGCTAAATATGCGCCAATCTCGATCATTTCAGAGGTGAAGGAGGTTGCTTCTAGATCAATGAAGACTAAGGCTTTTAAATCTTTTGTTTCCTTTAGAAAAATATTCATAGGTAGATTGTACCACTTATAAAAAGTTTGTCGCCTAGGAAGAAAATAAGAGCATACATCTTTAATGTTTTTGGATATTTCAATATAATTGAAAGGCGTTATGGCAGAGAAGAGACTTTTAAGTGAAAAAGATATCTTGAACAAGAAATTCAAGAAAGACATCAAGGGATATGATGCCCAAGAGGTCGATGAATTTCTTGACGATGTCATCAAAGACTACGTTTCTTTCCAAAAAGAAATCATTTCTCTTAATGCCTATTCCGAATCTTTAAAGGCTAAAATCGGACAAATTGAAGCGAAAAGCAATATGCCTGACGTTCTTGCCTTAAGGAAAAAGATACGCGATCTTGAAGTTGAGAACGCTTCCTATAAAAACAAACTTTCTGGTCTACAAGAAGGCGATAGGGTCAATACGGAAAATGTTGACTACATTAAAAGAATTCGCCAATTGGAAAACTTTGTTTGGCAATTAGGATTCGATCCAATGACCTTCAAGAAAAGAAACCTCTAATCCGGTCCAGGCGATTGCTAGGAAACTAGAGGAAAGTCCATGCTCGCACAGTCTGTGATGGCTGTAGTGATTGCGCAAAGCCAATAAATAAGCTTTGGCACGTAGGAGTACGTGACGGCGGCGAATTAGCTCACGTAGTTAAGGAGCCATAAAGTGCCACAGAGACGAGCTTGTTAGCGATAGCAAGATGAAACGCTGGTAAACCCCACAAGCGAGAAACCCAAATTTGGTAGGGGAAGAAGAGAAAGCAAAACGAAGCGATCTCTTCCAGGGAAACCTGAGATTAATTATCGCCCTCGACAGAACATGGCTTATCGGACCGGATACTCACTTATTTAATAAAGGAAAGAGAATATGAACATACCGACAAAAATTACGACAGCAAGAATCGTTCTTGTTCTTGGATTATTAGCTTTTTTGCTGGTCTTTGATTTTATTCCTAATTATCAGCCAATAACTTTCGGACCAAATAATTCAATTAACCTGATTTATTTCATTGCAATGATTGTGTTTGTCATTGCCTCGTTTACTGATACGCTCGATGGATATTTAGCACGTAAGTGGAATCAAGTAACTGATTTAGGAAAGTTCCTTGATCCTGTTGCCGACAAACTCTTAGTTAATTCGATTCTTATCTATCTTCTTATTTCCCGTTTTGGCAATATGTCTATTCCTGTTTTTGCCGTTATCATCATGATTGCTAGGGATTTAGTTGTCGATGCTCTTCGTTTTGTTGCAGCAAGTAAAGGAATTGTTTTGGCAGCCAACGTCTTTGGGAAACTAAAAACCATCTTCCAAATGGTTGCAATTCCAGTTGTCTTGCTTAATGGCTGGCCATTCTCTTATTTTGATTTATCTTGGAATCCATATGTAAGGATTGCCAATATCCTTGTTTATCTAGCAACTGCGATGTCTCTTTTATCAGGCATTATCTACGTTGCTCAGAATTTTTCTGTTTTTAAGGAGCAAAAGAAATGATCGATTTAGCAAAGGCCGAAAAAGTTTTAAAGGCATTTCGTAAAGAAAGATTAACCTTAGGAAGCGTTGAGTCTCTTACTGGGGGAATGTTTTCCTCTGCTTTATGTTCCGTTCCTGGGGCAAGCGATGTATTCAAAGGTGGGATTGTCACCTATTCAGCAGAACTTAAAACCAAATTAGATGACGTTTCTCCTATAACAATCAGAAAATATGGCGTTGTTTCTAAAGAAGTTGCAGATGAAATGGCGATAAATGGCAGAAAGAAACTTGGAGTTGATGTCTGCGTTTCTTTCACTGGCAATGCCGGTCCATCTAAAGAAGAAGGATATGCACCAGTTGGCAGAGTTAATATGTGCATTGCCACAAAATACGGAATCATTGAGATGCAACAAGATTTCAATCTCTCACGTAACGATATGAGAGAGGCTTGCGTCGATGCAATGTTTGATCGTCTTATTGCAATTTTTGAAGATTAATTGTCCGAAATCCAAAAAATACGTCTATTAATACCTGAGGAGAATGTTTATGGCAAAAAAAGAAACAGAACAAATAAACGCCAAAGATAAAGATGCTGCTCTTGAAGCAGCCTTGCGCTCAATTGAGAAGGCCTATGGAAAAGGATCGGTCATGAGAATGGGAGAGAAACCTCATGTCAATGTCGATGTCATTCCTACAGGCTCTCTTCTTTTGGACCAAGCAATCGGAATTGGTGGCTATCCAAAAGGAAGAATCATTGAAATCTTTGGCCCAGAGTCTTCAGGTAAGACAACGCTTGCTTTGCATGCTGTTGCTGAAGCACAAAAGAAAGGCGGAAGGGCAGCCTATGTTGACGCAGAACACGCTATCGATCCAGAGTATGCAGCTCATTTAGGGGTTGATATCAACGAGCTTATCCTTTCTCAACCAGATTCAGGCGAGCAAGCCCTTGAAATTGTGGAAATGCTTGCAGAAAGTGGAGCAATTGATGTCATTGTCGTTGACTCTGTTGCTGCGTTGGTCCCTCAACAGGAATTAGATGGAGTAATGTCTGATAACCAAGTTGGCTTACAAGCTAGATTGATGTCTAAAGCCATGCGTAAGCTTGCTGGCATACTCAGCAAGACCAATTGCTTAGTTATCTTTATCAACCAGCTCCGTGAAAAAGTTGGTGTGATGTATGGAAATCCAGAAACTACAACTGGTGGAAGAGCCTTGAAGTTCTATGCCTCAGTCCGTATTGATATACGTCGCCAAGACGCGATTAAACTTGGAACGAATATCGTTGGTAATAGTGTTCGTGTGAAAATAGTTAAGAATAAAGTCGCTCCGCCATTTAAGAGTTGTTCCATCGATATTATCTATGGAAGTGGAATCTCCAAAGAAGGAGAGACAGTTGATCTTGGTGTCCAATTTGGTTTCTTGCAAAAGACTGGAAACTGGTATGACATCAATGGCGAAAAGATTGGCAATGGTCGTGAAGCCGCCAAAGCCTATTTCCATGACAATCCAGAGAAGATGGAAGAAATCAACGCTAAAATTCGCGAGGCCTTTAGCGCTGGTGGAAGCGTTTCAGAAACTGAATCAGAAGAATAATTTTGATATTGAACACCGTAATTCTTATAACGGTTGCTTTGACTTTCGACATGGATGTTGGATGTTGCTTTTTCGCGCGCTCTTATTAGCGAAGGGATGGACATTTTAAGGACGACGAATAATGAAAATAAACAATAAAACAAAAAATATGTTTCAACGTTGATACAATTTAAAAATCCAAGTATTATAAAACCATAGACAAAGGAGGCTTATGTATATGTTGCATATGCTAAAGATTGAAGCCGATGGTTTCAAAATGCTTGCCGATGATTTCAAATTGGATCTCACATCTAAAGCAAGAGCTTATCAAGGTGACAAAGAAAAAGAATTGATTGAATTGAACAAGGGATTGTATACATTCAGAAGCCTTGCTTTTGCTGGAGGCAATTCTTCTGGCAAATCGACAGTTTTATCTTTGATTTTGAAAACCTTGCTATTTCTAGAGACGGGTAGGTGGGAATACGTCACTAGAGAATTTGTCAAAGAAGAAATTACGGTAAAAACATTGTTTTATTTGGATGGATATTTGTTTAAGTACACGTTTACTCTTGGAAAGATCGATGAGCCAATGCAATCTTCCGCTGATAGGTATTGCCAGGTTAAGAATGAGAAACTTCTTAAACTAAAGTATGACAAAATCAGAGGAATAAAGAATATCGAATTAATAGATGAGCAAGGAGAGAATCTTGATATTTTATTCAATTCCTCCCTAAGCAACGCTTCAGCAATTACAAAAATCACAAAAAACATGGTAATTGTTGATTATTTTAATTGCGATAATGTTTTTAATTCTGCTGAAGCAATTACTCGAAAAAGATTTTTTGAAAATTTAAATAGTTGCGATGAAAAGTTCGCATCTTCAATAATCAAACTATTCGATGAGAACATAGAATACATTCACTATAACAACAATGAATTTGTATATCTCAAACGCGAAGGCGAAGATGAAAAAAAGATATCCAATACTGAACTTCTATCCTTATTGTCATCGGGTACGTTAAAAGGGATTGAACTGTTTATAAGAGCGATGAATGCGTTGAAACACGGAAAGGCGCTCATAGTTGATGACATAGAGAATTGCTTCCAAAAAAATGTGGTTCTCAATTTATTGGTTTTGTTTAATGACGGCAAGATAAACAAGAATGGTGCTCAATTAATATTTAGCACACACTATATAGAAATTCTTGATTATTTTGATAGAAGAGATGACATTTTTATCACTCATAAAAATAATGGCGGCATCTTGGTTAACAACCTTTATTCGGACTATAACGTTAGAACTGAACTCTTAAAGAGCAGACAGTTCGATAATAATGTGTTTAATACTTTACTAAATTACGGTCAACTTTTAGAAGTAAGGAGAAATCTATTGAGTGAATTACATATTAATAATGACTGAAGGATCTGATGAACTTGCTTTTATAAATGTCTTACTGGAAAAGAAAATCTTAAAATTCAGAAGAGAAGAACTTCTGATGGAAGATGTTTACCATGCAAGGCAAATAAATGGAGTGCTTGTTGGCTACATTCAACTCCTTCCAAGCGAAGATACTGTAAGTATTTATAGAATAGGCGATAAGCTTTCGGACGATTTAACGATTCCAAAAAGCATTTTGAAAGGCAAAAGAAACGGCAAATACGATATATCAACAACTCCTGAATTCGAGATTCTTTTCATCTTGAATGAAGGACTTTATGAGGAATATTTGAAAGTGAAATCAGTTGAAAAGCCGAACGTCTTTTATAAAAAACATAATAAAAACTACAAAAAGCAGGCTTCGTTTGTAAAAGATTACTTCAGCGTTATGACGAATGAAGAAATCGTCTCGCTCATTGACTTATATGTTAGAAAACACGGGCATGCTCATAAGATAAATCAATTAACACTAAAAGACATAATAATCGAACTTTGATTAATGCCATTGTACTTATTTTTGATTCTTCAAAGAAAATATCATGTTTTTACAAAGGATTTTCCCTCATTTTAAAAATATCGTCTTCTTTATTTCGAATTTAAACTTATAATGTATAAGTACTGCGAAAGTACTGCCCATAGATTTTGGGAGCTTTATTATCGGACATAGTCCGTCAAATAAAATAATCTTAAAAAGCAATTACTTGCCTTTGCTATGGATAAGGTCTATTTCAAGTGTACTTATTTAAGGAGTGATTTATGTTATTTTTAGAAGCAGCTATAAGCTGGTGGTGGTTACTGCTTGTCGGCATTCTTTGCTTGATAGCAGGTGGAGCCGCTCTTTTCGGCTTATTACATTTCTTTGGGAAGAACAAAGTTTCTTCTGCAACCAAGGAATCAAAACAAATTATTCGTGAAGCGGAAGTTAAGGCTGAACGCATCACGAAAAATGCTCAAATTGATGCAAAACAAACAACGTTTGAGATGAAACAACAAGCTCAAAACGAGATCCGTCAAATGAAACAAGAAGCCCAACTTCAGCAATCTAAATTAGATGCTAGAGAAGACGCGATTGACGCTCGTGACAACGCTCTTATTGCCAAAGAAAACTCTTTAGACCAAAAGAATGAAGTTTTAAATAAGAAAATTGCCGATAATGATAAAAAGAGCAAAGAACTCGATGAAAAGATCGATGGAATCTTAGCCGAGCTCGAAAAAGTTTCAGGAATGTCGGTAAAAGAAGCCCATGACGAAATCATGAATAGGGTTGAGAGCAAGATGCAAGTCGAGATTGCTCAATATATTAAGAACGCCGAGGAAGAGGCAAAAGATACAGCAGAAGCCAAAGCTAGAGATCTTTTATCTCTCGCTTGCGATAAATACGCTCAAGATGTCGTTACGGAACGTTCAATTGCCGTTATTTCCTTACCAACAGATGAATTAAAAGGAAGAATCATCGGACGTGAAGGCAGAAACATCCGCGTTTTAGAACAAACATTAGGTGTTGATTTAGTCGTCGATGATACCCCAGAGGTCATTACAGTTTCCTGTTTTAACCCAATTAGACGTGAGATCGCTAAGCGCACTCTCGAAATTCTCGTTAAGGATGGAAGAATCCAACCTGGAAGAATTGAAGAAGTGGCTGCAAAATGCAAAGCAGAAGTTGATAACGATTGCTTCAAGGCAGGCCAAGATGCAGTTAATCGCTTAGGCTTAGTTAGAGTTAATCGTGAACTTGTCGCCTTACTCGGCAAGTTAAAATACCGTACTTCCTTTGGCCAAAACGTTTTGGATCATTCTGTCGAAGTCGGATATCTTTGTGGAATCATGGCTGCCGAACTTGGCCTTGATCAAAACTTAGCTCGTAGAGCTGGCCTTCTCCATGATATTGGTAAGGCAATCGACTATGAACAAGAAGGAAGCCACGCTTCACTTGGCGCTTCTTTAGCGAGAAAATATGGTGAAAACGAAGTTGTCATCAATAGCATTGAAGCCCACCATGGCGATGTTCCTGCAACTAGCGTTATAGCTCATCTAGTCATTGCTGGAGACACACTTAGCGCTGCTCGTCCAGGTGCAAGAAGCGAAACCCTGGAAACATACACAAAGCGTATTACCCAACTTGAAGATATTGCTAAAGAATTCGAAGGCGTTCAACAAGCCTATGCCGTTCAAGCTGGACGTGAGATCCGCGTTATGGTAATTCCAGAAAAAGTCAGCGATGCCGAAGCTGTTAAGATGGCTCAGCAAATGCGTGATAAGATTGAAAGCACAATGACGTATCCAGGAACGATCAAAGTTTCGATCATTCGTGAATATCGTGCTGTGGAAACGGCAAAATAATGCGTATTCTCTTTTTTGGGGATGTAGTTGGTAGAGTGGGCCGCAATGCGGTCCATCTTTCCATTCCTAGGCTTGTAAATAAATACGAAGCCGATTTCGTTATCGTTAATGGCGAGAACGCGTCTCATGGCAAAGGACTTTTAGAAAAGCACTATAAAGAACTCCTTGAGTCTGGGGCAGATTGCATCACCCTTGGAAACCACTGGCATTCAAAGAAACAAATTGATGGCTACATCGATGAGGCTGAATGCCTTGTTAGGCCATTAAACTTGATTGACTACAATCATGGATCAGGAAGCATAGAATTCGAAGTAAACGGAATTGTTATCCGTGTTACAAACATTCTTTGCCAATCTTTCATGAATGAAGTGGTTGATTCTCCAATCAACTCCTTAAACAAAGTTTTGATCGATAATCCCGAACCATGTGTTCACATTGTTGATTTACATGGTGAATCTACATCAGAAAAGCAAATATTTGCTTATGAGTTTCAAGGCTTAGTCACGGCCGTTTTAGGAACGCATACACACGTTCAGACTAATGATGCGCGTATTTTATCAGGGGGAACTGCTTTTATGGCAGATGTTGGAATGTGCGGCGATCCAGATGGCGTTATTGGCTTTGAAAAACATTCCGTGATAAATAAAATCGTTGATGGAAACTCTGGTTCTTTCCAAATCGATGAGAACGCCAAGATGATGGTAAACGCTTGTTTGATTGAGATTGACGATGATACTTATGAAGCAAGAAAAATCACCCCAATAAGCCAAATAGTGGAAGGATAAAGAAAATGAAGAAAGTAATTTATGAAAATGTGGCTTCACAAAAAGATGCGGCAAAACGTCCTGAAGTGGAACGTTCTCTCTCAAAAAACGAAGTTCCTGAGATTTTAAAGAACTTTGCTGAAGGACGCACCTTTTATATTCGTACATATGGTTGCCAAGCCAACATTCGTGATGAAGAAATTATGGCAGGTTATCTTTCCCAAGCTGGTTTTACTAGAACCGACGATCCAAGGAAGGCGAATTTAGCTGTCATCAATACCTGTGCTGTTAGAGAGAACGCTGAAGATAAGGTCTATGGCGAAATCGGCTCATACAAGGCAAACAAAGACGCGGATAAGGATTTCATACTTATTCTTGCCGGATGCGTCATGGATGAGAATGACATTGCCCAAAAACTCATGGAAACCTATCCATGGATAACTTTGGTTATTGGAACGCATGATATCAGCAAGATCAATGAGCTTCTTTCTTCCTCTTTAGAAAAGAAAGCATCAATTGTTTCTGTCCGTTCCTTTGCTTCAGAAGTTGTAGAGAATATGCCTTCTGTACGTTTAAATTCCTATCAGGCTTTCGTTAATATTTCTTATGGATGCGATAAGTTCTGCACCTATTGCATCGTTCCTTACACAAGAGGACGTGAACGTTCAAGAAAGATGGAAGACATTGTCAAAGAATGCCAAACTCTTGTAGACAAAGGATATAAGCAAATTACCCTTCTTGGCCAAAACGTTAATTCCTATGGCCTTGATTTTAAGGATGGGACGACTTTTGCGATGTTATTAGAGAAGGTTGCTAAAACTGGCATTCCTCATCTTCGTTTCCTAACCTCATACCCATCTCAATTCACTGATGAGATGATTGATATCATGGCTAGATATCCTAACATTGATCATTGGCTCCATTTCCCTGTTCAATCAGGTTCAACGAAAACGTTGAATAAGATGGGAAGAAGATATACTAGAGAGGAATACCTTGATGTTGTTAGAAGAATCAAAGCAAGAATTCCTGACATTTCTTTAACGACTGATATCATTGTTGGTTTCCCTTATGAGACGGAAGAGGATTTCCAAGACACTCTTTCTCTTTGTAAGGAAGTTGGATACTCTAGCGCTTATACGTTTATATATTCTCCTAGACCTGGAACGCCTGCTGCTAAGATGGAACAAATTCCACCAGAGGTTTCTCATGAAAGATTCAACCGTTTGAAAGCTCTTATCGACGAATTAACGGAAAAATCGTCCAATGAATGCCTTGGAAAAGAATATGTTGTCTTGGTTGATGGGCCTTCAAAGAGAAATCCTGATGTTTTAAGTGGCTATGCGCCAAATGGAAAGCTTATCAATTTCCGCGGGCCAAAATATCTAAGCGGCTGTTTTGTAAAAGTGAAAGTCAAAGAAAGCCATGTTTATTCTTTGATTGGTGAAATGGTCGAAGATCCATTAATTGCTAAGGCAAATGATGTTGCCTTCTTATTAAACGCTTCACCGTTAATCAGAGAGTACCTTGCTCTTGATAAGATGATTCAAGATGATCCTGAAATAAACGAATTAGGAAAGAACTTAGTCAGCAAGAAAAAAGAATTGGCTCTTTCTTTAACAGATAAAGAAAAACACGACTTGGTTAAAAAAGAATACGAGGAGATTCTAAACAAAATAAAAAATCATCCTTTGCTTAATAATCACGACGTTCTTAAAGAGGCGGTAGAAGACGAACTTCTTTTAATAAGGAACACCTTAAAATGATTATCGTTCTTACTGGCGCGACTGCGACTGGGAAAAGCAAACTAGCAATCTCATTAGCCAAAGAAATTGGCGGAGAGATTGTTAATTCTGACGCTTTTCAAGTATATGAAGGGATTAAGATTGCAACAGCCTCTCCAAGCGAAGAAGAAAAGGCTTGCGTTCCTCACCATTTGTATAACTTTATACCATTGTCTGAGGGATACGATATTTCCCTTTATCAAGTCGATGCTAGAAAGAAAATCGATGAGATTCTCGCTAGAGGGAAAACTCCAATTCTCGTTGGAGGAAGCGGTCTTTATATTCGTTCTGCTTTATACGATTATGACTTATCTATCGATACTTCTAACGTCGATATGAGCAAATACGAAGGAATGAATAATGAAGAATTACATTCTTTTTTGGAAGAACTCGATCCAACCGAAGCAAGTAAAATCCCTTATCAAAATAGAAGGAGATTACTTCGTTCAATTGCCATTTGTCTTGCTGCAGGAGAAAGCAAGACATCTCTTTTGGCAAAGCAGAACCACGAACCTATTTATGATTGCATTTTCTTTGCTATGAAAATGGAAAGAGAAGAAATCTATAAACGTATCGATCAAAGAGTGGATAAGATGTTTTCTTCAGGCCTTCTAGAGGAAACGTGCCAATTGATTGAAAAATATGGGAAAGATAAACCCGCTTTTCAGGCAATCGGAGTCAAAGAATTGATTCCCTACCTAGAAAAGAAAACAACTTTAGAAGAAACGATTGAACAGATAAAACTTGATACCCGTCATTACGTTAAAAGACAAGAAACCTTTTTTAGGCACCAATTCCCCATTAAATACGTAAGCAATCTCGAAGATATTCTTTCCTATATCAAACAATAGCCTTTATTTTTTTCAAAATTGGCTCTATCTTATACTTATCGTTTTTTCAAAAAAGGAGGTAACTTCAATGTCACTTTTAAAGATTGATGAAATAGCTAAAAGAGCATCTATTCCATCTAAATATGTTGAGCCATATGGCTTTTATAAGGCTAAAATTGATTACTCCCTTTATGAAAAGTGCAAAAGCAATCCTGATGGGAAGTTAGTTTTAGTGACCGCCATTACTCCAACTAAAGCGGGAGAGGGCAAGACAACGATGTCAATTGCTCTTCAAGAAGGCTTTGGAAAGATTAATCAAAAAGCAATGCTTTGCCTTAGAGAACCTGCTCTTGGCCCGGTTTTTGGAATCAAGGGAGGAGCAACAGGCGGAGGAAAGGCTTCAATCGGCCCTAGCGAAGATATCAATCTTCATTTCACTGGAGATATGCACGCTTTAACCTCATCTATAAACTTAATTTCCGCGATAATCGATAACTATCTTTTCCAAGGAAATCCTTTGAACATCGATCCAGAGAGAATTGTTTGGAAAAGAGCAGTTGATATGAATGACCGCGCTCTTAGAGAGATAAGAGTTGGCGAAGGAAACAAGAATGGCGTTCCTAGAAAAGACTCTTTCTTAATTACTGTTGCCTCAGAACTAATGGCCATATTTTGTTTAGCAAAAGATGAGTTTGATTTTCATCAAAGACTTTTAAAAATCATTGTTGCATATGATTACGACGGGAATCCAATAACGGTCAAAGATTTGAAATGTTCTCATGCTGTTATGCGTTTAATGAAAGAGGCGCTTAAACCAAATCTAGTGCAAACAATAGAAGGAGAACCATGCTTTGTTCATGGTGGACCTTTCGCTAATATAGCGCATGGTTGTAATTCTCTCCTTGCCACTAAATTGGCTTTGAAAATATCGCCAATTGTTATAACTGAAGCGGGTTTTGCCGCAGATTTGGGTGCGGAAAAATTCCTTGATATCGTTGCTCCTGAAGGAGAGCTTCATCCTGATGCAGCTATATTGGTCGCGACAATTCGCGCTCTTAAGATGCATGGTGGGCTTCCTTTTGAAGAGTTAGAAAAAGAAAATCTTGAAGCCCTAGAAAAAGGATTTGCAAACTTAGAGGTCCATGCCGAGAATCTAAAGAAATATGGCCTCCCTGTGATTATCGCCATCAATCATTTTGCGACTGATAGTCAAAAAGAAATCGACCTTTTATCTTCTTGGTGTGATAAGAATGGCTATACATATTCTTTTGTCGATGCCTTCTTAAAAGGAGGGGATGGAGCAATAGATTTAGCGAATAAAGTAAAAGAAACTCTCACAAATTGCCCATCTAATTACAGACCTTTATATGACCGTCATTCTCCACTAAAAGATAAGATTGAGACGATTGCCAAAGAAATATACCGTGCGGATGGAGTGGAATATTCTCCTAAAGCTCTCGAACAATTGGAGAACTATGAGAAATTAGGATTCTCCGATGCTTATATTTGTGTTTCTAAAACTCCAAACTCACTTAGCGATGATCCTAAGAAACTTGGTGCGCCAAAAGGATTTAATATTCATGTTAGAGAAGTAAATCTTTCTAGCGGAGCTAATTTTGTTATTCCTCTTACAGGATCTGTGATGACAATGCCTGGCCTTCCTAAAGAGCCTGCGGCAATAAAAATGGAAAAAGAACCATGGTAATAACTGAATATAATTTATATGATGAGGTAGAAATGAAAAAACCTCACCCATGCCTAAAACGTTCGAAACGTTTTCAAATAGTTAGATTAGGTGCGGATATAAAAATCAAGTGCCTAGGATGCGGCAATATCATTATGATCGACCGCGACAAATTTAACCATTCCATAAAAAAAGTTATTGGTCCATTAAAAGAAAACGAATAAATTTTTGTCTCTTTTTCCATTCATACGTCTTTATATAGGTGATGAAGGCGTTTGATGTAATTAATGTAAATAGAAAATTCGGCAAGAGTGGCAATTCTTTCTCTGCGTTAGAAGATATCTCTTTTTCTTTACCTTCCAAAGGATTGTATGCAATAGTCGGGAAATCAGGCTCCGGAAAGACGACTCTTTTAAATATTCTTGCCGGTTCGGATAAGCCCAGTGATGGGAAAGTTCTATATCTAGGGAAAAATGTTTCTAAGTTTAGCAAGAAGAAACTTGAAGACTATCGAAGCGAGGTTTGTTCAACAATCTTCCAGCATTTTAATTTGCTTGAAGATTTAACTGCATATCAAAACGTTGAGCTAGCCTTAAAAATCAAAGGCTTTTCCAAAGATGAAATCAAAAATATGGTCGAAGAGGCCTTTAAAAGACTCAATATCGAAGATTTGATGAGAAAACGGGTGGAATTATTATCTGGCGGAGAAAAACAAAGAGTGGCCTTTATTCGTGCTGTAATTTCTAAGCCTAAAGTCATCTTTGCGGATGAGCCAACAGGTGCCCTTGATAAAGCAAACGAAACTTTCATCATGGAGGAATTAAAGAAGGTTTCCAAAGAAGCGCTAGTTATTCTTGTTACCCATAATGAAAAACTTATTGAGAAATACGCGGATGATTATATGCGCCTAGAAGATGGACGGATAATTAAAGCGTTCAAAGCAATAAACGATAAAGAAAATGCAGGGAATTTTGAGATAAAAAGAAAGAAATCTAAGTTCTGGGGCAAGGAACTGTTCTTGCATAATTATCGAAAAAACCTCCCTAAAAACGCCATATCTTTAGTTAGTGGCATTCTAGGATATTTGGCATTATTGATAAGTCTTGGATTTTATTATGGCAGTAAAAACATGTTGGAAACAGAAAGGTCTAATTATCTCAATTACACCCAAGCTAGCATTTCTAAACAAGTAAGATATGAGGCAAATGACGCGCCGATTGCTTTGATAAAGAATGAGCGTCCTACTATAGAGGAGTGTAAAAAGATTTTCAAAAATTATGGCGAAGTCTCGATCAAGAATGATTATTCTTTTTTCTTTCCGTCCTATAACTCATTTACGTTAAACGGCTTTCCTCATGGTGATGCGACTTTCGTTCCCCTTGAAGATATAAGTTTGAAAAACAGAGAAAAGAATTTTCTTATTGAAGGAGAATTGCCTCGTGGAAATAGTTTAAATTATTGCATCGTCAATAAAGAATTTAAAAAAGCGAATGGGGACAACGTAATCGGCAGAAGAATTAAAGCCAGCCATGAGGTTATGGTGGAAAGAGATGGCAAAAAGGATAATGTAGTGGTTGATTTATCATTGCTTATTATTGGGGTTGTCGATGAATTTTCTTTTTTGAACACGCCAAAGATTTTTTATTCTTATCCATCCTTAGAAACAATGCTCAACCGAAAAGAGTTAGAAAATATCGGAATGAGCCTAGGAGAATTTCTCGAAGAAAATAACAATGAGTCATATTTCTCATATTCTTACAACATATTTTTTAATGAAGGGAATGCAAAAGAAATCGAAGAACTGGCAAGTCGATTAGAGAATGAAGAAGATGGATATGTTATAAGCTCAACGCCATTTACGATTAATTCCTCTTTCAAAAACCTTTATGAAGCGTTTTCTAAATCTCTCCTCCCTTTTCTGCTTATTGAAATATTTGGAATTTGCTTCATCCTTTCTTCCTTGACTTATCACTCATTTCTTGAAAGAAGAAAACAGGCGGCGATAACCACATCATTAGGAGCAAGAGAAAACGATGTAAATCTAATTTATCAGTCAGAGCCAATAATTAATAGCATATTTAGTTCAGCTGTCTCCTTGGCTCTTTCCTTCCCTCTTAGCAATCTTATTTCCAAATTATTAGAAAGAAAGGCTGGACTATCTTCAATTATTAAGATTCCTTATTTCTCTTTTTTAGGAATTCCGTATTTCCCGTTTGTTGCATTGATATCTTTCTCCTTATTGGTTGCCATTATCAGTTGTTCAATCCCACTTTTTGTCACAAGAAAAAGAAATCTTTTAGAGGAGCTTAGAGACGAATGAAATGCTTAGAAATCAGTAATTTAACAAAACGTTTTGGAAAGCAATGCGTTCTCGAGAACGTTTCTTTTGCTTTTCCACGTAAAGGACTTTATTGCATCGTTGGAGACTCTGGATCAGGGAAATCGACTCTTTTTGAGATTCTTTCGGGAATAGATACGGAATATCTTGGCGATGTTTTCTTTTATGGCAAAGCTTTTTCAAAAATGAAAGAAGATGAAAGAGCAGATTTTCGTTTAAAAAATGTTGGATTTATTAGACAGTCTTATGACTTATTCGAATTAGAGAATGTTCTTGAAAACGTTTCCTTTCCTTTAACAGGTTTGAAAGTCAAAAAGAAACTAAGAAATAGAAAAACCCTAGAAACTTTAGATTACCTTGGTCTAAAGGATAAGGCTTCGAAGAACGTAAATACTCTTTCTGGAGGAGAGAAACAAAGAGTTGCAATTGCTAGAGCCATCTCCACGGATCCCAAAATCATCTTAGCCGATGAACCAACTGGCGCCTTAGATAAGAAAAATAGCATAGATGTTTATAAAATCTTCAAGAATCTATCTGCAAAAAAACTAGTTATCATCGTCACCCATGATATAGAACTAGCTAAAGAATACGCGGATGAAATCATTTATTTGAAAGATAAATCTTTATATTCTGAAAAGAACATTAATGAAGCTCAAGAAGACAACTCTATTATTTCTTTTGAACCTCCAAAGAAGGAAAACGATGATCCATCTTGGAATCCAATTGTTTGGATAAGACACGCTGCTCATCTTTTCAAAGCAAAAAGATTTAGAAGCTCATTAACAATTTCGATAATTTCTTTTTCTTTGGTTGCACTAGGCGCTTCGATATATGTTCAGAAAGATTTGAAAATTGAGCTCAACAATGTTTTTGCTTCTTGGAGTGGGGCAAAAGGCATATCCATGCGTAGCAATAATGATTCGGCAAGTACATTTGGCGAAATAATTTCCGCTAAGAAAGAAGAAATAGATTCTCTAATCGAAAAATGCCCTTATATTGAAAACTATGGGATTAATTATTTATGCGCTTATGAGAACTATTTCCAAGATCAAAACGAGTTTTATTTTGATTCTTTTGGCTCAAAAGCTTTGATTCCATCTTTAAGCGTTCGAAATGTTAACGAGTATCAGTGGCTTGATAAACTTGATGAAAAAACAACAATTTATCCAGAAAAACCAAGTGTTATGGAGAATGAGCAAATCGTCTTGTCTTTACCGTATTCTAGCATGGTAAACATGTGCTTATCTTTGCATATAAACAGGAGTTATGAAGCGTTAGGGGAATATCTAAAAAAGAAACCTTTGGAGATATTTATGGAAATGGCAAATGACTCTTGGGGTTATGCGGATAGGCAAATGTTTGTTTTAGTTGGAGTAATCGAAGGGAAAACTCCAACGATTTATCACTTAAGACACGATTGGAATGAATATGTGTTTGAAAATTCCATGGGCTTTCCAACGAGTAACGAAAACGACTCGTCTTTACCCTGGATTTTAAGAAAAACGTATTACATTTTGCCAGAGAATGGACGTGAAGATTTTTTCATAAAGGCCAGAGAAAATGCAATTCTCGATGAGTACGTTTTCGAAAGGGATTCATATGAATACGATCAAACACACAATGAAAAAAACAAGGCTTCCTCATCCGAAAGGCTTTATGTTTATCAAGCAGATAAAGAATCTTTGAAATACAAACAAATCAACGAAATTGTCGAACAATATGGTTTGGACTCGTATTCGATATATGGTGAATCATCCTATGTTTCTTTTTCAGATGGAATGGTCTCTGGTTTTGCTTGCCCATTTTTTCTTAGTGATTCTAAAGATGAAGTCATAAGTATTGCCGAAAGCATGTCTAAAAGGAAGAAAGAAGAAGTCTACACGAATCTTTCCTTGCCTGATAACGTTTCTTCTGGCCATTATTTGATGAGCAAGAATTCTTCATTGACAATTTCCAGCGATTTTTCTCTGCTACAAGAAGGAAATAAGCCAAGCAAAAGCAATGAAATCTGTCTTTCGGAAAAACTGTACAAGAAATTTAACGAATCAAAAGAACTCTTTTGTGAGGGAGTGGTTTCAAACAAAGAAGATGGGGAGATGCTAGAAAGTGATTTCCGACTAGGAAGGTTGAAAGTAAGTGGAATCGTTGAAGGAAACGATGAAACGATATACGTCTCTCCGACTTGGTCTATCGATTTTTTTCGTGACGAATTAGGGATGAGTTCTTTTTCTTTAGAACCGAAAAAGGCTGTTTTCTACTGTGACACCGAGAGATCAAAAAAGATGGTTCCAATTCTTTCAAACAAATACCCATCTTTAAAGTTCTCTGATCCGTCAACTCAAATCGAATCTTCGATAAGTGATGTTGTAGTTTATTTAGGCGTCGTACTTGAATCTGCAAGCATCGTGTCTTTGGCAATTTCTTCTTTCTTATTTTTAACGAATGTGTTGCTCCTATGCTTAGAAAACAAAAAAGAGGCTATTTTGCTCTTTGAACTTGGAGTAAGAAGAAGCTCAATTTTCGATTCATTCATCATGAACGTTTTGATAAGCAGCACGCTTTCTTATTCGATTTCGTTTTTTGCATTAATAGTTACGGAATTTACGATAAAAAAGACATTGCAAGACAGTTTTGGAGGAGCTTCATCTTACTTCAAAATTGATTTTTACCCCATGCTTATAATGTTCTTATTTTTGATAGCTGTAATAACCGTTTCATCTCTTTATTTAAACCGGTGGATTAAGAAAAATAAATTCACTAGAGATGGCCTTTCTAATTGAAAGAAAAAACTTAACAATTGTTTATGTAAATAGCATAAAACGTGGTAAAATAAAGTCCGGTCTTGTTGCTAAGGGCATTGACCAGGAAGGTTAGGTACATATGAAGGGAACAGTCAAAAAGTTCTTCAAAGATAAAGGCTTCGGCTTTATCCACGGAGAAGATGGAAAAGACTACTTCTTCCATTATAGCGCTATCCAAATGGACAACTACAAAACAGCAGAGATTGGTGAAAATGTCGAATTCGAACCAGTTGAATCTGAACGTGGTTTACGCGCTAATAGTGTTAAGAAAGTTGACTAACCAGAAGGATTTTTGTTTCAAGACGCCGTTTCTTAAAATCAAAGATGGAAATGGCGTTTTTCTTTCGTTTCTTTTATAGGCACTTAGAGATATAATCTCTAGCGTAAAGTTTAAGGAAGTATTATTGATATGTCATTAAAAGCAGGTATAGTCGGTCTCCCAAATGTCGGAAAATCGACTTTGTTTAACGCCATTACGAACTCGCATGTTTTAGCAGAGAACTATCCATTCGCTACAATTGATCCAAATAGTGGAGTCGTCGTTGTCCCTGATGAGCGTTTGGATTATCTATGCGAAAAGTATAATCCAAAGAAAAAAGTTAACGCTACATTTGAATTCTACGATATTGCAGGCTTGGTTCGCGGAGCTTCGAAAGGCGAAGGCTTAGGAAACCAGTTCTTAGCTGCTATTCGTGAGTGTGACGCAATCGTCGAAGTCGTTCGTTGTTTCGAAAGCGCCAATGTTCTTCGCTATAACGATGATCCAGTTAATCCAAAGGGCGATATCGAAGTCATAAATCTCGAACTTTCGATGTCCGACTTAGACTCAGTCAATAATCGTATTGGCAAACAAGAAAGCAAGGCAAGAATCACAAAAGACAAAGTTGCAATGTATGAAATGCCAATTCTTCAAGCCTTGAAAGCTACTCTCGAAGAAGGCTTACCAGCCCGTCTAACAAAAGGACTTTCTTCAGAACAAATGGAGTATGCTAAAAAGAATTTCTTCTTACTTACTTTGAAACCGATTCTTTATGTGGCAAATGTTGCAGAAGATGATTATGGCAATCTTGATAATTGTGCAAACTATCAAGCGGTCAAAGCCATCGCAGATGGGGAAAACGCCGTCTGTATTCCTCTTTCTTGCCAAATCGAATACGAAATCTCTCAACTTTCAAGCGCAGAAGAAAAGAAGGAATTCTTAGAGACTCTAGGCGTTGAAGAATCCGGGCTTGATCGTTTGGTTAAGGCTTCATATAAGTTGCTCAACTTATCGACTTTCTTGACATGTGGAGTTGATGAGTGCCGCGCTTGGACCTTCCATAATGGAATGCTTGCCCCTCAATGCGCTGGAATCATTCACACCGATTTTGAAAAAGGTTTTATCAAAGCTGAGATATATCCATTCACGGAATTTAAGAAAATCGGTGATTCGTTAACTTCCGATACGTTTATCGGCAATGGCAGTGTTGGTGATCGAATCGAACAAATGGTCCGTGAGGCAGGTAAAGTACGTTCCGAAGGAAAAGAATATGTCATGAAAGACGGGGATGTCGTTTTCTTCCGTTTTAACGTCACAAAGAAATAAGATTTTATGAGAATAGGTTACGGTGAAGACATACATCCACTAGTAAAGGGAAGAAAACTGATTTTAGCAGGGTTGGAAATACCTTTTGAACTTGGCCTAGATGGCCATTCTGATGCTGACGTCGTCTTCCATTCGATAAGTGATGCCCTCTTAGGAAGTCTTGCCTTAGGGGATATTGGAAAACTGTTCCCTCCATCGGATGATTCTATTAAGGGAATTGATTCATCATTGATCGTCTTAGAATGTTACAAACGTGTTAAAGAAAAAGGCTATAAACTTGTTAATTTAGACGTTTCCATCACGGCTGAGCGACCTAAGCTCGCAAAATATATCAATCAGATGCGTTCTAATATTGCAAAACTATTAGAAACAGATTTAGATAATGTCTCTGTCAAGGCGATGACAAATGAAGGCTTTGACGCGACAGGAGAAGGAAGGGCTATTAGAGCCACGACCGTATTACTAATTGAGAAGGAGTAAATTATGTCCAACGAAAATGAATTACAGCTCATCCTTGCTGATGCGGCAAAAAAGATTGGCTTAGAAGTTAAGCCTGAAGAAATCGTAATTGAACAAACACGTGATAAAGCTCATGGCGATTACGCCTCTAATTTAGCCATGAAATCCGCAAAAACCCTTCATAAAGCCCCTAAGGCAATTGCTGAAGAGCTTGTTGCAAACATACATTCCGAAAAGGTCTCAAAGATTGAAATCGCGGGACCTGGATTCATCAATTTCTTCCTTAAAGAGGATTCTTTAAACGGAATTGTTAATACTATTTTAACTGAGAAAGAACATTATGGCGATGGTGAAAAGAAGAATTTCAAAATCAATGTTGAATTTGTTTCTGCCAATCCAACCGGCGATTTGCATTTAGGCCACACAAGAGGTGCAGCTTTAGGTGATTCTATCTCGAATCTTTATGCTAAGGCAGGATACGAAGTTACAAGAGAATATTACGTTAATGACTGTGGAAACCAAGTCGAGCACTTAGGCCATTCTATCCGCGAAAGATATCATGAGTTATATGGTGAAACACCTAATTTTGGTGATGATGATTACCATGGAGTTGATTTAATCAATATCGCTAAATCCATCAAAGATGAATATGGCGATAAATATCTCGAAGACAATCAAGAATCCCACGATTTCTTCATCCGTTATGGAATTGATAAAGAATTAGACAAAATCAGAAAGGATATGGCTGATTTTGGCGTTAAATTCGATAAATTCTCTTTTGAATCGGATATCCGTAAAGGAAATACGATCGAAGATACGATCAAGGAATTGAAAGACAAAGGCTATGTTTATGAACAAGATGGCGCGACTTATTTAAAGACGAGCGCTTTCTTGGATGACAAAGATAGACCAATCATCAAAAAAGATGGCAAATATACGTATTTCATGCCTGATATTTGTTATCACTACAACAAACTTTCTAGAGGATATAACCTTTTAATCGACTGCCTTGGTGCAGACCATTATGGCTATCTCAATCGTATGAGAAGTGCCTTAATGATGAAAGGCTATTCCAAAGATATTATCGATTTTGAAATCTATCAAATCGTTAAAGTGTATAAAGATGGTGAAGAGATAAAGATGTCCAAGCGTACAGGAAAAGGCATCACACACCGCGAACTCGTCGGAGAGGTCGGAGCAGATTCAGTTCGTTATTTCTTCTGTGAAAGAAGCTCAGACGCCCATCTTGATTTCAACATGAATTTGGCCACATCAAAGAGCAAGGATAATCCTGTTTATTACGCCCAATATGCGTATGCAAGGTGCTCCTCACTTCTTGAAATGGGCAAAGATATAGACTTAGATGCATCGGCAAAACGTCTTACAAATGAAAAAGAAGGCAATATTTTAAAACACCTTTCTGTATTTCCTAGTATGATTATTACCGCAGCTAATGCGAGGGCGCCTTATAAGGTAGCCGGATACATTCATGAATTAGCAAGACTCATCCATGAATATTATGCAGGCAATCGAATCATCGATAGAGACGATCTCGAATTAACTTCATCTCGCTTAGCTCTCATCAAAGCCTGCCAAATAGTTCTTAAAAATGCCTTAGCCTTGCTTGGGGTAAGCGCGCCAGAAAAGATGTAAAGGAGAAAACACATGGAAAAGAAAAGCATGATTGAGGTTGCATACGCAATCGCTAAAGAAGGGGAAAAAGTTTACACATTCAAAGAGCTTTATGATGAAGTCGCAACAATCCTTGAAATGGACGATGCAACAAAAATGAGAAACATTGGCGTCTTCTACACCCAATTAACAATCGATGGACATTTTGTTGCTCTTGGCGACAATACTTGGGATTTAAGAGAACGTCATACTTACGAAAAGTCCCACGATGATTCTATCAACGAAGTCTATAACGAAGTTGAAGATGATTCTGGCGCAGATGAAGAAGATAAGCTAGAAGAAAAAGAGTATAACGCCGAAATCGAAGGTAAGGAAATTATCGACACCGAGGATGAGGAAGAAGAAGATTCTACCGATCCTGAAGAAGGCGAAGTTACCAAATATACCGACGAAGACGTTTCTACGTTAATCGGCAAATAATCAATAAAACCATTGGCACGTTAGATTCTCTCTAGCGTGCCTTTTTGTATCAAAATAAGCGATTTTTGATTGATTCCATGGTAAAAAATGAATTTCTTAGCGTTTTTTGCAAATATTGCTTGAATTTCATATTGGATAAGATTATTCTCTTGCCGTGCTTAAAAGGCACAAGTTTGTCAAAACTTAGAGGTGCGATGAATAAATAGTACTTCTGTCTAGCAATTAATCTTGCGTTGAAACAGAAAGAAAGGTAAGCATCGCCGAAGGGTTGAATAAGATTAAATGTTCAATTCCTGGTCACTCTCATAAGATGAGTTTGACTGTCACTTGTTCAAACAAGTGGAGCGCTAACGTTTGTTACTTATTTCGTAAAGAATAAAGTTAATGTGCGGTAGCGTTTGCTACCGCTTTTTCTTGCCTCTTTTGACAAATTATTGATTCTTTGTCATAGGAGGAAAATAAAAATGAAGAATCTAAAAATCGTAAGTGCAGTTTTTGCTTTTGGCTGCATTGCCCTTTCTGGGTGTAATTCCAATAGCAGCGATACCAATGTCATTAGGATTGGCATGGAATGTAATTATGCCCCATTTAATTGGACGGCTGGATCAGAAAGCGAGTATACCTTGCCAGTTTATAACGAAGCAGGCAAATATGCGGACGGATATGATATTCAATTTGCCAAGAGATTAGCAAAAGAAACAGGAAAGAGCGTAGAAATCTATAAACTTGAATGGGATTCTTTGATCATTCAATTAAATAGCAACCAAATTGATGCGGTTATTGCTGGTATGACTGATACCGAAGAAAGAAGACAACAAATTTCTTTCTCTAACGAATATTACAGATCAGAACTTGTTTTGATTGCTTCAAAAACGATTTCTGCTCAATATTCTTCTCAAGAACTCGGTGATAGCGAGCTTAGAAGTCTCCTAAGTGGCAAGATGATTGAATCTCAAAGAGGAACGGTAACAGACGATGTTATTGAAACCTTTAAAACCAATTATGGCGCGGTTCATTCAACAGCCGTAGACACTTTCTCTAAAGCGGCATTAGACGTTCATACTGGCGCAGTTTTTGCGATGACTGCTGAACTTCCTGTCGCTCAATCTATCGTTAAGAATTATGACGACTTAGGCATCATTCACATGAATCAAAATATCCTTGGCGTCGATTTAAGCGAACTTGGAGTTTCCGTTGGTATCAGAAAAGGCGATACTGAACTTCAAAATACGATTAATGAAGTTTTGGCAAACTATTCTACTGCTGATAGAAACTCGGATATGGCTCTTGCAGTCGAAAGAAGCGGTGAATAAGATGATTACGTTTTTTGCTGGAGATTTATCAACCGTTTTCTCTAAACCGGAATATGTCAGATGGCTATTTTCCGGCTTGGCTGGAACGATTGTCATATCTTTTGTCGGTACGTTTCTTGGATTGTTTCTTGGCATATTTTTGGCCTTTGGAAAGAATATCGAAATCAAGAAAAAAGAAGGGTGGTACAAGAAGATTTGGAAATATCCTTTGAAGTATCTATGCGTTCTTTATTCGGTAGTAATTAGAGGAACGCCAATGATGGTTCAAGCTATCATTTTCCAATACGCCTTTCTCTTAATTGGTGTTAACTGGTTACAAATTCTTCATGATGTTCCTGTTTTCAATGGCTCGTTTATTGCCGGTATGATTATTATCACCTTCAATACGGCCGCTTATATGGGCGAGATTGTCCAATCAGGCTTGAATGGAGTTGGAAAAGATCAAAGCGAAGGCGGAAGATCCTTAGGAATGAATAAGTTCCAAACTCTATTCTCAATCGAATTGCCTCAGGCTCTAAGAAACGTCATTCCAACGATTGGCAACGAGTGGATAGTTAATATCAAAGACTCATCCGTGCTTAACGTTATTTCCGTAACTGAGCTTTATTTGGAGGCGAAAAACATTGCTTCTAGTACTTATGACTATCTAAGCACATACATTGTTATTGCCATATTCTATTTGGCCTTAACTCTCATTGTCACTGGCTTACTTAAGATCATTACCTATGAGACTGATGGGAAGAAATTCTCTTTTAAATTCTTCCATTTCAAACAATATGGAATTGGAGGCAAAGCTTAATGAAAAAGAAATACACATTCGATAACGAAAATTACGAAGATCCAATTCTAAGAATTAAAAACGTCTCTAAGCATTTTGAAGGCACGGAAGTCTTGAAGGATATCTCTTTAGATGTAAACAGAGGGGAATGCGTTGTCATAATTGGCCCATCAGGAAGTGGTAAATCAACTTTCTTAAGATGCCTTAATCTGCTTGAAGAACCTACTGGTGGAAAAATTCTTTTCAAAGGAGAACCTACTCTGGATAGAAATGCAGATGTTAATTCCTTAAGAAAACATATGTCGATGGTTTTCCAATCCTTTGACCTATTTAACAACAAGAATGTTCTTCAAAATTGCGTCATCGGTCAGATCAAAGTTTTAAAAAGAAGAAAAGATGAAGCAACATCAATCGCCAAAGAAAATCTTATCAAGGTTGGAATGGGAGATAGGCTTAATTACAAAATAAGCGAGATTTCCGGCGGCCAAAAGCAAAGAGTGGCCATTGCTAGATCCTTATCGATGAATCCAGATATCATCCTTTTTGATGAACCTACATCTGCCCTTGATCCAGAAATGGTCATGGAAGTTCTTGAGGTTATGAAAAACGTTGCTAAATCAGGGATGACGATGGTGGTGGTCACTCATGAAATGTCTTTTGCAAGAAATGTTGCAGATAGAGTTGTTTTCATGGCGGATGGACTTATTCAAGATCAAGGGACTCCTGAATATATCTTTGAAAAATCAACAAATGAGAGATTGTTAAAATTTCTTAAGAAAAAATAAACATATATAAGAAAAACGGCACACTTGATGCCGTTTTCAATTAGTTAGCAGTTTGTTATTTTTCTTCTTTACGAAGGAAATATGTGTTACGAACTTTGATGACTTTGACTTCTTTGACTTCTGGATCAAGAGTTAAGATGCTTACAGGTTTCTTATATTCGTTCTCGACTTCTTTATCGTCGACCTTTTCCTTTAACTTTAAGGTTACAAAGTCATTTTCATCGTGTTTAGCGGAAACGACGTAGTAATACTTTGGTAACTCCTTGTCCTTGTCTTTTGGCTCAACAACTAAGACCGAGCTAAATGGAATTTCCTTTTCTCCGACTTCTCCATAAATTTCTACGTGGGTTTCATCGATGAATTTTCCATATTTGGTTAATGAAGATGAGAGGAAAGATGCATCTTCAAGATAAATGGAGTATTCATTTGCGTTTTCTTTATATAAGCTTTCTAATTTAGAATCTCTGCTGGCATCAGATATGCTCTTTCCAACCTTATGAAAGAATTTAGAGAAGCCATTTTCTTTCTTCTCTTTCTTCTCTTCAACCTTTTCTTCCTTTGTTTCAGTTTCTTTTTCTTCAGACATGTTAATATCCTTCTTTCTTTACTAACATTATAGGTCTATCGAAGCGCTTTGATGGAAGAAGAATAATGTTTTTTCTTCACTTTTGTTAAAATAGTTGGGTTATGAAATTATTTGTATTTGACGTTGATGGAACTCTCGTCCATGATGGCGGAAAGATTTCCGAGAAAAATCGCCAAGCCATTCAAAAAAGACTCGATGAGGGAAACGCCATAGCAATTGCTTCAGGAAGGCCTTTTGTCGGCATAGATCAATATTTATCAGTTTTTGAAGGAGAAAAAAGATTTGCTATTGGTTCAAATGGCGCCACAGTTCAGGATTATCGTGCTAATTTTCTAAATCTTAATGGCCTTAAGTTTAAGGATTTGCTTGAGTTAAGAAAGAAATATGCCTGGATTGAAAAAAATGATGGAGCAATTTATGCCTACGATACAGATGGCAATGTCATTGCTTTTAATGAATCCATTTGGACAGAAGATGAAAAAATCTTTAATGGAAACGCTGTTAGAGTGATTGATGAAAATTCATTTCCTTTAGATGAAACAATCTTAAAGGTTATGGTTGCAGCCGATCCTTCAGTTTTATCCAAATTAGAAGTCTTAAAAGAAGATGAGGAAAAATACAACGCTGTTCTTTCAGACCCTAAATATTTAGAATTCATGGGAAAAAGCGCAGATAAGGCAACAGGGATCGCGTTCTTAAAAGACATGTTTAAACTAGAAACTGTGGATATATACGCTTTTGGTGATCAACAGAATGACCTTTTGATGATAAAAGGGTACAATGGTGTTGCTATGGGCAATGCTATAGATATTTGCAAAGAGAACGCTAAATTCGTGACGAAGAATGTTGAAGATGATGGCATTGCTTTTGCTTTAGAAAATTATGTTAAGTGAAGGAGAAAAAAGCATGTACGAACGTGAATTAGAAAAAATGATTGAAGCGGCTAAGGCTGCTCAAAAACTTATTCTTGAGGTTTATCACACAGACTTTGAGGTCATTACAAAAGATGATAATTCCCCTGTGACTAATGCTGATAGAGGCGCGGATGAACTTATTAGAAAAACGCTCTCTAAAGAGTTCCCTACATATGGTTTTTTAACGGAAGAAAGCAAGGATACAAAAGAAAGACTTGATAAAGAATATATATTCGTGATTGATCCAGTTGATGGAACGAAGGAGTTTGTCTCTAGAAACGGGCAATTTACAACAAACATTGCTTTGGTTCATAAACATGAAGTTGTCGCGGGTGTTATTAATATCCCAATGCTCGATACTGTTTATTTTGCTAGCAAAGGCGATGGTGCTTTCAAACAAAAGAGCGGTGGAGAAAAAATCAAAATCCATGTGAGTGATCGCTTGGAGAATCTCCGTGCCGTTCGCTCTTGTTCCTTCTTTAACGAAAAAGAAAAAGCTATTTATGACAAACATCCTGAACTATATGCCTCAATCAATCCAATGGGCGCGGCAATGAAATTCTGTGCAATTGCTGATGGAAGTGCAGACATTTCCTATCGTTGTTCAGCAGGAACGAAGGAGTGGGATGTTGCTGCAGGAGATATCATCCTAAAGGAAGCGGGCGGAATAATGCTCGTTCCTCCAGAGATGGAAGAAATGAAATATAATCGCTTAGATGTCTATAACCGTAATGGGTATGTCACCGCGAACAAGAAAGAAAATATTCATTATTAAAGAAAAAGGGCCTTCGGGCCCTTTTAATGTGCATAGATTATTTATTCTTGTGGCTTTTCTAATTCAGTTTCTTTGCGAGCGAGATAATCGTTCATGACCTCTTCTGGTAGATTCATTGAAGCGTCAACTCTAATTACCCCAGGAACTTCTTCCATAAGAATGATTTCGACTCCTTGAGAGATATCTGCGTCGGCATATAAACAGCCATTACACGCGCCAACCATTCTGACGTAAACTACGCCATCTTTAAATCCAACATATTCAATATCGCCTCCTTCTCTTTTGAGAAATGGGCGAACTTTATCGAGAACTTCCTCGATTTGCTTTTCAATTACTTCATCTGCCATAACGTGAAATATTCTAGTTTCTAAGATTCTTTTTATCAAGCAATATACTCTATAATAAGGTAGATGGAAAAGGAACTCGAACAAAATAAGAAAGTTATTCTAGACGCAATTTTTACTTTGAAGGATGAAGGATACAAACTTACAGAAGATGGACTTGCCCTTCTTCTTAAAGGAATGGGTGAAATTGGAGATCTTTCTTCTAGTCTGGCCTATGGATATCTTTCCTCTCTTTCGTCTAAGAAAATCAAAAATCGCATCCATTATTTAGTAAACCATGGTTACATCTTCCGAGAATATAACAAAGAGTTAGATACGCATTTTCTCGTTTTAAGCGAAAAAGCGATCGATTTAGATTTACATAAACTTAGAAAGAAAAAACCAAAAGCAGAGAAAAACATTTATTACGTCAAAGCATAAAAAGAAAAGCAGCCATCGTTACCTACCCCATATAACGTCTTCCCTAGGCTGCTTTTTTCTTCCTAAAATTAGGGCAAAGAAAGTTTATAATTTAAGATGACAGTATGTCAATAAATAATTTTTTAACTTTTGCTTGCATTTAAAATTTTACTTGATATACTTTTCAATCCTGACCGCTTTTTGGTCAGGTTTATATACAGCTTGAAGGAGGAAAAACGTATGATGAATAACGAAAAAGAAAATTCACAGACCGCTTATGAGAATGAGCAACGCGACGATACAAATTTATCCGTTTTAGCGTCCTGTTTGTTCGATGGCTTTTTATATAACGTTGATCATATAAATTAACGCCATCGCTCTAAGCCAAATCAAAAAAAGACCTAGGATTGTCCCTGGGTCATTTTTATTTCTCGCCTAATTGTTTTAGTTTAGCGATTATTGCTGGTATCGCTTCTTTTGGATCATCAATATTCATTGTCGCTTGTTCAATCGGGCAAAGCCCTGTTTTGAAATGGTTGATGATGTTATCAACTAGATTATCGTAGGTTATGTAAACTTCATTCTTGTTTAATACGTCTAGTGCAGGTTTTGAGATTGTTTTGCAATAAATTTCTTTTATGCCTAAGAGAACGTAGAGAAGCGCAGCTCCCTTGCCGATCACTTTATCTGCAGCGGAATATTTGGAATAATCCTTTCCATATCGGTTGAGGAGAGGATGGACTCCTCTAAGAGTGTCGGTTTGAACGTCATTATCGCTAACAAGAACTAAGGTGTAATTACCTTCTTCAAGAAGTCTCTTCGCTTTTTCTAGATTAGTCATACATTTTCTCGTATTTATTCTCAAGATAAGAGATAAAGGCTTTGCTCGTAAGTTCTTTTCCTGTTACTGTCTTTATCCAATCAGCAGGCTCCATCCAATCATATTTATAATCGTTTTCCGTAAGCCATGATAGGACTTTATCCATCTTATTTTCTTTTATTAATTCTTTGACGTTGATTTCTTCTTCCATTTTTTCGAAGATCATCGCGCCATAGAGGTTGCCTAATAAATAAGATGGGAAATATCCGATTTCGTTGTCTGTCCAGTGGATATCTTGCATGCATCCTTCTTTATCGTTAGGAACATCAACGCCAAGATATTCTTTATATTTTTGTTTCCAAATTTCCGGAACGTCTTCGCATTCAATAACTCCGTTGATCAAATCTTTTTCGATTTCATAACGGATGATGATATGAAGCGAATAGGTTAATTCGTCGGAATCACAACGATTTGTGATTGGCTTGACATAGTTAATCAAACGATAGAAATCAAGGACTGACATATTATCAAATTCTTTGTCTAGGTTCTCTGCGCACATTTTCTTGAAATGAGGCATGAATTCTAAAGATCTACCAATTATGTTCTCATAAAGTCTTGAGTGAGTTTCGCAAATAGCAGCAGTGTTAACCGATTCAAGATGATTGTCATACATTTCTTGAGGTTTGTTTTGGAATTCGAGGGCATGCCCCGCTTCATGAATTTCGGAATAGGCGGCAGCTCTCCAGTCATTAATCGAGTATTCAGTTGTGATGCGTGTATCGAATTGTGAGATATCGATCGTGAAAGGATGCATGGATTCTCTTAAACAGCCTTTTTCTAAATCATATTTCTCCCAGTCTAAAAGGGCATACGCCAAATGTCTTTGAAGATCGATTGAATAAGGTTTCAGAGGGGTTTTTGTGAATTTATTTTGTTTCTCGATGACTTTTGGCAAAAGATTTTTGATGCATTCTTTTACTGGTTCAAAGATCTTATCAAGGTCTTTGCATCTCTCTCCTGGCTCATACATATCAAGAGCGGCATCGTATGGAGAAGACATATCTTCTTTCATCATCAGAGTATTGATCTTACGGGCATAGGAGATGCATTCTTTCCAATAAGGTAGCCATTTATTAAACTCGCTATTTTCTTTGTATTCTCTCCACATTTCGTTGGATTTTGTGAAAGCTTTTTTCGCTTTAACGAATTCTTCAAGAGATATTTTCTTAAGAAGTTCAACGTTGTAGGAAAGAGATTGAGCCAATCTTTTTTCTTCTTTGGAAAGATTTGGCGTGTTAATTAAGTCGTTGAGCTTATTAACAAAATCTTCGGAAGAAAAAATCTTTGCGGCAGCTTCATCTTGTTTATTCATTAAGTCGGCTTGCATGCTTAACGCTTTTTTCGGCGCAGATGTTGCATAATCGTAATAAACCAACTTAGAAACGTAGGAAATGTTTTCGATTTCTTTTAAGTATGGTTCTAGGGCTTTGAATGCGTCTGAATGTTCCATTGTTTACCTCACTATTTGTAATTCAAAAAATACTTTTCAATTATATAGTTTTATTCGTTCTTGGTGACGATCATCTTAAGATAAATGATATTTATTAGTTTACATATTTATATAATCTGTTTCCGAATATTTAAAAAATACATTTTTAAGGCTTGAAATAGCCTATTAGTTCTTTGATTTAACTATATGCTGTTATATAATCCACTCGACCAACGGAGGTAAAAATAATGTCTTGGTTTAACAAACAATCCAGAATTGTCCAACTTCTTCTTCTTCTCATCCCATTCGTCGGATGGATCACGGAAATCTTTGTCCGTGTCACCGCTTTACTTGAGAAGCCAACAACAGAAAACATTTTGGGCGCGATCCTTGCCATCATCATCCCAGTTTGGGGATGGGTTGACCTTGTCTGGATCATTCTTTTCAACCACCTTTGTTTCTGCAAATAAAATTACAAATTTCGTAATTTTTACGTCTCACTCATTGAGGCGTTTTTTCTTTATTTTTGAAAAAGAAAAACCACCAAGAAGCATCTCTCGATGGCTTTATAACTCGTTTATTTGCTGCAATATATGGCGTTTAGCTCAAATGCTAATTCGATAAATTGAATAATAGCAATGATGAAATACATCATTCCGACAACGCTAGAAGATGAAAGATAATCAATACCGGCAAATAAGCAATAAAGGCTTATGCTAACATTAAGGATAGTGCAAGTTATTGCCAACAATAGAGAATGATATTTGCTCTTTTTCTTTCTTAGAATGTTGCTAGTTATTAATCCAGAAATCATTGCAGACCCTAAAGCAAGAATAACAACGATTATCGAAACGATATACAAAGAATTGATTTCAAGTGATCCTTTGATGGCTGGCTTAAGAATACTGCACAAAATATATATTCCAAATACCAATGCTTCAGAAAGAAGGAATAAAATGGGAACGTATTCTTCAGTTTCTTTGCCCTTCTTGATGTTTACCATATAAATGATTCCCAATAACATCATTAGCAAGGAAACAATTATCAAAACAAGCAAATCTTTATTTCCGTATGAGATGGATACTCCGAACCCATCATCATAATAACTATTAACTGCAGTTATGATATAGGCGACAAGAGAGGCGATGAATCCAATCCCCGAAGAAATTAAGAAGCCTAACGCTTTGATAAAACGCGCTTTATTTTTCTCTTCCATTATTTTGCCTCCTTTAATTGCTTTTCGCCTTCATTTGGATGAAGCATTTTTGGCCAAACGTTAACTAAGACACATGTGAAAATGGTGGACAAGACGATATCTGGTCCCATGTAGGCAATGTTATAGATAAAAGAATATGCCCAAGCATTAATGGAACTATCTTTGAAAGACCAAGCGAAAGATGAGGCATCGCTTCCCCAGAATATTGCGCCAGAAAGAACGTGAGACATATATTTCGCAAATCCGCCGATTAAACAACCGATAACAATATAAATCATCATTGACTTCTTATTATCCGTTTTCTTTATCATTCTTGTCATAACGCCAGCAAGGCTAACTAATGGATAGGCAATCCAATAATCTAAAGCAACTTGCAAGAAAGCCAAATACCAAGCGGCTCCGCTAACGACATAGAAACCATCGGCAATGTCTAATAAGCCCATGATTAATCCAGTGACTAAACCAGGTAAGAAGCCGCGTCTATAAGTGATGATAAAGACGCAAACCATGGCAATTCCTAATGAACCTCCGTTAGGAAAGAGAGGGCTTGAATAGATCCCTGCTAACATGTCAAGAACGTATCCAAGAGCTGAAAAAATGCCGATTTCAGCAATTGTTTTGACGCTCCAAACTTTTTCTTTTTCTTCCATATATACCTCCAAAAAAGAAAAACCGCATCATCTAGAAAATGTGCGGTGGACGTCAAAATATCTTCCTACGCTAGCATTATCTAGATCAGGTTATGGGTCGCCACGAACAAGTGGCCTCTCAGCAGTCTTAGGGACGCTCCCCAGGTCAATGACCGAATAGATTCTAGCACTAGAAAAGCTATATGTTAATTGCTGTGGTCGTTTTTTGATAAAAAGACTAAGACTTTTCCTTCATGGATTTCTAAATAGGCTTTTTCATCAACAATTTCATTAGAGATCCCTAATCCTTGTCCTTTATATATTGTTTGCTTGTCTAAGTTATAGTAGAAACCTCTTAATGAAATTGTCGCCTTATCATCCAAAGGAAAAAAGGAGACGTATTTATAGGGGATATTTGCAAATTCATGATTTTCACTTGTCATAAAGATAAGAGAAGAATCATCTAAAAGAGAAACTCTTTCATCTTTCATCGCTAACTCTAAGTTGGCATAAAAATGTTCAACTCTCTTGCCTGCAATAGAACCTAAAAGAATGAATTCAACGTCTTTCTTATCTTTATACATTAAATAGGCGTGTTTGGTATCCGTATCATCCTTTGTAGGATTCAATTTGACGATATTTTTGACATTTGAATAGATTTTATTTCTTTCTTCTTCTGAACAAGAATCGAAATCACCGACGGCATAATCTAATTTGATGTCATTGTTAATTGCAAGAAGGCTTCCACGATCGATGCCGATTTTCAAAGAATCATTTTCAAAAGGAAAATCTTTTAAATTAACATTATGGCCAATTATTAGATAGATTTTCATTAGGCTAAAGAAATGTTGATTGATTTTAGATTGAACTTTATATCAAGAATGACAAGTAGTTGATATGAAGTATTCAATTGTTCAAAAGAGAAACTCATGTCAGTGTTGGTGTTGATCTTAACGGATGAAGAAACGGTAAACTTGCTTGGCTCATAGATTGTGTCTTTTGCGGTGTTTGTGATGCTATAAGTTGTTGTGGTTTTAGTTGGTTTAACGATTAATTCGAAAGCGAAGTTATCTGTTCCGTAGGTTTGTTGATAATCTCTTGTAACATTGGTAAAGGTAAGTTCACTTGCTGCTTTATTTTCATTGTAGATTTCTAAAACTGGGGTATGAGCATTCAATTCCCAATATTCACTCGCTTCAAAACGGGCGCCAGCAAAGACTTTCTGCCCATAGAAATATGAACTTGTTTCTTCGTGATGTGATACGTTTCCATCATCCAAGGAGTTTCCGAAATAGTCGGAAAGATAATCAACATCCGTTGAAGATTTATATTCTTTTAATTGATATTCGCCATTCGTTTTGTCTAAGGCTAAAGAGGAGACGTTGCTTGTTATCGTAGTAACGCTCTTGCTGCTATCGTAGGTATAGATAGGATTTGTGACACTTGCTTTGGTAAGTGAAGAATACAAAGCGCTTGTTTCGCCATCATCGTTTCTAAAATAATCAAATTGAACCGATGATATCTGATCAAAGGAATTCAATAAGTAGTTGTTCCATTTATAATCAAGGTTATCTTCGTTAGCGAAATTAAGTTCTAAAAGAGTGTAGGTGACACCAAATTCTTTAGCGGATGATGATTTATGGAATGTCTTTTCGTATAACCCATATGTTGCGACAGAATTATCTTTTTCAGTTACGTCCGTAGGATTTTTTAAGACTGCAATCATGTTTTTCTCTTCGTATGAATTCGTGATTTTTATGCCATTTGACGTTGTAGAAGAGGTAACAGTGGAATTATTCAAAATAATCTTGTCGGAATAAATCGCTGTCGTGCTAGAAACATTTTCTTCTTGTTTAGCGATTGCTCTAGAACCGTTTCCTCCGTAGAGTTTTTCGTTATCGGAAGAAGTCTTTGATACGCTTTCGATGCTGCCGACTTTTAAAAGATTATCTAAAGCACTCTTTTTAACGAGGATTTTCTCGTAATCGTTAAGAGGGTTTTTATATTCGCTATTTGTTTTTGAGGTGTTATTTTGATTGTTGCAAGCAAACAGTAATGTGCTTACTAGTAGTATTGATGTGAGATTCTTAGTTTTCATAACGCATACATTAAAGCACATTTTGAAAACGATTTCTCAAAAGATTGCGTTTCTAAGTGAAATTTGAGGCCAATTCCTAGGAATTGGGGAGAGAAAATGGTATATTGCCTAGGTATGGCCTTACTCGAACTTGATAACATTGAATTCAATTATTCCGACAAAGAACTCTATAAAGGAGTTTCCTTGAAAATGAACCCCGGTGAACATTGCGTCCTCGTTGGTGCCAACGGATCTGGGAAAACGACTCTTTTAAATATGATCGTTGGTGATCTTTCTCCAGATAAAGGAAAGGTTATTTGGGAAAGCGGAACAACGTTTTCTTACTTGGATCAGCAACTAAAAGTCGCCCAAGATATGCCTGTTCATCAATATTTATATGGCGTTTACGAAGATCTTTTCATCAAAGAAAAACAGATGGAAAAACTTTATGAACAAAGCGCTCTAGATCCAGACAATTTTGAAAAATACCTTGCAAAAGCTGAACGAATTCAAGGAGAACTTGATTCCAAGAACTTTTATGCTTTGCAAGAAAAGGTCGGAAGACTTACTGATGGATTAGGATTTGATAAGAGTCATCTTGAGGCTCCTTTAGCCGAACTTTCCTCTGGTCAAAGAGAAAAAGCATATCTAGCTAAAATGTTATTGGAAGAGAAAGACGTTTTAATTATGGACGAACCAACAAACTTTCTCGACCAAGGACAAGTTGCTTGGCTTTCTAAATATCTTTCAGAATATCCAAAAGCCTTCCTCGTTGTTTCTCACGATCAGGAATTCCTTAAACAAATTGCCAATGTTGTCTTTGTTTTGGAGAATCAAACAATTGTTAGATATAAAGGGACATTTGAACATTATCTAATTCAACATGAAATCGATAAGGAACAATATAAAAAAGACTATGCCGCCCAACAGCGTTACATAAAGAAAGAGGAAACCTTTATTGCTAAGCATATTGTTAGAGCAACTTCAGCAAAAGCGGCAAAATCCCATCGTGCAAGACTTGCTCATCTAGATGTCATGGAAGCACCAGGAAAAGAAGAAGGCAACGTACATATCGCTTTCCCATACACCCATCCAGTTGGGAAAATACCTTTAAAAGTTGAAGAGTTGGTTATTGGCTATAACAAGCCATTATTAGATCCAATCTCTTTTGAGCTTCTTGAAGGAGAAAAGATTGCTATTCTTGGACAAAATGGCGTTGGTAAAACAACATTCCTAAAAACGATCTTAGGCGATCTTCCAGCGATTTCGGGAACCTTTACTTTCTTGCCTGGCATTGTCGTTAATTATTTCAATCAAGATGAAAAGATTGATTTAAGCATGAATCCATTTGATTACATTCATTCGCATTATCCCGAACTAAATAACACAGAAATACGCAAAGCTTTAGGAAGTTGTGGGGTAAGAAAAGAGATAGCTCTTAGAGCGATGAGGGAACTTTCTGGAGGAGAGGTCGCGAAAACGCGTTTTGCCTTGATGACATTCAAAAAGAGCAACTTCCTTGTCCTCGATGAACCAACAAACCATTTGGATCAAAAAGCCAAAGACGCGATATTTGCTTGCATCGAAAGATATCCAGGTTCTGTCATTATCGTTTCGCACGAAAAGGACTTCTATGACGGATTAGTTGACTACGAACTTCATTTTTAAGGAAGTCTTCTTATCTCTCTGAAACCGAAAAGGAAAAATAATGGTCTAAATAGTGGAGTGTTTCTCCAATATTCATAACCAACAACGTCGCTATTGAATATAGCGGCGATTTTTCTATAGTTAGCATCCAAATCGCTCAATAATTCGAAATAAGTTTGATAGTTTTCGTTGTTTTTGAAATCTGTAGAATTGGCAAATAAAACCAAGCGTTTTTGTAATGAAGACATGATGCCTAAATACGAATCGATTTCTTTTGATTGGAGATTGTCCATCTTTAACCATCTGACTTGAGCCGCATTCTCTTTTGTTGACTCATCTTCAATATCTTCTTCTAAAAGAGATAACATCGAAAGAAGAACGTCTCTTTTTTCGGAAAGAAGAAGGGATATTGCAAGAGTCTTTTTCTTAAGCTTTGAACGAAAAGTTATGATGCATTCAAGTGCATAGAACATCCCGAAAAAATAGATTACTAGGATGATCGATATGACGTATAAGAGAATTTGCCACCATTCCATGCGATTAGTTTAGTTTTCTTCCATAAAAAAGGCAAACCTTCCTTTTTGAAAACATGGATAATTTGACCTTTTTACCGATAGGGGTTAAACTATCCTCACTCTTAAGAGTGAAAGTATTATGAAAAAACCTATTGTTGCAATTCTCTATGATTTTGATTCTACGCTTGCAAAAAGCGACATGCAGAACTTCGGATTTATTCCATCTTTAAACCTGACTCCTGACCAATTTTGGGAAAAAACAGGCGATTTTTGTGCTAAAACCGGTATGGAACGTACACTTGGCTATTTATACGTCATGTTGAAAACATGCCAAGAAAAAGGCATCAACATGAGTAGAGAATGGCTTCAAGAACAAGGCAAAAACATTGAGTTTTGGCCTGGTGTCATCGATTGGTTTTCTAGAATCAACGAATACGGCAAAGAGAATGGCATAAAGGTTGAACATTATTTGGTTTCTTCTGGAAATAAAGAAATCATCGATGGCTGTGCGATTGCTAAAGAATTCAAGGTCATTTACGGTTGCGAATTCTATTATGATGAAAATGGCCAAGCTGTTTGGCCGAAGCTTTCAATCAATTACACCCAAAAAACGCAATATTTCTATCGTGTTTCGAAAGGCGCAGTAGATGCGACAGATGATAAAGGCGTGAACGAAAAACAACACGAACGTCGCGTTCCATATACAAACATGATTTATATTGGTGATGGAATGACAGATATTCCAGCAATGATCGTTGCCAAAAACTCTGGTGGAAAATCTATTGCGGTATATCCAAGAGGAAAAGAAGATAAAGTTAGAGATCTTTTCCAAGATGGGCGTGTTAACTATGTCTGCCCAGCCGATTATCGTGCTGGCAAAGAGCTTGATAAGGTCATGCACCTAATTATTCAGGGAATCGCGATTAATGAGAGCTTAGCCAAACGTGAGAATCCTAACTCCATGGTTGATTAGTTTTTATGAGTTTTGCTAGTAAGAAAAACATCGGAATTATTTTGATGGCTGGGAAAGGCGAAAGATTTTCCTCTGGCTTACCGAAACAGTATCTAAAATTCGATGGCAAAGAACTATTTTTGCATTCGTTTGATGTTTTTTCTTCTTCGCCTGATATAGATTTCATTCTTCTAGTCGTTGCTGAAGGATACGAAGAATTAACGGAAAATATTCTTTCTAGCAAAAGAAAACGCAAGGAGTACGCGATTATAACTGGTGCGAATTCTCGTGAAGAATCTGCTTTTAACGCCCTCAAATATCTCTTTGAGAATCACGCAAATCCGGAATCGACAATTTTGATTCATGATGGAGATAGGCCATTTTTAACGAGGAAATTACTCGAAGATAATATTGATTCGGTAAAAATGAACGGTGCAGCCTTAACCGCCATTCCATCAACAGATTCACTTGCAATGATGTCTGAAGATAAAGATGGCATCGACCATTATTTGCAACGTTCCTCCATTTATCAGCTTCAGACCCCTCAGACTTTTACTTTCTCTCTTCTCTATGAGGCTTTCCTTAAAGCGAAAAAACCTTTAAGTGCATATACTGATGAAGGCTCATTGGTGATAGACTCTTTAGGGGTAAAGCCAAAGATAGTTTTGGGCGATAAGGGCAATGTGAAAATTACCTTCCGTTCAGACGCTAGATTGTTTGAAGGAGGCGTTGATGGAGAAGATTAAAATTGGAGATATTCTTGAAGGAACTGTTATAAAGGTATATCCCAGGTACGCGATTCTCTTATTTGATGAGGGAGTAACTGGACTATTACATATCAGTGAAGTTTCAAATCATTACATCCATTCGTTCACTGATTACGTGAAAACCGGGAATATTTATAAGGTAAAAGTTATTTCTTATGATGAGAAAGGCCCTTCGATGCGTGTGTCACTAAAGGCTCTTAGCTCAAGTCAAAGAAGAGATTCTATTGCACGTTATAAAGTTAAAGAGGAAAATATCTCATGCGATGTTCTTAAAGAACATTTGCCAGAATGGATTGAAGAAGCGAATAAAAAGAAGGAATTATAAACATATGATTATTGAGACAAAAACAGATCATTTAGTGAACAAAGTTGATTTCGCCGAATACCAAGAAAGAGTTAACGAAATTAACGAGATGATTAATAATCGCACTGGCGAAGGAAATGATTTCCTTGGCTGGTTAGATTGGCCAATCAATTATGATAAAGAAGAATTAGAAAAGATTAAGAAAGATGCCAAATTCATCCGTGAAAACTATGATGTTTTGGTTGTTTGTGGAATTGGCGGATCTTATTTAGGTGCAAGAGCGGCAATCGAGGCTATCAAAGGCACATTCCGTTCCAACAAACCTGAGATCATTTATCTTGGCCAAAGTCTTGATCCTACATATATTCAAGAAAGCATCGAATATCTCCATGATAAGAAATTTGCAGTTAATGTTATCTCCAAATCAGGAACAACCACAGAAACTAGTGTTTCGTTCCGTTTATTAAGAGCTCTTTTAGAAGAAAGGGATGGCGTTGCTGAGGCTAGAAAGGCTATCTTTGCCACGACCGATAAAGCAAGAGGAGCTTTATACACCCTTGCTAAGCAAGAAGGATATGAGATGTTTGTCATTCCTGATGATATCGGTGGACGTTATAGCGTTCAAACAGCCGTTGGACTGTTACCAATTGCTGTTGCAGGAATCGACCCAGAAGAAATCTTACGCGGATCAGCCCAAGCCCGTTTAGATACTCTTGATCCATCATTAGAGAAGAACGAAGCATATAAATATGCCGTTATCAGACATGCAATGTATACAAAATACAATAAGTCGGCTGAATTTTTCATCACCTATGTTCCTTCCTTTGTTCAATTAGGCGAGTGGTGGAAACAACTCTTTGGTGAATCCGAAGGAAAAGATGGAAAAGGCTTATTACCAGATTCCGCGACATTTACGACGGATTTGCATTCCTTAGGACAATTTATTCAACAAGGAAGCCATTGTTTCTTTGAAACCACCTTACACTTAACTCATCACCGTCATTGGATCAAGGTTCCTCATGATGAACAAAATCTTGATAACCTTAACTTCCTTGAGGGAATGGGCTTGGGAACGATTCAAGATAAAGCCTTTGAAGGAACTCTTGAAGCTCATACAAAAGTTGGTGGAAACGACAACGTTGTTATCGAATTAGATAGAATGAACGCCTTCAATTTAGGATATTTGTTCTATTGGTTTGAAAAAGCTTGCGCAATGAGCGCTTACTTGATCGGTGTTAACCCATTTAACCAACCAGGCGTTGAGGTTTATAAACACAACATGTTCCATCTTCTTGGAAAACCTGGATTTTAAAGACAAATAAACAATTTAAGAGCTCTTCGGAGCTCTTTTTATAATATAAAGATAAGCAATTATCGGCATTTTAAGATTTTTTCAAAAATTTTCTCGCAAATCGTTGACTCAAATGGGGGTGTTTAGTACAATATGTAACGCACGTTTAGGCGGCACCCGTGGATGCTTAGCTCAGCGGGAGAGCATCGCCCTTACAAGGCGGGGGTCACAGGTTCGAACCCTGTAGCATCCACCAACCTGTTTGGGGCTAAGAAGACGCGCGGACGGACTGTGGGCGAATAGCGAAGTGGCCAAACGCGGCTGACTGTAAATCAGCTCCTTCGGGTTCGGTGGTTCAAATCCATCTTCGCCCACCACATCGATTGGGGTGTAGCCAAGCGGTAAGGCAACAGACTTTGACTCTGTCATGCACTGGTCCGATCCCAGTCACCCCAGCCATCTCCTCCGTTAGCTCAGTGGTAGAGCACTTGACTTTTAATCAAGGGGTCGAGAGTTCAAGTCTCTCACGGGGGACCAAACAGTTGTGCCCGAGTGGCGAAATGGTAGACGCAAAGGACTTAAAATCCTTCGGGCGAATAACCCATGCCGGTTCGACTCCGGCCTCGGGCACCACAAATTACTATCTAAGCTTGATTCGATATCAGGCTTTTTTCTTTATTCTAATTGCCTTTAGGAAGTATCATATTTGCGAGGCAAAACTATGAAAATTTCTAAATTAGATGATAAAGACATCGACGGATGCTTAGAGATTTATAACTATTACATCGAAAATACTTCTTATACCCTGGAAGAAAAGGCATTAACTCATGATGAATTCTACGCACGTTGCCATTCAATAACCGATAAATATCCTTTTATCGTTTTGCATAACGACGAAGGAGAACTATTAGGATACGCATATCTATATTATTTCAATTCACGTAGTGCTTACCGTAAGACTGCCGATCTTTCGATATATGTATCTAAAAATCATCTCCATGAGCATTTAGGTGTAATTCTCTTAGAAGAGATAGAAAGACAAGCGTGTCTATATGGAATAACGAGTCTAATTTCCATTGTTACTTCAGAAAATCCCGCCTCCGCTAAATTCCATCTCAAGAATGGATTTTATTTAGAAGCAACCCTTAAAGACGTTGCCGTTAAATTCGGAAAAGATATCTCAACATTTTATTACCGTAAATCTTTGTGAAATAAAGTGAGAAAAATACCTTGATTAGGTCATTTTTAAATTCAAAAAAACGCAAAAATATGCTATTACTTATATATGGATAAAGAGAAAATCATAAAAAGACAAGAAAAAGAAGAAGCTAAGGCTTTAGCCAAACAAGAAAGAAAAACCAGAAGGGCATTAAGAATATCCAGATGCAGAGGTCTTAAGAACTTTGGTTGGTGGCTTTTTGGTTTCTTAAGCCCAGCGATCATTTTAGGCGGCGCTGCTGCTATTTGCGTTTGTGTTTTGCCAACGAGCACGTGGCTAGGAAACGATGGCAAATACGTTGATCAAGAAACAAGCAAAAATACTTTGCTTCAAATTCTTATGAACTATAAACAATATACCGTTTCTAATTTTCCGATCATTAAGGAAGCGTTGCAAAAAACTCTTTCATCCAGCGGCTTAGATAAATATCTTCAAATAAATTACGATGAGTTAGAAAAAGTTTCTCTTTCTAGTTTTGACTATAAGAGCATTTTTGACAATTGCGTAGAAATAACTGCAACAATTGATAATTTGGGAGTTACTTCATCCTTAGGTGCATTCGGAAATCTAAAAGTCATGCAAGAAAATACTGAAGTAACTGATGTTGTTGATCCAACAGTTGAGGACTTTGAACCATATATGTACTATTATCTTGATGATAATGGCAATTTGAAACGTGCATATAAAGATGATAAGACGCTTGTTGAGGCAGCTCAAGGAAAGACCCTATATTATCCGGCTCTAGTCAAGGTTCCTCTCGATCAAATCGCCAAAGTTCTTCCAACAAGAATTGGCCAAGCTGAGATGCTTGATGTTTTGGGAGTTTTCACCACCGTCGAAGAAAACTCAATGTTAGCCAAGGTCTTTAAAAACTATACCGTTAAGGATATGGGAAGCTTTAATGCAGATAATATTCTTTTAAGTGATGTTCTTACCTATAGCACGGATAACGAGACTCTCTTTAATATTATTTGCTCTGCAGTAGTTGTAGGAGAAGGCGAAGAAGCTCCAACCCCAACAACTGTGACCATTGGAAATTTGAATAAGATTGATATCAATCAAGTTAAATTGACCGATGTAATCGAACCTACTGAATCAAATGATAAAATTTTTGCGATTCTCCGCGATGCTTCTGGAAAAGAAAATAATGAAGACATCACGATCGGAGATATTTCTGGTGCCAATCTTGATGAAGTAAAACTTTCTTCATTGCTAGCCGAAGAAGATAATCCTACGTTGGCTAAAATATTAACCTCAGCCGTTGGTAAAGATTCTTATAGTGATGTCACAATGGGTGATTTACAAAGTTTCGACACGAATAAGATTCGTATTAGCGACGCTATTACCTTAGAAGATGATTTAAAAGATATTCTTTTGAAGGGATGCGGGGTCGAAAGCTACGAGGACTTAACTTTAGGTGATTTCTCCAACTTTAGCATGAGTAATGTCCCTCTTTCTTGCGTGATTAAAGATAACGAAGATAACGCAAAACTCATTTCGATCTTGACCGAAGCAACCGGAAAAGATAGTTATTCCGAAATTACTATTGAAGACTTAAGCACATCGTTTAAGATTGAAAACGTAAGATTAACAACGGTTATCGAAGAAACCGAAGCCAATAAGTCTTTATTTAGTATTCTTGCTGAAGCGACAGGCGTCGATAAAGATAAACTTAAGCTCTCAGATCTTTCAAATTTTGACTTAAGTAACGTTAAATTAAGCACTGTTATTGATGGAGAAACGGGAAATAAGGCCTTAGACACCCTTCTAAAAGACGATACAGTAACCATTTCTAATATGGGCGATAAGATTAACAATCTAAGTTTATACTCAATCTATGGCGAAGATTGTTTCACGACAGATGTAAGCAAAGCAAGCATAACGACAGATCATTATGTAAAAACAACCACAGCTGATGGCAAATATAGTTTTGTTTACGATAACGATGGAGATTATGAAGGCGATTATTACATCAGCAATAGCGCTGGCGTAATGTTACTATTATCTTTCACTGTTACTGATCTTGATACTACATGTGGAAGAGCTAAGACTTATTATCCATCCGATTTGACATTTGAAAACATGGATAAAGCTGATAGCACAAGTAGCGCCATTCAAAATGCGACAATCTATCAATTGATTGCAGCAGGTCTTATTCAAGATAAGGAAGATGGCGGCTATAGCGATACTCTTAAAGCAATGAGAATCATTGATTTGCTTAACGCTCTTGATTCTGTTCCTAACGTTCCGACTGGATCTTCTGATTCTTCAGGTTCATCGACTTCATATTCCATTCCTTCTGAATGGGGAAGCTATTATCCATCCTAAAACAAAAATGGCTAGAAAAATTCATCTAGCCATTTTTTAATAAACATTTTAGCTTAGCGATGTTTCTTCTCCTAAGCCTTTCTTTTGTAGTCTTATAGCGCCAACCATGAATAAAGCTTGATAGACAATATTCACGCTTATAGCAATCCAAGTGTAGGTCCAAGTTACCTTTGTTGATAAATATCCCATTCCAACCATGAAAACGATTGCTAGGCCAAAAAGAATAGCGGATATGACGTCTTTTCTTCTTATCGAAACATAGATCAACATTCCTAAAGTACCAGCCGCACCAATTATCATCATTACAATAAAAGGCATTGTGCTATCAAATTCTTTAAGACCATCTGTGCTCAATAAGATAATGGTTGAGACTAATGCTGGTAAGGCAACAACTCTAACCTTCGTATATTTCTTATTGTACGGAGTAAACATTCCTATAAAAGCAATGAATAGTAATAAGAAACCAATTGATTGAGTAGAGGTGAATTGCCTATCAAGAATGCTATAGGAATAGCCGGTAAAGCCAATGATTAGCTTATGTACTGCTTTAAGGAAGCCAGCGACGAAGACCATTATGCCTCCAGCTGCTAAAAGAGCGTAATTTCCTTTAACCATTTTGTTATATAGGCATCTTAATAAGATAATGGAGCCTATTAGGAAGAGGGTGACTGGTATTAAATCATATAAGGCTTGAAGAATTAAGGCCCATGGTGAGGATTCATATATTGAGGCGAAGCTGTCTTCGCTAGTTTCTAAAAAGAGAGGAACCATACTAAACAATCCATTTCCAATTTATAAGAGATTTGACGGGAATTAAACGCATAAGAATAGGTGTTTTCTTCACGTAAGCAATATATTCCGGATCTTTTCCATAGTTTTTGTTTTGTCTTTTCTCAAGACGCTTTGCGCCTGAAACCATAACGTAAACGATGCAAAGGTAACCGAATGCGGCAATAAGTATTTTCCACCAAGCATCTAACACGTTAACGCCAGATAACAAAACGCCAGTCCAGAAAAGAATTTCCCCTAAATAATTAGGACATCTTACGTAACGATATAAGCCTTTATCGACAAAACGATTAGGATTTTGTTTTTTTGCTTTCGACTTTTGGAAATCAGCTAAAGATTCAATGATCAATGCGACAAACATTACGACTGCACCAATGATCGGGAAAACTAAATCAAGAGCATTATTCGTTACCGAATAGTTAATTCCGGAAATGCTACGATAAGCAATAGGTGAGATTTCGGCGACATAAAGAACGATAACTGAGACCCAAATTGTAATCTTCACAAAAACAGGCATTTTCTTTTCGCTTTTTGCCGTAACGTTTCCAAGAGTTTTACGATACGAAGCACTCTTGATTTCCCGATATAACAAGAAGCCAGAAAGCCTGAAACCATAAAGAATTAAAAGAACTAACAATATATATTCAACAACTCCTAAAGCAGGTATGAAACCAACTAAGGACATGATTAGCAATGCTATTGCCATTCCTGAGACGGCAAAGCCATAGCCAACCGAGAGGAAATAAACGAACTTATAGAATCCAACCGAAGATAGGATTGCCGCTACTCCGGCTAAGATTCCTGTAACTATCCAAGTTAAAGCAGTAGGGCTCATTATTTTGCCTCCTTTGAAGGATAACGACTCTTGATATATTCCTTAAAGGAAAGGCCACCGTATTTATCTTCACCAACTAAATCATGCGTCAAAGTCCATTTAGAGAATCTAACAATTGGCCCTTTGCCGTTATTCTCTTTTTCGGCTTTACGAATAATTAGGTCAAATAGGAAGACTGGGGCTCTAGAGATTTTTACTTTCTTTCCCGCGGCATCAAAGAACATTTCCGCAATTTGCTTATAGGTATAAGTCTCTTTTCCTCCAACGTTATATGTTTTATTTACGTCGTTTATATGCAAGAGGATAAACTCTGCTAAGTCCTTTGTGTCGATAACGTTACAAGGATAATCCTTGTGCCCTAAGAGGGTTACCTTTCCTTTTTCGATCATGGGCATGAAGACCTTAGCGATGTCATAGAAATATCCTGTCGGACGGAAAATAACATATTTTAGGCCACTTTCTTTAAGTTTTTCTTCGAATTGATGTTTGGCCTCCAACATTGGAACGCTCGGATCGGTATCGCATTTGATAACGGAGACGTAGCAGAATTTCTTAACTCCGGCTTTCTTTGCCTCATTAAGAAGATTTAGGTTTCCGTTCAAATCAATGTCGTAATTTGATAATGTTTTCGAGGCACCAACTAAACCTACCGTCGTAATTACAGCATCTGCTCCATCACATGTTCCTACCAATGTTTCAGGCTTTGTTACATCTATTTGATGGAATTTATATTTACCTTTGATTTCTGGAATGTCTTTTTCCTTCATATCTAAGGCAACAACTTCGTTTCCACCTTTTATTAATTGTTTAAGAATGTCGCTTCCTAAATTTCCGAAAGCGCCAGCTAATACGACTTTCATTTGTCTTTTCCTTTCTCTTTTGCACGTTTATCGTTGATGATATCCATCTCTTTTTCGGTGATGAGCTTAACATTATGCTCTTCCGCCCATTTAACGCATCCTTTTAGGGCGGTAGGTAAGAAGATTCTTGGAACTTTTACGAGTCTTGCTAACGCTTCATCGGTGAACTTAACATCGGTTTGTAATCTTTCAGCCGCATAACGCACGCTAGAGACTGATGTTTGTCTAACTGGCAGAAGTTCAGGACGTGGTTTTTTGAATTTTGAACACCAGAAGTTCTTTGAATCACGATAACCATAATCTACTGGAACTCTTGGGAAACCTCCTGCAGTTACCCCATTGACGATGGTGTTGTAATATTTCTCTTTCATTAAGATCTTGTCGATTCTAAGAATGAAATGGGCGCCAAATTTCGAGGTAATGCCATTGAAATTATGATATGGTTCAGGATATCCGTTTAATTCTCCTGGTTTATCGTCTTGGGCGTTATCTAATTCTTTCATCCATGTACATTCGATAACTTGGAAAGATTGCTTAACGACTTTTGGGAACTTTTCGTTTGGGTGTGTTTTCGCCATTTCGCCATCTTCAAGTTCAAAGGTGCAGTTTTTCATCTTTTCCTCCGTCGTGTCGCCAGGCCAGCCCATTCTTACCGCTTCCTTGAAAAGCTTTTTATCATCAGGGAAGAAATTAAGGGTGCATTTACCAGTGCGTAAAAGATTTTGTGCTGTATTAGAGGAGTTTCTACACTCCAAAATCATCGCGTAATATTCTTTTCCGGCAATGTAATAAGGTGCCAATAAGGAATATGGGCCAAGATTGGTTTGTCCATTTTCCGCTAAAGTGCCAACCATCACGACTGGCATTGGGAAGAAGAGAGAAGTTTGATAGAAATTATCTTTTGCTTCTAAAGTTTTAAAATCGCTCATGTTATTTACCTCCTACAAGCAATTTTTCAATTGATGAATAAATAGAATCGAATTCGGTTTCGTAGATAGATGGGCCTTGAATAAGAATGATGCAGGCGGCAAATCTATCTTTTTCTTCTGAATATAATGAGAATTTGTTTTGGGCCTGAAGGACATATTTTTCGATGTTAGCCAAGAAGAATTTGTGCCCATAATTCATTTTGTCTTTGATTTCAGCAGGGATATTGATGGAAAAGAATAAATCTCTATGTTTTTGCAAAAAGAGAGCTATTTGATCATAGATATTTTTGATTGAGTCGCGAAATGTGGGGGATTTTTCAATTTTTGCTTTTAATTGTCTTTCTTCCTCAGCCCATTCTTCTGATAGTAGTGCGGCTAGAATGCTTAGCTTGCTTGAATAGTAGTTATATATCGTTCCAACGCCATAGCCTGTAATCGAGGCGACTTGACGTATGGTGAAAGAATCAAATCCATCTTTCTCAATAATTTCTCTGGATGTTTTTAGAATGTTTTGTTTTACGTTTTCAATTATCTTTGGCATATTTTTATGAACGTGTTCATTTAGATTATATGCATAATTATTCTCAATGCAATATTTCGGTGAAAAAATACCGATTTATTGATAAAAAGAAAAGACGACTTATAAAGCCGCCTTGTTTAAATTCTCATATGTGCAGAAGCGTATTTCGTGGCTATTGTCTAGAAGTGGTTCACTTTCGGAGACTAGTTTGAATGATGAATCTTCATCAATGTTAACAAAGAACACTTCAGCTTTGCCATCTTCATTAACTTTTGTGAGGTACACTTCATCAACATAAGGCAACATTTGTTTGTAAATTGAAGCCCCACCAATTATATAGACATCATCATTTTCTAATTGCTTGGATATTTCTTTTCTGAAGTCTTCCATCGAATGGACGTTAATCACTCCCTCAAAATTTGATTCATCTTGTGAAAGGACGATGTTTGTGCGGTTCTTTAAAGGCTTTGATCCAGGAAAGGAAATTAAGGTGTTTCTTCCCATTGCAACAGTATGTCCTGAAGTCTTTTCTCTGAAGAACTTCATATCAAGAGGAAGAGAGAATAGAAGACCATTCTTCTTTCCTATTCCGTAGTTTTTGTCACAGTTAAGTATTGCTCTTAGTTTCATATTAAATGGCCACTGGAATCTTTTTGCCTAATTTCTCAAATTCATAGTCTTCTAATTCGAAACTATCGACTGTGAAGTCATAGAAATTCGTAATGCTCGTATCCATTTTTAGTTTTGGAGCTGGATGTTGAGGTTTTTCCATTATTTCTTTTACTAAATCAATGTGTCTATCATAAAGATGGGCATCGGAAATAACATGAATTAATGTGCCTGGTTTTAAGCCAGAGACTTGGGCAAACATCATTAAAAGCAAAGAGTATTGCAAAACGTTCCAGTTATTTGCCGTAAGCATGTCGTTTGATCTTTGATTGAGGATTCCGTTTAACGTGTCTCCAGAAACGTTAAATGTCATTGAATATGCACATGGATAGAGATGCATCTCGTGTAAATCATCGAAGTTATAGATGTTTGTCATTATTCTTCTGGAGTTTGGATTGTGTTTTAAATCATAAAGAACACGATCAACTTGGTCGAATTCTCCTTCAGGATAAATGGATTTCTTTCCTAATTGGTATCCATAGGCTTTGCCAATTGATCCTGTTTCATCAGCCCAAGAATCCCAAATGTGGGAGTGCAAATCATGAACATTATTTGATTTTTTCTGCCAAATCCATAAAATTTCATCTAAGCAATTTTTGAATGCGGTTTTTCTAATTGTGAGAATTGGCAATTCCTCTTGGAGGTTGTAACGGTTAACAATTCCGAATTTTTTGACTGTATGAGCTGGCGTTCCATCATCCCAATGAGGGCGGACGTTTAGCTCTGTGTCCCAGACTCCTTCAGTAAGTATTTCTTTGCAGTTATCAATAAAAATTTTATCAGCGCGTGACATATAAACTACCTTTCTTATTACCGTAATATAATAATGTTTTTAATGCCAAAACCATAGATTTAAATAATGGTATTTTTGTATTGATTTAACGGTCTAGATTCTTGCAATATTCGGAATGCAGAAGGAAAACTGAACGAAAGCGACCAAATCAGACAATAGTACATCAACGAAAGATATCTTGACAGCGACACTAGACAGAATGCTTATGGAAGCAGGGATCAAACTAGGGACGGAACAAGAGTTTGAGCAAATGATGTACGAGGTATTTCAAAGAAGGGAAAAGAAAAAACAGAACGCCAAAAAATAAGAAAGAGGGCTGTGTATAAAAACAATCGAGAAAACAGATAAGAAAAAACCAGGTTGGCCCTGGCATTCTCATTCATATATGTCTTTTCTATGACCAATTTTCACAACCTCAATCACAAACTTAGAATCTATTACCTCGGCTATAATCCTATAGTCGCCGACCCGGTATCACCAATAGCGGTTGAGCCCTCCTTTTAAAGACTTTCCTGTCCTTCTTGGCTCTGTGATGTTGTCAAGATTTTTTCTAATCTATCTTGTGGTCCTCAACGCTGTTTGATGATCCATTTTCTTTAATTGTTTAATTGCGCTCTCTGCAAAGCATGGGTGATATAACTTCTCGGTCATAATCCCAGCATCCTCTCGACTTCATCGAGAGAATATGTTTTTTCAGCTCCGCTTGCGATTCTTTCGGAAACGGCCTTTGCTTCGGCTAGATCGTATTCCTCTTCGATGGTTTCGAAGAACGCCCTTTTTATTGCCTCAGAGAGGGTAATGCCTTCACATCTAACGTAGGAGTCAGCTATTTTCCTTTGCTCGTCAGTCATTCTTATTGTTACGTTCATTTTTGCCTCCTTCTATCTTTTAACAAATTTAATGTAGTGCATTGCACGACAAATTGCAGCAAGAATAAAAACTGAATAGTTAAAGCCGAACCCATTTTAATCTCTATTAGTTTTGCGCAATATCTATTTTTTGAGTTTTTTGGTTTCTATTTTTGATAAAAAGTGCACAGTTAATAAAAGAAAACCACCATCACTGGTGGTTAATTTTCCTTTGGTGCGGGAAATCGGACTTGAACCGACATGGGAATCCCATACGCCCCTCAAACGTACGCGTCTACCATTTCGCCATTCCCGCAGCGTGCATTATTATAGTTAACGCAACCAAGATTAGCAAGAAAAATATTATACTTAAGCAAGAGTTGGGAAAAATGCGCACGCAATACCGAAATAAATGATCAACGTTGTAACATCCATTACGGTGGTTAACATTGGTTGAGCCAATAAGGCTGGATCTTTCTTGATGGCTGAAGCACCCATACAAAGAGCTGTGCCAACGATTTTGGAGAAGACAATGGCAAAAAACATTGTGATTGATACCAAAGCAGAGAAAGTTAAGGAATGTGTGGCAAATTCTAAAGCGTGATCACCAGTAAAAGCCATACCATTCCAAATATAGTAATCGCTAAAATCGAAGGCTTTTTCTCCAGGATATTGGACAACACCTAAAGAAACAATGCCAGTATATTGTTCCATCGTTACCCAGAAGAAACAGAAGATTGAGACAAACGCTCCGACGATAAGAGCACTTCTTAATTCTTTCCAAATGATTTTCAAGGTGTCTTTTGGACCGAATTCATTTGTGGCCAAACCTCTAATCATTAAGCCTGTTGTCTGTCCTCCAGCGTTTCCTCCTGTATCCATTAAGGTTGGAACAAAGGAAATAAGAATTGGTAAGGAGGTGAAGATTGTTTGGGCTTCAAGTCTATTGAGAACCATTGTTGTGAAAGTTCCTAAAACTAACAAAGCAATGATCCAAGGAATGCATTTTTTTGCGCCTTCCCAAATTGTTGATTCGGTATATGTTTTTTCTGATGGGACGACGTTAGTCATGTGAGCAAGGTCTTCGTTAGACTCCTCAGTGATGACGTCCATAGCGTCGTCGACTGTGACAATACCTAATAAGCAGTTATCTTCATTTAAGACGGCCATGGCGTTTAAGTCATATTTCATAAACATGTTAGCAACGTCTTCTTTATCGGTATTTACGTGACAGAAAGGCGCGTCTTTATTCATTATGTCGGAAAGATGTTGGTTATCTTCTGACCAAATCAAATCATCAAGGTCAACGGTACCAACAAATCTTCTCTTTTCGTTTTTTACAAAGATGGTATAGACAGTTTCTGCTTCACGCCCACGTTTACGAATATGTTCGATGGCTTTTTGAACGGTCATGCCTTCTTTGAGCTCAATAAACTCAGTGGTCATGATGGCTCCAGCCGTATCTTCTTTATATTTCAAAAGTTGGTTGATATCTTGTCTCATATCTGGAGCGGCAGCTGCTAAAACCTTTTTTGCTAAGTTTGCAGGCATGTCTCCGACCGTATCCGCCAAATCGTCCGCGTATTGTTTATTAACAAGCTCGACGAGTTCTTTGTTTGTCATTGCTTGGACAAGAGATTCTTTTAAGTCCTGCGACAATTCATCATAAAGCGAAGCGTTTTGCTCAGATTTTGTATCTCTAAAAAGTGTTATAACGTCTGTGATATCTAATTTTTCACATTCTTTAGCGATATCGGCATCAGGGATTGTGTCAAAGATTTTCTTTAACTCATTTCTATCATGTTTACGGATTGCCGTGAGTAATTCTTCGCTTCCAAATGAGGCTTCGTTAATATCCTCGGAGGTAATTTCATCTATAGGAACATCAAGATCTTCTATATCTAATTTCTTCTCTTCAATTTCGTCTTTTTTATCTTTTTCTTCCATGTTTTTTCCTCCTAGCATGCCTAGTGTAGCCTTTTTTGCGAAAATAGAGAACAAAAAAATTAACTTTAAATTATTAATTTAAGAACAACCTTACCTAAAGCTGGTCTATAATATACCGGCGATAAATAAGGAGTATTGAAAATGTCTGATTTAAAATTTATTGTTGAAACAAGCGCTCGTCACGTTCATCTTACCCAAGAAGCGGTTGAAACCCTCTTTGGAAAAGGACACGAATTGACCCCACGTAAATATCTTTCCCAACCTGGCCAATATGCTTCCACTGATAAAGTCGAAGTTATCGGCTTTAACAAAAAGGATCCTAACGGAGCACGCCCAAGTGCAATGTTCTCCATCCTTGGACCAACACGTAATGTTAACCAAGTTGAAGTTTCTTTTACCGATGCTCGTAACCTTGGCTTAACCGCTCCAGTTCGTGAATCTGGTGATGTTGCTGGTTCTGGCAAATGCACAATCAAAGGACCAGTTGGCGAAATCGATCTCGAAGAAGGAGTCATAGTTGCCAAACGTCATATCCACATGACACCAAAAGATGCCGCAGACTTTGGCGTTGAAAATGGCCAAATCGTTTCCGTTTCCGTTGAAGGAACTGGACGTGCAACAATCTTCGAGGATGTCGTTATTCGTGTCTCCGAAAAGTATGCTCTTGCTATGCACATCGACACAGATGAGTGCAATGCCGCCGCAGCATTTGGCACAATCTACGGAAAAATTGTCAAATAATTTATGACTTCTACTTTTGTATATAACCCACAGAACGTTTGCTCAAGAAAATTAGAGTTCACTTTTGATGACGATACGATTAAATCGGTAAAAGTCATTGGTGGATGCCCAGGAAACCTTCTTGGACTTTCAAAACTTCTTGAGGGAAGAAAGATTGATGAAATTATTGAACTTTTAAAAGGCACAAAATGCCCTGGCTCAAAAACTCATCTAACCTCTTGCCCTGATCAAATTGCTGAAGCTTTAGAAGCCTACAAAGCCCAAAGATAAAATGTCTACGATCCTCATTTTAAACGGTTCTCCAAGGCTTAACGGTAACACATATTCTTTGATTGAAACCTTTAAAAGAGGGGTTAGCAAGAATAATAATGAGATCATCCAATACAACCTCGCCTTCATGAATGTTCATGATAGCATTGGAAATCATGATGACTTAATTGAAGATGACATGAAACAAATATTGTCTTCGTTAGATAAAGCTGATTATGTTGTATTCGCCTCACCTCTTTATTTCTTCTCTTTCTCGGGATATTTAAAGAACGTCATTGACCGTTTATCTTCTTATAAAGGCAAAAAGAAATTAATTCTTCTTGTTGCAATGGCTTCATCCGATCCAAATATCCTAGAGCCTTTAATTCAACAAACAAAATTGATTTGCTCTCATTTGGAATGGGAATTTGGTGGAATGGCCTATTTGCCTTCTTGCAAAGAAATAAATGATCATAAAAATCACTTAGGAGAGCTTGAGAAAGCCTTCCAGATGGGATTAAAAATTGAATAGCGCCTCATTTGAGGCGTTTTTCTTGAAAGAAGGATATTAAAGTATTAATATATTCGCACGGCGAAAGTCGGGTATCAAGAAGCGGTTTTAAAAGAACTGAAATAGACCGCTAGCAACTCCATTTAATAGATGGTAAGTGCTTGTTCTTAGAGGGATCCACACCCCTAACGATGCTCGAATGGAAGTAGATAATTGCCTTCCACCACGTGTGGGAGGTTTTTTCGTCCGAAAGGAGAAAATATATGCAGAAAGTTTTATTCACCTCAGAGTCTGTTTCTGAGGGCCATCCAGACAAGGTTTGCGACAAGATTGCCGACTCGATTCTTGACGCTTGCCTTGCTCTAGATCCACAATCTCACGTTGCTTGTGAGGTTTTTGCTACCACCGAATTTATCGTTATTGGTGGAGAAATCACGGTTAGAGGCCATATCGATTATGAAGGAATCGCAAGAAAGGTGCTTAAAGAGATAGGCTACACCTCTCCAGAAGTCGGTATTGGGGCGGATACTTGCGAAATCCTTGTTAAAGTTAAGGAACAATCCCCTGACATTAACATGGGCATTGAACGTGTTAATGAACTTGATATGGGGGCAGGAGATCAAGGCATTATGTTTGGCTATGCGACAAATGAATCAGAAGGAAGCATGCCTCTTCCTATTTCAATTGCGCATAAACTCGTTAGAAAAGCGACTTCTTTACGTAAGAGTGGTGAATTCAAAGGCGCTAGACCGGATATGAAATCACAAGTTACGATTGATTACACAGATCTAAAACAACCAAAAATCGATAACATTTTGATGTCTTGCCAACACGATGAGGATGTTAATCTTGATGAATTCAAGAAGTATGTTCACGAAAATATCATGATTCCTGTAGCAAAATCATTTAACTTGAACACTGATTTCAAGTATCTCATTAATCCAACAGGACGTTTTTGTATTGGCGGACCAATGGGCGATACGGGCTTAACTGGAAGAAAGCTTATCGTTGACACTTATGGAGGAAGCGCAAGACATGGTGGAGGAGCCTTCTCAGGAAAGGATCCTTCCAAGGTTGATAGATCAGCTTCTTATTATGCGAGATATATTGCCAAGAACTTAGTGGTTGCAGGTGCTGCAGATAGATTAGAAGTCCAATTGTCTTATGCTATAGGTGTTTCTAAGCCATTATCCATTGGTATCAACACATATGGCACGAAACATTATTCAGACGAGCTGATTTTAGAAGCAATAGACAAATTCTTTGATGCAAGACCTGGCGCGATTATAGAAGCCTTCTCGTTAAGAAAACCAACGTTTAAATACGCTGATACAACTAACTATGGCGCTTTTGGAAGACCAGATCTTTCCCTCCCTTGGGAACAAACGGATAAGGTTGAAGACTTAAAAGCTTTCTTCAAAGCGAATAGTTAAACCCCCTATTTTGTGACCATATACACACCCACCAGCCATTAACTGGTGGGTTTTTTAATATTTTTGAAAACGCTTACATCTTTACAATTAAAATATTTATTCGATGAATACTGAAGAAAAAATAAAACCTATTTACTTTTTTTGTGGTCTCTTTATTATGTAGTTGTAGAGGGAGAAGATCCCAGGAGGTATACCTATGAAGGTACAAATTGTCGGTAAAAACATAGCAGTTACCGATGCTATCCGCGCGACAGTAGAGAAAAAGCTATCACGCGTAGAAAAGTATTTCGTTAAGGATGATGATATCCTTGCGAGAGTTGTCGTTGTTGCTTACAACGTAGGCGCAAAAGTAGAGATTACAATCTTTACAAAATCAATGGATTTCCGTACCGAAGTTAGAGATAACGATCTATACGCTGCAGTCGATTTAGCCATCGATAAATTAGAAGACCAAATGCGTCGTTTAAAGACAAGAATGAACCGTTCTAAAGATGCCGGAAAAGGCTTAGGATTAGGACGTTCAATTGCCTTCGAAAATCTCGCAGAAGATGAAGCTGAAGAAGAGAGCGAAGAAATCGTAAGAACAAAGTCAATCTATCTTGACCCAATGACATTAGATGATGCCATCACAAGAATGGATGCACTTGGACATTCCTTCTTTGTTTATCTTGATTCTGACGATAACAAAGTCTCTGTTGTCTATAAGAGATTAGATGGTGGATACGGAGTTATCGAAACGGAAAATGAATTAAAATAAGAAAAATTAAATTCTTAAAAAGATTAGAGTTCTTCGGAACTCTTTTCTTTTTTATAAAAACGACTTAACCAACAAAAATAATATGTTGCCTAAATATTTTTAAGGCTTATAATATTGCTATGAAAAAGACTCTTACGAAGAAAAAAATCAATGGATGTGACTATTACTACCTTTGCTATAGAAAAGAAGGCAAGGTAATTAGCCAGTATCTAGGAACGGCCTCGTCAACTAAATACAAAAAATATCTTTATTCATTAACCCATAAAGCATCGAAATACGGCTTTGAAAAAGTACGCCAAAACAACTTCAAAAATGGTATCCCAATTGCTTATGTGGAGGATGGGTATTTGATTTACGAATATAAAAATGGTGCAAAAGAATTTCTCAATTCAAAAATGCAAGTAGTTAAGGTTACCAAACATGGAAAAAAATCTTGAGCAAAAAGAACTTATTTTAGTGTGCGGAGTTGAGGGTAGTGGACGAGATACTTTTGCCTCATGTTTTAAAAATTCCTTCCTCCAATCATTGCCTTACAAACCCCTCTATCAAGGGTTTTTAAGTGGTTCATCTTTTTCATCATCTTCAGCCTTAACTGACCCTAAGCATATTGAGTATATTAAGACTCTACGTAACAATGGCTACAAAATCACTGTCTATTATTTGTTTGCTGGAAAACTTTTATGCATAGCTAGAAACAGATTCAAACTTTTATCAGATGGTAGGGCTTTTGATGAAGCTACGTTTAAAAAAACCTATGAATCATCTTATAAAGGATTGTTAGAAATTTATGAATATGTTGACTTGGTCTTCTTTATCAAAAATCAAAAGGAATTTGAGTTTTTGGTTGCCTATTCAAAAAACGAAACAAATTCTGATGATTTTAAAGAAGCCGTTAAGAAAGCGAAGGCCTTTATCGATAGGATAAAATAGAAAAACTTAACAATGCGCTTTTATTCTAATAAAATACTTGAGCATGAATTTTCCGAAAGTAATTGCAACAGACTTAGATGGCACGCTTTTCTATCCTAAGAAAAGGAAGAACCTCATCCCCAAAAAATCGAAGCTCTTCCTAAGGCGTTACATCGATGATGGGGGAAAATTGCTTATCGTCAGTGGACGTGGGCAATATTTTGCTGATAAGGTTAGAAAATGCCTTGATCGTCCTGTTGACGTGGTTGGCTGCAATGGTTCTTTCATTATAAGTAATGGCGAATTAATCAAAGAGACTTTCTTTGAAAGAGAAAGCCTTAAGAAAATGCTTGAAGAAATTCGCCGCGAGCAAAAACTAATGTTCATCTCTCTCTTTTGCAAAGACTGCAACTTTGTCATCGATATCTCAATGATGTCTTGTTTGCCAAGGGTTGGCTATCGCCTCTACGAGACTTATCAAGGAACGTATAGAGAAAGGGTCATCAAGAGTGAACGCATTTTCTACGAACAATTAGAAAAAGGCCAAACTTACAAAGTCTTGCTCTTTGTCGGGCCATCAAAGAAATCCATCAAGAAATCCGATGAGTTGGCCAAGATTTTAAGCCTTAGATATCCTGATATGAATTTTGCTTCATGCAATCAGGCCCTTGAGATAACCCCAAAAGGCATAACAAAGTCCTCTGGAATATCGTTTTATCTTGATTACAACAAGATTTCTAGCGATAATGTTATAGTTGTTGGCGACTCTGGAAATGATATTTCCATGTTCGAAGCCTTCAATGAACATAGCTATTGCATGTCACATGCAACGGATAGCGTTAAGCAATACGCCAAAAATACCATAAAGCATTTCTACGATTTGGAAGAATATATCTACCCATCTGCGGAGAAGAAAACATCCAAAGACTAGAAAATTTGAAGAAAGGAATTCAAAACAATGAATCAAGTTTCAGAAGTCATCACTACATTAGAGCATTATAAAGTAGTGATCAGAGACACTCTCGAGTATACCTTACCTAGAGACAACTATGACATGAATGCTTATAACGAAAAGAAGAGAAGCATTCTTGTTGAATTAGATCAAAATACTCCTCTTAAGAGCATCATCAACAACTCTGGAGAAAATGGCCAAAAGTTAGAGAAATTAATCCGTGATTTCTATGAAGAAGTCTATGGTGAAAGCTCAACAATCTTAAAAGCAGCAGAAGATGGTCTTCGTGTTGATCACGCTCAACACCTTGCCATCTTTAAGAGCGTCCTCCCAATCCACGAGAATATCGAAGGAATGGTAAGAGGAATTCTTGCTGACGCAAAGAAAAACGGCCTTGATGTTGCCCAAGTCGAAAATGTCGATAACTTAGAAGAAAGAATGTATCGTACAGTTTGCTACTTAACCTTAACAAATCAGTTAGTTAAGCTTTTCAGCGACTATAACCAAGCCCGCCGTGAAGCAAAAGGCGAAGAAAGTGCAGCTTCCAAATTCATCGGAAACGATATCAGCGCTGTTATCCAAAACCTCAACATCGTCCGCTCCAATTCCCATATCACAGACAGCCGTTTCATGGGTGTCCAAGATAAGGTTTTCGAATTAGTCGAATTCATGACAGGACGTCGCGATTTACCAATGGGCAAAGGTTTCGGAGATGTTATTAAAGAGACACAAGATGCAGTTGGTGGATTAGTCCGCGAAGTTGAACCAGCATTCCGTGATGCTTATGTTCCAACACTTGATGAACTCATCAAACAAGCCCAAGCCAATGGCAATAAGATTGGCGGAGAAAATGGGGAAGCAGCTCCAGCAACAGAGGAAAAAGCTTAATTTTTTCTCCTTTTTAGAGGATATACAAAATGGCCGAGTCAACAGTTAAAACAAAGAAAGTGCATAGCAAAAAGTGGCATACTACATGGCGTGCTATAATTTGCACTTTTGATGCGGCTTTGGCGCTTGGCGGTTTGATAATGATCGCATTAGGCATTGTTTCCGACTATCTTCCAAAGAAGAATAGCGAAAACTGGACTGGCAATGCCGCCTTTGAAGCTGCCACCGGTATGGACTATCGTTGGTTTGGTTTCATTCTCATTGCCTGTGCTATTGCAATAATGCTCTTAGCCTTCAATGTTATGGCCCATCGTGACGCTTCTGATAAAGAACGTGAATTAAGACGTCAAGAAAGAATGAAAGTTCTTGCGGCTTCTGAATCATCTACTCCAGAAGAAACATCAAAAACCAATGCGATTGAAGTTAATTCAACTGCCAAATAAAAAAATCCAAAAATAAAGAAATAACCCGCAAAAGCGGGTTATTTTTTGTTTTGAATTACTGCTAATTAAGAGTTTTATCTTATTTAACAGTGCCGAAGATTCTATCTCCAGCGTCGCCCAAACCTGGACAAATATATGCGTTTTCATTAAGTTCACGATCTAAAGCTCCAATGACAAGCGGAACTTCTGGATAAGCTTTTTCAAACGCTTCAACGCCTTCTGGGGCAGCGATGATACAAATGAAGTGAAGATTCTTGGCTCCGTGTTTCTTTAACATCGTTAACGCATCGATTGCGGATCCGCCAGTTGCAAGCATTGGATCAACAACATAGATTTCACGATCTTCTAGGTCATAAGGTAGTTTGCAGTAATATTCGTGAGGAATATGTGTCTCCTCATCACGATATAAGCCAATGTGACCGACTTTTGCTGAAGGCACTAATGCCGTCATGCCATCAACCATTCCTAGGCCTGCGCGTAGGATTGGGACAAAGCATAATTTCTTTCCTGAAACCATTGGTTGCTTTGTTTTTTCGATTGGTGTTTCGATTTCGACTAAGTCTGTTGGCAAATCACGTAAGGCTTCATAGCCCTCCATAATTGCAATTTCCTTTACGACTCTTCTGAATTCATTCGTTCCTGTGTTCTTGTCGCGAAGAATGCTGATTTTGTGCTTGATTAAAGGATGGTCAAGCAAGGTGACGTTTGGGTACTTTGTTAAGTCCATAATAATGCCTCTTTTCAGCCCTTTAATATATCACATAGAAAGGAAATTTCACGCATAATTTTAAAAAAGAAAAATGTGTTTAATTCTTCTACAAAGATTCAAATAGATATGTATAATAATCAGTTGTGAGGTAAAAAATAATGGACTATTCAAAATATATAGGTGTCACCCCTAATTTTCCTACCGAAGGAATCTCTTTTAAGGACGTTTCTCCTCTTTGCGCTGATCCGGTTGCCTTTAAAAACGCAATTGATGATTTAGCAAAGCTTGCAGAAAAATATCATCCAGATGTTATCATTGGACCTGAAGCTCGTGGTTTTCTTTTTGGCTCGGCTGTTGCCTACAAGATGGGCTTAGGATTTATTATGGCTAGAAAGGCTGGTAAGCTTCCTGGTAAGACCTACTCTATTGAATATTCCTTGGAATATGGAACAGCTAAGATCGAAGTTCCAGCATGCGCTTTAAAGAAAGGGCAAAGAGTTCTTCTTGTCGATGATTTGCTTGCTACTGGTGGCTCTTTAAAAGCTCTTGGAGAATTAATTGAACAAGCTGGAGCAATACCTGTTGGCGCCTTGACAATTATAAATCTTAAGGAAATCGAAGGATGGAAGAAACTTTCCTTCCCTTGCGAATGCCTTGTTGAACTCAGCGCTCTCCACGAATAAAAAGATATTTTAAGCCAGTTTTAACACTGATTTATTGATATTTACAGGACAAAATAGAAGTTAAGACCACTATGAAATATGGTGGTCTTTTAAATTATTTCTCTTTCTTTAAAAGCTGAAGGGGAAATACCATAGTTTTTCTTGAAGATTTCTGAGAAGTAACTATTACCATTAAAACCTGTGGAAAGAGCGATTTCCGTTATGCCCATATCCGTGTCTTTTAGCAGTTGTATACTTTTGCTTAAACGGTATTGTGTCAAATAGCCAATTGGCGTTTGTCCAATGTACTCTTTGAATAATTTACAACACTTGCTTTCTCCAATATTTCCTGCATTAGCGATTTCGTTAAGAGATATTCTCTTATCATAATTTTGTTGAACAAAGCCAATAATCTTTTTGAGAATAACTAAGTCGGCATTAGGCTTTTTTGTTAAGTTCATTGAATTGTTTTCGTAAATGCATGAGGACATTTTGAAAAACAACCCTGATATTATTAAAGGTGCTGATTTTTTGTTTTTTGAAAGAAATATTTCATCGATGCATTTTAAAACAGTGTTTTGCCATTCAACGTCCTTACGCAATTTGATAAACGGAATGTTTTGATTTTTCAAAATCGGTGAAACGAAATCATTTTCCATTTCCAAAGAAGAACAAAGCGTTGAAGGGTGCAAAAGAATACATATAAATTTGCATTCTTTATGCGAATCTGAAAAACCAAAATGCAAGGATTTGGAATTAACGAACAACCCATCTTCTTCGTTTAATGTGATGATTTGTCCATCGACGTTATATTGCATCTCACCAGATAATATTTTTATGAGTTCAACATCATCATGCCAGTGAGGTGGTGCAGCATATCCGTTATATGAAGAAAGAAGGGCTTCGCGAATATAAAATGGATAATTTTTAAAATCGTAGTTTACCTTCTCTGAGCGATCGTTATTTAATTCCATATGAAGATTATATCTTAATATTATGCAATATTGTTATATTAAATAGCAGGATATTGATAGATTGTTCTATTTACACACAGTATTGTTACACTATGTGTAATTAAGCTGGCTAGTAGATATTGCAATGAATTCCAAAAAATCAAATTCCTTTTACCAAAAATTATTTAAACTAGTTTTGCCGATAGCTTTTCAACAATTCATGTTGGCCTTAGTTAGCGCCTCTGATGCGTTCATGCTAGGCTTACAAAATCAGGAATCATTATCTGCCGTATCTTTAGCAAGCCAAGTAACTTTTGTTGAAAATTTATTCCTTACTTCGATGACATTAGGATTATCAATGTTTGCAGCACAATTTTGGGGAAACAAGGATAAAGAATCTGTAGAAAAGATTTTTGCATTTGTTATGAAGATTACGGTTATCGTCTCGTTGATTTTCTTTTTCTTTTCTCTTTGTTTTCCAAACTTACTAATGTATATTTTTACCCAAGATGAGGCTTTGATAAATGCTGGAGCCGTTTATTTACGCGTTGTATCTGCGTCTTTCATTCTTACCGCTATTTCTCAAATCTATTTGTGCGTGTTGAAAAATACAGGCAAAGCATCGAAAACAAGCATAATAAGTTCCACAAGCGTAGTAATAAATATCGTGTTTAACACTATCCTCATATTTGGATTGTTAGGAATCCCAAAACTCGAAGTCGCTGGTGCGGCGATAGCCACGGTCATTGCAAAAAGTGTCGAAGTTATATGGTGCATTTTAGAGACTATTAGAAAAGATAATGTAAAGCTAAAGGCCAAATATTTTCTTCATGACAGTAAAACCATACGTAAGGATTTTTGGAAGTATACCACTCCGGTTTTGTGCAATGAAATAGTTTGGGGTTGTGGCTTTACTATGCATTCTGTCATCATGGGACATTTAGGCTCTGATGCGGCTGCAGCCAATTCGATTGCGAACATAGCAAAGAATCTTGTTGCTTGCTTTTCACTTGGCGTAGCTTCAGGTGGAGGTATCATTGTTGGAAATGAACTTGGGATGGGAAATCTTGAAACAGCGAAAAAATATGGAAAAAAGATAATTGTTGCCGCATTGATAAGCGGCTTTGCTGCTGGAGCGGTTTTGCTTTCTGTTAGTCCATTGGTTCTTCATTATGCAAAACTAAGCGAGACTGCTAAAGACTATTTGCAGATGATGTTTTTCGTTTGCTCTGTAAATCTTATCGGTTATGCGGTTAATAGTTCTACCGTTGCTGGCATATTTTGTGCTGGCGGAGACACTAAATTTGGACTCAGATGCGACGCCGTTGTTATGTGGTGCATAGCCATTCCTAGTGGTCTCTTAGCGGCTTTTTTACTAAAGGCACCTGTAGCGGTTGTCTTTTTAATACTAAATGCCGACGAATTAATAAAACTTCCAGCTGTATTCATTCATTATAGAAAATATTTATGGGTTAGAAATTTAACTAAGCAAGAAGCTTTGGAGGTAAAAAATGTATAACAACATAAGTGATTGGGACCGTATGGTCAGCGGAAAACTCTACAATTCCGCAAGCAAAGATCTTGAAAAGCAACACATACGCGGTTTAGTTCTTTGCGACAAATTTAACAAAATACCGTTATGGCAAGTCAGAAGGAAACAAAGAACTTTGGAAAAATTGATTCCATCTGCTAAAGAAAACGGCCTTGCTGTTTTTGCGCCGTTTTATTGTGAATATGGCGTTAACATTCACGTTGGAAAAGAATGCTTCGTAAATTATAAATGTGTGTTTTTGGATGTTTCTCCAATTACTCTTGGAAATGGTGTATGGTTGGGGGCAAACGTAACTTTGGCCACACCAAATCATCCACTTATTGCCAAGGAGCGTTTAAATGCAGATTATCCTGACGGAAGACATGATCTTGAGTTTTCCGCACCAATTACTATAAAAGACGGCTGTTGGATATGCTCTGGAGTAACGATCTGTGGCGGTGTTACGATAGGGGAAAACAGTGTTATTGCAGCAGGATCTGTCGTTACAAGAGATGTTCCAGCAAATAGTTTGGTTGCAGGTGTCCCAGCGAAAGTAATTAGAAAAATCGATGATCAAGACCGTATAAACGTTTGGGAAACTTACGTTAATAATGAGATGCCGATTTCCCTTCGAAAGAAAAACGCAAAATAACAAATTTATTCGTTTATAAATAAAGCGAGGCCTCTAATAAAAGCAAAAGAAAAGGCGCAGCATGCAATTTATGCTACGCCATTTTTATAATTCAAGTAGGTTTTACTGCTGATTTTCCGTTTTTTGTAATTAACGTAAATCTGTTTGAGCAATGGTGATAACACCTTGATATTGTGTTTTGATGAAGGAAGAAACTTCGGTGGAAAGAAGAGCGTCCGTTAAGACATCGATCTTCTTTTTGTATGTTTCGTCACTCTTATATTTTGTAACACTTGCAGCAAGAACGTTGGCATTCTTTTCTTTGACTTCATCACTTTCGACTGGAAGAGTTTCGCTTGCTGTGAGTTTACCAGTAAGGGCGCTATTTGTTGGCAAGACGGCATAGTCATAGTCGCTTAAAGAAGAAACAAGAAGGTTTTCGGCGATTGGCGTAATGTTGCTTGGAAGATTGATTGGGTTTCCTTTCTCATCAACATCATAGCTAGAAATGACTCCAGCTTTCTTTAAGAGGTCTAAGGCTCTGATTTCGTTAGAAACATCATTGCAGATTTCGTATGTGGCAGTGGTCTTATTTGTTTCAAATTCAGCGGCTGTTTTCTTTCCTGGATAGATTCTTAATGGCTCAAAGTGAACGGTTGCGGTTGGGAAAAGCTTTGTATAGGTGTAGCTTGTGCTATAAGTTGAAGAACCAGAATCGAATTGTTGAAGATATGGGCGATGTTGGAAATAGTTTGCATCGTAGTCGCCATTAACAACAGCATCGTTTTGTAATGTCCAGTCAAGGATCTTAACTTCTAATGTATACCCTTGTTTCTCTAAAAGAGGCTTAACGGCATTGTTAAGAACTTCAGCGTGTGGAACTTCACTGGCTGCAACAGTGATGACGTTTTCCTTGCTTCCTTGGCAAGAGAAAAGGGTGAGTAATGGAAGAACAAAGATTAATTTGGATAATTTTTTCATTTTGATATACCTCATTTATTTTAGTTTTTTGCGTTTGTCTAATTTTTTTGCTAAGAAGAGTCCTAGCTCTTGAACGACTTCAACCAAGATGACAACTATTAGGATCATTAGCCAGAAGACCCAACTCGTGGTGAAGTCAGAAGTGTTCCTAGAATAGTAAGACCAAATCTCACTGATTAAGCCTCCAGCGCCAATGTTATAGGCGAAGGAAGTATAGCCAAGAACATTTACTAAGGTGATGGTGAAACCGAGAATCAAGGAACTTCTTGCTTCCGGAACCATGACGTTTTTGATGATTTGGAAGTTAGAGGCGCCAAGTGATTTAGCAGCTTCAATTGAACCGTTGTCTACATCCTGTAAGGATTGTTCAACGTTTCTTGCCACGAAGGCAAATGTTGAGAAGAATAAGGGGATTATCATCGTGTACCAAGTTCCCGTTCCTCTTCCTAGAAGAAGACGGTTAAGTGGCAATAAGATGACGGTAAGAATTAAGCAAGGCACGCTTCTTAAGAAGTTAACGATAACTCCAAGAATTGAATTAAGAATCTTATTTGGCCATAGCCCATTTTTACCTGTGACTTTTAGGAGAATACCTAATGGCAATCCAACGACGTAAGCGGCAATCGTTGAGATTAATGTCATAAGCACCGTTTCGATGGTTATTTTCAAGAAATCAACGTTCATCGTCTACCTCCTCGAATTTAATCTTTTTAAGAGTCAGATATTTCTTCAGCTTCTCAATGTCTTTCTCTTCTTGTGGACACTTAATCAAGGTTTGTCCATAAGCCTTTCCTTCAACGACTTTCGTTGAGGCGTAGACCACAGAAACCAAGATGTTGCATTCCAAGACGATATTTGAGATCAATGGTTCATCGACGTTTCCGTCAAAGAGGATTCTTATCATCTTATGACTATCCAATGAAGAGTGGACTTGTGAAGAATAGATTAATTTTCTTGTGATTTCCGATTGAGGATTCAAGAAGACGTCTGAGAGGTTACCTTGTTCGATGATATTTGAATGATCGATGATGGCAACTTTATTGCAGATTTGTTCTATGACGTTCAATTGGTGAGAGATCATAAGAATTGTTAAGCCATATTCTTCGTTTAGCGATTTTAAGAGATTAAGAATTGAAATGGTATTCTCGTTATCAAGAGCAGAAGTGGCTTCGTCAGAGAGAATTACCTCAGGCTTAAGGGCAAGAACTCTAGCAATGGCAATTCTTTGCTGTTGCCCGCCTGATAATTCACTTGGATAGGCGTATTTCTTATCTTCAAGACCAACTCTTCTTAAAGCTTCAAGAGCAAGAGGTTCAATATCTTTCTTTGGGAAATGATTGAACTTAAGCCCGAGTTTTACGTTTTCTAGGGCATTCTTTTGCTGAAGAAGATTGAAGGATTGGAAGATCATACCGATTCTTCTTCTTTTTTCTCTTTCGATAGGGTGAGTTGAATCACATAATAACTCACCGTTGTATGTTATTTCTCCTTCGTCGAATTTCTCTAAGGAGTTTATGCATCTTACTAATGTCGATTTTCCGGCACCTGATAAACCTAGAATTCCATAGATATCACCTTTATCGATTGAGAGATTGATATCATTGAGTACTCTTTTATCTTCATAGGATTTACTTAGGTGTTTAATTTCCAATAATGACATGTCTTCCTTTCCGGACAAAAAAATCCCGTCCTGTTCACAATGACTTGCTACTAAGGACGGGACATCATTTTACCCGTGGTACCACCTTAATTCGTGGAATGATCACTCATTACACCTTGAGAGTTCAGACAAACTCGTTTGCTATTACGGGCATACCCGGAGAAGGCTACTATTAGTTCACCTTTCAGCTCAGAGGCCATGTTCGTTCCGTTCTCTCTATTCCGCTTCCACCGTCCGGAACTCGCTATAAGATCGTCGGGAATTACTCTTCCTCATCAACGCCTTATGGCAACATTCTACAAGCAGAAAAATAAAATTCAACAAAAATTATTTATTTTTTCTGCGAGGATTTCTTTTAACGTATCTTCTTGGTAGGTGTATGTATTGCCGCAGAAATTGCAGTTTAACTCTACTGGTTTCTTCTCTTCAATGAGAATATTTATGTCTTTTGGAGTCAAAGAGGAAAGAATTCTCTTTCCTTTTTCATAGGAGCAATTGCATTTCCAAAAGACGTCTTTTTTCTCTTCAAAGGTTGGCTCAAAACCATCAAGAATCAATTCGAGCATCTTTTCTGGGCTATCGCCATTTGTCTTAAGCATTTCTGTTACTGTGGGAACTTTTTTAAGATTCTCTTCGAGTTTTGATATGCTTTCTTCCGAAGTATTTGGCATAAGTTGGATTATATATCCGCCAGCATGATCTGCTGTGACATCTTCTTTATTGAAATGAACTCCTAAGCCAATAGCGGTAGGGGTTTGTTCGGATTGGGCAAAATAGAAGGCTAAGTCTTCTGCAATTTCTCCAGTTTGTAAATCAACTTGAGAAATATATGGAGTTTTAAGTCCTAAATCGCGAATGACGATAAGATGTCCTTTTCCAATTGCTCCGCCAACGTTAAGATGACCAGCATTATTTGGAGGCAAAATAACTGATGGATTAGAAACGTAGGAGCGAACTTCTCCTTTGTTGTTAGAGATTGCGCTTATATGAGAAAGTTCCCCATCGCCTGATATTTCAAGGGTTAGAGTGTCATTTTCGTTTTTAAGCCAATGAGCAATCATTAGGGAGGCTGACATCAATCTTCCGATTGCGGCAGCGGAGATTGGAGAAAGGCTTGATAACTCTCTTTTATGATCAACAAGGTTTTTGCTTGTGATGGCGATGGCCTTGATTTGATCGTTTTTACTTCTTGCTGTTACTAAATAGTCTTTATATTCCATATTTTATCATTCGAAGGCAAATTGTGAGTTATATAGCGAAGCGTAGAAACCGTTTTGTGCCATAAGCTCTTCGTGGTTGCCTTGCTCGATAATGTTACCATCTTTCATGACCAAAATCATATCGGCGTTACGGATGGTGGAAAGTCTATGGGCAATAACGAAGGAAGTTTTGTTTTTCGTTAGTTTATCCATAGCCTCTTGGATGACCTCTTCAGTGCGGGTGTCAACGTTTGAAGTTGCTTCGTCAAGAATCATCATTGGAGATTTCCTTAGCATCGCTCTTGCAATTGTTAATAACTGCTTTTGACCACCAGAAATGCTATTGGCATCTTTGATGTAGTAATCTAAGCCGTTTGGTAAGGTTCTAACAAAATGATCAAGTTTGACTTCCTTTAGGACCTCATTAATCTCTTCATCGGAGATGTTTTGGCTATTGTAGACAAGATTGTCTCTGATTGTTCCTTCAAAAATCCAGGTATCTTGCAAAACCATGCCGAAAATATCGTGGATTTCTTTTCTAGAGAGATCTTTTGTCGATATTCCGTTTATTGATATTTCTCCGCCATTGATTTCATAGAACCTCATTAAAAGGTTAACCATCGTGGTTTTTCCAGCACCTGTTGGCCCGACAATTGCCACTTTCATTCCTGGCTTTATATCAGCAGAGAATCCATGGATGATTTCTCTTGTTGAATCGTAAGAAAAAGAAACATTTGAGAATTTAACTTCGCCTTCTAAGCCATTTTCTTTCTTCTCAGTAAGGAGTTTATATGAAACGGAGTCTTCGTTCGATAGCTCTTTATGACCAAGGAAATCGAAAACGCGTTTAGCAGCGGCAAGAGCTGTTTGCAAGGTGTTCATTGCTGAAGCGATTTGTGTGAATGGTTGTTGGAAAAGACGGACATAGATCATGAAAGCGGCGATCGTGCCTAGAGTTACTCCGGGCACACCATTTGCGATAAGAAGTCCTCCTCCAACAATAACTGCTCCATAGCAAAGGTAGGAGATAAAACTTGTCATAGGCATCATAAGCCCACCAAAGAATTGAGCTTTGAACATGTAGTTTCTAAGAAGAGTGTTCTTTTCTTCAAAGCTAGCATCTTCTTTCTCTTCAGCGTTAAATAACTTAATGATAAGTTGGCCAGAGAATTTCTCTTCGACCGCGCCTTGCACGACACCAACTTGATTTTGACGGTTAACGAATTGAGGCATTGCTAACTTCATAAGCATGAAGATAAACATAAGCATCAATGGAATGGCAATAAGAGCGACTAAAGCAAGTTGCCAGCACTTGACAAACATTCCAATCAACGAACCAATAAGCATAAATACGGCAGATAAAAGGGAAGATACTGCTGTATCGATTGATTGTGACAATGAATCGACATCGTTTGTTACACGGGAGAGAATATCGCCGATTTGCGTTCCATCAAAATAAGATAGAGGCAAGAGATTGATCTTTTGCGTGATACTCTTTCTTAAGGCGTTTGCGTATCTTTGAGTTACCGTGGCAACAATAAATGAGGAAAGATATGTTGCAGTAGCGCATGAAACATAAATCAAGGCAAGTATAAGGATGTATTTGCCAATAGCGTTCATATCGATACTCATCGTAGCGGCATTGTTAGAAATTTCGTTTGTTAATTCTTCAACATAATTAGGGGCGATGATTGAAAGAGTAACGCTAACCAAGACGAATAAAGCGGCAATAATCAATGCAATAAAGTATTTTTTGAAAGAGGAAAAGAACTTAGAAATTGTTTCTTTTTGTTCTTTTCTGGAAAGTTTTGTTTCTTTCCTTCCTGTGTGTGGTGGACGTGGGCTCATAAACCTAATTCCTCCTTTGAAAGTTGAGATAATGCAATATCTCTATATGTTTTGCAGTTTTGAAGCAAATCTTTATGTTTGCCTTGACCGACAACAACTCCATCCTCTAAAACAAGGATTTCGTCGGCATCCATGATAGTGCCAATACGTTGAGCGACAATAACCTTAGTCACATCAGGCAAAGCTTTTTTGATATTTTCACGAACTTGTAAATCCGTTTTAAAATCTAGGGCTGAGAAAGAATCATCGAAAACCATGATTTCGGGGTTGATTGCTAAGGCTCTAGCAATGCAAAGCCTTTGTTTTTGGCCGCCAGAAACGTTGGTTCCTCCTTGAGAGATTGGAGAATTATATTTCTCAGGCATCTCTTCGATAAAGGAATCTGCGCAGGCGATTTGTGCGACTTCTTTCATCTTATCTTCACTAAGATTAGAAACGCCAAATGAGATATTAGAGGCAACGCTTCCAGAAAAAAGAAGGCCTTTTTGCGGGACAAATCCGATTTTTGAACGTAATGTCTTTTGCTTGACGTTCTTAATATTCGCTCCGTCTATTTTGATTTCTCCATCCGTCACGTCATATAATCTGGAAATTAAATTAACGACTGAAGACTTACCACATCCTGTGGCACCGATGATCGCGATTGTCTCCCCGGCTTTTGCTTTAAAAGACAGATTGGAAATGACAGGTTTCTCTCCATCTGGATATTGGAAGGTAACGTTATCAAAGACGATTTCGCCCTTGCTTACGAACTCTTCTTCTTTTTCTGGATCAACAATTGAAGGTTTTGTATCAAGCAATTCATTGATACGTTTTGCAGAGACCGAAGCTCTTGGCCACATAACAAACATCATTAATAACATCATAAATGACATGATGATTTGAACGGCAAGAGTGGAGAAAGCGGAGATCGTTGCATAATCTGCCAAGCCTTGGTTGATGACACGAGCACCAACTCCTAAGATGGCAATTGTTATGCCGTCCATAACGATTGTCATGATTGGATTGAGTAAGCCCATGACTCTTGAGGTGAAGAGGTTCAGCTTTGTTAAATCATTATTTGCTTTGTTGAATTTTTCTTCTTGGTATCCTTCCGCGTTATAGGCGTGGACAACTCTGATGCCACTAATATGCTCGCGTGTAACTCCATTGAGTTTATCAATAAGCTTTTGAGATATCTTGAATTTTGGGAGGACCAAAACCATGATTACGGCTAAGGAAAGGACAAGCGCAACAATGGCAATGATTGTTGTTAAAGTTAATTCTGTTGATGAGGCTTGGATTTTGCAAATTGCCCAAATAGAGGTGACAGGGGCGGCAAAGACCATTCTTAGCATCAAAAGAATACACATTTGAATTTGTTCGATATCATTTGTGGCTCTTGTTATCAATGAAGCGGTGGAGAATTTGTTAATTTCACCTAGAGAAAAAGAGGAGACTTTGTTGTTGATATCGCTTCTAACTTGTGTGGCAAAATGAGCGGTTACTGCTGAGGCGATAACCGAAATCAACATTGCCGTTAAAGTGTATGAGACGACAAATAAGAGTAAGTAACATGCTGAAATATATAGATCGTTAACAGTTGTCGAGGCGATTGTTTTGAGCAAAGCAAGTGTAGATTCACTTAGACCTAGCAAAGACACTTTTTCAATAAATACGTTCCAATCTGATCCACAAGATAAGAAGAATTGATATACTTGTTCTCCTAATAATGATGGATCTTTTTGATAACCAATATAATTGATCTCACGCATCAGTTGAGCGATATAATCCGTGATTTGCATTGTGCACCACACCTGAAGGACGGTTAAGCCAATAATTAAGACTATAAACAGCCAATCAAGGGGTCTGAATTTCTTGAACAACTTGAACATTCTTTAGCCTCCGATAGTTTGCGTACGAACTATTATTGTTTTTCTGCAAAAAAAGTCAATAAGAAAAATGATAATTTACATTGTATTTTTTATGGTTTGAAATTATTTGACCAAATTCTTAACTTCGTTCACGATTTCTAACGATGGATTCGCACCAATTTCGATATAAGCTTGTTTGCCACGAACTTCATAAATAGAGAATTCTTGACCTTTGTAATTGATTTTTGTTTTGATCTTTTCTTCTGCTTTAGAAATTTGGAATCCGTTATCTAAAAAAGCAAATATGACTTCATCATTCTTTTTCCAGACTTTGCCAATTTCCTTTTCGTCTAGAAGGACGTTAATCGGACGAATTATCTTATTGTCCATTCTAAATTTAGGTGCGCCTTTATGAACGAGGGATCCTGGGATATAGGTTTTCCCTTGATCTAAGGAAATTTCTCTAAAACGAAGCAAATTTTGATTCTCTAGTTTTTCTCCTGGCACAGTGAAATAAAAATCTTTTTGGTAAGAGACATCAAGAATTGTTGAAGAGCCTTTTAAAACTTTTATCGAAGAGATGTTTTCTATTGGGAAGGTATCTCTAGAAGTGTAAAGTTCCCCTTCTCTTAACTCATGAAAGGAGAAGTCATTTTCTAAGACGATGTCTGCGACCTTCTTTGTCGGGAGGATGGTTTTATTATAAGAATCAAGAATGTACTTGAAATATAGGGAGATAGTGAAAGCGCTGCTTGCAGATGTGCCTTGCTTATCACGGATGATTCTTCTAAGGAAAAGAGTCTTAGGATCTCCTTCGATGAAATTTGTTACTGGATGAAGTTCTTTTACTCTGGAAATGAAGTTATCATTCAGAGCATATATACCTTCAACGATGATGACATCGTAATCGTTTCCATCGAGCGTTTTTTCGCTAGGAAGCCTTTCACTATAGAATTTCGAATAGGTTTTAGCATAGATTTTTTCGTTTTTGAATAATTTTTTTATATCTTCCGCAGCTTCAGGCAAGTTATAAACTGTTGGTTCGTCGAAGTTTAGCTTGAGCCATTCTTCGTAAAGACCGTTTAAGAAAATATCAAGCTTGTCGGCAGGAATTAAATCTTTAACTTTTTCTTCGATTAGAGGCAAAACATCTTTCTCGTATTTACGGTCAAAAGGAAGGTCAAAGATGACTTCTTTGATCCTCTTTCTGATCTCGTCCATATTTTCTAAAGAGGAATTGAAATAATTTAAATTCACCTTGTTAGGAATGATTCCTGACAAACCGAAGTTATATTGGTCAAGGGAGAAGGTTAAGCAACGTTTGCCACGCATCTCAAAAGATTTCTTCAAAGAAACGCTTAAGAAACTTTTTCCCGAAGAAGAGGCACCGGCTATAACTATTAAAGCCTTAGGATTGTTTTCTAATTGCTCCTCGGCAAGATCGGCGTTAGCGAAGATCCATTTTTCGGTGTGATGACAAGTATATTTCATTTCTTTCTTACCTTTTCTTTACAAATATTTTAAAAAGAAAAAACATAATAACAAGTAAATGCTATTTTCATCTCAAAAGTTATTCTAAAATATCTCTATTGAGGATTTTAGGATGAGTGAATTCGAAAAAATGTCCAAAGGCAAATTATATGATGCAGGCGATCCTGATTTAGTGAAGGTTAGAGTGCATGCCCATAAATTGTGTTTTGAATACAATAAACTTAGCGAAGAGCAAGTAGAGGAAAGAAACGCGATTATTAAAGAGTTACTTCCAAACATCGGAAAGAACGCTTGCCTTTCGGGGCCTATTTATTTTGACTACGGTCTTAATTTCCACGTAGGAGATAATTTTTATTGCAATTTCAATTTCACTTGCCTCGATGTTTGCGAAGTAGAAATTGGTGACAATGTTTTATGCGGGCCTAACGTTTCGATAAACACTCCTTTGCACCCGCTTTTAGCAAAAGAAAGAAACTCTTATATGAGTGAGCATGGTCTTACAGATAATGAATATGGCAAAAAGATTACGATTGGTTCCAATTGCTGGCTAGCGGCAAATGTTGTTGTTTGCGCTGGCGCAAAAATTGGAAATAATTGCGTTATTGGAGCCGGAAGCGTGGTTACAGGAGAAATACCTGATGACTATATCGCCTATGGCGTACCAGCCAAGCCTATTCGTAAAATAACTCCTGAAGACTCAGTATACTTAAAGAAAGAATTATTCTAATATGCCTATTTTAGCCGCTTATATGCTTCCTCATCCGGTATTCGCCATTCCTGAAATAGGAAATGGAAAAGAAAACGAGCTTTCGGCAACCGTTTCTTCTTTTAATTTGGTTGCTAAGAAAATAGCTCAAAATAAACCGGATACGATTATTTGGATTTCTTCACATGCCGAAAGCTATGCGGATTTTTTCCAAATTGCCGATGGGGATATTGGCATTGGATCTTTTAAGGACTATGGGGCGCCGGACGTCTCTTTCCGTATGTTATACGATAAGATCCTTGCTAGAGAAATCTCCCGTGAGTGCAAGATGAACGGGCTTAAAGGGGGAGTGGAAAACGGCAACGAGGAAAGCCTTGATCACGGAACGATGGTACCGTTATATTTCTTAAACCGTGAATACAGAGATTTTTTGAGCGTGAGAGTGGGGGTGTCTGGACAATCTTTGGCGGAACATTATCGTTTTGGACAAATCATAAAATCCTCCGTCGAAAAATTAGGAAGGAAAGCCGTGATAATTGCATCAGGTGATTTATCACATTGCCAATCAAGAATGTCAAAGTTTGGTTATCGCCCAGAAGGCGCGATATACGATGAGCAAATTATGCGTATTATGGGTAAGGCCAATTTTGGTGAACTTCTTTCTTATAATAGATTCCTATTAAGCGAAGCAATTCAATGTGGGCATTCCGCGTTTACCGTTTTGGCCGGAACTTTAGATAGACGCGATTTAGATATCGTCCGTTTATCTCATGAAGCACCTTTTGGAACGGGATATGGTTTTGTTTGTTACACCCCAAAAGAAGAAAATCAATCTAGAGCGTTCCTAGATTTGTACCGCGAACGTGAAAGACTTATCGCTAAGGATAAACTTGAGCATGCGGATGTTTATGTTCGCTTGGCTAGACAAGCAATTGAAACTTATATTGCGACAAAGAGAATAATGAAACCTGCGGCAACTCTTCCTAAGGAACTTACTAAAACCAAGGCTGGAGTCTTTGTTACGATACATCGTGAAGGTGAACTTCGTGGTTGTATTGGTACTATCAAACCTAAGAAGAAAAACCTTGCTGAAGAAATTATTGCTAACGCCGTTTCTACCGCTTGCAAAGATGATCGTTTTGAACCATTAAGCGACAAGGAATTGGACAATTTAATCATCTCTGTAGACGTTGTTAAAAACCTAATTCCAATTCTTTCAATTAATGATCTTGACTCCCAAATGTATGGCGTTATGGTTGAATGCGATGATAAACACGCCGTGCTTTTGCCAAAGCTTCCTGGCGTTGATACTCCAGATAAGCAAATAGATATATGTAAACGCAAAGCCAACATTCCAATGTATGAGGATGTTGACCTATATCGTTTTGAAGTCGACCATCACGAATAATTAGTATTTTGTGCGGCTTTTATATGTTTTAGGATAGAGAAATTTTGCCATTTTCACTAGTAAAACCCCATCCTTTTCTGAAATCTTACCATCATCAGATACGTGAAAACGATTCTTTGAAAAGAACGATTTCAATGCAATAGGGGCATAACAAATCATCCACCTTCCGCCTAATTCTTTGATTTTTGTTTCAGAGAACTTAAGAAGATATGTGCCTATTTTTTGATGTTCCAACTTGTCTCTAACTTTAAGGCTAACCATTTCCCACGTTTCGGGATCAACTTCGATAAATGAAGCCATTCCTATGACTACGTCTTTATAGAAAATAAGCAAATACCATTTATTTTTCTCTGTAATAGAAAAACTATCTTTGTTTAAAAAACCAAGGGATTTTTCGGCTTCTTTCACTATTTCGTTTTCTTCATGGAAAAAATTAAAATTTATCATATTCCAAGTATACCTTAAAAAGAGTAATATTATCCCATGAACAAAGGCGTTTTCTTTCAAAAAATTAAGTATCATTACAAAAAATATCTAGCAAACATTTTTTCTTGTATCGGACTTGCTTTATTGGTTGGTGCGATGGTTTATATGTTTATGCCAACGGAAGATGGCACGAGTGCTACATATGGCTCAATAATCAATTGCATGATATTGTTGGCCTCATTTATTTGTATTCTTGTAGGCAATGTTCAAGGCAGCACGATCGCATATCAGGGAATCTTGATTTTCATTTTTTATCTTCTTTGGGATTTTGGCGATTATTTGGTCGTTTCCTTACTTACAGGAAGCTTAGCGAACATCTTCTATGGCGATGTTGTTGTTGCGGTTCTTACTTTGCTTTTCCTTGGTGGAAGTATCGCTGGTTTAGTTGTTGGAATTTTGCTTTATATTCGCTTGAGACAATTCCTAACTGGTAGATATTCTTCATATGTCGGTTTAAGAAACATGGCTTTGGTTTATATGACTCTTGTTATTATTTTTAATGCCATTCTCCCTATTACCTTGCTCCTTTATCAAGCAAGCTTAGGTATGGCTTTAGGACTATTAGAAAACTTTGCTGTTATTTTTGAGGCTGTTGCGGCATTTTTCACGATTTGCCGTTTGAAATCCGAGTACTGATTTTCTTGAAAGAATAGGTACGTTGTTTTATATTATTCCTTGCGCCGACATAGCTCAGTTGGTAGAGCAACGCACTCGTAACGCGTGGGTCGTAGGTTCGATTCCTATTGTCGGCACCATTAAGAAGCAATAGGATTGATACAATAGTGGTCAGTCCTTTTTTTGTTCGATTATATCTGACTTTTTGTTTATGTCATTTTATCAATATAGGTTAGAAATCGGCAAAATACACTCATAATAGGATAAAATACCCATCACTCAGGAGCATCATCGCACGAAATTGGAACACTATAGAATGTAATTAAAGCACTATCGCACGAAATGGGAAAAAGTGCTGAATTTATTGATACTTTTCTAATTGATGTGGTTTGGTGGTTGGTGATGAGGGTGATGGTAGGAATAGAGATAGTGGACTGATGGATGTTTGGCGATAATTACAGCTGAAATAGTTAGGTGATTATTCTAATGAATAATGATTGATTCCCGATTCCATGTGCCACTGTAAAACGCACCTATAAAATATCGAATAACGTTGCTTAACCTTAATTAATCTACTTTAGCTTTTTATTTAACGACTTTGAGCATCGCTTGTTTATGAGATAGATTGTTAACCATATTAAGAAGAAACCCCCAATAACTCCGCTGGAGAAAATGAGTATGATTTCCCATTTTAATGGAATCCATGAATTGACTAGATAGGTTATTAGATAAATTGCGTATATTGTTAAACAATGGATGAGCATCGATTTAACTGTCGACCATTCTTCAATTTGTTCGAACACACTTGCACCCGCGGATATAAAGGCGAGTATATATGAAGTAATGATTGCTAGAAATATTTGCCATCCTTCTAAATTTAATTCAGTGCCAGTAAAGTCAATTATCATAAAGACGAATCCGGCGATGATTGGACCAAAGCCTCCAAATAATAATCCTCTTATTAAAAATTGTTTTACATATTTATTCATTGTTATATACCTAACCTTTCTTTGACCTTTTTAAGTTGTCGACGGGAGATATAATCTTTCGCCCCGTCTTTGAGTTCCACGAAAACGTTCGCGGTCCAGGATGTGTTAAATCTTTTGATGAAATGGATGTTGATAATCGATGATTTGTTTATCCTAATAAAATAGGAAGGCAACATCTCTTCTATTTGATAAAGTCTTTTTCTTATTTGATATGTTTTACCTTCAACATCGGCATAGCACTTGTCATCTTCAAGGTAGAAGCGACTAATATCTTCTAATTTAAGTAAGACGATATCTTTTTCTAAATAGCCATTGATATTAATTCCATCGATAGTTAGATTATTGCTACTGACTAATTCTTCTATTTTATCGGTCAACGGCGTTCTTTTATGAACGCATAGAGTTATGCTCTCCTCATCTTTTGTAATCACTAAATTGAACTTCATTTTCGACCTCCTTGAATTAACATTATCAAATCATTATTAATGACGCTCATTTTTTAGTTAATCGGCGGTTTTTTATCCCTCAACGGTCTATAAATCATCGATTAAATAATATTTAATACTAGAAAATGATTGCTTACCAAATTTCTGGTGTTAAGCATTAATTGAATAATTGAACTACGCTGAGACAATCTTAAAGATGCATCGTGGATTGAGGAAGTGATAGCCTCTTTTTTGATTCTTCCTCTATCAATGATATATAGTGATTCAGGAGTAATCACATACAATTCCTAAAGCTATGCAATCTGAAGTGGTGCAATTCCTTATGGGGTTTGTCACTTCTTTTCTTATTGGTTGGTTAGAGTCAGGACGACGGTGTGGGTCGTAACAATTAGCGGCAATTGCCGATTAACTTTGGCATCTGTTCGGTTTTCTAGACAGGGTGTTCGGCTGTATCAAAATGCTTACATGGAGCCATTCAAATATAAGTTCTTTTTCATTTTTATGGCTATTTTGCTGGTTTTAGGCGTATTTTGCTTAATCCCTTTTTTATTTGCTGTTTTAGATTAAGGCAATTTTATCAAAAGCACGAACTAACAATAAAAAGCACGATTTCATTATCAAAGGTATGAATATACTTTGATCATCATTACATTGACAAAAGGAAGTTTACACATTAAAGTAGTTAAGAAACTTAACCAAAAAAGGAGATAATTGGATGGAGTTTATACAGCTGTTTAATGAACTATATAACAAATTTATGGAGAGATACGTTGAGAGTGATTCGTATAAAGATTGTTTCTCGAACATGTCATATAAAGAGGTATCCTATCTTTCGGAAATTCATATTCACAAAGGTATCAGTTCTGTAGACTTAGCTAGAAAGATGGGGGTCACGAAATCGGCCGTGAGTCAAATCATCTCTAAGATGTGCAGTAAAGGATACGTCGAGAAAAAGAAATCGAATGATGATGGAAGGGAGTCCAATCTTTTTCTGACAGAGAGAATAGAGATGGTTTACGAGGAAAACGACAAAATACTTAGCAGGATCTTCAACGAATCTCTTTCGTCGATCTCTGAAGAAGAAAAAAAGACCCTTTGTTCATTGCTTGTAAAAATCAACGAGAATTTATAGGAGGCATCAGCATGAAAGAAGTAATTGTAATAACAGGTGGAGGAAGCGGGCTTGGCATGGCTTGTGCCTTAGAACTTGGCAAGGCTGGCTATACCATTTTAATAAGCGGAACCAATGAAAACAAATTACGCTTGGCTAAAGAGAAAATGGAAGTCGAAGGCATAAATTGCCATTGCCATAAATGCGACGTTTCAAAAAAAGACGATGTCGAAAATCTGTTGAAATACGCAAAATCGCTGGGAGAGATATGGGCCGTAGTAAATGCGGCAGGGGTAGCTCCGCCTAAAGTTAAAAATGAAGAATCGGTTATTGATATAAACGCAATGGGCGTATTTTATATGACAGAAGCTTTCCACACTGAGATGAAAAAAGGCGGAGCAATAATCAACATCGCCTCGATATGCGCTTATGAGATTCCCCGTTTACTAAGACCGAAGCACATTTATCATCTTGCTGAATCGAAACCAGATAGATGTGAAAAGAAAATGGTCAAGCTGTCTAGGATTTTCGGCAAAAAATATGCTGCTAGTCTTGCTTATGCGATTAGCAAATGCTTTGTGATTTATTATTCCAAAAAGATCGCCAAAAGATTATATGAAGAAAACGAAATTAGGATTCTTTCGATCTCCCCCTCCAATTTCCTGACCGAAATGGGTAAAGCGGATATGGATGAAAGGTCTGATAGCGTCCAGCAATATCTTGAAAAGCAGGCTATTGAGAAATCCGGCGATCCTGCTGATTTTGCCTTTCTTGTTAAATGTTTGATAGATGAGAGAATGAGGCTATTAACCGCAAGCGATATCCACCTCGACGGTGGGTGGCACGGATACAACAAAGGAAAGGTTAGGTGGTGATATATGACGATAATTTATTTTTCGGCCACAGGGAATTCAAAATACGTAGCAACGAGACTTGCAAAAGATAAAGAAAAGCTTCTTTTTATCCCTGATTTGATGAAAGGCGAAATACTTGAATTTGATGATGATGTGATTGGAATTGTTTCTCCGACTTATTTTTGGGGATTGCCGAGTATTGTCAAAGATTTTTTGAAGAAAGCTACATTTCATGCTGACTATCTCTTTTTTGTTGCCACATACGGAACAACTCCTGGTGCTACTGGTCCAATGACAAAGAGATTCATAAAAGGCAAAACTATTGATTCCTTTTATTCAGTTAGAATGGTGGATACTTATACGCCAATATTTGATATATCTGCCAAAGAAAAGAAAGACAAATTTACAAAAAATACGGAAAAAGAAATAAATAAAGTGATTGAAAGCGTTGCTAAGAAGGAACACAAGACGAGGATGAATAGACAAGCTCCAACATTTGTTGTAAATACGATTGCCCAGCCTCTTTATGAGAACAAAAAGAGACTTACAAGCCGCCTTTCTGTTAACGACAACTGTATAGGATGCGGATTATGCGCAAGGAAATGTCCTGTAAATGCGATTGAGATGATAGACAAGAAACCTGTGTGGGTCAAAGATAAATGTGCTATGTGCCTTGGCTGCCTTCATCGTTGCCCGAAATTTGCAATCGAATGTGGAAAAAAGACAAAAAATCATGGGCAATATCAAAATCCATACGCGAAAATCTAAGGGGATGCATTCGTCGCTAGGGTAGTGACTTACAAGGCAATGAAGCTTGGATCGGTTACATAGAAATCAGAGGTAGCAAATGGAGAAAAATAAATCATTTAATTTTCATGATAAAAACTCATTAATTCCTATTTTTGATGAATTTCATGACCATAGATGCACGTTTAAAATTCTTGATGATCACGAATTAGAAATACTTATCGATAGTAAGGGCAAGAAACAAAAGATATCCGTTACTTTTGTTGATACGGTTCTTGATTCTTTTACTATCTATAGCTTTAGAAATGATAATGGTAAATTTATCGGTGAGGTGATTGATAATAATCAAACTGAAGATTTGGAAAGTCTTTATATTGAATTGATTGATTGCTTGTTTACTGATTCCGATTTAATTTTGCTATCGGCTGATTTGATCGATGGAAAATATGGAAATAGAGTATTAATCAAGTTGGTTAATATATTAAATATTGCAATTCAATAATTTTGCCAAAACCTTCCATGACGTTTCATTCTCGTTTTATGACAAAAATGTGCGCAAAACTGACGCTGGCACTCTCAACGTTGCCTTGCAGGTAGCTGTTCGTTTGTACGACCTTTTGGACACTCTCACACCTTAGATGTTAGAAGGCTGATAGGATTACATTCTTAATAAGTTTTTGCTCCATTGGTTTCTAAAAGAAAGGACAAAACGTCCCTTTTTTGTTTGATTAAAGGGGCAGCTATGATGTATTAATGTTGGAAATTATATGAACTTATTAGAAACAAGAAAATTTTATAAATTATCTCAAATTGAGGCTGCGCATATTATTGGCATACCTGTTAAAACACTCAGAAGATATGAAAAAGACAACAAGTATGGAAGCGAAATTAAGAGAGATGCATTCATTACAAAGCTGGTTGATAATTGTCAAATTACTGAAGAAAAGGGGATACTTACAATCGAACAAATTAAGGAGTCTTTATCAGATCTTTTCGATAGTGAATATCCTGGTGAAATTAATCTTTGCTATTTATTTGGTTCTTATGCCAAAGGAAGGGCAAAAGATAATAGTGATGTTGATCTATACGTTTCTTCTTCTCTTACTGGTTTGCGTTTTGTAGGGCTGATAGAAAAAATAAGAGTTAAACTCAATAAAAAATTGATTTGATTAGAGAAAGCGAATTGGAAAACAACGTTGAACTAGCCAACGAAATATTGAAGTGGGGGATGAAAATATATGGGTAACGAGAGCGACGCTTATTATGTCAAACAGTCTCTCTTAGAGATCTATGCCATTATAGGTTATGCTCAGGGATTGTCACATGAAGAATTCATGGGGTGACATCAAAACGATAGATGCAACGATGTTTAGACTTCAGCAAATGGTAGAAAAAATCAAGGGCCTTTCTAAAGAATCCAAAGAGCTCCATAAGGATATTCCTTGGGGAGACATTATAGGTTTTAGAAACGGCATTGTTCACGAATACGGGAAACAGACTATACGACTGTATTCGAAATAATTACTGTCGATATTTACAAATTGAAAGTAATATTCGAAAACACCAAAAATTAAAACGTGCAAAATCAATTCACTAATTGACCGGTATGTTTGTGCTTTTTGCTTCACAAAAACACAAAAGTGACTTGGTTTTTTCCTGAAATACCACTAAAAGTCACTCGGAATTTTCCGAAAAATTTTAAAAAGTTGCTAGGAATTTTCCGAAATTAGTTTAAAAGTGACTTGGTTTTTTCCGAAAATATGTATTAATATATATACAAAGGATGATGAAAAATGGACGAAAACGATATCGAATTGGCTAGACGCATCGACAAGTGGCTGGCAGATTGGAAAAAGACGCCTTGCCACAAACCAGCCCTAATAAAAGGAGTAAGACAATCCGGAAAAACCTACTCGATAAAAAAATTTGCCAAAGCAAATTATGATTCTGTGGTATATTTAAATTTTTGGAACAATCCCGATTTTATCGATGCTTTTGAAGGGGAACTAGGTATCGATAACGTAATAAAAGAACTTTCGGTTAAAATGAGGTTGCCAAAGTTAAAACCGGGCAGCACCGTTTTTATATATGATGAGGTGCAAGACTGCCCAAGAGCTTTGCTGTCACTTAAAACAAATGTTGACGAAAGAAGATTTGATTTCATAGCGTCTGGCTCTTATTTGGGAGTAAATGGATATGTGGTTGGAGATGGAACGCCAAAACCAGTTGGTTGTGTTGAAGAATTCGATATGAGAACAATGGACTTTGAAGAATTTCTTTGGGCTAAAGGGCTAAAAGATGAACAAATATCTTTTATAAAAGAAGCATTTAGCAAAAGAAAACCTTTAACTGAGTCTATGCATAAAAGCTTTTCTTCTTTATTTCGCGAATACTTATGTGTAGGGGGCTTTCCTGAAGCGGTAAAGAAATACATTTTAACTAACGATATTGGTTCGTCTCTTCGAATAACAAGAAGAATCACTAGAGATTTACAAGATGATTTTGGAAGAAGACGCGATAAAAACAAGCAAACTATTTTTATGCCTAACGAAGTGACGAGAATCAGGAATGCGTTCTCACTTATACCATCATTTCTTGGCAAGGAAAACAAGAGGTATGTAATTTCCAAAATCAACGGTAAAGGTGCCAAAGATGCTGGTAAGGATGCGATTGAGTATCTTAAAGATACTGGCATGATACTGAAAGTCCATAATCTCGAGGTTCCGTCGTTGCCATTATCTGTAAATGTTATTGGTAATCAGTATAAGGTTTTTCCAACGGATATTGGAATGCTGGTTTCAATGCTAGAAGACGGGATGACAAATGCAATAATGTCAGGTAATTTGGGCATTGGCAAAGGGATGCTATATGAAGGGCTTGTAGCCGAAACGCTTCATAAGATGGGTGGCAAACTTTACTATTTTTCAAAAGAAAGCGGTCTTGAATTAGATTTTGTTGTTAATATCGATGGCGAATCTACGATTTTAGAAGTCAAGTCGGTAAACGGAAATGCAAAAAGCGCCAAAACTATAATGAAACATCCTGATCATTATGGAAAAACTAATTTGATTATGATCAAAGACTCGAATCTTAATGTCGAAAATGGTGTTTTAACCATTCCACACTATATGACGTTTTTGCTATTCAAATGGTCGCCGACTTTTAGCGTCTAAAACTATTTGATTGCCATTTTAACTTCATTAAGACTATTCAATAGACAAAATTTCAAATGATGTCGAAAAGGCGTTTTGGCTGTCAAGCTTGCCTTCTACAAATTGCTCTTCATAATTGGAAATGGAAAAAGAATCTCCTTCTTTAAATAAAGACGCATTGCTAGGAGAATTGTTGCCGTTTATCTTGTTCTTATCCTTTGATATCCAACGTATTTCATCGAAGTAATTGTTTAGTCCTTTAACGTTATAACTACTTTCAGCGCGCTCACCAGATTGGGTGTTTGTAATGCCTTTAAAATATAAACCATTAGAAGAGATAACTTCATCTGGATCATCCGGTAGAGAGAAACTTCCATTATCGTATTTAAGAAGCCTTGCATCTACGTGATATAGCCTTCCTCCTTCATCGGTTGGAAATTGATAAAGGTAATTATTTTGCTCAAATGAATCAGAATATAAATTTGTGTACGAATAATAATCTAGAATTAAGTATTCATCGAATGGATTGAAAATAATTCTTCCAAATTTATCTAACTTATACGTTTTTCCGTCATATGGTAGAAGAAAAACGCTATTCTGAATTTGACTCGAAGAAATTTCAATCTCAGCATCTCCTAAAACGATATATGGTTTTATCCATCCTAGAAGAATTTTCGAATAAGGATTGTGATCTCCAAAATCTTTGTCCATCATATCCATTTTTCCTAAAGGAGAATAATACGTGTCAGCAGAAGTGATCGAACTATAAGAATAGTAGTCGTTTAAGCCAAACATATGGCCAGTTTCGTGTTCTAAAACGTGTGCATCCACGCCATACTTTTCAACGTAAGTAGGGATGGCATAATGACCATATAAATGAGATGTGCCAGCCCAAGCGTAAATATTTAACGCTGGATTCTCTTTTGTGCCAGGAGCATTTTGCGTCGCACTAGTAAAAGGCCAAAAAGAGCTAACATTTCCAGTTAAAGGAACATCTGTATTTTCCATATAGATAAGCCAAATTCCATCGACATATCCATCGTTATCGCTATCATAGTCATCTAGACTGATGTTTAACGTATTCTTAGCCCAATCAAGGGCGTCATTTGCTAAAGAAGATGGTGTATCAAGAGAAAAATTGTATGGGTTTGAATAACCAAGATATCCCTCTTTAACAGGATTAAAATAAGGAGTGACTTGACCGGTTAACTTTAATTGCTTAAATGAAGAATAGTAATAGTAGGAGGACAAGGATAAAGAAGGCAAATCGTCTTTCGATGTTGTCTTTCCAAAAAAGGCCTTCTCAATTTTTACATGATTGGCGGTTGTTGCTTCCTCTTCAAAACCATTAAGTACGATAGGAACAACTAGAAGAGGTACTTCGCCTAATGATGGAGTTTGCCTGAAATTTGTCGCCTCTTTATTCATCATGGCGTTTAGATTGAAGTCTAGGTTAACTTCTTCTGGAGAATAATACGCTTTTTCTGATGTTGAATTCGGATTAGAAAAACGAACTTTCATTTTCTTATTTGGAGCATTCCATTCGTATTTTTCCGTGGAAATTTCGAATTTTTGATTTTCTTCGTCTTTTGAAGAGGCGGTCACATAAAGAGGCAAAGAAACAACTAAATCTTCCCCTGAAATTCCCTTTTGGGAAACTAATGCATATTTGATTGAATATCTTTCTTCGTTAAAAACGTATTCGTTTACGTCTGCTCCATCTATTTTTATATCGTAATCGGTGCATTCTTCTTTAATAGAGACACTCTTTTGATCAGATCTTGTGTAACTTAAATTCTTAGAAATCTTCAAACCGTCTTTTTTGAATGACTCACCGTTTTCATAAGTTATTTTTTCTGGATTATTTTCGATGGAAAGGCTCTCCTTAAAATTGGATGAACGTTTAATACTTATTTCATAGGTCATTTCGTTATATCCAACGGCTTTGAAAGAAAGAGTGTATTTGCCAAAAGAAAGAAGGTGGTCTTGCTTGTTTAAGAGCTCTTTTCCGTTGCTATATATTGTGAAATCGCTGATTTCTTCTCCGTTCTCTTTATTAACTACACGAAAAGAAGAGTAATCAATCGGATCATATTGGTAAAAGATAGCACTGGTTGTTATTGATATATCCTTAAGCGAATCGATTGAACTCACGTTATCTTGAGAAGAGATATCATCAGAATTAGTTGAGTTATTTTCCTGGCAACTTGCTAGAATGGCTAAAGAGAAAATCAGGATAGACGTTTGTTTGATTTTATTCATAAATCACCTCTTAAAGGCAAAAAGCCCTGTCATTTCTGACAAGGCTTAAAAACCTTTGTTTTAGTTTTCAAATGGGTATTTGGAATAGCTACGATAAACGAGTCTTGCGCTCTTTCCATCAACTTCGGCATATGGGTAAATGGATCTGCCTTGGTATAGTTGATTGTTACCATACCAATCATCGTCATCGTTGCTATAGGTAAGGATGGTGGTAAGTTGGATGTTATCCTCAGAAGCATACTTTACGTTATCGGCAGTGATATCAGTATCGTTTACTTTTGAAGATGAGATACTAATTAATATATCGGAGAAAGCGGATCTTTCTGATACATCGGTGTCTGAATCATCTTCGGCTGGTCTAAAGGTAAATAAGGTAACGTTATTTGCGTCTCCTTGATCTTTGCCATAACGTCCCCAGTTAAGAGTTATACCAGTGTAGATTGTAGAATCCTCTAGCTTGATAGATGAGGTCTTTTTGGACTTATTGTAGTCATCTTCAGTGAAAGAGCCCCAACGATCTCTATTTAAGTGATCTTCTCTTCTAAAGTTTGTCCAAATTTCGCCAATTTTGCTATCAGCTGTTCCAAATGTGGAATTCTTGATAGCAAAGCTGAAATAAGGTGCGTCATAGTAGGATTTAAAGACTGAACCTTGGTATGTTCCTTTTAATGTCCATTTTGTATCGGTTACACTAAAAGTGTCGACTTCAGCACGAGCCAATTTTGTTTCTGAAGTTTCGCCAAAGGCGACGGCAGTTTTTAAGTATGCCGCTTTAGAGGCAACGGTTGCACTTTCATCTTTTCCAGAGGTTATGCTAACGTTATTTATTGCAAAGTTACCTGTTCTGAAATTCAAGGCTGTTTCGACTTCTTTATCGATTGTTATCGTTGAGTTTTTAAATTCAGCAAATGAACCGCTAAATTCAAGAATAGAAGTGGAATCCGTGTAATCATCGGCAAGAACAACATTAACGTTTTCTAGAACAAAGTATTCAGAAGCAAAGGCGGATTTTCCGCTAACATAAAGAGTTGTGGCAGCTTTTCCTTCTGCATCTTTCTTACCAACTAATTTAACGAAACCTCCTTCTGCAGCTAAGCTTATTCCGTTTTCTTTTGTACCATAGCTATCTTCGACTAAATTGTATATTCCATCTTCAGATTCTCCGATGCTAGTTAAGGAATCTGTAGAAGTAACGTCATAATCATCTTCTTTTGCAAAAATTGATCTAAATACATAGCCGCTCTCTTTTGCTTCGATGCCGCTAGCAAGTAGTCCATCTAAGCCTGTATCTTGAGCGTAAATATATGTATTGCCTTCAAAAGTAACTTCGATACCTTCTAATGTGTAGCCTTTTGTGGCTTTAGAAGATAATTTTATAGTTTCACCAGCGGCATAGCTTCCTTTATCACTATAGATATAGCCACCAGCGCTTGGTAAGAAGGTATTGGCATAATATAAGGTAGCATCTTTACCTTTGTCACCTTTTGCCCCTTTGACGTTTCCAACTCTTTCCCATTCTCCATCGATCTTTTCGAAGATGTCATAACTTGTGGTGTTGATGAATAAGTCTCCATCAGTACCTTCACTTTCTTCTGGATCAGAACTTCCAGAAAGGAAACTTGAACCGTTCTTTCCATCTTTTCCGTTGTTGCCGTTCTTTCCGTCAAATCCATCGGCGCCGTCACTTCCTTTTATGTTGCCGAGTTTGCTCCAAGTACCATCTTTTTTGGAATAAAAGTCAAAGGTTTCGGTATCGATATAGGAATCTCCATCACTTCCTAATGTGCTTGCTGGAGCTCCTTCGCCAGTAAGTACTGAAGAGCCGTTCTTTCCGTCACTTCCGTTTGTACCGTTTGTACCGTTGGTGCCAGCGTCACCTTTATCGCCTTTATCGCCTTTGTCACCCTTGTCTCCTTTTTCACCTTTGATTGAGGCAAGCCACTCCTCATACGAGAGAGTTCCGCCATTTGCTAAATAGGCTTGGTAAACTTCGTGAGTCTCGTCCAAACTAGATGAAGATTGACTTTGATCTTGGCAAGATGCAAGACCAATTAGTGCCCCTGTGCTCAATGCAAGGATGCAAAGGAATTTGTTTTTGCTTTTCATGATTTTTCCTCCTAAGAAAAACAAAATTTATTGTGCATAGTCATATATGCATTTCAATGAAAATTTTTTGTTTTCACCGCTTATTTTTCGGTGTAGCAACTTCTTATGAAAAGTGGTGTAAAAAATACGTATATAACGTAACAATAATGTATCCAAAGTGTATCTTAACATTTACATTTGAAGTATCGATAATTAGTTAATTTCTTCATTCCTTATATTACAATGAAATCCGTAAAAACAAAGACTTTATTTCTTTGCTTGTTCTTCTTAAAAGGAGTATTAAATTATGAAAAAGTCGCATGCTATATCCTTATTATCTATTTCGATGATTTTTTCTCTTGCTGGTTGTTCTAAGCCTGAGGGATCTTCCTTTGATGATGCCTCTTCATCATCTTCTTCTAGTGACTCTTCGACTTCGAGCGAAGAAAAACAAGAAGGTTATGTTGCAACAGATTCAATTGACGGTTTAATTGCTGCAATATTGAGATTAAAAAACAAAAATAATTTTACAGCCAAAAATGATGCGGATTCATCCCAATATACTTTCACTAAGAATTATTATAGAAAGGTTGGAGAGAAGACTGCTTATATCAATCTCCCATATCATAAGGATCAAAGTAAGAAACTATCCTATAAGGTGACTTTTGATAAAAAAGGCAATCCATCTGTTGATTCTATGGGTTATTACACGGATATCTATGGAGAAAGACATGAATTAGATTTCTCTAATTTCAATCTTTTCTACAATGTCTCTGATTCTTTGGAAAATAGTGCTTTCGTTGTCAAAAGCGGAGCGTATTACACTGAAGATAGTGGGCTTCTTCTTGCCTTTAAAAACTTTTATGGAAGCAGTGATATAAGCCAAGTTTCATTTTGGTTTGATGATGGAAATAAGACGTTGAACTATGAGATTTTTAGTGCCGCAAACGCTTCCCTTGCCACAGGATCTTTCTTTGACATTGACATCACAAAAGACGAAAAGTTAGAAGATTTAGTTAACTCGTTTTCTTGGGATACGGGTATGAAGGCTTTGACAAGCGATGTTGCTGGGGATCTTCTTGCGGTTAATTCTTCTTCCACGATGGATATTTATAGAAATAGTTTGTTGGTTAAGGATGAGGAACATATTGCTAGAATAAACTTTAAGTGCAACGTGAATACAATGTGTATAAACGCAATAGATGATCCTGATAGCAGCAAGAACGAATACATTAAATATATTAAAGAAAGAGAAAGCGATGGCAGGGCAATCTTGCATGGCTTAAACGCTCAAAATAAAGAAACAGAAACTGAAACAAGATATTTCTTTTCTCAATATACATTACCCAGCCAACTAGATATTAACGATTTCCGTTTATGTTCCGATGGAACTTACAAATATTTCTCAATTGACCCGAATATCGTTTATCAGGCTTTTGCCCACGTTTCGATAAACGATACATCTTGTTCATTTGAAAGCGTTGTCTTAAAACTATCGGATAACAAGGTAACATCGATTGAAATGACCTCGCCTGGAGAAGGTTTAAGAGGATATACATATATCGCAAGGACGACCATAAATAAATATGAAGATATTGTTTTGCCAACCGCCTATAAAGATACAAAGAATCGTGAGATGACAAGAGCGATGAGCGCTTTTGATGGCAGTAGTTCTTTCAAAGTTACAAAAGTGAATAATCAAACAAATCCAACAAGAAGAAAAACCTACACCTTCGATGGAACAACATATTTGATAGAAGAAGAAACCAAAAACTCCTCAGGATGGGATAGAGAGGTAAAGGGATATACAAGAAAGGACGATGGAACGATTTTGCCTTTTAGAATGTTAAAAAGTGGAAAACTAGTTCAAAGTGATGACATAGTTGAGGGAGATAAAATAACAAACCATTTTCCAGAACTCATAGATCCATATACCGTTAAGAAAAACTCCGATGGAAGTTTCTCGTTTAGAGAATTAATAAATGAAATAGACGATACTTTGTGGATTTCAAACAATGTTGAGGTTGGCAATCTTATCATGAACGTGAATTCTCAGGGTTTCATCTCAGAAATAAAATACGGTCTTTTATATAGTTCTGATACGGCTGAGTATTTGAATTTTGAATATTCTGACATCTCTCTTCCATCGGATATAGATATCAATAATATTGGTCCTATGGAGCTTACATCCTATAGTGAGGATTCTCCAGAAGAATGGGAAGATTTGGTCACGTATATCGGAGAAGAATATGCATCATTAATTCCTTATTATTACGACAAAAAATGCGTTGGGCAATGGTATGCAGAGCCACGTTACTCTTCAGGAACTGGAGTGCCAGATGTTAATGAAAAAGGACAAATTAATTATGATGACCCGTTAATTGGAATAGGACTTTATTGTGCGGGCAGCAAAGTTCAAACATCGGTTTTAGATGATTTGTTTATAGAAAAAGGTTTCACAAAAGTTACCTCTGGATTGATTGATGTTGGCTATCGCGATGATGATTATGTTGCCAATGGATACGAGGACAACGTTCGTTATGTTGATGCAAGCAAGCAAACCGTTTTCGAGATACCTGGAAAACTTAGAGTTATCTATGATAACGATATTGCCTTCTTCCATTTCTCTCCAAACGCTAAACCAATTTACACTCTAGGTTCAGGCTTATTGATTCAAAGACTTGATGGAGTGGAAATCAATCGTAACGGAACCTTCCATTAGAAAGAACATACCTAACAACTCTCATCGAAATGATGGGAGTTTTTTGTATATTTCAAAAAAGCACTTGCAAAACCTCATCGTTTTTCGTAGACCACATATCTTTCGTCTTCTTTTTCTTTACCAATGAAGCGAAAGGTCAAACTCAAATGTATAATGGTTTAAGAACTTGAACGAAAGGAATGATGATGGAAAACATATATCTAGAGGCAGAAAAGCTAGCAAATGAATTTAAAGACTGTTCCAGGCTGCTTAACGCGATAGGCGATGAAACAAGACAACACATGCTTATTGAAATGATGAAGATGAAAAAATGCACTGGCGTTCGTGTTGGGGAGATAGCTAAAAGAACAAATCTATCTAGACCAGCAGTCTCTCATCATCTCTCTATTCTTAAAGATGCAGGTATCGTCAAAATGCGAGAAGAAGGAACAATGAATTTCTACTATCTAGATGTCGAAGCGGAAACGATAAAGAAATTGATTCAAGTTCTTAAACACACGGAAAACATACTTAATGTAATAAAGATAACGAGAAAGGAAGAAAACTAAAATGGAAATGTTAGACGCGATCAAAGAAAGACACTCGGTAAGAACATATTTGGATAAGCCTATTGAAGGAGAGACTCTTACAAAACTACAAAGCAAAATAAAAGAGCTTAACGATATAAGTGGGCTTAATATGCAACTAATCCTCAATGAGCCAAAGGCTTTCGACTCTTTCCTTGCACATTATGGCAAGTTCAAAGGGGTTAATAACTACATTGCTATAGTCGGAAATAAAGACTCATCTTTAGCAGAGAAAGCCGGTTACTTCGGTGAACAATTGGTTTTATATGCTCAAACTTTAGGACTTAATACATGTTGGGTTGCTCTTACCTTCAAGAAAATTAAAGATACATATGTGGTCAAGAAGAATGAGAAGATGCAACTAGTTATTGCCATAGGATATGGCGAAATAGCAGGTCATCCTCATAAATCAAAAACATTTGAAGAAGTTACAAAAGTTGATGGCGAGGCACCTGATTGGTTTGTTTCTGGAGTAATGGCCGCTCTTCTTGCTCCAACAGCCGTTAACCAACAAGCCTTCACCTTTATATATAAGGATGGAGTAACGAAACTCAAGCGTTCACTGAGACCTTATGCTGATATTGATGCAGGCATTGTAAAGTATCATTTTGAATTAGCTTCAGGAAAGAGATTTAATAACGATAACGAAATCCATGAATAAAGGAGTGGCAAAAAACGCGAGAAGGAATAACCCTTTTCAATATCAACGTAGATAAGCAAAAACAACTTAAATTATTGAAATAAGCCAAGGAACAAAGTGAAAACAATTTTTTGTATTGCGTCTTTCGCTAACTGTGATACAGGTGTTACTGAACAAACGATTTTTATTTAAAAATGCCTAAAAATACTAACTTTTTGGTGAAATTGTAAAATTTTCATTGACAATTCAACGGAAAAACTAAAAATATTTCCAATCCAAAAAGGAGTATTTTATGAAAAAGTCAAAAATCTTAATTCCATTAGCATTGTCCTTGATCTTAGCGGGATGTGGAAAAGAAGTAAGCTCGTCAAGTAGTTCTTCCTCTTCCTCGTCTAGCTCATCATCAAGTAGCTCAAGTTCATCCTCGAGTAGTAGTTCATCAAGTTCCTCTTCAGAAGAAACTGAAAAGTCAATTACAATCGAGGCATTGAAAACAATTATTGCAACAGCAAAAGATAAGTTTGATTCTGTTGCTTCAGGAACTGTCTCCAAGAGATATAAAACAAGTTATGAAGATTTTACCGTTACTTCAAATTTTGAGTATGGAAGCGATAAGAACGGCCCTGCATCACACTGGAATGGTCAAGATTGGAGCGGTGACGATATTGACACGTATGTTTTAACCACAGAAGATGGCGAATTGATTGCAATCGAAAAAGACGCGGATGGCGAATATTCAAAGTCGTATGATGAATATACCGGCATAGGTTATACATTTGATAACTATATTGGCTATGACTATCCTATGGCCTTTGGTATAGAAGACCTCCTTGGATATTTAGCAAGCGCAGCCGAATTAAATGCAAATAAAGATTTCCAAGCCACTCAAAAAGGTGGTGATGTTGCCTTCTCTTTCTCTTATTATCGAACTGATGACGCTATGAGCTTCTATAAGTTAGCTATTACTCTCAGCGTTGATTCAACTGGAGCGGTAACGAATGCCACCGTCCAATCAGATAGATATAACGATAGTTCCTTCCTCGTTGATGAAGAAACTGGTTTAGTCACATTAACGGAAGATGCCGTACCAGGGGACTCTACAACTTGGACAATCACTCAAAAAATTGGCACAAGAACATATAAAAACGCAATAGATTTAGCCATGTTCTATTTCACCTCATTCGACTTAGTTCAAGTTGCTGACGATGAGACTGAAACTCCTATCAGCGAATCATCAACTATCGCTTTAACCACAGCTGATAGTCTCGATGTTAAATTAGCAAACGTTTTGCCTGAAACTGCAAGCGCTAGCTTTGATACAGTCACCGTCTCCGTTATTGAAGGAGATGAAAGTGGCGTTTATGCCTCTTTCTGGAATAATTCCGTTTCCGTTTATCCATATGCTGTTGGAACTTATAAAATTCAAGTTGCTTCTAAGAATGTTACCAAGACATTTAGCATTGATGTTACTGCGCCAAAACCAACAAGTATCTCATTAAGTTACTTTACTCAATCTCCAAGCGGATATAGCAACAATTATCTTGATGAAGATCCTGATGACAAGGATGCAATCAGCGTCGTTAATGCATATGTCGGTTGTGAATATATGTTCAAAACAAGCGTCTTACCTTATGGTGTTGACCAAGACGTTACTGTTAGTGTCGATAAAGATGCTTCAACATATAGCCTTGAAGATAAGACCATCTATACGGACGAGTGGGATGAAGATGGCACGGCTGTTAAAGACTTCAAGCCTTTAGTCGCTGGGGAGTATGTCTTAACGTTTGCAAGTGCAAGCGAACCAACAGTAACTAAACAAGTTAAGGTTGTTGCCACAAGCGCAAGCCTCAAAGATGTTCTCTCAAAGAAATATGCTGTCCGTAATGGCTACAGTGGCCCAGTCAAATACACCTTTGACTTTGCTCCATCTGATGATGGATTAAGCGGAACAGCTACAGTCACTGACAAAGAAACAAACAAGACAGAAGTTGCTTCATATACACTTGCTGAAGGAGATAAAGGCTACACATTTGCCTTCACTCATGTCTCTGGCGAAGAAGGAGTTGCAACTGATATCTATTCCTTAGTCTTAAGCAAAACGTATGATCTCTACATCGAATTTACCGATGAAGATTGGGATTATACAGCAGTTAAAGAAAGAACATTCGAATACTTGATCAACCAAAAATGGTTAGGTACATGCGGAAAATACACATTCTTTGTTACTTTATCAACAAGCACTGGTATGGCGAATGGTAGAATGTATGAAGGTGACTATGAAAATAACAAGAACGTCTATTGCAAATGGTCTTATGCCAAGAACGATGACGGAACCTATACAGTAACACTTGAAAATTCTACTGGTGCCGATAACGAAATTTTCCCAAGCTTACCAGCAACCTTACAAGTCAATGCAGATGTTGACACGGTAACTGCAAGTTTCACCCACGAAGGAGAAGCCTTAATCTTCTCAATGAAATACGCTGCATCTAGTAGAGGTGACTGATCTCTATGAGAAAAAGCTACTGCTCTTTATATTTGATATTCCTTCTTTCCTCTTGCGGGGGAGAAGGAATATCTTCTTCTCAAGGAAGCTCTTTAGCTGGCGATATTAAGCCTGCCGAAGGGCTCATTTCTTCGTCTTTGGTTCTTGAAAACACCTCAGATTTTAAAGAATCCGTTGCTTGTTCGGCTATTGGCGAAGCAAAAATCCTTGTTGTTCCTTGCCATTTTTCTGGCGAGAGAGAATTTAAAGAAACAGATAGAGAACTTATTAGAAAGTCTTTCTTTGAAGATGATTTATCATCTCAAGTGGAAGGAAACTACTATTCTGTTAGGGAATTCTATAAGAAAAGTAGCTTAGGCAAATTAAGCATCAGTGGTGAGGTGACTTCAATTTTAGAAGTTCCTTACACGGTCAAACAAATCGAAAACGATGGCAACTATTTTCCAGGTGTTCCTGCGGCTGAATACCTAAAGGTTGCTAGCGATGAAATCCTTCAAGAATATGACGTTAACAAAGACGGATACGTCGATAACGTTGTTTTTGTTTATTCGACTCCAACAAGCGAAAGAAACGGTAACTTCTGGGCATGGGTTAACACCTTTGCCACAGATTCCAATCTTTCTAGACCTTCTCTTGCTCACCATATGTGGGTAGGAATCGATAACTTCACCGATGAAACATACTTCTCTAGTGATGCTCATTCGGTGATTCACGAAACTGGACATCTATTAGGTCTTAGGGATTATTATCCAAGCGATAATTACAACCTCGCCTTAGGGGGGCATTCAATGATGGACTATAACATCTCTGATCAAGATCCATATTCAAAGATGTTGTTAGGATGGAATGATCCTATTTATTATGATTTTAATGGATATGAAGAAGTCACAATTGATCTTCCTAAATTCCAAGGCAGTAACAAAACCTTGTTGTTTAAACCAAATTGGAATCATACAGTCATGGATGAATATCTTCTTTTTGAATATTACACGCCTGACGGTTTGAATGAGCTAGACGCCAAAAATAAATATAGTAACAGGCCTCTAGGTTTTACTGAATCAGGCATTAAGATCTATCACGTCGATAGCAGAATTGCCAAATGCGTTTACGAAACAGGAATGTCCAAACTCCAATTTGATTCTTACGTTTCTGAGATACCTGAGGAATATGATTCAACCATCTTCTATGTTATCGGCGCGTCAAATAGCGAAGAAGATTCAAGAACAGACGCTTCAAGGCAAGGAAGATATAAGCAAATTGCTTTAGTGGAGAATAAAAAGTACAATCAGCTCCAGTCTGGAAAGACTGCAGATAATGATTCTCTTTTCCAAGAAGGAGATAACTTCGATTCATCAAGTAGCGCTTATCTCCTAAACGGAAAATGGAACGATAAAACAGAGATCAATCTTAAAATGGAGGTCAAAGAACTCACATCATCTTATGCGAGAATAACACTTACTTATAAAGGAGAAACAGCATGAAAAAAAGAAAAATCAAATCTTGTTTTGCCCTGCTTTTAGCCTTGGGCTTAGTTTCCTGTCAAAATGAAAACGTCTCTTCTGGCGAGAGCTCTTCATCTGAAAGCTCTTCTAGCGAGAGCTCCTCGTCTGAACAAATCGTCACGGTAAACAGTCTTTCAGAGGCAATCGATAACACTTCATCATATAGCTTAGACGTTGAGCTTAACGACGGATCAACATACGTTTATCAGATTTTTACCGAGGATTTTTTCTATTACAGGCCAAATTCTGAAGGATATTTGATCCTTGATTCCGATCCTAGCTTCATTCACGCTTATACGACCACAAGACATGATGATAATTACTATGAATATGATATGGATGTTCATGGAAGAAATTATCTAAAAGATGATCGTTCAACGTGTTTTTACGTGGACTTTTTGGATATTTTAAGAGAATATGCGGATGATTTTACCTTAAGCGATGATAGGACTTATTCTTGTTCTGTCTCGGCGATAGGAAACGAACTTAAGGAATATTTCCAAAGCCGCGCTTTTGCCTATACAAACTACTTTGAAGTCAAGGTTGGAAATGATGGAAGAATTTCTTCTTTCACCTCATACGAAAAGGATGAAAGCGGAGCAAGCGAATACGGAACAATCTTATTCAAGAAATTCGACAAAGAAAACTATGCACCATATAAAAAATGGAAAGAAGAAGGTTCGAAAATCAATTTAAGAATCATTGATTTGAAGACTGGATACATTAATAGTGTCTTTTATAAGCTTTGTTATGAAAATAAAGAAGTTGAAATAACAGGTGTGGTTACTAGCTACGATTCCGATGGAAACTACTATATTGCCAATGAAGATGATGTTAATGGCTATGTCGGTATCAAGGTAAAACCATCTAGTGGTGAGGAGATGCCAACAATCACCGATACAATCAAAGTCAAGGGCAAAGTCAAGAAAGATGGCTTTGTCGCCTATATCGATGAGGCAAGCTTTGAAAAAGTTGGAGAAAATGCATATTTCCCATATTTTGATGAAGAATCAATTCATTCAATGTATGGTGGGGGATATTATGCAGCATACATGTTTGCTCAAACTCCTTATTATGCAGGAAGCCTTTATTCTACCTATGCCTATGTCAATTCTCTTCCGGCAAGCGTTACAGAGAATGAAGACACAATAATTGAACTTGCTTGCCCTGCTTTTAAATACACAAGTGGAGGATATTTTAAGATCGGCTTAGAACTTCCTTCTTCTTTAGGAATAGAAAAGAGAGAAGAAATCCTCGAATCTTTGAAAGAATATGGAGTGTATTCAGAAGAAGATAATACGGCAGAGGAAATCTCTTTTGAAAAGTTTGTTGTCGATTTCGACGCTTCATATGACAACATCGTCAAACTTGTTTACGCTAGTGGAAGCGAAATTAGCAAATCCCTCTCTCCAGCAGAAAAGGTTCAAAAAGACTTCGGACTAGAGAATTTCCCTTTCCCAAACCAATCTGAATATGGTTGTTACCATTTCGGTGGATCATCAGGAATGTATCTTGAAAGCGTATATGGAAAAGATGGCAAAGACACATTAGGCATTTATTACTACGCACAATCTTTAAGCGATAGCGACATCAGCAAAGTAACTAGCGGCTTATTGAGTGCTGGTTTCACACTTAGCGACGAAATCAAAGATGCCTCAATTCGCCGTCACTCCATATATAAGAAAGACACATTAGTCGTTGATATCTTATTGGAGAAGAATTCCTTTGATGGAAGTAAGACCATCAATATGTGGATATATCAAGGTGATGTAATCTATGAATCCACGATTGCCGAGATTCTTAAAGAAAAAGCGCCATATTTCGACGCAAACGATTTCGTCTATGCGGATGGAACATATTCTGCGGATTATACCTACTTTGGACTCCCTAATATGGCTGGTCATAAATACGAGAAAGGATCATATCTAACTTGTATTGCCATTGATTTGAACAATTCTTCCTCTTTTAGCGACATTCGTGCCAAATATCGTGCGGAAGGCTATACCTTATGCCGTAATGAGGATGGAAGCCAATATTCATACCGCACACGTGGGCAAAACCATTATGTCTACTATAAGGAAATCGATGGAAGCGATGAAAAAGTCTTTGTCGATTTAGCTCAATACCCAACGACCGATTACACCTTCCTTAACCATTCTGATTTCACAAACCGTGTCGAAGTCTTGATTTATAAAGGAAAGCAACCTCTTTCAACCTTATACGAAACTGATCTTGACTCCTATTTCCAAGATTTCAATCAAAGAAATGGCTTAAGTGGAGACATTCCTTCATTCTCCTTACCAGTTGATACAAAGGTTGAAATGATTTATGCCTTTGATACTGATGACATGGATCAATACGACTACACTAGATATGGTTACTACAGCTATTTGCAGTGCTACGTCTATACAAAAGAACTTTCTACTGCTTATACGGCAATAGTTGATGGCTTAAAGAAAAATGGCTATACATATTATTCAACTTCCGAAAAAGGAAATGAATGCTATGCAAAGGAAGGCGAAGGCGATACTGCATTTGTTCTTCTAATGAAAGGCAGTACTTATATCCGTATCCTTGAGGGGCTTGGCGGAATTGATTTCTAGAATATGCGGGGCGTTTGCTCCGCATATTTCATATAATGGTTCTATGAATTTCTTCTATAGATATCAAACTCCTGATAATTTCGATGATTTGTTTCTTCTTGGTGATGGGGAATATCTTTTAGGCGTATATTTTGAAAAATCTAGAGATGCTAAGAAGTTATCTTTATCGGAATACGCAGAGAATAAAGACGTTTTTCTAGAGACAATTAGTTGGCTTGATATTTATTTCTCAAAGAAAGAGCCTAATTTTTTGCCTAAGTATAAACTTGTAAATGTTTCTGATTTTACGAAGGATGTCTTGAATATTGTGGAAGAGATTCCTTATGGCAAGTCCATTTCTTATGGAGATGTTAGTAAGGAAATATGCAAAAGGAAGAATCTTCAGAATATGTCTCCTCAAGCTATTGGAGGAGCAATAGGAAGAAACCCATTATGTTTGATAATTCCTTGCCATAGAGTTATAGGAAAAGATCGCTCTTTAGTCGGATATGGCGGGGGAATTTCCAATAAGATAGAGTTACTTAAATTAGAAAATATAGATTTCAAGTAAGCACTTACTTAGAAATAAAATGTAACTTTTTAATTCTTTTCTTTAAAAAAGAAAGCAAAACGTGTATCTTTCCTAAGGGATATATTTATGAACCAATATGATGTAATTATCGTCGGCTGCGGACCTGCAGGCATTTTTACCGCGTTAGAGATGCTTAAAAAAGGCAGCAAAAAGAAGATCTTGATGATCGAAAAAGGACAAAGCGTGGAACATCGTTCTTGCCCAAAAGCCAAATTAGGAAAATGCGCCCATTGTGATCCGTGTGCCATAACCACAGGATTCTCTGGAGCAGGGGCTTTCTCTGATGGAAAGCTTTCTCTTTCTTCCTCAGTTGGTGGAGCTCTTCCTGAACTACTTGGATACGATAAGATTGATGAACTCATCAAATATGCTGATTCAATCTATCTTTCCTTTGGTGCAGATAAGCACATTGAAGGAGAGGCAGAAACCGAAGAAATCCGTAAGATCCGTCTTCGCACGATTGAAGCAGGCCTTCGCTTAGTAAATTGTCCAATCAGACACTTAGGCACTGAAAAAGCCCATGATATCTATTTAGCCATCGAAAAGCATTTAATCGAAAATGGCGTGGAAATTCGTTTTGGCTATGAATGTAATGATGTCATTCTTGATGGCAAGAAATGCATCGGAGTCCGTGCTCGTAAATATCATTCATCTAGTGAAGAAGAAATCTTTGCTAAAGATATTGTCATCGCGGCTGGAAGAAGAGGCTGCGATTGGCTAGAGAAGATTTGCTCAAAATACGACATTGCTCACGCACCAGGACCAGTCGATATCGGTGTTAGAGTGGAAGTCCGTAATGAAGTTATGGAGCCACTTAATAAGAACCTCTATGAAGCAAAACTCATTGGATACTGTGGTCCATTCAAAGATAAAGTCAGAACATTCTGCCAAAATCCTGGTGGATTTGTTGCTCAAGAAAATTATGATGGCAATCTTGCTGTTGTTAACGGGCATTCCTTCAAAGAAAAGAAATCTCCAAATACAAACGTTTCAATTCTTTGCTCCCATAACTTTAGAGAACCATTCAACCAACCAATTCTTTATGCTCAAAAGATTGGCGAATTAACCAACATGCTAGGAAATGGCCATATCATGGTTCAAAGATTTGGTGATATTCTTGATGGCAAGAGAACATGGCAATATGAACTTAACCGTTCAAATATCACTCCAACCTTGCCTGATGCGATCGCTGGCGATATCACAGCTGCTCTTCCATATAGAACAATGACCGATATCATCCAATTCATCAAAGCGGTCGATCATGTCGTTCCTGGCTTTGCATCAAGTGAAACTCTTCTTTATTCCCCAGAAATCAAATTCTATTCCAATAGAATAAAGATGGATACAAACCTAACAACCAATATTCAAAATCTCTATTGTTTAGGCGATTCTTCTGGATGGACAAGAGGCCTTATGATGTCTTCAGTCATGGGTGTCGTTCTTGGAAGAAGATTAGCCGCTGAATAAAAGCAAAATCAACGCATGTTAACAGCATGCGTTTTCTTTATGAAAAGAATGCAAAAAAATCTTAAATTTTTTCTTGCCACAAATATATGAGATAACTATAATAATCAAGCGACTTGAAGAAAGCCGCTAGATATACGGTTGGGTAGTTAGCTCAGCTGGGAGAGCATCTGTTTGACGTACAGAAGGTCAGGAGTTCGAGCCTCTTACTACCCACCAACCATTCAATTAGCTCAAGTGTTACTTGAGTTTTTTTCTTATTTTGTCTTATTATCTTCCCATGGAAAAAATAAATTGTAGCACTCTAGTATTCGACTTTAACGGAACACTAATCGATGATATCGACATTTGCTTAGACCTTCTTAACAAAATGCTTAAAGAAAAAGGCCATGAAGGAAACATAAGTAAAGAAAAATATCTTTCAATCTTTGCCTTCCCGATTATTGATTATTACACGGCTTCGGGATTTTCTTTCCCGAAAGATGATTTCCCTGCTTTAGCAAAGGAATTTGATGTCGATTATCGTAACGGCTTCCCTGAATTGAAACTATTTGATGATGTTAAAGAAGTCCTAGCCTATTTCAAAGGAAAGAAAAGGCTCATCGTCCTTTCTGCCACAAAACAAGATAACTTAGATGAAGAACTTAAAATGAATGGAATATACGATTGTTTTGATGCGGTAATTGGCATCAAAGACATATATGGTCGTTCGAAGGTTGGGGAAGCAAAGGAATATTTCTCTAAAACAAACATTGATCCTAAGGAAGTCGTCTTCATTGGCGATACCTTGCATGATGATGAAGTGGCGAAAGAAATCGGAGGAAGGTCAATCCTCGTTTCTAGAGGCCATCAAAACGAAGAAAGACTTAAAGAGGCAAAAGGGGCTCTAGTTCTAAAAACTCTTAAAGAATTAGAAAGTATTATTAACTAGTCACTAGCAAAAATAGTGACATGATTCTAAAATAAACAAAAGAGGTACTAAATATGGCTGTAAAGAAAACTGTAGTCGAAGAAAAGCCTGTCGAAAAGAAAGCGGCAGCAGAGAAGAAAGATAGCGGAATCAAAGTCTATCACGTCTCTAAAAGAGCAAGTGATAATAAGTGGCAAGTCTTTATCCGTGGAAGCGACAAAGTAATCAAATTATTTGATACGAAAGTCGAAGCGGAAGAATATTGCACAAAGATGGCCAAAAACCAAGGTGCAACATTACAAATCCATAATTCCAAAGGTGCAAACAAAGGCAAAATCAGCAAAGCCATTGTCAAAGGCACCAAGAAGAAATAAAAATTATCGACAAATCAAAGGCTCTCGATATAATAATAGAGCCTTTTTGAGTTGCATCTGTAGTTCAGTGGCAGAACCTTAGCTTCCCAAGCTAATGATACGGGTTCGATTCCCGCCAGGTGCTCCGTTAGAATTTGCTATGTCTGATGCATTTGCATCAGGCATTTTTTATACGTAAAATTTGCGAAAATGGCGTACCGCTTGCCTACTCGTTGGCTTTATTGATGATGATTTTTGGAACTGGACAAAAGCTTACAGAGAATTTATAGCAAAATCGTTAAAATGCTTGACATTCTGGGGGGGGTGTTAAAGTAATTCCAAAGGAAACAAAAATGTATTCAAGGAGGTTAAAATGAAACAATTTAAACTTACATTTAGAGCAGGCTCAAAGAGCTTCACTTTGGTTGTAGATGCCAAAGACATGAAAGAAGCGGAAGAAAAAGTTAAGAGAGAGTATTCGTGCTATGGTCCTGTTACCATTGTTAGCCGACTTACTTTGAGGTAAGGAGAAAATATATGGAATTCATAGAGGAATTAGATCAAAGATTCTTGGGTGTTAAGTCAAATGAGATGTTCGCATCGCCGGAAATTATAGAATATACTAAAGAACTTTCATTAAACGATGGTTTACTAAACGATTATCTTGACGATTCAAGAAAAGAGGCTGGTGATGAAAGCATTGATTTAAATCAAGTGATTGGCAACTGGGTGGATTTGTTTGGTGACCTGAAGTACGGTGGCATATTTCATGGTAACTCTCGTCTTATGGGGCAAAGATATTTCGCTCCTCTGTATCACAATAATAAGGCTGTCTTGCTTTTGCTTTATTTTTATAAAAAAGCTAAGGAAGTTTATCCTACAGAGTATCGGGAACATTTTGTAAATTGTAGAGCTGGTTTCAATCGCTTTACAACGATGAATGATTTCTTTTTCTTTCATTTATTAGCTGATTGTTTAAGCAGTTATTTGGGGTGGAATAAAGACCCAAACGATGATTTTGATTTAGTTGGAGAAAACAATACTAACTTTCTATCCGAAAACGATAATCCATATTTAACAATGGTGTGGTTCTTATTTTTTGATGAAAATTTGCATGATATATTCTATGAATATTCTAAGGATGAGATAAATACAGTTACTGAAACGCTTTGCTCATGCTTAAGCAGAAGTGTTTCAAATGGAAAAAATATAGCGAAAAGGCATCCAGAAATATTGGACTATAAATTTTGGGAAAGACCTCGCAGAAGCCCAGAAAGATTCGCAGAAGAGATAAAAACTCTTTTCGATGATTAGAAGGGTTTTATGCCAGAAGAAATAATAAAAGATTTCGGCGGTCGAATTATTGGCTACATCGAGACTAAGCCTAATGGCGATAAAATTGGCAAAGATTTCTACAGAAGAATCGTAGGCTATTACGAGAAATCGTCTAATACGACTAAAGACTTTTATAGAAGAATTGTTGCCAAAGGAGATGCACTTTCTGGTTTGGTTTGGAATTCAAAGAAATAAGAATTTCAGGGCAAGCAATAAATAATTTAGTTAGATTTTTGAGAGTTGAAACAAAAAGTACCGTTGCAACCGCAACGGTACTTTTCAGGAATCTTTGACATATAATGGGGACGAATGTGAATAGCGTCTAACTAAAAAGAGCTTTTTCTCGAATATTTATTTACAACAACTAAAGCAAAAGTTACATTATAAATGCTTAGAGATAAGCCGGTGACCCCCAGCCGTAAATGCAGGAGAGTTATGACTAGGTGTGCTCCGCCGTAATGGAGCTTTTTTTATGCGCATTGTACAAATTGATGATGATTACATTGAAATGCTAAGATGTAAGTTTCCTTCTATTATGGATGGGAAACGTTTTCATCGTTCTCATACAAGGAAACATCTAGGTGTTGTTTTTACTATTGGCAATTTTAAGTATTACGCTCCTTTTTCTTCTCCGAAAGTCAAAGACTACAATCAAGATGGATCAATTAAGAAAAATTCTATATTTGCTCTTTATATGGTTAAAGACGGAATAAATGGAGAAAAAGCCCTTCTTGGAACAATTAAACTTATAAATATGATTCCGATTCCAATGAGATGCGTGATCGAATATTCGATAGAAGATGAAGCCGACTTAAAATATTGAAATATTGTCTTAGATGAATTTAAATGGATTAGCGAAAATCAAAGTAAGATTACCAGGCATGCAAGGCAACTATATTTTTTAAAGCTAGCGAAGAAAAGATGAGAAATGCGAATAATGCTAAAGTTTATGATTCGATATTGCCATTTAAAAATATCGAGCAATTCCTTTTTGAGCAGAAGTTAACAGATTGAATGATTTGGCGACTATAAATGAAGCCGATTATTTTTTGCTTTTTGTTAAACAGATTCACTTTATTTTTCAAAACTTACTACCGCTTGTTCCTCGCCATTTGTCTCATCAGAAGTTAGAAACATCGACGCGTTTGCATCAATACTTTTCATTTTGTCGCTATACCCTAAGAAAAAAGAGTGCCTACATTGAAATGCTTGTATAATAAAGATACCAAATTAACTTTCTGACATTTCAAGGAGGTTCCATATGTCAAAGACACTTACATTAAAGGATGCACATTACCACATCATTGGCTATGTTGAAGTCAAAGATAACGGAGATAAGACCTTAAAAGATCAACATTATCATATTAAAGGATATTACGATGCCCGTTCTGATGTGACTAAGGATGAACATTATCACATCGTTGGACACGGTGACATCCTTACTTCTCTTTTATAATTCATGATACGCAGCATTTAGTTTTTATTGGTGTCTTACCAAGTTTTTAATTGTTGTCTTGTTAAGCCTGATTACATTCCTACCTATCATATGATAGAATGTTTCTAGCAAGAAATGATAGGTATTTATTATGGACAAACTCATAAAAACCATAAGATTGAATGCGAAAATGAACCAAGAGCAGTTCGCTAAGGCTCTTGGAACAACGGCATTATCAATAAACCGTTGGGAAAATCAAAAGACAAAGCCTAATAAGATGGCTCAGATGCGATTATTTGAGTTTTGCAAGAAAAACAACATTGAATTGTCTGATTTTATTGCAAACGAAGCGAAACCAGAAAGAAATGATAATGGAACAATCGTCTATCATGGATCAAAAGAAGGAATTATAGGGAAGATTACTCCATCAAGTCGTGAATCATGTGATTTTGGTAAAGGCTTCTATCTCGGGACAGATTCTTTTCAACCTTTGACCCTCATTTGTAACGAAGAAAAACCTGTTTTTTATACGATGGAATTCGATTTAACTGGTCTTAAAGTTTTTGATATTGATATTGGCCTTGAATGGGCATTATTGATCGCATTCTATCGTGGATATATGAATGAAGTTAAAGGCAGCAAGATTTATAACAAATATAAAAACATGGCCGCAGGGTATGATGTGATATCTGGCTATATAGCTGATGATAGGATGTATCGAGTGATGAAAAGCTTTTTCGAAAAGGAAATTACCGATGTTGCCTTAATCAATAGCCTTTCCGCTTTAGATCTTGGCAAGCAATACGTTTGCAAGAGTCAAAAAGCCTGCAATCAACTCAAAATAATAGATAAAAAAGAAATGGAGCCTCTCGAATTATCTATCCTTTGCGATAAAAGTATAATAAGAAGACAAGAAGGAATAAACCTTACTGAAGAGATATTGCTGAAATATCGTCGAGAAGGAAAATATTTCGATGAAATCCTTAGGGGCGTTTGATATGAACAAGAGTTTAGAATTAGCGCTTTCCGATATGCAAGGGCAATTATTTGAGATGTCTATTAAAAAAGGATTAGATAGCGAAACCTTTATAAAGGCTTTCATGTTTTCCGATATTGCTAAAGACCTTGATTCTGAGTTTAACCATATGCAATGGGCAGGGAAAGAATACATAATGGAACGTATCCTTGATGAACTCAAAGATGAATTAAAGGTAGGTGGAGAACTATACGATCAGGAAACCATGTACTGGGCTGGTTATCTTTATAGGCAGTGGCATTTTTATACTGATGAGAGCAGCAAAGAAATCTATAAACAAGCCCCAGCAAAAACGATACGAATAACATATTTTCCTTATCATGCAATGAGTGTTGAGATGGCAATAGATAGATTAAAAGAGTCCTACGAACAGAAATGCGATAACAAAAAGTCCAAGAAATAAGGATGATTTTGGGATATTTATCATTTCTTGAAAAATAAAAACCATTTAAGGTTCCGTTAAGTTTCCATTTTTAGAATTTGCTTGTAAAAAGGAGAAAACACATATGAAAAAATGTTTCTTAATTACAAGCTTAGCCTTATTAATGGTCTGCTCATCTTGCTCGAAGATTGATCAAAGTAGCTCATCATCAAATTCTTCATCAACAGCTACAACTTCATCTTCTAAGGAATCGAGCAAATCATCCTCTTCATCTTCTAATTCAACATCTTCCGATGGAAAAATCTATGATACATCAGGAAAAGAAATTACAAGTGGTTCATCTTCTGTTTCCTTCAAATATGGAAATCAAACAACAACCAAAACGATTTCTGCAGCCTATGTGATAAATGGAGTCACGGTTAATATTACTTCTGGAGAATACGCGAGTGCTTCAGGGTCATCTAATGAAGTTACCTTCTTAGTTATCAATGGTGGAAAACTAAATATTACTGGCACGAGTTCAAGTTATGTTAGCGTCTCTAAAACTGGAAGTGCGGCATCTAATGGGCAAGTAAGCGATGATTACAATTTCTATGGTATCAACTCAGGAATTGTGGTCGCAGGATCTTCTTCAAGTGCAAGTATCGAATATGCAAATATCTCTACTTCCAGTAATGGGTCAAATGCGGTGGTTGCAACAAATGGTGCAAGCATAACCATTTCCAATTCGACAATAACTACAACCGGTTCAGCTGGTTCTAGAGGGCTCCACACGACGTATGATGGCTCCATTACTGCTGATAATGTGAGCATTTCAACTCAAGGCGCTTCATGCGCTTCGCTTGCTAACGATAGAGGTGGAGGAAACATTGTCGCCACGAACATGACTTTGGAAACAAATTCCAATGGTTCTCCTCTTGTTTACTCGACCGATTCAATCACCGTTTCTAATTCTACGGGCGTAGCGAATAGTGCTCAAATGGTTGTTGTCGAAGGTGGATCAAGCGCAACGTTAACGGGTTGTAGTTTCAGCTGCACCGGTTCAGGAAATAGAACTGGAACTAGCGATTCTAATTCATCCACACATACAATTGATGCAGGTGGAATATTTATTTATCAATCTTTCTCTGGCGATTCTAGCGAGGGAACTGATTACTTCAACGCTACAAACTGCACATTCGAAGTTACCAATAGTGGAGTTCCTATGTTCTATCTAACGAACATCACAGCAGTTGTCACGTTAAGTGGCAACACGTTCACACAAAAATCTTCTTCTGATTACCTCATGCTTGCTGAAGCCACCAACCAATGGGGCAAGAGCGGTTCTAATGGTGCGACAGTAAGCGTGAAACTATCTAGCCAGGATTGGGATTCTAGTAAGACTTATGCTGGTTCCACATCAAGCATTAGCTACGTTTCGTAAAAGATTTAGCAATTTTCTAAGACTGCAAGATAAAAATTGCAGCCTTTTTCATATATATATATATAT
>CAVKLJ010000007.1:0-117245 GCA_963657245.1 Lachnospiraceae bacterium
CATTATGCGAAGTCGATATATTTTAAGGATTATGGCGTGATATGAAGGGTGTGGAGAATTCAAAAAATACAATTTGAATTAACTTCCTCTTCTTTATTCTATTCATTCAACCATGTGTCTGTTATTTTAAGAAATTATTTTTTTGTTAAAAAATATAAATCAAAGTCATTATATTAATTGTTTGAGGAAATTCATCCTTGGTGCTTTCTAGCACTACTAGATCACATTTGAATTAGAGCATATCGATTAATCAAATACGTAAAGAAAAATGCAGTCAGATATTGACTGCATTATTAATGTTTATTTTTGCAAATATTATTCTTCGTCTTGACTGCTTTCTTCTTCCTTGGATAAATACTCACCGTAACACTCTTCGCTAAGTTTTGTTGTTCCGGTTCCTTCTTTTGCGGAAAGGAATTTTGCATTCTCTTTAATTACGTGAAGGAAGCCGACATAATAATCCTCTTTACAATCTTTGATGAGATTTGAAGAATCGTATCCTCTTGTTGGCTCTATCTTATCTGACGCAAATATGATTTTTGCTAAGGTCGACATATGAGCTTTCCCTGTGCAATGATATTTAATCGCGTCCAAAATCGAAATATCCGTTATTCCAAACTCTTTCTCTGCTATATAAGCCCCAGTAAATTGGTGATGGGCAAAATGAGGATAGTCCTTATACTCAGGAAAAGCTTTTTCCATGATTGAAATGTCTTCCTCTTTGCTTAATTCTTTGCCAACATCATGCAAGGCACCCGCTATATAGGCTCTTTCTGGATTTGGAATCTTATTGGAAACCGCAATCGCGTATGCCAAATGGGCTACGGATAAAGAATGATTCAAACGTTTATCGCTTAAATACGAATGTAAACGTTTCATGTAATATAAATTATTCTTTTCGATGTAATTTAAAACATTCATCGGGAGATCGATTGATTGAAGGGATCTGATTGAACTTGATGAAACGTTTCCGGATTCGTAAAAATTCAAGGATATAATCTTATACTTATTCAGTATATTTTTATCGATTTCTATATCAGGTCTGCTGGAATAGATAACTTTTGCCAAGGAACAAATAGTCTCAGGCTCATGCCAATGAGGAAATTTGTTAACTTCGTCAGCGCCAATCAATAAGAAAAGCTCACGATTTGGGTATTTCTTTTTGAAATACTTAATCGTATCTAACGAATAGGTTACTTCTCCTGGCCTTTTTAGCTCACAATCATCAATAAAAAACGACGGAGAACCATCTTCTTGGAGAGCGAGTTTTAACATCTCTAATCTATCTGAAGATGATGCCTCCGGCTCTTTCCATCTAGGAATCTTGGCAGGAACGAAAACAACGTCCGCATTTAAAAACATCGAGGCTTTCCTCGCTATTCTTAAATGTCCACGGTGTATTGGATCGAATGTCCCGCCAAAAATGATGAGTCTTTCCATAAATTAAAGAATGATTCTAGGATTCTTTTTGCTTGGCTTGTAAAGAATGATGACGTGACCGATGATGTCGACTAAATCGGCACCTGTTTTGCTAACTATTTCTTCTGCAAGGTCTTTGCATGCGTAATTTGAATTTTGCAAAACCTTAACTTTGATTAGTTCATGGGCTTCTAAGGAATCATTGATTGAGGAAATGATATTCTCATCAACTTCTCCTTTACCTAATTGAACTTGTGGTTTTAAATGATTTGCTAAGCCTTTTAATAGAGCTTTATTTTTTGGTGTTAACATTTATTTTTGTGTCCTTTCGCTTTTCCCGCGTATAATCCTATACCCTTTGGAACATATATCCTAAGTTTAATTGGACTTTTTGAACTAAAAGAAAGCCAACCTAAACCTGAGATCGTGATTTCTTGATGACCGGTTCCGGATATTGTTAAATCAAAGATGTCATAATCTGTTAGAGATGAAATGAAACTTGGAGCCGGTTTTAATGCTTTCTTTTGGATATATTTCACAAAGAGCGCGTCCATATTTGTTTTTGGTGTTATTCCTTTTACTTGAATCTTTGGACTAAAATGCAAACTGAATGTGGTTTTCTTTTCCGTTTCCAATAAATCGATTCTTGCTAAGGTTGAAATGAAGATTGAACCACCTTCATTAATCGATATCTTTTTACTGATAAACGGTTTATTACAAAGGAAATATTTTCCAAGTACAGGATCGTTTTTGTATCTAGTGAATGAGTTTGAAAGAGTGTTTCCTGGAGTGTCATAAATAAAGCTTGAAGAATCTAGAGGTATTTTCAATACGTCGAGATTTGTCCCAAAGTATCTGCTAACGCCAACGGAATGATTTGATTTGTTTTTGTAGCTCTTTAAAAACGCGTTCAAGAAATATGATTTTCCACTCAAAGAATCGCCAATGATATAAACATCGTGGCCTTGTCTATTCTTTTCGATACATTCGACAATATCGGAAACATCATCGCTAGAAAGCAAGGACGTTAAGAAAATATTGTCCAATTCAACAGATAGGCCATATTCATCATAGATGTCATGAACATATCGCTTAAGAATCTCATCCGTATATTCTGCTGGCATTAAATCGCGTTTATTGGCGATGATAACATATTTTAATCCTTTGATTATTTCTGTAGCCGCTAAATCAAAAGAACATTCAAACGATGTTAGGTCGATGACGTTAACAATCATTGCATCGCTTGCTTTGGCGTCTTTAAGCATGGTCATAAAATCTTCCGATGCTTGTAATTTGGCTGGAACGCGATTGAATCTTTGCTTTTTATAGCAAGAATCGCATAAAACAATATCGTTATTTGCTATCGCTGCCTCATTTTCAGGAGCTACATAACCATCGATATTTGGATTTTCTGTTTGGATTACAGATCCGCAATGGTAGCATCTTTTCAAACTTTCGAAATTTTTCATTTTATTGCCCTCCACATGTTTTTATAGGGTTCTTTATAAAGCTTTTTCATTTTGCCTTTGGAAAGGATACGGTTTATCCTCGTCCAGATAGGATCTAACTTAGTTAAAGGATAACACAATATCGCTCTTATGCCAGCCCCATTTGCGGCATAAACGTCAGTTAATATCTGATCGCCAACCAAAACGGTTTCTTCTATTTTCAAAGATTCTTTTTCCAATAGCTTCTTTAGTGGACCAGAAAATGGTTTCTTAAGCGCACAATAAGCCGGTATATTTAATTCTTTGGAGAAATCCAAAACCCTTTTGTTGGTGTTGTTTGATGCTATTGCCACAAAGATTCCTTCTTTTTTTAATGATTCGATTAAAGCGAACGTTTCTTTAGACGGTTCCTTGTCCTTATAACAGGCTAAGGTGTTGTCTAAATCGAAAAGAACATTTTTGATGTTGTTCTCTTTATAAAAGGAAACAGGAATCGAGTAGGCGTTTTTAGCTATGGCGAATGGAATGGCTTTTTTATTCATTGGACAGGTCATTTAAATCATCGAAGAGAGAGATTTGTTCAAAATTATCGGATTTGTTATCTGTCTCTGGCGTTTCTTCGGTTTCTTCTTTTTCTTCGTGAGGTATCTCATAAGACTTGATAGACTCATCAAGCAAAGGAGAGATTTCTCTTGATATGCGGATGATTTTATTCTTTCCGGAGAAGGTTTCTGGCTTTTTGGCGTATTTTTCCATTGGCGTGAGATAGAAATCTTCGAAAGTTACGTCATACCTAGTTAAATCATTCAATACTGCATCGAGAACATATGGTGCTTCTTTATCACCAACTTTTTCTAAATACACTAAGGAATGAGGCTCTTTCTTGAACATGTCATATAAAGTGAAGACTTTATCCAAACGATGAGATAAAGGCATTTTGCTAACGTCAAAGACTCTAGTATGTGCTCTATCAGTTACCAAAAGCACTTTGCCAATCTTTTCTTCTTGGGAGAAAGAAAGGATGCCTGCTAGCTCTTTTCCACGGAATGAACCGGCTTTAAGGCCTGATGTTCTTGGATTAGAAATGAATATTTCGTTTTCATTGTAGAAAATTGCTTTTCCTTCTTTTGAAGCGATAAACAATGATGAATTTCCTGAAGTATAGCAAACATCGATCAATTCGTCGCCCTTGGATAAATGTATTGCACCTATTGCCTTGGACTTTCTAACAACTTCAAAAGAAGAGAGACGAACTCTCTTGATATATCCGTTCTTTGTTAACATGATGATGAATAAATCATCACGGAATTTAGAGACGGCAAATCCTCCGATGAATTTATCGTCAGGAGAAACGTTTACAAGCGAAGAAACGTGGAATCCTTCATCATTCCACTTTGCTTCTTTTATTTCGTTTACTGGGATATAGACATAATTTCCTTTTGTTGTGAAAAGAATAAGGAAGTCCGTGGTGACACATTTTGTTTCGAAAACGAAGCTGTCTCCGTTCTTGATTCCAGGTCTAGCGCCGTTATGTCCTCCGCTTCCCTTCCAGGATTTGAGGCTTGAACGTTTGATATAACCATCTCTTGTGGCAACGACAAACACATCTTCTTTTGCGATAAGATCGCGTTTATTAATAATGACATTTTCCTCTTCTGCAGGACGAATCTCAGTTTTTCGATCATCGCCATACACTTTGGCAATTCTGCTTAATTCGGAAATAATCAAATCTTCGCGCTTTTCTTGATTGTTTAGCAATTCGTTTAAATAAGCAATTTCATCGTTGAGATTCTTTGCTTCTTCTTCTAAGATGGTAACGTCTGTGTGTGAGAGCTTATAAAGAGGCATTGTAACGATTGCTTCGGCTTGCGCTTCATCAAAGCCAAATCTCTTTTCAATATTTAGTTTAGAATCGGCTTTATCGTTTGAATGCCTGATGATATCTACGACTTCATCAAGTATAGAGATTGCTTTTATTAAACCATTTACGATGTTTAACCTCGCCTTGTCTTTAGCCAAATTGAATTTCGTTCTACGAGAGATAACTTCTAATTCATGGGCGATATAACAATCGCAATAATCTAAAAGATTCATCGTCTTTGGACGATTGTCAACGATAGCGACCATGTGGGCGCTATAGGAAATCTTTAGCTCGGTTTTGTTAAGCAAATATGCGATGATTGCTTCTGGCTTTGCTTCATCTTTTAAATCTATGGCGATACGAATACCGGTTTTATCAGTTTCATCGCGGACTTCATCGATTCCAGGGATTGTTTTGTCATGTCTTATCTGATCGATGGATTTAACCAATTCGGATTTGTTCGTTCTATACGGGATTTCCGTAATGATGATTTGCTTTTGCTTTCCTTCTTCGCTAATTATCTCGTATTTGCTTGAGATAATCGCCTTACCACGTCCTGTACGATAGATGTCTTTCAAGGAGTCGTTGTCATACATGATTCCACCTGTTGGGAAATCTGGACCTGGGATTATTTGTAAAAGAGTCTCGAGATCGCAGTTAGGATGTTTGATTCTATGAGCTATGGCTTTGGAGAGTTCCCTAAGGTTATGAGGAGGAATACTTGTGGCAATACCGACAGCGATTCCTTCTGCGCCATTAGCTAAAAGGTTTGGATAACGGCATGGTAAGACGGTTGGCTCTAATTCGGTATCGTCGAAGGTTAACTCCATATCGACTGTGTCTCTGTCTAAATCAGCGACTAGTTCATTCGATAAGGCGCTTAATCTCGCTTCCGTGTAACGATAAGCGGCTGGCCCATCTCCGTCGATTGAACCATTATTTCCCTGGAAATCTATCAAAGGATAACGATATGCCCAACTTTGGGACATATGGACTAATGCTTCATAGATTGAAGAGTCGCCATGTGGGTGGAATTTACCCATTACGTCTCCGACGATGTGGGCGCATTTTTTCGTTGGCTTATCAATCGTGTTTCCGGTTTTTGCCATGTCGAAAATGATTCTACGCTGAACAGGCTTCAAACCGTCTCTGGCATCTGGAATGGCACGATCTTGAATAACGTCCTTAGCATATATGGCGTATTTAGCGCCCATTAATTCATCAAGGGTATCGGAAATTATGTTTTCAACGATAACTTCTTCTTTTGCTTTCTTTGCCATAAAAATTACTTGCCTTTCTCGACTTCCGAAAGGAAGGTGTCTTCTTCGTTAAATGTCACGTTTTCTTGAATCCAATTCCAACGCGATTGTGAATCTTTGCCCATGAGGATACTAATTCTCTTTTCGACGACTAATGGGTCATCAATCTTAACTTGCATTAAAACGCGTTTTTTCTTGTCCATTGTTGTTTCGGCCAATTGACTAGCGTTCATCTCGCCTAAACCTTTATAACGGTTTATTCCGTATCCAGCGCCGATTTTTGCTTTTGCTTTTTCTAATTCTGCATCATCCCAACAATAGATGTGATTCGCTGGGTTGCTTTTTTTATAAACCCTATAGAGAGGAGGTTGTGCGATATAAACCATTCCTGCGTCTATCAAAGGTTTCATGAAGTTATAAAAGAATGTTAATAACAATGTTTGAATGTGAGCGCCGTCTGTATCAGCATCGGTCATGATGATGATTTTTCCGTATTTTGATTCGGAAACATCAAAATCTTGTCCAACTCCAGCGCCAATCGTTTGAATCAATGTGGAGAATTCGGTGTTAGAAACAATCTTTTCCATTGTGACACTATCGGTGTTTAATGGTTTTCCACGTAAAGGAAGGATCGCCTGATGCAAACGATCACGTCCCGTTTTTGCCGAACCGCCTGCTGAATCGCCCTCGACAATAAATAACTCGTTGTTTTTATAGTCTTTGGATTGGGCACTGGCTAATTTATCAGATATTACGTAGTCGATGGTTTTCTTTTTATTGCCACGAGCCGCTTCTTTAGCTTTTCTTGCAGCATCACGGGCTTCTTTAGAAGCTTGGCACTTCTTAATTAAGTCCAAAGCAAACTCTTTATGCTCGTTTAAATAGTATGTAAAGAAGTTTTGGACGGCATTAGAAACGACGGATGTTGCCTCTGGTGTACCAAGCTTTCCTTTTGTTTGCCCTTCGTATTCGAGTTTTTCTTCAGGGACTTTAACGGAAACGATTGCGGTTAAGCCTTCTCTGATGTCGCTTCCATCAATTGTTTGATTTGGGCGGATCAATTCGTTTTGCTGAGCCCAATCATTTAAGGTCTTTGTCAAAGACGTCTTAAAACCTGTTTCGTGGGTTCCGCCATCTCCCGTTTTTACATCGTTAGCGTAAGAAAGGATGCTCTCGTTATAATCTTGCGAACACCATTGCATGGCAATTTCTACGACAATTGGATTTGATCTATCGACAAAATCGATTGTTTCGCCAATAGGAGTTTTATTTTGTGTTAAAGACTGAACGTATTCTCTTAAGCCGTGTTCAGTGTAAAAATCATGGGAATTACCGGTTTTTTGATCTTTTAAAACAAAATGAACGCCGGTTAAAAGGTAGCTTTTTTCCTCTAAACGATTATAGATTGTGTCCCAAGAGAATTTGACGTTAGGGAAAATTGTTGGGTCAGGTTTGAAATGGACGCATGTGCCGTGTTTACTTGATGTTCCGATGACTTCAAGAGGTTGCAAAAGCTCTCCGCCGTTATGGAAAGATATGTGATAGATCTTGCCATCACGATAAATCGTTACTTCGCAAAACTCCGATAAAGCGTTTGTTACTGTAGCGCCTACGCCATGGAGACCACCAGAAACTTGATAGACTTTGCTATTGAATTTTCCGCCAGAATGCAAGGTTGTGTAGATTAATTGAACAGCTGGAATCTTGGCTTGAGGATGGATATCAACTGGGATACCGCGTCCTTCATCTTCAACCGAAATAGAGCCGTCTTTTAACATGGTAACCGTAATCTTTTTGCCATATCCGTTAACGGCTTCATCAACGGCATTATCAACAATTTCCCAAACTAAGTGATGAAGACCGCTTAAATTTGTACTGCCAATGTACATGCCAGGACGTTTTCTAACGCCCTCTAACTCACTCAAAACTTCAATGTTTCGTGCTGTATAATTACTTTCTGCTTTTTCAATATCGTCCATAAGTCCACTGTTACCTAGGTTTTATTATAGCAAAGTATGTTGAAAAAGTAACGTTATCTAATAGATAATATTTAAGATTTTTAAATCGAGGAAAGAATATGAACGATATATTGTGCAACATATTGCTAGCAGTCTTCATCTCCTTGTATGGTTTTTTACTTGGAAGCATACCAAATGGGGTTTTAATCGGGAAAATATTTTTTGGAAAAGATCCAAGAGATTATGGATCTAAAAATTCTGGCGGAACAAATTCAGGAAGAGTTTTCGGGAAGAAGGCTGGCGTTGCCGTTATTGCTTTGGATATATTGAAGACGATTATTGCGTTTTGGACGGTTTGGGCGTTTTTAAGATTTTCTGATGTAAGAACTAAATGCGTCATTTGGGATGATGGCGTTTTTTATAACTATCTCGTTTTGCTTTTTGCAGCTTTAGGACATTGTTTCTCGCCATGGATTGGCTTTAGAGGAGGCAAGGCTGTTGCTTGCTTTATGGGATCAACGGGAGGACAAGGCTTTTTGAACTTGGCTCTTTGCGTTGGCATCTTTACCGCTTTATTCAAAAAGAAACACGTTATGTCTGCAGCGACAATTTTCACAAGCATCATTGTTGTTATAACCCAATGGGCGCTTTTTGTTATTAGGATTTTATTGAACGCCAATGGTCAACGAATTATGGACTACTTCATGTTTAACCTAGGATATGGCGGCGGGGTATTTTATGGCTGGGAAGAAGCATTAATAAGCACATTAATCATGTTGATTCTTATCGCCAGACATTCTTCAAACATCAAACGTCTTAAAAACGGCGAAGAAAAGCCAGTTGAATGGAAATAGTTTTTAATTAGTAGTAACCTAGTATTTCATGTTGGTCATATTGTTTCGATTAAATGTACACAATTAATAAAACTTAGTGATTTTATATAAAATAAATGTTGATTATTGGAAAAAGGCCTTTGGATAAGGCTTTTTTCGTTTGAAAAGATTACTAATTAGATTTTTATAGGCATTCTAATTAATTGCTGTCCCCTCTATTGTTTTCTTTTGAATTATTAGCTGGCTAAATTAATCTACTAATCTGCATCAAGTTAAAACGTATTCAGTCAATACAATATAAGGCGTGTAAGATATTTGTAAAATCAAGCTTTGATAATTTCCTTTGGTTTTGCTTCTTCTACTATAACAAAAAAGCGCCCCATTATAACGGGACGCATTCTTTCGTTTTGATTGATTATAAGTTTTTATTCATCGAATTCATGACTGAGCGAATTTGAGCTTCAGATGGTTTTCTTCCCATTTGAGCAAACATTGCTCTAATCATCTTTTCGTTGATTGGAGGGTTCTTCTTCAATTCGCGTTTGATTAATGCTCTAGCGCCAAAGAAACCGCCAACTCCGCCAACAATTAAGGCTAATATTAGATAAAGGACAAATTGCCAAACTTCAATTGACATTATTAGGCCCTCTTATCGTATTTTCCTGTTGTGGTATCAACCATGACTTTTTCGCCTTCGTTGATGAATAATGGAACTCTGATTGTTAATCCTGTTTCGAGTTTGGCATCTTTGCTTCCGCCGTTGCTGATTGTATCACCACGGACGCCTGGTTCGGTCTCGACGACTTCAAGAGCGACCTTTGCTGGTAATTCAACACCTAAGATCTCTTCTTCATAGGAAACCATGATAACTTCGCCATTTGGTGCGAGATATTGGGCTTCGTTCTTTAATGTGTCTTTTGGAAGTTCAACTTGTTCGTAGGTTTCTGGATCCATGAAAACAAGTGTTGTTCCACCATCATAAAGATATTGCATGTTTCTCTTTGTGATGCTGACTAATTCGACATCATATCCACTGTTACGTGCGATTTCTGTGATGGCTCCTGTACGGACATTCTTAACTTTAACTTTTGCGACCATCTTTCTCATTGCTGTTTTGTTAAGCAAAATGTCGATGACTTGATATAAGGTATTTTCATCTTCGAAATAGTTGCCTGGGCGTAATTCTGTAACGTTCATTATAATTTTCTCCTTTTTTGAACCATTTGGAATTTTAAACCAATTTACTTTAAGTATCTACTTAAAAAGCTGAAGAAAGTACTCATTATAGCGAAATTCATTATCCAAAGTGGTGTTTTCACCATGTCCTGGATAGACCAATGTGTCTTTTGGCAAACTTTTAAGCTTCTTAAGTGAGGAAAAAACAGTCTTATTGCTGCCAGTTGGCAAGTCCGTTCTACCTACTCCAAGATGAAATAATGTATCTCCGCTAAAAAGAACATTTTCCTTCTCCAGATAAAAGCAAAGGCTTCCGTGAGTGTGAAATGGCGTTTCTATAACCTTAAAAGTCATTCCTTCGACGGTTAATACATCATCATCTTGAATGTTTTTTATTTCCAAATCTTCGATAATCAGCGGTTCTTTCGTTGTATATGCTGATAAATTCAGATAAGGATCGGTTAGAAAGCTCTCATCCTGATAAGAAATATAAACTGGGGATTTTGCTTTTAAAGAGGCCAAACCGGAAATGTGATCGTAATGACCATGCGTTATTAAAATAGCCTTAAGATTCAAGGCATGACGCTTTAAAAACGAATCTAAGCAACCATTTTCGTTAGATCCTGGATCGATGACAACGCAATCTTTGACATCATTTGAAACAATATATGTATTACATGTTTCAGATGGTTTGAAATGTAATTTCTCTATTTTCATGATAAAAAAATAAGGCCGAAGCCTTATCTTTCGTTATTTCTTTGTTTCGATGTGAAGGGTTTCTTTCTTGCAACGGCTGCAGAACTTCTTGGTTTCCATCTTGTTTGGATGGGTTTTCTTGTTTCTAGTTGTAATGTAGTTGTGCTCACCGCATTCACTGCAAGCAAGAATTACTTGATCACGTTTACTTTTTGCCATATTTATTCACTCTTCTTTCTTTAAGCGTTGCTTATGTTATCATAGACTCAAGAAAAGTTCTACAAGAAATCGAATAAAAAGTTTAAAATTTGTCTATGTTCAAAAGAGAAAATACAAAGCAAGTCAAAATAGGAAACCTCCTAATGGGAGGAAACGATCACATTTACGTTCAATCGATGGCTTCGATAAAGACATCGAACGTTCCCGAAGTTAGTAAACAAATCAATAAATGCGCGGCATATGGTTGCGAATTAATGCGTTGCTCATGCCTTGATATGGAAGACGCAATGGCGTTTAGAGAAATAAAGAAAAACGTTTGTATCCCGCTTGTAGCCGATATTCATTTCGATTACAGGCTCGCTTTAGCGGCGATTGATGCCGGAGTTGATGCTATCCGTCTAAACCCAGGAAACATCGGAAACGTGGAAAATGTTGAAAAAGTCGTAAGAAAGTGCAAAGAACACCAAATACCGATTAGAATTGGCGTTAATGGCGGATCTATAGACAAAACAATTTATGATGGAAAAAATGTTGTTAAAGGGCAATTTCTTTTTGAATCAGCTTTGAAACATGTCACGATTCTTGAAAAACTAGGATTTTACGATATTGTCATATCTTTAAAAGGTAGTGATCCCCTTGAAACTATCGCAGCATATCGCTTAGCTGCCGAGAAGTTACCTTATCCACTTCATTTAGGCGTTACTGAGGCTGGACCTATGGAAACTTCTTTAATTAGATCGTCTGCAACTTTAGCTCCTTTGTTATTAGACGGTATAGGAAATACGATTAGATTATCCTTAACCGAAGATCCAGTCGAAGAGGTTAAAGCTGCAAATCGACTTTTGCATGATCTTAAACTGAAAGAAGATTGGCCAACCTTTATTTCTTGCCCTACTTGTGGAAGAACACAAGTCAACCTTTTGCCGCTTGCAAAAAGGATTCAATCATATTTAGAAGAAAACAAAATATACAAAACAGTTGCCATAATGGGCTGCATAGTAAATGGCCCTGGTGAAGCAAAACATGCTGATTTAGGCGCAGCTGGGGGAAATGGCAAATGGGTCTTATTTAAAAAAGGAGAAACCATCAAAACTGTCGATGATTCCTCCATTTATGAGACCTTAATCGAAGAGATAAATAAACTTTGATTATTTGTCTTTATATTTGCTATTAGCGGCTTTAGCCTTTTCTTTATATTGCTTTTCAAGCTCTTTTCTGATTGATTTTTGAATTGCTTTCTTGCGGTACTTTTTCTTAACCTTCTCGATAGCAAATTGTTTCTTTTTCTTATACATCGGCTCGATATGCTTTGGACGCGCTAAAGCTTTGGCGATAAGAATTTCTTTCCTTTCTTCTTCAGGAAGTTCTTTCTTCTTCTTTAGTTTCGTCTTCGGGAGTAAGCCTACAGGATCTGCTTTCAACTCGTTATTTCTTAAAGTGTAGAAATCAAAAGAAACGCCTTCATCCATAATCCTTTTGGCGTCTTTTACGGAGTCTGCATTATAAAATACCCATGAATCGCCTTTTTTGCCGAATCTTCCACTTCGTCCAGCACGGTGGTGATAGAAATCAGTGTCAGAAGGTAAATCAACGGATATTACATCGGTAACATCTGGAATGTCGATTCCTCTAGAAAGAAGGTCGCTAGCAACTATTACGGAGTATTTGTTCGAACGAATCTCGCGTATTGCCTTTTTTCTCGAACGATCGTCTAACGCTCCGCTAAAATAGATAGCATCGATATTTGATGCCTTTAAGTGTTTGGAAATCTCATTGACAGCTTTTACGGTTGAAGCAAAAACTATGCAAAGATATGGTTTACGAATGTTCAAGAAAGAGACGACAGCGTTTCCTGTGCCTTGGTGTTTAATGTCGACCAAATGGTGTTTAACGGTTGATGAAGTCTCTGTTTTCTCGCTTTCATATTCAAAATCCGAACGGACGAATTTATTAAGCTCATCACGAAGATTTTGTTTTAATGTCGCTGAGAAAACCATTGTTTGTGGTTCTCTTAAAAGGGCAAAAATGCTTTCGATGTCTTCGAAGAAACCTAGGTCAAGCAACATATCCGCTTCATCCAAAACGACGGTTTTAATGTTTTGAAGCGTGAAAATGTGCTTATCAACTAGCAAATCTTTTAATCTTCCTGGTGTTCCAACTACTATTTGTGGAGGAACGCTTGACCCTTCTTCGTTGGATGAAACGTCGCTTTCGGATGTATATAAACGAACTCTCAAATTTTGATAGAAACGTTGGAATTGTCTGGCAAAATCGTATGTTTGTCTTGCGAGTTCTCTAGTTGGAGCGATGATTATCGCTTGTGTGCGGTTTAGATTCAAATCGCATTTTTCGATGATTGGAATCAAATAAGCGTGGGTTTTCCCGGATCCGGTTTCGCTTTGTGCCAATAAAGAAACTCCGCGTAATGCCTTTGGTATAACTGTATTTTGAACGTTTGATGGTTCTTTATAACCCAAGGCATTAAGGGCAGAGACCATCTTTTTTGATAATGCAAATCTACTGAAACTCATAGCGTTAAGATTATAAATAAAAACGAAGCCAAAAACAAAGGAAGAAGCTATAATCAAAACATGAGAGTTACTTTAGTAAAACCTTTTGGATTCTGCTTTGGAGTCAAAAAAGCGATTGAAACCGCATATAAAGCAAAGGAAGAGAACCCAAATCAAACGATATATATTTTAGGAAACCTCGTTCATAACGAGACAGTATTGAATGAAATGAAAGGCGATGGTTTCGTTTTTCTAAAGGATGATTGCTCACTTTTTGAAAACGAACTCAAGTCCTTAGATGATGGCTCAATAATTGTCTTTTCTGCTCATGGCCATGCGCCATCTTTGGATAAAATAGCATTGGAAAAAAAGATGAAAATATACGATGCTACCTGCCATTTTGTGAAAATTAACGAAAACAAAATTGAAGAAGAGATAGGAAACGGAAACGAGGTTATATTCATCGGAGTTAAAAATCATGCGGAAGCCAATGCATCTATTTCAATCGAGAGAAACAAAGTCCATTTGTATGACTGCAAAACGTCTTTTGATTATGGAAACGTTTATTCTGCATCGCCATTGATAGTTTCACAAACAACGATGACAAGCGGCGAAATTGAAAATGCCACGAAAGAAATAATCAATAAATTTCCAAAAGCTAAAATTGCCGCAAAACGTTGCTTTGCCACGGAATCAAGACAAGATAACTTGGTTAAAAGCGGAAACGAAGCGGATGCTTTCGTCATAATCGGTAGTAAAGAAAGCAATAACACACAAAAACTCATTTGGCTCGTTAACAAGCATTTCCCAAATAAAAAATGCTATTCAATACTGAACGTCGATGACTTAGAAAAATATAAAAACGAACTTTCGTCATATAAAGAGATTGCGATTTCATCAGGTGCATCCACTCCGGATTCTGTAGTTTTGGCATGTAAAAAGTATATTGAAGAAAACATTCGATAATTACTAAATAATATAAAAATATTTAGTAATGTATTAGTAGTTATATAGTTCTTTGTTGGTTGTTTATAACAAATATTTCTATTTTATTTATCAGATTTAAATACTTATTTTTAACGTCATCAGGCAAATCGTTGTTTTTCAATATGCCATTCATTCGATCGTACTCGCCTTTCCAATAAGAAATCCAATCTATTGGTTTGTTTTTGACGTTCAATGGTCCGAAAAACACTTCTTCTTGACTATATGAAACGACTGAATTGGCTCTCTTCCACTTCATAACGTCATAAGCTATTCCGTCTTCGAAAAAGAATGAATTTTGTTCTATTTTGTATCCAATAGAAGACAAATATAGAGTTAGCATCGGCCTATCATTATGCGCGTCTATAATTATTGTTTCGATATTCTTTAGTTTATCTGCGTGCGCTTCAATAATGCTCTTTATGAGTTTTCCACCCATTCCTGCCACTATTAATGTGTCCGCTTTTGGACTCAATTCTTCGATGCCATCAGATAAAGAGGCCTCTATTGAGGCTTCTAAGCCGTTATTTCTAATTTCCTTTACCATTCTTTGATAAGGGCCTTTTTTGTTTTCTATCGCTTGCGCATAGGCTATTTTGCCTTCGTTTATTGCTCTTATAGGAACTCTGCAATGATCGCTTCCGACATCGGCGATAATTGCCCCACTATCTATAAAAGAAACGATTGTTTTTATTCTCTTGCTGTCATTCATTTCTTTTTTCTTTCGCTTAATTGTTTGTTTTTGATGTTTTTAAAGTCATTTAGGGCTTGTCCGATGTCTTGCCCTGGATCAGAAAGGCGTTTCTTCATCAATAAGTCAGTGCTTATGTCTTCCTTCCCCTCCTTAATTGCCTTTGCACAAGAGGCCATATTATCTTCGCTATAAGGCTCATATGGTAAATTGCCATCAGCAAGTTCAGAAAGCACCCTATTCATTTCATCTTTATCATTGTCGTCTGATGTCTCAATCTCATTGAATAGAACCGGTATATTGGCTATTTCGTTGTTTTTATCGACATATTCAATGATGAAACTGGCGATCTTTTCATAAACTTGATAATAGAAATTATCGATATTTTGCTCAAAATATTTGACGGCATCGATGTTTTGCAACATGTAATATAAGGTTTGTTTCTCGGCAAAGGCTAATTTTTTAACATATTTGGTCTCGGGATGGAATAATTCGAAACTTTGTTGATCTTGATAAGTAACTTCCTCTAAAGAATTATCGATAAAATCACTATTTGTTAGTTGGTTTCTTATTATTTCAGGCTCGTATCCGGTAATTTTAGAAAGTCTTACTATGTTGTTTTCCCTATCTATTCCAGGTTTCATGGAACGTAAGAAAGGAATTGAATACATTAAAACTTTCTTTTTATCTTCCGCTTTCGTTAGATGTTCCACGTTTTGGTAATAATTCATCTGGAATTGGAATGAATCAACCAATTGATTCATGGCATTTCTAAGTGCTTCAGGGCCTGATTCTTGTAAAATATCGTCAGGATCCCTTAAATCATTAGGATTGCATACCAATCTAAAAGGCAAACCTGCTTTATTTAACTGGAGGATTATTTTCATCATCCCTCTTTGGCCTGCAGCGTCGCCATCCAAACATAGCCTTATTTCGCAATTTAACTGCCTCAAGAGTTCTATTTGCTCCACGCTCAATGAAGTTCCCATTAAAGCTACGGCGCTTGGAATATCGGCTTTATCTAGGGCCATAACATCCATAAAACCTTCAAGAACGTAGATATATCCGTCTGTTCTTGCTGAATTCTTGGCGTTATTGTAATTATAAAGATTTAAACTCTTTTTGAAGATTTTTGTATCTGGAGAATTAACGTATTTTGGTGAGTCATGATCATTAGGATTTATTTTCCTTGCGCTAAAACCGATGACTTGCCCATTTTTATCTTTCAAAGGGAAAATGATTCTTCCAGCGTTCGCATCGGAATTTGAAACTGAACTTACAATACCAATTCCTTTGATTTTATCGAGACTATGGCCTTTACGTTGCAGATATTCAACAGTCTTTTTCCCATCAGTTAACGAATAACCAATTCCGTATTTTTTGATTTCATCTTTATCGATATGTCTATTCGACAAATAGTTTTGAGCATCTTTGGCTTCAGGTGTGTTCAAACAGTATTGGTATAGAGTTTGCAAGTCGTTAATCGTGTCAAAAAGAGGCTGTTTAACGTTGTCTACTTGTGGTTTATACGCTTCTTTTTCGAGTCTTTCATCATGGAAACCGGATATTTCGGCGACTTTTTGAACAGCTTCTTGGTAGGAAATATTCAAATGTTTCTGAACGAATGTGATGGCGTTACCACCTGTTCCGCATACGAAGCATTTGAATATTTGCTTTTCTCTTGAAATGTTTAATGATGGGTTCTTATCATCATGAAAAGGGCAGACGGCAACGAAGCTTCTGCCCTTTTGCTGTACAGGAATAAATGCTGAAATGACCGTGACAATGTCGGTTTCTTTTAAGAGGGTTTCAATCAGATCTTTCGAGTACATTAAATATATTTTTTCCTATAAATTAAGAGTTTAGTTTGTTTTCGATGTATGAAACTAATTCGCTTATTGGTAAACGAATTTGTTGCATGCTGTCACGATCTCTGATCGTAACGGAATTATCGGTTTCGGTGTCGAAATCGATGGTGACGCAATATGGTGTTCCGATTTCGTCTTGGCGGCGATAACGTTTGCCAATTGAGCCTGTTACATCACTTGTGCAAGCGAAATGCTTGCTAAGCAATTTGAAGACTTCATCGGACTTTGCAACTAATTTCTTTTGCAATGGCAAAATCGCGACTTTATATGGTGCTAAAGAAGGTTTGATGTGCATAACAACACGTGTATCGCCTTTTTCTAGGGTTTCCTCATCGTAAGAATCAACCATAACCATTAACATTAAACGGTCTAAGCCCATCGAAGGTTCAATGACATATGGAAGATATGATTTAGCTTTTGTGCTTCCGTCTTCATCGACATATGTTTCCGTGTATGTTAAGTCTTCTTTGGAGTATTCTTGATGACGTTTTAAGTCGTAGTCTGTTCTATCGGCTACGCCAAGGATTTCGCTCCATCCTAATGTTGGGAAATCATATTCAACATCGGTTGTTGCGCGTGAATAGAAAGCCAATTCGGCTGGCTCATGATCGCGGAAATGAAGATTTTCAGCTTTGATTCCTAAAGATTCGACAAAATCTAAGCATTGTTGTTTCCAATAGGCAAACCATTCCAAATCTGTGCCAGGTTGGCAGAAGAATTCCATTTCCATTTGTTCGAATTCTCTTGTTCTAAAGGTGAAGTTTCCTGGAGTGATTTCATTTCTGAAACTCTTACCGGCATTACAAATTCCAAATGGAAGCTTTTTTCTACAAGCTCTAGCGACGTTTTTGAAATTCATGAAGACGCCTTGAGCTGTTTCTGGTCTTAAATAAACGACTGATGATGCGTCATCAGTAACGCCGATGTGCGTTTTGAACATCATGTTGAATTTACGAATGTTCGTGAATTCTTTTTTACCGCATGTTGGGCAAACTATGTCGTGATCATGGATAAATTGGTCCATTTCTTCGAAGGTCATACCATCAACATCTGCGTCAGGGAACTCTTTTTTGATGAGTTCATCTGCACGATAGCGGGATTTGCAAGCCTTGCAGTCCACCATTGGATCGTTAAATGTGGAAACGTGTCCAGTTGCTTCCCAAACACGCGGATTCATCAATATGGCAGCGTCTAAACCGACGTTATTTTGATCTTCTTGAACGAATTTTTTCCACCATGAATCTTTGATGTTCCTCTTTAATTCAGCGCCTAAAGGACCGTAATCCCATGTATTGGAAAGTCCCCCGTATATTTGTGATCCAGGGAAAACATATCCCGTTAAGATCAAATGGTTAGTAACTTTATCGAAACTAAACTTGTTTGCCATAATAATAGCTCCTCTTTTCCTGTGTCGTTTTTTATAAAAACGAACCAAAAATTAGTATACGCTAGGCATTTGCTAACGTAAACCCTCTTTGAAGGGTTAAACTGCCATCTTTAAGTAATCTAGGCTTCGTAGTTTTCCTCCGGTTGAATGCTCATATAAATCTGATAAAAACGACATTGCTTGTAGGCATTCCCTATTTTCAAAGGCTACTCTAGAAACATCGCTTGGATGGCATTTGAAACAATATCTGATAATATTCAAGAAACGCGGCGTTCTTACTTGGCTTTCATAGTTAACGTGCTCTCGACATAAAAAACCGCCATCAGTTAAAGAAATTCCGATTATATCAGTCTTTTTTTCACAAACTGAGCAAGAATCTACATTTAATCCATATCCCTCAGTTTTTAAGAATTGAGCGAGATAAATTAACGAAACCGTCAAGGAATATTTGCGATCGCCTTTAAGCAAAGGAAGAATTGCGTCTAACCAAAAATACAATTCTTTATCGTCTGTTCCTTCGACTAATTTCGAATTTAATTCGTTGATTAAGCTGTAGCAAGAATTAAGAAGAAAATCTTCTGTTGAATTAGGGTAATCTAGCAAGACTGCTTCTTTTAAAAGTTTAGATTCGCCCATTTCAAGAACCGTAATTTTTGATTTTGCAAGCAAAGAAACTGATGTTCTATTCTTTGAGGTTGCTTTCTTTGCTCCTCTTGCCGAAAACGAAATTAAGCCTTCAGCAGTCAAGAAACTAACGATATAATCGTTTTCTTTATAATCTGAGAGTCTAACTACATAGCCCTCAAAATTAGAAGTCTTCCCCTTCATCGGCAAGCTTTCCATAGCCCAAAGTGGCTAATTTACGTAAATCGTTTCTCCAGCCAGGAAGGCATTCGACTTTCGTATATAGCGTGACGCGTTTACCCCACATCTTTTCGAGATTTCTTCTTGCTGTCATTGAGACTTTTTTAATCATTTCACCATTTTTTCCGATGATGATTGGCTTTTGCGTTTCTTTTTCGCAAACGATTGTGGCCTTGATTGTAACTTGGCTTTCTCTTTCTTTGTAGTTATTGATAATGATTGCACATTCGTGTGGTATTTCTTGTTTTAGGAAATGCAAAAGTTCTTCACGAATGACTTCTTTTGCCATGAAAGAGTTGTCTTTATCGGTATAAACACCCCTATCATAATAAAGTTGACCTTCATTAAGATGTTCTTTGATCGCGTTCTTTAAATCTTTGAAACCGAAATTTGTTAATGCAGAGATTTCAATTTGCTTATATCCAGGGAATTTCTCTGAATAATGGGCTTTTGTTTTCTCCATCATCTCGGCAGTTGCTAAGTCTATTTTATTGAAAACGATCAAAATAGGTGCGTCCGTTTTAATGGATGCTAGTAAAGAATCATCTATTGAATAGTCTTGAATGGAAGAATCGACTAAATAAACAACGACATCAACTCCAGAAAGACTTTTTCTTGCTGATTTGTTCATTTGCTTATATAAGGATTCTTCTCCATCAAAAAGCCCTGGGGTATCAATAAAAACTATTTGGGATTCTTTTTCGTTATAAATCCCAACAATATCGTCTCTTGTCGTTTGTGCTTTAGGGGCAACAATCGATACTTTTTTTGACAAAAGAGCGTTTAATAAGGTAGATTTCCCAACATTTGGTCTACCAAGAATCGTACAAAATCCACTTTTCATTATTCCATATCCTCTTTAACAAATGCATAAGGCAATAACTCTTTGGCATTTGTTTCTTTTATGTCACCGCTTGTGTTCACGAGATAAATCGGAGCATCAAGCGGAAATAATTCTGAAATTGCTTGTCTACAAGCACCACATGGAGAAACTGCTCTAGGAGAATCGGCAGCGATTGCTAAAGCAACGAAATCGTCTTTGCCTTTTCCATGCATCATGGCGTTATAAATTGCATTTCTTTCGGCGCACATCGAAATCGGATAAGAAGAATTCTCAACGTTTGCTCCAAGATAATATTCTCCATCCTTCGTTAAAATGGCCGCACCAACCTTGAAATTGGAATATGGGGAATAAGATAATTCCCTAGCTTTTATCGCTAAATCGATTAATTCGTTCTTGCTAAGCATTTTTATCGGCCTCCTCAAGTATTTTATCTTGTAATGGGAACATGACCGCTTCATCTTCAGGCTTCATATGGTCATAGCCAAGTAAATGTAACAATCCATGGACAAAAAGGAAAGATAATTCTCTTTGCAAGGTGTTGCCTATTTGTTCTGCTTGTCTTTTTGCTTGAGGAAGACAAATTAATATCTCCCCTAACATTCTTGGAACTTCGGGATTTAAAATCGCATCCCTTGGGTCTTTATCATCATTAAAGGCAAAACTGATAACATCTGTCACTCTATCAACATTACGATAATCTCTGTTTATTTGATGAATCGTTTCATCGTCGACTATGGAAACGTCGATCTCGTAATTTACTTGAACGTTTAGCATTTTAAATGTGGTTTCGGCTAAGTGGTTATAACGTTCGTCTAACCAATCGTATTCGGATCCGAAATCGTTTGTGAAATCTACTTCCATACTAGAAATAATTTATCATATTTTGCTAGATTTTTCCTTTAAAAATCGTCTTTTGCAAAATATTCATAGAAATACATTTTCTCACGCTCTCTAATTTTGTAGCTCATTGCAAATTCAAGGATGTTTGCTAAAGCTTCGCTAACAGTATAAAGCCCGCCAAAATGGAGCAAATAATAGTTCAAAACGATATTTTCTTGATTCAAAAGAGGAACGATAGATAAAACGGCAATCAAAATGAGACTTATAGCTTTTTCGTTTCCTAACAATGAGCCGATTTTATATCCTTCATCCGTTAAAGAACGCAAAGATTTTTTGATTTCATCCGGTTTTTCGCGCTTTAGAAATAGAAGCTTTTCCTTCTCCTCTAACGCCGTTTTCTTTTTACATATGTAGTTTCGTAGAAATAAAGATGAAACTGTGGAATAAACCGCAATCGCAGCTACGGAAATGAAAAATAAAGGGTTGTTTATGCCGAATAAAGCGATAGTCGATAACGCCATAAACAAAGACGTAACCATGGATAAATGACCATGAAAAGCCGCTTTTTTGAAAGAACAATAATGCTGGTATTGCTCTTCTAAATGATTGGAACTAAACGGAATCTTATCAATCCATTTCTCGTCGAATTTTTTCATGGATTTGATCATCAAAATGCGACTAACGATTTCAAAAATCGCACTTCCGGCTAACAAAGATAAAGAAAATATGTAGTTCGAATCGTTTTTCATTAAGTAAAAACAGCCAAACAGGCAAAGAAAAGAAATCAAGACCGATACAAACGAAGGAATCAAACTCCAAGGCGAAAATATTTTTGGTTTCTTATAAGGACATTTCCTTTTTTCAATGGACGTTATTTTACCGAATACATAATCCCATTTGCTTAGAAAAACATCCTTTTTAACCCATTGCGGTCCGAAAGCTGGATCGTAAACTAAAAGTTTGTTTTTCCTTGCCTTAGGAACATAAACTAGATGTTCTGCATTTCCCTCGCGAATTGTCGTCATCAACGGAACATTCGCCGAAAAATCGACAATTTCTCCGTTATTAACTTTAAAAAACTCTAGAGAAGCGCCTTCTTTTTTAGCTGCCAGACATAGTTCTTTCAGACTATATGGAGGATGTTTCTCAAATCGCAAATATTTGTAATTTGCTTGTCCACTGGCTTCGATCAAAGCCATTCTTAGGCACGCCAATCCGCACCCTTTTTTGCTTTCTTGGTAAATAAATTCTCTCATCACCTATATAAAGACGGCGAAAATGAAAAAAGGACAAAAATAAAGAAAAAATCCTCGAATTAACGAGGATTCTTTTTACCATTTCTTACGACGTGCCATCTCTGACTTCATTTTGCGTTTTAATGAAGTAGGATAGAAGCATTCTCTTTTACGTGTTTCGAGAAGGATACCGCTCTTATTAACGTTTCTCTTCCAACGACGAACTGCATCATCGAGAGATTCGCCTTCACGGACGACTACTTTAACAGACATTGGATTCACCTTCTTCCCGCATTAAGCATAAATATTCTACATAAACATTTTGCCTTTGCAAGAAAAAACGAAGCAAAGTGATGATGAATTGTTAATAATTCTTCGAGGCTATGGTAAAATCGGCCTATGAATAAAGTTGACGTCACCATTATAATGCCCGTTTATAATAACGAGAAAACATTAAAAAGAGCGCTAGATAGTGTCTTTTCGCAAGATTTTTCAGGTTCAATCGAGTTGATATGCGCGATTGATCCTAGCACTGATTCATCTCTTGAAATACTAAGTGAATACGGCAAAAAACACGATAATCTTGTCGTTTTTGCCCCAAAAGATAGACTTGGCGCAGCTCTTTCAAGACAAAAAGCCATTGAGATGGCCAAGGGCGAATATATTTGTTTTCTCGATGCAGACGATGAATATCGACATGATTGCATCCAATCCTTTCATGATGCAATAAAGAAATATGACGCCGATGTTGTAAATGCCGCTTTTTATGCTGTTTATAAAAACGACCGAAAAATAATATACCCATTTAGAAGAAAACGCCTTTTGAAAGGAAGAAAAATTCTCGATTCTTTCTTTATGGACGCCGTCGTCAGAGGCTTTATGTGGAATAAGATGTATCGAAAAGAACTTCTTCTATCAAAACCCCGCGTTCTTTTAGCCTCTTTCAAAGATATGTTTGAAGATAACGCCTTAAATGCTACTTTACTAGCAAAGTGCAACAAAGTCGTTTGCATATCCAAGCCAATTATCTATTACTATAAAAACGTTTCCTCTTCTTTATCTAGTGTAAAACGCACGGATAGGACGCAAAGACACTTAGCCGTTTTTGCTATTCAAAGATATTTTTATGAGAAAACCGGGAATTCATCGGCTTTAGAGTCTTTTAAGAAACACATTTTCAGGATGCGTATGTCGCTTAAGTTTGATAAACGCATAGATAAGAAAAATGGTGCAAATAAAGAGTATTTTGAAAAAGTAAATGCCGAATGGAAGACATTAACAGATTTTAAAAAGCCCCTGCCTGTCGAAGGAAGGAGCTACGAAGAACTTATAAATAGAGCTTTTATTGAATAAACCTATTTGTATTCTTTCATTATTTCGATTGAATGAGAGCAACCAATGCGGTTTGCACCAGCCTCAACCATATCGTTAAAGTCTTTCAAGGTATGGATTCCACCAGCGGCTTTAACACCCATATCTTTGCCAACTGTTTCTCTCATGATTTTGACATCGTGAGCTTTTGCTCCACCTGAGCCAAAGCCTGTAGATGTTTTAACAAAATCAGCGCCTGCTTCTTTAGCCAATTCCGATGCTTTAACGATTTCTTCATCGTTTAGATAGCAACATTCAAGGATGACCTTTAAGAGTTTTCCGTTACACGCTTCTTTGATGGAATGAATTTCATCTCTGACATAATCATATTTTTTGTCTTTTAAGGCCGCGACATTGATTACCATATCAACTTCATCTGCGCCCATCTTAACTGCGTCTGCAGCTTCAAAAACTTTCGATGCCGTGCTCATTTGCCCTAAAGGGAATCCGATAACTGTGCAAACCTTAACATCGCTTCCTTCTAAAAGTTTCTTTGCCAATGGAATGAAATAAGGATTGATGCAAACGCTCATGAAGTCATATTCTTTCGCTTCGTTACAAAGCTTCGTGACTTTTTCTTCTGTGGCATTTGCCGCTAATAAAGTATGATCGAAATATTTATTTATTTTCATGTTTTCACCTCGTTTTTATTTTACTTCTGATGTGTGTTATTTTAAAGAAAAAGCAGCCAAATAGGCTGCTTGTAAGAATCAAACTAATTATTTGCTCTTTTCTTCTTTTGCGATGACTTGCTTTCCATCGTAATATCCGCAAGATGGGCAAACCTTGTGAGGTTGGATCATTGCACCGCAGTGTGGGCATTCAACGATTGTTGGATATTTTAAATAGAAATGAGCTCTTCTTAATCTTTTTCTTGTTTTCGAAGTTCTTCTTTGTGGTACTGCCATATCAATTAGTCTCCTTTTTCAAAGCGTGCAATATTATATGGATTGTAAAGACTGAGTCAACGTTAATTTAGACAATGTCAAAATAATTTCATATTCATTCGATTGTAACTGATGTTATTGCATTAATCTGCAGCATTTTCCTTTGAATAGACAACTTTAATAATTTTGCCGTGTAAATCGGTATCTGAGGGGATTTTTACGAGTAAGAAATTCGAAGTATGCCCATAGCAAATTTTCGTTTTTGCATCATAGTCTTCCATAAGAACTTCTACTTCTTTTCCGTAGAATAACTTTCTATATTCTTCCCTTAGTTCCTTAGAAGCTTCGATAAATGCAGCATTTCTTTCTTTTTTAATATCAGCAGGAAGATCTTTTAAGGTATAAGCATAGGTTCCTTTACGTGGAGAATATGGGAAACAATGAATCTCGGCTAATTTACATTTTTTAACAAACTCAAGACTTTCCTGGAACTCTTCTTCTCTCTCATTAGGAAAACCAGATATTACATCCGTGGTAATGGCTATATCCGGCCTTATTTTTCTGATTTCTTCAAGCTTTTTGTAATATTCTTCAGCGCTATACGGCCTTTTCATTCTCGAAAGGACACTAGATGAGCCGCTTTGGAGAGAAAGATGCAAATGTGAGGCAAAAGATGGAAAATCACTAATTACTTTTAAGAAAGAATCATCGATTTCTGATGGATTTAGACTGGACACTCTCAACCTATATAAACCAGGATTATCGGATAAGATATCGTATAAAAGATTCCCCAATCGATAGTTTCCATCGCCTAAATCCAAACCATAGAAGCCAATTTCGATTCCGGTTATTACTATTTCCTTATAGCCTTTTTCGACAAGGAGTTTTGCTTCTCTTAAAACATCTTCCTTTTCTCTAGAACGAGAGTTTCCTCTAACGAAAGGAATTAAGCAATAGGAGCAGAAATAGTTACAGCCATCTTGGATTTTAAGATATGCTCTAGTGTTATTCGGTAAAGCAAAAGATCCGTATTCTTCGTATTTTTCATGTCTGTTATTGACATCCACTACGATAATTGGCTGTTTTTCTTTTTGAAATCTTTCAATAAGATCAGGTATTTCTTTACGATGAGATGTTCCTAAAACGATATCAGCTCCGATAGTTTTTGCTTCTTCATAATTCTTTTGAGAATAACAACCCATTACTACGAGAATCGCATTTGGCGAAAGACGTCTGAATTTACGGATATGCTGACGTGATTTTTGATCGGCAGTCGAGGTAACCGAGCATGTATTAATAACGATCAAATCACAATTTTCTGGTGTTTTTGCTTCGTTATCCCCTCTTTTTAGGAGAGCTTCACGTAATAAATCATTTTCATATGAATTAACCTTGCAACCAAGGGCGAATAAATAAAATAACATCGTCTTTTCCTTATTTTTTGCTTTTATATTTTTTGATTTTCTCGAAAAGGTTTTGAGAGATTAAATCGTTATCGAAAAGAGATTGGATAAACATCTCACGGTTGTTAGAAAAATAGGCTTTGACAACGTTTTTTATTCTCGGCATCAAATGATTTAGAAGAGGATGTTTCAGATCTTTATCAAACAAGCAGACTTTAGCATCAAGTCTTCCTTCGTTATTCACAAAATAGATTGCCTTGGCATCATAATCATAAAAAGCCGCACAATCAGGCATTTTATCGATCAAAACCAATCTCGTGAAATAAGAAATAAAAATATCATATCCATAATAATCGAATGGATCTATCAAAGCGGCTTCATATTGTTTAAAGATCTTTTTATATGGCATCTCTCCTAGACGTGAGAAATTTTTGCTATATATCATGGAAATTGACAAAGCGAAGATTGGAACATAGTTTTTCTCGCCTTTGAAAATCAAATATGGAAGATTTAGCAAGCCATTTTCCATATATTCTTTTAAAGAAACTGAGGATGAAAAGGTATTCTTTTCGTATTTTTTATAGAGTTTCTCGATGCATTCTTTGTTTTCGAGGGCTCTTAGGATGATATTTCCCCTGACAATCCCAAAAGAATCGGAGGAATCGGCTAGATAAGAATAACTTTCCAATTCATTTAATCTATAACGATTCTCATCATAATAGATTTGCTCGGATGATTTTTTGAAATTCGTTGGCGCTTGAGCATCAGCTAAAATGTCATAAATGCTCATTTTTCTTCCTCTAATAAAGAAAATACGCTCGCTAAATATATTGAAGCTGTTTCAGCACGAAGGATTCTTCTTCCTAAAGACAATGTGACAAAGCCTTTATTTACGGCATCATCTACTTCTTTAGAGGAAAAGCCTCCTTCAGGACCGACAAGAGTCAAAGCTTCGTCCCCATGATTTAAGTTCTCGAATTCTTTAGGCAAATTAAAGGACCCATCAGAAAGATTCTCATAGGCGATAAAACGCTTATTTGCATTGTATTCCAATGCTTCTTTGTAGCTCATAATTGGCAAAACAGTTGGAACAACAAGTCTTTTTGATTGGCTTGAAGCGCCGTTTACGATCTTTTGAAAACGTTCAAGTCTCTTTTTTCTTTCTTTTTCATCGAGTCTTATGATCGTTCTTTCAGATATGAAAGGCAAGAAAGCGGAAACTCCAAGCTCCGTTCCTTTCATCAAGACCAATTCGTCATGGCCACCCTTCAATAAAGAGAAACCTAGAACTAGCTTTACACCTAATTCTGTGTTTCTATCGATGGTTTCTATAATTTTGATTTCTAATGGATTAGTCTTTTTTATTTCTGCTAAATAAAGAGTTCCATTGTCGACAATTTCGATTTTTTCTCCTGCTTTCGCTCTCATAACATTCAAAAGATGGTGTTCATCTTCTTTTGAAAGAAACACCGTCTCATTTTGAATTTTAGCGAAGAAACGTTCCATCTTATCTAAGGAAAACGCCATTGGCATCAGCTAATGAGTCATTTTTGAAATAATGCACGGAAGCAAAAAGATAGAAAACGAAACAAAAAGCGATTGGTAAAACAAATGCTAAGGCATTCTTTAATGGATCAACAAATAAGAAAAGCAAAACACCAGCTCCACCTTCTAAAATTAAGGTGATTAACAATTCGATGATGGCTTTTTTGGTAAAACCCAAATAAAAGTTATGAGCACCGAAAGAACCTAATAAAGCGCATAAAAACCCAGTTAATTTCTTGGATTTAGACTTATAGAGTTTATCATTCGTTGATGTGGCTTTTATAAACAAAGTAACGTCTTTTGTTTGGTAATTATCTTCAATTGGATTCTCAGCTCCGCAGAATGGGCATATATCTTTATCGAACTTAGAAATAGTTCTATGACAGTTTTTACAGATTGGCATAATAAAACCCCCTTTAAATAGTATTATTTAATACGCACTTTTTAAAGAAAAAATCGCCTCATTTGAGACGATTATTTTTTAAATGGGTTTTTCCACCAACTTTTCTTCTTGGTTGCTTCCTCTTTTTGGAATTGCGTCAAGAGATCTTTTTGTGTTTTGCTAAGATCCGTTGGGGTATGTAGTTTAACATGCAAATAATGATCGCCAGGTTTGCCAGTGCGAAGATCCTTAACACCTTGTCCACGAAGTTTGAGTATTGCTTCAGGCTGAGTACCGGCTGGAATATCGACGGTTACTGTGCTATAAACCGTTTCAATGTCGACCTTTGTGCCTAGGGCCGCATCCGCAAAGCCTAAATCTAAGTCAGAATGGATATCGTTTCCGTCACGTTTGAATCTCTTATCTTGTTCAATCTTGATTTCAACATAGAGATCACCGTTTGGACCTCCGTTATATCCTCTCTCTCCCTTGCCTTTAACTCTGATCTGCTGACCTTCGTTAATGCCGGCTGGAATATTGACTTCAATGTTTTTACGGACTCGGTTATAACCGTTGCCACCGCATTTTGAGCAGGCTTTCTTAATTATTTTGCCTGTTCCGTGGCATTTTGAGCAAACAGCTTGTGACTCCATGGTTCCAAAGATTGTTTGCTGTCTTTGGGTTGTATAGCCTGTTCCTCCGCAATAAGGACATGTGCTTACATCAGATTCACTGGCTGCGCCTGTGCCGTGGCATGCATCGCATTGTTCATCATAAGTTAGAGGGATACTAACACTGGTTCCTTTGATGGAATCCATGAAAGAAATCTTAACGCTATATAGCGAATCATTTCCTTTTTGTGGACCGGTTTTGTTAGCGCTACTTCTTCTACTTCCTCCGCCGAAGAAAGAGTTAAATAGGTCATCAAATCCACCAAATCCTTGCGAAGAGAAACCTGTTCCTTCGAATGGGTTTCCACTTCCGCCAGTTGAAGAACCGCTACCAAAGGCTGCAAAGCCATATTGGTCATAAGCAGCTCTTTTTTGGTCGTCCGACAAAACATCATATGCCTCTTGAACTTCTTCGAACTTTTTTGGAGCGTCAGAATCGTGGTTGATATCAGGGTGATATTTCTTTGCTAATTTACGGTATGCAGAACGGATTTCGTCTTTGCTAGCCGATTTATTTACTCCGAGAACCTCGTAGTAATCTCTTTTTTCTTCTGCCATATCTTCCTTCTCCTTTCTTAAAACAAGATAGAGGCGTCCCTTAAGACGCCCCTATTAGTGTTTTTTGTCAAATTAAGCCTTTTTATCGGTGAAATCTGCATCAACAACATCTTGGTCGTTGCTATCGGAAGATGTATTTGCTGAGGAGTTAGAAGATGCGTTTCCTGCTCCAGCTTGTTGTTGTTGATAGGCGTTGGCGGCATTGGCTGCATCTTCAAGTTTGCCAACGATTTCTCTTAATTTATCGATATTATCGTTTTGGATTGCAGCTTGAGCGTCATCACGAATCTTGGTTAATTCTTTCTTTTGATCTTCAGAAAGTTGAGCACCTTTTTCGACTAATGTTTGATTGATTTGATCAACATATGTTTGGGCTTTGTTCTTGACTTCGATGTCGCCTTTTCTCTTTTCGTCGGCAGCTTTGTTTTCCTCTGCTTCTCTTACCATACGGTCGATATCTTCTTTAGAAAGACCGTTGGAGCCAGAGATTGTGATATCTTGAACCTTTTGAGTATCAAGGTCTTTTGCGGAAACTTTAACGATGCCGTTAACGTCGATTGAGAAGGTAACTTCGATTCTTGGCTCACCACGACGAGCTGGTTTGATACCAGTTAATTGGAAGTGACCAAGCAATTTGTTATCGTGAGCCATTGGTCTTTCGCCTTGATAGACCATGATGTCTACTGCAGGTTGATTATCAGCGGCTGTTGAGAAGATTTGGCTCTTGGTTGTAGGAATTGTTGTGTTACGTGGAATAAGAGGTGTCAAGACTCCGCCAAGTGTTTCAATGCCAAGTGTTAATGGGGTAACATCGAGAAGGACGACATCTTTGACGTCACCTGCGATGATGCCACCTTGTATTGCTGCACCCATAGAAACAGCTTCGTCTGGGTTGACAGACATATTTATCTTCTTGCCAGAAATTTGGCTGACCATATCTTGAACGGCTGGCATACGTGTTGAACCGCCAATCATCAAGACGTCTTCGAGATCGTTGTAGGTAAGACCTGCATCTTTAAGAGCTTTTTCCATTGGAACTTTGCAACGTTCGAGTAAGCCTTTGGTTAAATCTTGGAATTTGGCTCTTGTTAATTTGCCCTCATATGAGATAGGACCAGTCTTTCCCATGCCAATGAATGGAAGGGAGATGGTTGTCTCTAAGCTGCTAGAAAGTTCGATCTTTGCTTTTTCAGCGGCGTCAAGGAAACGTTGTTGAGCCATCTTATCTGTAAGATCTACGCCAGTTTCGATTTGAATTTGGGCGTGAATCCAATCAGCAATGGCATTATCCCAGTCATCGCCGCCAAGGTTTGTATCGCCGTTTGTTGATAAGACTTGGAAGGTTCCATCGCCAATATCAAGAATGGAGACATCGAGTGTTCCTCCACCAAGGTCGAAAACCAAGACTTTTCCGGATTTATTTGTATCAAGACCGAAGGCTAAGCAAGAAGCGGTAGGCTCATTGATGATACGAACGACATCTAATCCAGCGATTGTACCTGCATCTTTTGTTGCTTGTCTTTGGGCATCGTTGAAGTAAGCAGGAACAGTGATAACTGCTTTCTTAACTTCTTGTCCGATGTTCTTTTCAGCATAGGATTTCATATAAGCAAGAACCTTTGCGGAGATTTCTTGTGGAGTGAAATCTTTATTTAAGCAGGAAATATGGAACTTGTAGTCTTGTCCAATTTTACGTTTTGCAGAACGAACTGTGTCAGGATTTGTGATCATTTGACGCTTTGCTGCATTGCCAACTATTTCTTCGCCAGAAGCTTTGAATGCAACGACTGATGGGGTCGTATTTGTTCCTTCTGGGTTTGGGATAACCTTAACCTTGCCGTCAGCTTGTAAATAACTGATAACAGAGTTTGTAGTTCCTAAGTCAATACCAACGATTAATTCTTTTGCCATAATATTTTTTCTCCTTAAGCTTTGTTAGCTTCATTAGTATCAGATTGTTTGTCTTCGGTTTTTGTTTCGACTTTTTTCTTATAGACTTTCACGTTAGCTGGTCGAATGAGCTTTTCGTGAAGTTTGTAGCCTTTTGAATAGATCAACGCTACCTTGCCATCGTTATTTTCGTCTCCCTCTTCAATGTCTATGGCGTTCATTGAATGGGCATCGAATTCATCGCCGACCTTTGGAAGAATCTCGCTGACTCCTTCAGAGGTTAAGGCGTTTTGAATTTGATTGTAGATATAGATGAATCCTTGTTGATAGTTCTTAGCTTCTTGGGATTCGACCTTGCCATTTAATGCGAGGTAGAAACCATCAAGAGCAGGAAGAAGATTTTCTAGGAAGCCTTCGGAACGATAACGAAGAGCGTTTCGATGGTCTTCTTCAAGGCTTTTGCGAAGATTTTGAACGTCTGCAAGTTCCATATAGTACTTGTTTTTCCATTCAAAGGCCTCGTCTTGTGCCTTTTTTAATTCTTCTTCGAGATTTATTCCATCTTTCTTTTTATCGTGTTTCATTTCGTTTTCTTCTTTGCTTGTTTCTTTATTTTCTGCTCGCTTTTCTTCGGCTTGTTCCATTCTTCGTCCTCCTTTTCGTCGTCTTGGTTGAAATATTCTTCTAGTGCTTGAGCGAAATATTTTAAGGTTCCCACTACTTTGTCATAATCCATTCTAGATGGACCAACAAGGGAGAGGGTTGCACCTTTTTCGCCAGGCACATCAATGTTTGCGGACACAAGAGCCAATTGATCGTTGAGATTATCGGAATTCCCTGAGCCAATGGTGATAGTGATACCATTCTTTGTTTGCCCTTTTTCTAAGGCTTTTGAGAGGCTTTCAGGGCTTTCAAGGAATTTCATCAACTCACGAAGCTTATTGGCATCATTGGCGAATTCCGGTTGTTCAAACAATTGTTCTTTTCCATAGAATTCCATTCTTGATGTAGCAAATGCCGCAAAGACGCCAAGTATTGCTTGATAGAATACTTCTTGCCCAATCATATAATCGGTAAGAGCTGGACGCATCGCTTCCATCTTGCTGACCACTTGAGTAACTGGCGTTCCTGACAAACGATCGTTTAACATTTTTATGGACTTCGTCAATTCGTTTGAATCCATATCCTTATTTAGGACAAATGTTTTGTTTACGACGTATCCTTTGTCGGTGACAAATATCGCAGTTGCAGCATTTCCCCCAATCGGAATTAGATTTATCGATACTAGGCGTTCTTCTTCAAGAGAATTACCTACTACGACCGAGGCTAGTTTTGTCATTTGAGAGAGTATTTCGCAACTCTCTTTGATTACTTCTTCAACCGATTTTGTTCTTTTGGACAAAACGTTTTGAAGAGCATTCTTCGCTCTTTCATCGATATTTCCGGAGCGAAGATTGGCAACATAATATTGATATCCTTTTTCGGAAGGAACGCGTCCTGATGAGGTGTGTGTCTTTTCGAGATATCCCTCATTTTCTAATGCATTCATCTCGTTACGGATGGTTGCCGTGGAGACTTCAAGGTTGTATTCCTGTTGGAGAGTTTTGCTTCCAACTGGTTCTGCAGTCTTGATAAAATGCTCAACGATTAATTTTAATATTTCGTCGCGTCTTGTCATTTTTGCCTCCTTTTTAGCAGTCCTCTCATTTGGCTGCTACGACTATTATAGAGGCAGTTTTAGCACTGTCAACACCTTAGTGCTAAATTTGTTAAAAAAGTTCAAGCAATATACGATCCAATAAGAGAATTCCATCATCAGAAGGATAGATAGAATCTTCATTTTCTAATAAAAGACCACTGTTATTTAGTTTAGCAAATTGCTTAGCATATTTTTCTCTAAACGCGAAGCCGAAACGAGATTGAAACTCATCTTTTTTGAAACCTTTTGTTAGTCTAAGATTCGTCAAAAAGTAATCCTCTAGTTGGCTTTCTTCACTTAATGCTTCTTCTATTTGGCGATACTCACCTTTTAAATATTTAGAAAGGTTTTTTGTGTTTGTGTAACGAACTTCATTAATGTATCCTGAGGCCCCTAATCCGACTCCATAATACTCATCATCGTGCCAATATGTGAGATTATGCCTCGAATAATGACGATCTTTGGCGAAATTACTAACTTCGTATCTTTCGTAACCATCATTTCTTAAAGATTCTAATATGAGGTTATACATATTAGCTTCGGTTTCGTCATCTCTTTCTTTAAATCCTTTGCTATAGAAAAGAGTCCCGTCGTTAATTGTTAGGGAATATGCGGATAAATGAGGGAGGTCTAAGGCAAGCAACGCTTCGATATCTTTTCTAAGATCTTCAAGGTTTTCTTCTGGAAGAGCGTATATCAAATCTACGGATATGTTGTCTATTCCCCCATTTTTGAGACATTTAACGGCATTTGCCACATCCTCATAAGAATGTTTTCTTCCCATTAAGGAAAGATATTTTGGTAAGGATGATTCCATACCTAAAGAAACTCTGTTAATGCCGTTATTTTTTAGAATTCCAACTAGATCTTCATCGATATTCTCTGGATTTCCTTCGATTGTGAATTCTCCGTCTTCTTTTATATATTCTCTTAAATAATGTAGAAGGTCTTCTAACAAGTCTCTTCTTAGACAGGTAGGAGTTCCTCCGCCGATATATATGGTGTCTAGTTTATTTTCGATGTGGTATGAATCTATTTCTTTTTTTAGCTCCGATACATAAGAAAAAGCCCATTTCTCATCATAAATGACTTTTGCAAAATCACAATATGAGCAAATATGGGCACAAAATGGTATGTGAACGTATAAAGACTTAATCACAACTACTTTTCTTCTTTGTTGTTTTTGTCGAATTCTTCCATTTCTTTGGCGGCATTTTCGTCTTCGACAGGTCTAGTCATTCTGGCTAATTCTTCTTCGCGGGCCTCTTCTTCAGTGGGTTTTCCGTTTTTTCTTTCTTTTCTATCTTTTGCCGCTTCGTATTCTTCTTCGTCTAATTCTTGGGTTAAACGTGCGACTTCTTCTTGAGCAATTTCTTTGTCTGTCTTAGGTTTTTCGTCGCTTTTGAATGGTTTTGCGTATTTTCTAAGCAAAAAAACACCTAAAGCAATAACGCCGAATATGACTACGATAAGTATTGGGAAGAGCCATGCTGGCATTCCTGATAAGATTGTTATTTTGTTCATGTTTTTTATTTTCCTTTCTTCACTGGGGAATAAACAAATTTATTTTTGAATTGCAATTTTTCATAATAGCCTTCTTGAGCTAATTTATCCATCGAAGTTCTGGCTGTTTCATATACGCACGAGGCAAATTCTTTATATTGTTGGATCGTGTAATATCTTCCTTGCGTGTTATGGTTTGCTAAGAAAGTCGCCTGTTTTTTGTTGAGATTTGGATTTGTCTCCAACAAATAACGAATATAATCTTTTCTTTCAGCTTTTGAAAGACCTTCTTCTATTTCTTTAGGTTGATGTTGCTCATCCTTTAGCTGAGTAATCACCTTAACTTGAGGCTTTTCTATTGGCTTTTCTTCGATTATTTTGACTTCAGGAGCCGGTTTTTCTACTTCAACTTCTTTGATTTCTTCTATTTGAGGTTCAGGAATTTCTTCTTTGATTTCTTCGATTTCTTCCTTTTGCTCTTCTTTGACTTCTTCATGATCATCAAGGAAAGAAAGCTGGGTAGGCTTGCTAACTGGCTCATCTACCGTTTTATTCGCGATTTTTTCTTCCTCTTCGGAGAGATAAGAATATTCCTTTTTGTATTGAGAAATCCTAAGCTCCTTTAGCTGATTTGTAACGTTATCGATATAGGGTGTCATAACGTTTATGGCTTCGAATATCGCATAAGTTAGATCGCAACGTGTTTTGCTTTCGCGATAAGCTTCAGAATTTAAGAATGAATCTCTAAGCAAAAGTTCAAATGGCAAGGCAAACGCTTCGCTGATTCCAATAGATGATGCGATTGTTTCTTTTGCGAGCAAAGAAGCAACTAAGGAGTTTCTTTGCATGAAAGGTTTCACGTAGTTTAGATAATGGAAAGCTAGATAGGCACGAACAAAAGAAGGCACGCCATTTTCACTGTTGTTTAGCCATTCCATAAAAGTGCTCATCAATTCTTCAATCAAATCAGAAGGAGCATATGGGTAATCAGGATCTCTGATATAAGCTAAATGGCTGACTCTGTTATCAAAGTCTTTTTCGCGGTAGAAATCCACCAATTCCTCTTGTCCAAGGGTCTTTTGATAGGCGCCAGCTAAGAAATCTTCATCTGGATAGGCCGGGCTTTGATCAAGATAATAATCCAAAGCAGAAAGGTAATTGACGATTGCCGTATGGTTTGAATCATTTTCTTGATATAAGGAATTCAATAACATCTTAATCGATAAATCATTGATTGTAGATTTCTCAAGAGAAGCCGCTTCTTTTAGAAGAGGAGTAAACAAAATCGAACGAGTTTCTTTGCCGTTTGTTAATAACATCGATCTTGAAAGATTCAAAAAGTCTTTGATTTTACTTTCGAAATTAGCGATTTTGATACGGATTGGTTCGGTTAAGGTTATGAAGTATAACTGCCCTTTTATCTTACCGAAAGGCAAAGTGTATTTATGTTGTTCACGATAGGTAATAATCTGTTTCCAGAAATCATCGTAAACAACCATATGCAAACTCTTTCCAACTTGCGCTGGTGTTGCATAAACCTCATCTGTAAATTTAATCGCAATATTTGTTGGATTAACCATAGAGATATTATAAACGAGTCTTTAATAAAAGTAACTAGAAAACTACTAAAAACATCTATTTAAACAAAGTTTAAAGTTTTAATTGCCAGTTTCGTCATCAAGCGATAAAACAGCCATGAAAGCTTCTTGAGGCACTTCAACCGAACCAATTTGTTTCATGCGTTTCTTGCCTTCTTTTTGCTTTTCAAGAAGTTTCTTCTTTCTTGAGATGTCTCCGCCATAACACTTAGCCAAAACATCTTTTCTAACTGACTTGATTGTTGATCTAGCGATGATCTTACCGCCTATTGCCGCTTGAACAGGGACTTCGAATTGTTGCTTAGGGATTATTTCTTTTAGGCGCGAAACTATTTTGATGCCTCTATCATAGGCGAATGGCCTATAAACGATCGATGATAAAGCGTCGATTTTATCACCATTTAAAAGAATATCCATCTTTGATAATTCGCTTGCGTGGTATCCCTCTATTTGATAATCAAGGGAGGCATAGCCTTTAGAAATAGATTTAAGTTTGTCAAAGAAATTGAAGATGATTTCACTTAAAGGCAAAGAGTATTTAACTACTTGTCTAGTGTCATCGAAATAGATCAAATCTTGATAAATTCCCCTTCTTTCTTGGCAAAGTTGCATAATTGGCCCAACATATTCTTTTGGGGTCATTATTTCTGCATCGACAAAAGGCTCTTCAATTGATTTTATTTTCGATGCGTCAGGCATTTCAGAAGGATTATCAATCATCTTTGAGGTTCCATCAGATAGATTCAGCCTATATTTGACGGAAGGTGCAGTTAAGATGAGATTGAGATTATATTCACGCTCCAAACGTTCTTGAATAACGTCCATGTGCAATAATCCTAAGAAGCCAACGCGGAAGCCGAAGCCTAAGGCTTCAGATGATTCTGGCTCATAAGTTAAGGAAGAATCGTTTAAAGAAAGCTTAGCCAATGCTTCTTTTAAATCATTGTATTTTTGAGAATCAACTGGGTATAAACCGCAATAAACCATTGGATTTATCTTTCGATAACCAGGTAATGGTGATGAAGCGGGATTGCTAGCTAATGTAATTGTTTCGCCAGGGAAAACGTCTTTTATGTCTTTGATGGTCGCACATAGGTAACCAACTTCCCCTGCATCCAGTTCGTTAACTGGCAAATCTTTTGGCGTTCTAATCCCTAATTCTGTTACCGTATAACGTTTTCCAGATTGCATAAGTAAGATTTCGTCGCCTATTTTTACTTTGCCTTCTTTTATGCGCATCAAAACAACTACGCCTCTATAGGAATCGTAGTAACTATCGAATATTAAGGCTTTTAATGGAGAAGAAGCTTCTCCTTCTGGTGGAGGAATAAGCTCAACGACTTTTTCAAGCATTTCAGGCACGCCTTGTCCGGTTTTTGCCGAAACAAGCGATATATCAGTGACTGAAAGGCCGAGTTTTTCTTCGATTTCTTTCTCGGCATTAGGGACGTCTGAACTTGGCAAGTCTATTTTGTTGATAACTGGCAAAATCATTAAGTCGTTATCAATTGCTAAGTAAGCATTTGCTAAGGTTTGAGCTTGTACGCCTTGTGTGGCGTCAACGAGCAAAAGAGCGCCTTCGCAAGCTGCTAAAGAGCGTGATACTTCATATGTGAAGTCAACATGCCCTGGGGTATCAATCAAATTGAATATATATTCTTCGCCATTTTTCGCTTTATAAGTTACAGTAACGGCATTTAATTTGATCGTGATTCCTCTTTCTTGTTCAAGAGGCATGCTATCAAGCATTTGTTCGGATAAGTTTCTTTTATCCACTGCGCCAGTCTCTTCGAGGATTCGGTCACATAATGTGCTTTTTCCGTGGTCGATATGGGCGATTACTGAGAAATTTCTAATGTGTGATTTATCAAAAGGCATAAGCAATTTAAGATTATATTCTATTTGGATTTATTTCGATAGAAAGAAGATAAAGATTCCTTTATCTCTTCTTTTGAACGGACGATTTCATAGCCTTTCCATGTTCTTGCGAAAAGTTTTTGATAGTCTTCTTCAACGTATCTTTCATCAATTAAAAGTGCGCTGCCAACGTCATTTTCGCTACGTATTAGCCTTCCAACCGCTTGCATGACCTTGTTCATTCCTGGATTCATGTAGGCATATTGGAAGCCTTCGCCATTCTTCTTTTCGTAATAGTCCCTTAATAAATCCACTTCTGGAGATACTTGAGGTAAGCCAATTCCCACGACTGCTACCCCTATTAATCTGTCGCTAGGCAAGTCTATTCCTTCGCTAAAAGAACCGCCAATGATTAATAATCCAACAGTTGTCTTTTTTGGATTAGAAAGGAATCGGGATAGAAACAATTCTTTTTCCATATCTGTCATGTCACGCTCTTGAGTGTAAACGTTGGCATTGGAAAAATGTAGGCATTTCTTGATCTTGTCTAAATATTCGTATGATGGGAAATAAATGAAATAATTGCCTTTCTTTCCTTTTACAAAAGTTGATAAATAATCAGCAACATCTTGATACGTTTTTTCGCGGTTTTTGTAACGTATCGAAAGATTTGGCGCGATCATCAAATGGAAATTTTCTCTAGGGAAAGGCGAGGTTAAAGCTAAATATGGCGAGGAAGCGTCACCTAAAATCGACTCCATGTAGTAGTTTATCGGTGATAAAGTTGCCGAAAAGATGGCTGCCCCTTTAACCCTAGAAAAGTCTTCTTTTAGATAAGGCGAAGGGTCTAACGATTGGAGATGAAGTTCCACTTCTTTGTCATAACGAACAAAAGAATAAATAATTGAGTTCTTTGAATAATCTTCTAATAGAGACAAGAAACGGTAGACCTTTCTTGATAGATCGTTAACCTTTTCATCGAAATGCTGTTCTTTTGTTTCTTCCTTGCTTGATGTTGATTCTTTGAATTTTACGAGGTTTTTGTATATTTCATCATCGAGTTTTTCGTATGTGACAAAGCGGTTTTCGTTTTCTTTTAAGACGGAGATTGACTTAGCTAGTTTTTTCAAGGTCTTTTTGGCTTTGGTAAAAAGAGAGCCACCTTGTCCTAAAGTGCTCATAGCATCGTGAATTTCTTTAGTTGAGATTGTCTCACTAAACATATCTTTTGCACGAGATGGAAGATTATGTGCTTCGTCAACTAGAATGATATAGTTTGATGGATCGGCTTCATCAGAAAAATACCTCTCTAGTTTTACTAATGGGTCGAAAAAGTAGTTATAATCGCAAATAATGACGTCGCTGAGCAAAGATAAATCCAATTGAAGTTCAAATGGGCACATCTGATATTCATTGGCAATTTCAATGATTTTATCTGGGCTGTATCTATTGTTTTCTTGGCTTTCTTTTTCGATTACTTTTCTAAGTTTTTCATAATAGTCGATGGTATATGGACATTCATCAGGATTGCAGCTTTTTTCTCTTGAAAAACATATTTTTTCTTTGGCTACGAGTAATGAGTCTCTTCCTATGTAGCCTTTTTTGTAACATGCAGTAAGAGCGTCGTAACACGTTTGCCTTCCGGATGTTTTTGCAGTTAGATAAAAAATCTTGGAATTTGAACTCTTGGCAAAGCTTTTTAATGCCGGATATATCGTTGAAATGGTTTTTCCTATCCCTGTTGGCGCCTCAAAGAAGAAAATTCCGCCCTTTTTAGCAACTGTATAGACGTATTTCGCCACTTCTCTTTGGCCTTTGCGGAATTCATCATAAGGGAAAGGTAAAGAAGCGACTGAGGCGTTTCGCTCTATATAATGCTTAACTGTCGCTTTTTCGTAGGAAAGGTATCTATCTATTAAGGAAATAACGTATTCTTCGAGTTCTTCGAAACCAAAACATTTCTCTTTGACCATCTTCTTGTCAAAGTTCATTTGAGAAATGTAGGTTAAACGTACTCCACAGCGAGTAATGCCATTCATTTTCGAATAAAGATAGGCATAACATTTAGCTTGGCCAAAATGCCACTCGCTTTGCTTGTTATAAAAATCATCTAGCGGAGAAACGGTTGATTTTATCTCATCAATTATAGGATTTATGCCACCTATAATGATTCCATCGGCCCTGCCTTCGAGGTGAATTAAATAGTCATCTTTTTCAATATCTCCTTCAAGAGGAACTTCGGATAGATACTCTTTGCCTTGCTTTTTCTGATATGCAGAATGGATTTTCGTCCCAAGTTGCATTGTTTCCTGGTTATAGACACGGTTATCAATGTCACCTTGGCGTAGCAAAAAATCAACTAGTTCGTGAACGGATAAATTAAGGTGTTTTTTCTCACTCATTAGAAGACTTTCTCGCCATCCTTATCGATTCTTGCGCCATTTAAGAAAGAGGACGCGTCCATTTTCTTTTTACCTTCAAATTGAACGTCTTTCAAAAGAAGAGAACCATAACTAGTTCCTAAATAAAGTTTGCCTTTTATTGGTTTTAAAAGGCCTTCTTCAATCTTTAAATCATTGGAGATTTCCGAAGAATAAATCTTTAGTTTCTTTTCGCGGAAAATGACGTAAGCGCCTGGATTTTCGGCAAGTCCACGGATATATGCGTTCATTTCTTTTGAGGAAATATTCAAAGGGAGTTTTTCGTTTTCTGGAAGGATTTTTTGAGCGAATGTTGCCTCTTCTTCTTTTTGGGGAATGCCAACTAATTCGTCATTAACGTATCTTAAAAGATCGGAAACAATCATTTCAGCGGCCACATCACTCATTTTGCTTGTTAAAGTCGTGTAATTATCGGTTTCTTCGATAACGATTTCACGTTTATCGTACATTCGTCCAGCGTCCATCTTTTCAGCCATTTCCATCAAGGTAACGCCAGTTACTTTCTCGCCGTTCATAATCGACCTTTGAATTGGTGCGGCACCTCTTAATTTTGGCAAGAGAGAACCATGGAGATTTATGGCCTTTTTTGGAGCCAAATCTATAAATTCCATCGGAACAATTTGTCCATAGGCCATACAAACGATTACATCGAAGTCTAAATTTCTAGCAAAGGAAAAATCCTTTCTTATTCTATGAGGTTGAAAAACAGGAATATTCGCTTTTAATGCCAATTTCTTAATTGGCGGAACTTCTATTTGGTTTCCACCTCTTCCGCCGGCTTTGTCTTCTTGACAAACAACTCCAACGATGTTGAATCCGTTTTGAATTAAAGAAAGCAATGGCTTTACCGCAATGCTTGGCGTTCCGAGAAATAGAACCTTAACATCTTGATTTTTTGAATACATTTTTTGCCTCCTTTATTCACTTAGCGAATTTCTTAATGATTTAAACGCTTATTATTTTAATGTTAAAATAACCCTTATGAGGTAGAACATGTCAAATTATAGCGAAAAAGATTGCCAAAAGTTCATTAATCAATACGAAAGTCTCCTTGAGACATCGATGACTCTTAAAGATATATACGAAAATTTCACGACAAAACACGCGAAGGAAAAATGCTGTATATATTTCGATGAGGATGATAAAAAGAGAACTTACACTTATGCAAAATATAAAGATAACGTCTGGTTTTTAGCCAAACGTCTTTCCACTTTGCTTTCGGGAATTCCCGCTGGCAGCGTGGTTGGTTTAAAACTTAAAAATAGCCCTCTTTGGCCATTGATGTTTTGGGCGATATTAATGACGGGACATCCGGTTTTGTTAATAGCCGCAAATTTAAAACACGAAAATGCTGAAAATCTATTAGTTGATGCAAAAGCTCAAGCAATCATTGCTAACGAAGAAGAGCCTTATTCCATCCCGACATATCGCGTCAACAGCGTGCGTAACGCCGATGAAAATAACTATTTCACCGCCAATTGGGCAAATGAGGTCCTTTTCTGTTCATCTGGCACCACTGGTAATATCAAAATAATGGTAATGGATGGGGAAAACCTCACTTATCAAATTGCTGCAGCCGCTAATATTCCATCGAACGGAAATTCACTTATGCACCCAGGTAAAATAAGAATTTTAGCAATGATCCCGTTTCACCATATCTTTGGTTTTGTCGCGGTTTTATTGTGGTTTAGTTTCTACGGAAAGACCCTTGTATACCCAAATTCTTCCTCCTCAAGAGATTTACTAAAAGCAATCAAAAAAGGATCTTGTACCCATGTATTCTCCGTGCCTATTTTCTGGGATGGGGTCGCGCAACAGCTACAACGCACCTCTTCTCAACAAAAACAATCTAAACAAGAATTAATCAAGCGCATGCTTGCTTATAACAATCATCAGATATCTAAAGAGGAAGCTGGTTTTGCCTCTACTTCCATTTTTAGAAATGTTTTGCAAAATAAACTCTTTGGAACTCAGGTTGAATTCTGTATTTCTGGCGGAGGTTATCTCTTGCCTAAAACCTCTTCAATGATCAATGGTCTTGGCTATCCACTAAATAATGGTTATGGAATGACGGAAATAGGCGTTACAAGCGTTGAACAGTCCAAAAAAGTTGAAAGAAGGCTTTTAGGATCGATTGGCAAACCGTTTGCTGGAATTGAATACAAGATCATACCTTCAAGCAAAGAAAATCAATTTGAAGGCGAACTTTGCGTTAAATCTAAAACAATCCATAAAGAGGAAATCATCAATGGAGTTCGTCAGAAAACCATTTTGGAAGATGGTTTTTATCGCACTGGCGATATTGCTTATCAAGATAAATCTGGACGTTTTTATATCAAAGGCCGTATTAAAGATACGATCATCAGTTCCAATGGGGAAAACGTTTATCCAGATGAAATAGAAAGTTACTTCCGCGACATAAAACATATTAACAACCTTGCCGTATTCGGACAAAGTCAAGATAACATGGAGAAAATCATCCTTGTCGTTGATCTTGAAAACAATGTTACTTCTGAAGATTTGCCAAAGATAAAGCAAGACATCGATTCAATCAATGCGACCTTACCTAACGAAAAACGCATTTCTGCGGTATATATCTATAAGAAAAACCTTCCAATTGCTAATAACATGAAAGTTAAACGCTTTGTTTTGAAAAACGAATTGAAGACCAATCAAAGCAATTTCATTTCTTTTGACGGCAACGAAATCAAAAAAGAAACGATCTCCTTCGAAGGATATGACCAGAATGAAGTTAAGAAAGTAATGAACAAGGTTCGCAAATTGTTCTCCAAAACCCTCTATTTACCAGAATTTAAAATCGAGAACGATTCATCATGGGCTGATGATCTTGGTGGAGACTCAATGAGCTATGTAACAATGGTTCAAGAACTTAACTCAATATTCAAAATCTCCATTCCTACGGATAAGTACGGAAAGTTGCTCACCGTTCAAGATTTCACCAAAGAAATTCTCGATATCACGAAAAAAAGCACAGAAAGTGATTTAAAGAACGAAAAATAGTTGTTTTAATCGGCATTTAAATGTAAAATCGTACACGCACAAGCGAAAAGGATAAAAATTATATATGGCAAACATCAAATCTCAAATCAAACGTATCGAAATTGGCGAAAGAAATAATGCACACCACTCCGCCCGTAAGAGCGAAACACGTACTCAAATCAAGAAAGCCGAAGCTGCAATTGTTGCAAAGAACAAAGAACAAGCAGTTATCGAAGTCAACAAGGCCGTTTCTCTTCTTGATAAACTTTCCCAAGACGGAATTATGTCTAAGAATGCTGCTAACCGCAAGAAAGCACATCTTCAAATCGCAGTCGCTGCATTATAAGTTTTCTAATTGATATTGAAAAAGCCCCATTAATTTGGGGCTTTTTGACTATCTAGAGAGTCTTGAACTCAACCTTTACTTCTTCTTTATCTACATCAAGAACCATATATGAAGCAGATCCATCCCTAGGCCTTGTCAAAGATCCTGGGCAAAGAATATACATATCCCTATATTTTTTGTTTTCCTTTATGTGAGTGTGGCCATGGATGAAAATCTTAACGCCTTTATCATAAAGCTCATTTAGTTCGTCCTTATCGAATGCTGGATAATGCCTCATATAAAGTTTTCCGTATGGAGTTAAAGCCCAATATTCTTTCAAAAAAGATGAAAAGGAATAATCGCAGTTTCCTTTAACGGCCGCAAAAGGAGAAATATCCTCTCCTCCAAAAGCCTCAACGTCCCCAGCATGAAGATATAACGAAGCGCCATTTTCCACCATAGCAACTCTTTTTAATTCGTAAAAATCACCATGGGTGTCAGAAATAACCACTATTTTCATATTTCAAAATTAGCCACAAAGAGTTCGAAAGCCAATTTATCGTTCATTTTCCCTTGGAAAATGCTTAATTGGTAGGAATAAAGCTGATTTATGGCTCGATGCAAACAAGGAGCTGACATTTTACGAACGTTATAAAGAGAGGCTTTAACCCTTCCAAGAGAGCATTTCATTTTCTGCGAAATATCAAAAGCCTCAAGACCTCTTCGATTTAAGTATCTAATTTGATCAAGAAAAATGAATTGGTTAGATAGCATATTCATCAAAGGAATCGCGTTTGCTGTACTTCCTTTTACCCTCATATCTTTGAAGATGCTAAGAGCTTGTCTTTTATCTCCTCTTAATAAAGCGTTGGATAAAGCGAAAACATCATCTTCCAATGGGGCAGAGACTAAGTTTTTCACCATTTCGAGAGTGATTTCTTCCCCATTTGCATATGCTAAAAGCTTATTACCTTCCTGAATAAAAAGAGAATAATCCCCATTTATCCTTTCGGATAGCTCCGTTATCGCTTCATCTTCTATCGAAGAACCTCTTTTTTTAAAGAATTGAGGAATAAATTGTTGCCATTGGCTTTCGTCAAATGATGCAACAGAAACGAATTTGGCTTCGCCTTCTTGCAAAGCCTTATAATATGCCGACTTTTCATCTAAGGAATCGGAATAAACCAAAATATAAAGATTGATTAACGGGTCGGGATGACGGAAAAAATCTAATAACGGCTCATCATCGTCACCTTTAAGGAGTTTTTTCTTTTCACGAGTTTTGGTTAAATAGAAGAAATTCTCCGCTATAACGGCTTTTTTATCATAACCTATAGGCAAAGATAAGCATTCATTAGATAAATCCAGCATTTTAGAAAAAGACATATCGACTGTAACGTAGTTTAAGTCGTCATGCTCAGGAAGAACCTCTTTTATCATTCTTCCGAGAGGTCCTTTTAACATTCTAGATTGAGAAGAGAATAAAACCGTAATCACAGAATTATTATAGTTAAATCACGAAGATAAATCACCTAAAGGCTTATCAAAATATGTCCGGTAAGTTATCGTTCCTTCTTGATCGGTTCTTCTATAAGAAATTTTCAGTTTTTCTAAACGATTAATCACTTCTTCATTCGGATGCCCATATTTATTGTTGGCACCAACGGAAATTATGCAAACATCGGGATTTATGGTCTTTAAAAAGGCGTACGAAGACGACGTTTTAGATCCATGATGTCCTATTTTCAAGACGTTTGTCTTTAACGAAGGATTGTCTTTGATGATTTTGCTTTCGATTTTTGTATCCGCATCTCCCATAAAAAGAAAATTCTTTCCCATAAAATCAAGGCTTAGCACTAGACTTTTTTCATTTTCATCATCTCCACCATATATGTTTAGATTTTCAAAGGTTAAGTTACCTATGGTAAGAGGAAATTCATTAGAGTCTTCTACGACTTTTTTAACAGAAAATTTCGATAAAAGGCTATCTTTTGCGCCAATATGGTCATAATCTCCATGGGAGGCAATCAAACAATCGATTTTATATACCTTTTCTTTTCGAAAGAAAGGAATCAAAACATCTGATGCCATATCAAAAGATATATTTCCGCCTGTGTCTAGCAAAACGGTCGTTCCTTTGTCTCGAATTAGAATCGAGTCACCTTGCCCAACATTTATAAAGCTAACCTCTTGAAGAAATGAATTTGTAATTGGTAAGGAAGGAAGCATTAAGGAAAATACCCCAATCGTCATTAACCACTTATTGATGCTAGAAAACCCCTTGTCAGCTAAATAGATTGCTAAGAATATGCAAACATAATAGATGAAAACCGATACTAAAGGAAATTCTCCAAGAGGAACCGATAGACTGATTTTGTCGATAAAAGCTAACGATTTGTTAAGAAAAAGAGAATAATTTTCTAATAGAGAAACATAAGGAACGAGCAAAAAGGAGACCAAAGCGAAAACAGTGAAGGTTAAGACAAATGGCGTAAAAAGAAATGAAAACAAAGGAGCAAGCAATATAAATTCTCCTCTTACGTTAAAGAAAGGCAAAAGAAAGGAAACGAGCAAAATAAATGAAATGACTCTACTTTGATTCTTGCTAAATTTATTGAGATAAGGCCTCATGAAATACATAAAATAAGAAATACCATAGCCTAACAAAAATCCTGAATTCAACGATAAATATGGGTTAAAGGCAAATAAAATCATTCCACTCAAAGATAGATTAGACAAATAACTATCTTTTTTATTTCTCAAAAGACCTATTATCTCTAGCAACCTGATTAAGATAACTCGATAAGTTCCTATTTTTCTTCCGATGAATATTGCTAGGAGTAGGCCGATTGAGATAGTTATGACTTTCGTTTTATTTTCATCGAACTTTAGTGAGAATACTTTGTTGACCCAACGCAAGATCAAGTTGAATATTATTCCGCTTGAAGAGAGAACGTTAAGACATCCAATTTGATTGGCCAATGCTACATTCTCATTTTGGAAATCCTTCCTTAAAAACACGATCATATCTATAGTTCCGCTTGTCAAAGAAGAAAAATTGGCTAAGAAGCGCAATTCTTTTTCCCTTAATCTAAACGGCCTAACGAAAATATTCTCAACGCTTTTTACACTCATGTTTTCCCTAACGCCTATATTCGAAAGATAAGAAGCAAAGGAAAATTTCGATTCGTATTCCGTGAAACTGCAAGATGAAATGTATCCCTTTAAAGATATGACATCGCCTATTTCTCTCGTGCAGTTTTTCTCGTAAACATAAACTCGTTTGATTCCATCGAACAGAACGAAATAATTGTTTTTTGCTAGAATGACAATTCCTTTTAACTCATAATATCCGCTTCTTATAGGCAAATTATTTAGAATGGCTGAAAGCAAGAATGAAAATAAAAACGCCGAAAAAAGGCTTATCAAGCCAACTTTTCCGCTTTTACTTGCTTGATAAGCCAATATTAAAAGAACGAGGCTTGGCAAAAGAATTTTAAGAGTAAGTAAGAAAAGACCGGAAATCCATCCAATTACCAAGCCTAGGAACAAGAATGCTAAGAACGTCTCTCTTTTTATTCCGTGAGAGTTATGTATTTCTTGCATTTCTCCCATGTTGCAGGACCAATTCCAGAGACATTTTTGATTTCTTCCAATCTATTGAAAGAACCGTTGTCTGTACGATAGGTAACGATATTATTGGCAACCGTCGATGAAAAACAACTTAATGTTTTTAACTCTTCCGCTGTTGCACTGTTAATACATTTCTTGCTTATTGGATCGGCAGAACAAGTGTTGCCATTATCAAACAACGGAGCGATATAACATTCCCAACCGTCTTCTAAAGATATCTCGACATTATACGCTTTGGGGTCGGCATTGCTAGTAACTCCTCCTGCCGAGGTAATTAAATCCTCTAGTGTTGAATCTTGGCTTAATAAATAAGTCCCTTCATGCGTGATTTCTCCTGAAATAGTTACTTCTAGGTCGGTGCTGGTTTTGCTTGATTGTTTTTGCGAGCTTGTTACTGGTGTTACGTTATTAGCAAAGTTGTCGACAACCGCTAAGGCAACTAAGGTTATAACCGTGATAACAAGCACCACGATGATGGTTTTGAACATTTTTCATCCTCCTCACCTTTTAATAGACGTATAAAATGAAAAACGGACAAAAAAAGAGCTCCGAAGAGCTCTAAAACATCAAAAACATATTTTATTCAGCGTGGCTGAAGGAAAGAATTTCAATTTCGTATGGTGAAGCACATTCGACAAGAAGCTTATCATTAGATGCAGCTTTGCCAAGTAATGTCTTTCCTAATGGGGAAGTTGCAGAAATCTTAGCAGGTGAAGCTAAAACGTCACTTTCATCGCTAGAAACGACTTGAACGGTGATTTCAGCATTCTTCTTGAAATTCTTGAAGGTAACAAAATCGGTGATTCCGATTGTTTTGGATGTGGAATTATCGGCAACTGTAGCATGCTCGATTTTTGAAGTTAATTCGGCAATTCTTGTTTCGATTTCGCCTTGTAACTTCTTAGCTGCGTCGTAATCGGCGTTTTCTGATAAGTCGCCTTGGGAACGGGCTAATTGAAGAGCTTCGAGATTGGCTGGTTTTTGAACATTAACTAAGTCGTTAAGTTCAGCCTTCATCTCTTCCAATTTCTTAGCGGTATATATAACTTTTTTATCGTCTTTCATTTTAATCTCCTCATGAACTTTATAGATTATAGTAAATAAATTATTCAATGCCAAAAAGAAACTACTTTAAGCCTTCAATTTTTGGATCATTTTCATAAGTTTCAAGGACTTCGTTGGCTTCTTCATATTCTTCATCGGATACGTTTTCTAGGCTAACTCCATCGCTTGATGCCATGACTATGAGTGAATCTTCATCCTCTTCTTTGTAGATAAAGTAATAAGTTTTATTTCTTTCATCTACATGGTAGAAGAAATAAATCTTCCACTCCTCCGTCGTTCCATCATCTTTTGTGATGAGTATTGTGTTATCGTTTATTTCAATCATGGAAAGCTCCTTATAAAGTCTCTTTTATTTCTTTCAATGCCTCAGAAAGATTGGAAACGCTCTTTAATTGTCCGGAAGCCATCTCTGCTCTTCCGCCACCAGATCCACCAAGATGCTTGGCTAAGGTCTTTACGATATCACCAGCTTTTATTTTGCTAAGGGCATTTCCACCAACGAAAGCGCTGACTGGTCTTGCACCTTCTTCGCCACCGATAACGATGAAAGCATAATCTTTCTTAGAAGATTTTAATGAATCCCCCAAAGTAAGTAATTCTTGGCGAGATAAGCCATCCTTGACTAATGCTAAGAAGGAAATTCCATCGATTTCTTCGATATTTGAAGAAACGTTCTTTGCTTCATATGCAGCAATCTTTTCCTTAGCCTCAGCAAGTTGTTTTCTTAAAGAATTTTCTTCAGCCAATAATGATTCTAAACGTTTGGATAATTCAGAATCTTTGACGCCTAATACGTTTTCGGCATTAGAAAGGACAAAGGTGCGTTTGGAAAGATAACGGAAGGCGCCTAAGGAAGTTAAAGCCTGAATTCTTCTAACACCAGAGGAAATGGCATCGTCACTTTGAATGACAAAGACACCGATTTCAGAAGTGTTCTTAACATGTGTGCCACCGCAGAACTCTTTGCTGTAATCACCAAATTCAACGACTCTGACGGTATCACCATATTTCTCGGAGAATTCCATTTCTGCGCCAAGTTTCTTAGCCTCTTCAATTGGAAGGATTTCTGTAACTTCCTTGATGCCTTCGGATATTTTCGCGTTAACTTGTTCTTCGATTTCCTTTAATTCATCGGAAGTAAGCTTATGATCGGTTTCATAGTCGAAACGTAAATAGTTTTCATCGACGTAGGATCCCATTTGTTTAGCGTGTTTTCCTAAAACATCACTTAAGGCGGAATGCAATAAGTGTGTTGCGGAGTGGTTACGTTCGATTAAACGTCTTCTTTCGCTATCTAAAGAAAGATCAACGACATCGCCGACGCTTAATTTGCCATATTGTAAAACAACATGATGTAAATGTTGACCATTTGTTGCTTTGGAAACCCCTTCAACTAAGCCTGAAACTTGTTCATTCTTAAAGGAGCCTTTATCAGAAACTTGGCCACCCATTTCCGCATAGAATGGGGTCTTATCAAAAATGACGTCCCCTTCTTCTTCTAAAGAATCGGTCTTGACTCCATCAACGAATATGCCAATAACCTTGCTTTGGGTTTCATCCTTATCATAAAGGAATTCAGACGTTTCTTTGAATTCCATTAAATCTTTCGACTGTTTATGGAAAGAATCAATTTGTCCACGGGCAGAACGCGCTCTTTCACGTTGTTCTTCCATTAAGGCTTCGTAGCCTTCCATATCACAGCTTACGCCGTTTTCTGCGGCAATTTCCTTGCTTAAATCAGCTGGGAAACCATATGTATCATAAAGTAAGAAGATATCTTTTCCTGATAAGACTTTTGTATCTTTGAGCATGTCTTTTAAGATCGCTTCGCCCTTATCAAGGGCTTTAATGAATTTTTCTTCTTCGCTCTTGATCATCTTCGTGACTTGCTCTTCTTTTTCTAATAGTTCAGGATAGAAGTCTTTGTATTTTTCCACGACGATATGAACGAGCTTATACATGAATGGCTCATGGAAATTGATCTTTTGGCCATAACGCATAGCGCGACGGATAATACGGCGCAAAACATAGCCACGTCCTAAATTAGAGAAGGTCGCACCATCACTTAAAGCAAAGGTTAAACATCTAATATGGTCAGCAATGACACGGAAAGACATCTTATGTTCTTCATCGTATTTAACACCAGAAAGCTCTTCGCATTTTTCAATTATTGGCATGAACAAATCTGTTTCAAAATTTGTTGGAGTGCCTTGCAAAATGCAAGCAATTCTCTCTAAACCAGCGCCAGTATCAATGTTTTTGGATGGAAGCTCTTTGTATTTTTCTCTTGGAACTCCATTGACCGCATTATATTGGGAGAAGACAATTCCCCAGATCTCGATATAACGATCGTTTTCTAAATCATCTTGAAGAAGTTTGATGCCAAGATGTTCTGGATCCCAACTTTCTCCACGGTCATAGAAAACCTCGGTGTTTGGGCCGCATGGTCCTTCGCCAATTTGCCAATAATTGCCTTCTAACGCAACTAAATGCGAGGCAGGCATGCCAACTTTTTGCCAAAGTTCATACGATGCCTTATCGCTTGGATTATATGTGACATAGATCTTTTCTGGATCAAGGCCAAAGCCGTTTTCCTTACTTGTTAAGATTTCATAAGCCCATGGGATGACTTCATTACGGAAATAATCGCCAATAGAGAAATTTCCAAGCATTTCAAAGAAGGTATGGTGCCTTGCTGTATGTCCGACGTTCTCGATATCGTTTGTACGGATAGATTTTTGAACGTTCACGATTCTTCTTGATGGCGGAACCTCAGATCCATCAAAATATTTCTTAAGACCTGTGACACCTGCGTTAACCCATAATAATGATTTATCATCTTGTGGGATTAAGTTAACGCCTGGCAAATAATGATGGCCTTTGCTTTCAAAGAAACGAATCCAGGTTTCTCTAATTTCTTGACCGGTTAATGGTTTCATGCAAAACTCCTTTAAAAAAATAAAACACCCTCGAGAAAGAACGCTAGGCAGCGCGGTACCATCTTTCTTCACCAAAGGTGCGACTCATTTCAATTCTTAACGCGAAATCACGGTGACATTACTCACAACAAGGCAAGGTGGCGTGTCTCTTAAGCTTTTCCATCATGAGGCTCTCTCTAGAAAGAGACTTATTCTTGCAACAAAGATTATACGACCTTTATTAAATAAATAAAGACAAACTAATATTTAAAATAAACACTTGTCGGTATTTCTCTAGGCGATGTTTTTTGCTGAAGCCCAGGAAAAGTCTTTCCCCATCCCGAAGCGTAGTTATAAAACTCTGAAAATGTTGAGTAATGATCGTTAGTGAAGTAACAAACCGGGGAGTCATCTTCATAGTCTTCGATTCCATCGACTACGACTACGACCCTTCCAGCACCTCTACCGCCTTTGATCGCATAAGAATCGTTCAAAGCGATATCAAGTTCAAGGTATTGACCACTTTTGTTATTGAAAACGCCTAAGGATTCCGTGTAACTATTAGATCCTTTATATGCGCCATAAGTAAAGGTTTGCATCGCACGATATTCTTTTCCCGAAGGAATGTTAGACGTGTCTTTTTTGTTATACAAATAATAATTCGGAGGAGCAACTCTAAATGCTTGATAATAAAGAGCTACAGTTTCATAAGTGTAGCAATAATCGCTCTTTTTTATTGTCAACGTTGTTGGATAAGCTAAATATTTCTCTGTATCGTACTTAACGTTATAGACCGTAAATTCATCGTCGGTAACAAGAGTTGGAGTTACGCGGTAAGTTTTATTAGTCTCTGGCATTGTGGAGTTTGTAACTTCTTCATAAGTAACTGTTTCGGTTTGTTTTTCGGCTTTCGGATAAGAATCTTCCTTGGTTGAAGAATGACTTGATTCCGAGGAGTTTGTTTCCGAACTCGATTCTTCATATGAAGAGTTAGAAGAACTATTGTTGTTATTTTGGCAAGAGAAAAGACTTGTAACGCCAATAAGGCCAAATGTGAGAATAAGCTTATTAAATTTCATTGTTTTATTATCTTTGATTGTTTTTTTGAATTGTTAATTCCAAGAAGAAGGCATTGTACGATTATTTTTCATCCAATCGGTATCTTTGAGTTTTGTGGAATTATTAGAACCTGTTATGGTTTTTACGCCACTTGTATCGTAATTAACATTGATTGTGCCGTTTAATTCTCCACCTTCACCGATTGAACCTTTATCGCCAGTGCTAACTGCATAGTTTGTTACATAAACATCATCCGTATATTTTGCCCATATATCCAAGGTCGCCTGATATGGCATGGTGTTGTCATTATTTGGGGTATATTCATTGCTTCCAGCAACGCAACACGTGCAAATGGTTTCTGGATCAATGGCTTTAAGCAAGGAATCAGGATTAGCGTTTATTGAGCCGTGATGTCCACCTTTGTATAAATCAACCTTGCCAATGTCGTTTTTGGAAAGAAGGGTTGCTATGCCTTTTTCCTCCAAATCACCGGTAAAAAGCATCTTTTTATCGCCTTGCTTGAATAAGAGACAGACGCTGTAATCATTTTCATCACTTCCGCCAGCGCTCTTTTCATAATAATCTTGGTAAAGAACGCTCATACTTAGGCCTTTGCCTAAATCAAAGGTTTTTGAAGCGCCATTAGTCTCGTTATAGCATTCTAAGGCCGTGTAATGTTTTGCCCCTTTACCGACCGCATAATCACGTGCTGTGACATAATTCGAATAATTTTTCGTAGTAGAAACTGTTTTTGGGAAATCTATGATCGTTCCGACATCATACGTATAAAATATGCCATTGTTAGACGTGCCATAGAATCCAGGAAGATGGTCGGCGTGGGCGTGGGTAGCAACAACATACTCAAGCTTGTTGTCTACGCAATGTTTGTTGATTTCTTCAGCAATCAAGGAATAATTTTGAGCTTTTGGCCCTGCATCGATAAGGATGTCGTTATCCCCTGCTTTAATATAGATAGAATCGCCATTATAAAGTTTTCCACTCTTTCCTGCTGATATGAAATAGAAAGAGATTTGATCAAACGTTCCGTCCCCTTCAATTGTTGAAGATGATGATGAACTAGAGCTTGAAGAGGAAGAACTGCTAGATGAAGAACTTTGCTGATTGTTATCAAAGAAACCGTTTCTATAGAGAATATAGCCAGCAACTCCAGCCGCTACTAAAGCAACCACAACCACCGAAACTACAAGTACAGGATGTTTCTTTGCTTCTTTTTTTATCGCTTTTTGCGTCTTTTTAGATATCTTTTTCTTTTTTGCCATCGTTAATTACCTAATTAAATGTCTTGTCTTTTTCCTTTTAGGAAGGTTCTATCGATTATTCCGCCACCTAAAAGAACCCCTTCATCCGTATAGAAGGCAGCAAATTGCCCAGGTGTGACCGCTTCGACTTCTTTCTCATAATCGAGATGAATTTCTTCGCCTACAAAAGAAAGGAAGACTGGATTATCTTTTTGCCTATAACGGAACTTAACTTGAACGTGCATTGGTTTATTTGGCTTTTCCCCAATCCAATTAACGTCCGTTATATAACATTCATCGCTCATTAGATATTCTGAAGAATCACCTTTTGTGACATAAAGAATGTTGTTTTTAACGTCTTTTTTGCAAATAAACCACGTCGCATCGCCTTCACCTTTAATACCACCGATTCCTAAGCCTTTTCTTTGACCTAGAGTGTAATAAAGAACGCCCATATGAGTGCCTAAAACTCTATTCGTTTCAATATCAATAATATTCCCTTTATTCGCTGGAAAATAATTATGAAGGAATTGTCTGAAGTTTCTTTCGCCAATGAAACAAACGCCAGTTGATCCGTGTTTGCCAGCCACTTCATCAAGTCCAAGTTTTGTGGCGATTTCTCTAGCTTCAGGCTTTGTGATATCGTTCATCGGAAATAAAGATGAGGCAATTTGCTCTTCGCTTAATTCGCAAAGGAAATATGTCTGATCTTTGTTCAAGTCATATGGTTTCGCTAGATGAAAATGGCCATTTAGATCCACTTTTTTTGCATAATGCCCCATGGCAATATAATCAAATCCATTCTTTTTCGCGTATTCGAGGAATGGACCAAATTTAATATTTTTGTTGCATAGAACGTCTGGATTTGGAGTTCTTCCGCGTTCGTATTCTTTAAGGAAATAATTGAAAACTGTGTCCCAATATTCTTTGACATAATCGATTCTTAAGAGAGGAATTCCAAGTTTTGCGGCAACCGCTTTGGCATCATCATAATCTTTTTCCTGAGGACATTGATTGTCGTTAACCGTTGGGTTTCCTAAAAAATCGCCATTTGCCATGGCATCCCAGTTTCTCATGAAAGCACCGGTAACATCATACCCTTGTTCTTTTAATTTATAAGCGGCAATCGCTGAATCGACTCCGCCTGAAAGTCCCAATAATACTTTTTCTTTCATCCTACTCACCTATTTAAATAATTCAGCAGTATCTAGCCAAAGAGTAAAAGGCCCATCATTGACCAGTTTTACTTGCATATCCGCTTGGAAAACCCCAGTTTTTAAAGAAGGCATTTTTTCTCTAAGAAGGTTGTTCCATAATGCAAATAAAGGTCTGGCCTCATCTGGTTTCATCGATTTGACGAATGATGGTCTATTGCCTTCTTTTGCATCGCCGTAGAGTGTGAATTGGCTAACTGACAATATCTCTCCACCAACTTGATCTAAGGAAAGATTTGTTTTTCCGTTTTCGTCAGGGAAGATTCTAAGCTTTGTGACTTTATCCCTCATTTTGCGCAAGGTTTCATCGTTATCGCCCTCGGTGAAGGCGACAAATAGCAAAAATCCTTTTCCGATTTCGGAATATAACTCTCCATTGATTGTAACGGATGCTTCTTTGACTAACTGAACTAATACTCTCATTTATGTATATACTCTCTAACTATTGGCAATATCTCGACTTTTTCTTCCTTTATCTCGAAAGCATCGTGAATGTCTTTAAATATTGGCTCGCAACCATCCTTATTTGTGTGAGCATAGGCCAATATCTCGCCTCTTTTCACATAATCGCCATATTTCTTACTAAGAACGATACCTGCGGACATATCAATTTCGTCGGTGATTTTCTCTCTTCCGCCACCAAGTTTCATGCTCGAAACACCAATTTCTAAAGAATCAATACGCGTGACGTATCCTTCTTTTTCAGAAACGATAGGAACGATATGCTTACTAACCGGGAATTTCTCAGGATTTTCTAAGTAAGAAACGTCTCCGCCTTGGGCTTTGAATAATTCAAGCATCTTTTGGAAACCACTGCCATTTGCTATGGCTTCTTGAATCATCTTTTCGCCTTCTTCTAGGTTAGAGGCAAGTTTAGCTTGGTTAAGCATGATTGAACCTGCTTTTGTGACCAATTCAACAAAATCTTTTGGCCCATGGCCTTTTAAGGTGTTGATTGCTTCGATTACTTCTAAATTATTACCAACGGCCAAGCCTAAAGGCTCATTCATATCGGTGATTATTGCTCTCGTGTCACGATTAAGTGAATCTCCGATTTCAACCATCGTTTCCGCTAATTTCTTAGCATCTTCAAACGTTTTCATGAAGGCGCCAGAGCCAAATTTAACGTCAAGAAGGATGGTATCTGATCCACTTGCAAGTTTCTTTGACATAATCGAGGAAGCAATCAAAGGAATCGATTGAACGGTTCCCGTGACATCTCTTAAAGCATAAAGTTTCTTATCAGCTGGATCGATTTCGGCAGTTTGGCCAATAATTGCAATGCCAATCTTATTAACTTGATCAACGAACTGCTTATCGGTTAAGAAAACATTTGTCCCTGGAACAGACTCCATTTTATCGAGTGTTCCGCCTGTATGTCCTAAACCTCTACCAGACATTTTCGCCACCTTTGCTCCACATGCGGCAACAAGCGGTCCTAAAGCCAAAGAAGTTTTATCGCCAACTCCTCCAGTTGAATGTTTATCCACTTTAAATCCTTTAATCGAAGAAAGATCGATCGTTTCGCCAGAATGCTCCATAGCATCTGTCAAAATAGCAATCTCGTGTTTATTCATCCCTTGAAAAAGGATGGCCATCGCAAGAGCACTAGCTTGATAATCAGGTATTTCGCCATTCGAATATCCCTTTACAAAGTAACGAATTTCTTCCTCACTAAGGGCTTTTCCATCGCGTTTATTTTCGATAACATCAACCATTCTCATAAAAGATACTCCTAGATTTAACGGACATTTCTATTATAATAGATATATATGGATTTTCGCACAAATTTAATTGAACACTTAGCAGAAAATGAAGTAGATAGTCTGCTAAACGAAATTGAAAACGGAAAAGTGACTCATGCCTTGCTATTAAACGACAAAAAGATGAGCGATGAAGAATTTATTAAACGTTATCCAAATGTTAGGAAGCATCCATTTGTTGAGCATGCCTATTATTACGATAAAGATGAATATGAATTCGGTAAGTCTCTTCTCTATGATGATGGTGTTTTTTCGATTGAAGACGCCTCAGCGATGATGGCTGTTTATTTTTTGAAGCCTGAAGAAGATGACGTGATTCTTGATATGTGTGCTGCACCTGGTGGAAAGTCTATCGGTGCATCGCTTGCAATGAACGATAAAGGCGTTATTGTTTCTAACGACATCTCCTACCCTCGTGCTAAATCAATGTCTCAAAACGTCGAAAGAATGGGAAGAGGAAATATTATTGTTGCCTCTAATGACTTCGTTTTTTCACACGTTCATTTTGCAAATACATTCGATAAAATCATCCTTGATGCCCCATGTTCTGGCTCAGCAATGATGAGGAAAAACGCTCTCGCCAAGAAAGATTGGAAATACGAAAAAGTCAGAACGAATTCTAGAAGACAATTAGAGCTTCTCGAACTTGCCTATGGTATGTTAAAAGAAGGCGGAACAATCTCTTATAGCACTTGTTCTTTCTCCTTTGAAGAAGATGAAAATACTATTCTCACATTCAAAGCAATGCATCCAGAAATCGAACTCGTTGATTTGGAACATAATGATGCATTCGTTAGAACAAAGGAACTTCCTGAAGCAGTTAGACTTCATCCAAATCATTTCGAAGGTGAAGGACAATTCATCTGCTTATTTAAAAAACCAGGAACCTTGGTTAAAACCAAAAGGGAAATTGTTTCTAACACAAGATATAAGACTTTTATCGAGCAATATGATTTAGGCGATCGTTCAAATGAAATGATGAGAAACAAATTCTATTCTTTATCTCAACATTTCGATGTTTCTCACTTAAATATTCTTAGATATGGCGTAAAACTATTTGAAATGAGAAATATCTATATTCCTGATCATCACTTAACTCATTTCTTATCGCCATCTTACTCTATACCGATTAGCTATGAAGAGGCAAAGGCTTATATCCATGGTGACACCTTCCCACTTGAAAGACCAGATAACTTCTATATCGTAAGTTATGATAATCAGAATTTAGGATATGTAAAAGTTACTGCTGGAGTAGCGAAAAACCACTACCCTAAAGGTTTAAGAAGAACGTTATAATTATCTCAAAGATCCCTTTCTTAAAGGGATTTTTTGATAGCCTTTTTCAAAGAATTTCTCATCTTCTATCTTTTGCTTCTTTATCTCTTCAAGAGTTAATTCGTAAATTTTATTTGTAATAGTTTCTGTATCATTGTTTTTGACATATTCTTCATCAAACGGTTCAAAGAAGGTGACTTCTAGAGGCATTCTCTTGAAATTTGTGTTCATTGGCAAGATTCTAAAATTGCCATAGATACAAATAGGCAAAATCTTAACTCCAGCTTTCTTTGCTGATTTAACGGCACCTGGTTTATAAGGCAAAAGAAGGCTCTTATCTAATTCCTTGTTTCTTGTGCCTTCAGGATAAATAACGTAGGAAAGGTCACCTTTTTCAAAACGCTTCCCCAAATCAATCATCACGCGAAGAGACTGGCGCATATCGTTTCTGTCCATAAAGAAGCCATCGATTGATTTGATGGCTTTACCAATAAAAGGGAACTTCAACGTTTCTTTTTTTGCGACAAAGGAAATTGGTTTTTCAGATAATGCGAGCATCAAAATTGGATCCATATCGGATTCGTGGTTAGAAACAAGAAGGAATGGACGTCCACTTTCTTCCAATTTTCTAAGTTCTTCAAGCCCTTTGAATTGAAAATCAGGCCTAAATCCTTTGATTATATATTTAGCTATTTGATGGATTTTAGCATAACGTTTTTCCAAAGGATATTTCTCTGGATGTCTCGCGTAACGCGAAATATAAAAGGCGAAATCCCAAAGGATGCGGATTCCTACGGTGCAAATTAATCTTAAATACTTCAACATAGGAAACATTATAAACTCATTGGAGAAAAAAGAAAAATATCAGCAGTTTCTCTCTTTCATCGGAAAAATCTCTTCGAGCTCCATTTTAACGACTACACCTAGTTTTTCATCAGTTTCCATATGGCCTTTGCAGGTAATGAAAGAACCAATTGGCGCTTTCATAAAAAGGCAGCCTTCCCCCGAATAAGTAAACACAGGGATTTTATCAACTTGATATTTGCCAGTTGGGCCAGGTATAACACGGTCAACTTCAACAAAACGGCCGAGTGGACCTATCTTTTCTCCTAATCGGCCCGTAACGAAAACAGCGGAAATCATATAAATTACTCCTTGAATGTTGGGTAGATATTTATTTTTTCAGCGCGGTAATGATTAAAGAATGGCGTGGGATTAAAACATTCTTAGCTAGCACATTGACATCAAGTGCCCCACCACCAGAAGTAAAGATCAAGTAATGATCATCATCGAATGAGTAAGTTAACGCTTCTGAGGTTGGGTTAAAGATGAAGTCAATCTCTTTGCAAGGTGAAGTTTGGGAAGTGTCTTTCACCTTCATGATAAGCCCACCGTCGAATTCTTCGAAATTGATCAGAGCAGCAAGTTTGCTAGGATCAGTCTCTTTGAAGATGCTTAAGGCTTTTCTAAGAGTTATCGCTCCTCTAACATATTCCACCATTTGGAAGCGTTCGTCAAGAAGATTATCTGACAATTTGTTATATATATCTCCAGCATTGTACGTATTGTCTTTCAAATACTTGCTTTGCCCTATTTCTTGACCCATGTGGATGAAAGGAACGCCAAAGGAGAAAAGCACGCATGTTACCGAGAATTTTACGATTTCTAGTTTTTCTTCATCGCTATATTCGGTATTTTTCAATAGGTGATCAAAGAAGGTCCCGTTATCATGGCACTCAATATAGTTAATCGATTGAGATGCCTTCTTAAACATTTCAGATTTGTAGTCCCAATCGTGGCAAGAGCCAAGTAAAGAATAGATAAACGCGTTCTTTTTGCCTAAATCGCCAGTGCAATATTGTTTAACGTTTTCTCGATAAAAGTCGTTGAAAAAGCCGATTTTTGGTAGGTCAAATGAATTATTCATATTGGCCGCTTCGACGTCTCTTGGAACATACATATTCCATCCTTCGCCATAAATGATAAATGATGGATTTACCTCTTTAGTTTTTGCATCTAATTCTTTAATAGTTTCTCCATCTAAAAGACCCATCAAATCGAAACGTAAACCATCGATTTTATAGGCTTTTTGCCAGAATAAGCAGGAATCAATGATGAGCTTTCTAACCATTGGCTTTTCACTTGCAACATCATCTCCGCACCCAGAGGAATTAGTAAGTTTCCCATTATTCGATTTTCTAAAATAATAATTTGGAACAATCGCTTCAAAAGAAGAGAAGGCACTTTCGTAAACGTGATTGAAAACGACGTCTAGAACCACTCTTATTCCTTCATTATGAATAGACGATATCATCTTTTGTAATTCATTTACCCTGCTCATCGGATCATATGGATCGGTAGAATATGAGCCTTCTGGAGCAAAATATTGTATAGGATCATATCCCCAGTTATATTCTTCAAAGCCTTTTTCCTCGTTAACTGAGCCAAAATCATTTAAAGGTTGGAGTTGAAGATGGCTGATGCCAAGCCATTTCAAATAGTCTAAGCCGATTGGATTCCCGCCTTTTGTCTTTTTGCCTTTTTCGGTTAAACCAAGGTATTTGCCTTTGTTTTTGATCGTTGAATGCTTATCAATTGTTAAATCACGAACATTTCCTTCGTAGATTATCGCTTGGGTAATACCTGAGAAAGGAGGTAATTTATCCGCATTGAGCTCATCTTCAAAAATCGATTCATCAATGACGACGGACTCTTTTGCGTTAACTGTTGAACTTTTCCCATATGGATCGATTGAGGAAACGCTGATTTCACTATTTGTTACTAAATATTTATAACGTTGAAGTTTGAAATCTCCGTCAAGAGTAAGGGAAAATATACCATTTTCTTGGCGTTTCATATCGTATAGGGTCTCTTTGTCATTATTGATGAGTTGAAGTTTTACAGAACTCGCTAAAGGAGCCCAAACCTTCCACGTTGTCTTATCTTTTCTATATATAGCGCCAAGTTGGCCGTCATAATAATATTTCTTATCGAAATTAGCAAAGGTCGTGGCTTCAGTAACATCAAGTGGGAACATTCCAATTAACGGGATGTAAATATAATATGAATGCCCTAATTCAAGGGGCTTTGCTAGTTTGAATTCAATAAAAACATGTGATGGCGTCGAAACATTCTTTATTGGATAAAGACGGATTTTCGTTACTTTATCAATTAATAAGAAAAACATTTCATTGTTAAAATTAACATCGGATAAAGAAACGAAACGAATGGTGTCTGGTGAAACTAATCTAGCAGCAATATAAGTATCTTTCATAAAAGTATCACTACGGCAAAAGCGTAGTCTCCATCATGTGAAATTGAAACATCGTATGTGTGTTCTTTAAAGAAAATATAGGGTTGGCCGTCGTCTTTATAACGTATATCGATATCTTTCATTCTTGCGCCAGAAAGACCGCATCCAAGGGCTTTCAAGAAAGCCTCTTTTGCGGCAAACCTTCCGCCAAGGAATTCTCTTTTATCTTTCCTTTTAGCGAAAAGCTCAAGTTCGTTTTTGCTTAAGATTCCGTTAACGAAAGGAAGATTATCAATTTGTATACGTCTTAAGTCAACGACATCGCATCCTATGCTCATTTATCGTTATCTCCTGCAAATCTCTCGTTTCCGTTCGATAACATCGAAGGATCATGTACAAGAACCCTTGCTCCTTTTGCTGAGGAGGCGCTATCAGGTTCGCCAACAATGCCTTCTTCTTTCAAGCGGTTAAAGATTTTTCCGGCACGTGGAAAACCAACAGAATATGTTCTTTGAATCTTCGAAATCGAGGTGTACTCTTGCATCATGACATCAGCCTTGATGGTCTCATATAAATCACCTTTTTCTTTTTCTCTTTGGGCAGCTCTTTCGATTTTTTCATTCTCTTCGGCAATCTTCGCGTCATTGGAATGATCGCTTAAATCAGAGAAATTAGGGTCATAGACGACTTTTTGCTGAGACTTGATGAATTCGGTAACCGCTTCAAGTTCTTCATCTTGGATGAAACATCCTTGGCAACGGACGAATCCTCCGCCACGAGAAACTTGAGCGCAATCGACTAACATATCTCCATGTCCATTAAGCTCTTCTGCTCCACCTCTTCCTAAGATGGTTTGAGAATCTTGGGATGATTTAACTTTTAAAGCAACACGAACACCAAGATTGGCCTTGATAACGCCAGTAATGACATTAACTGATGGTCTTTGGGTGGCAACGATAAGGTGAATACCAGCAGCACGGGCTTTTTGAGCAATTCTAACTACGCTTTCGCCGATGTTCTTGCATGTATCGGATAAATCCGCATACTCATCGATAAAGACAACGATGAATGGCATTGGCTCAACACCAGCTTTTGGACAATATTTTTCGTTATATGAACGGATGTTTCTAACTCCGGCGAACTCAAAGAGAATAAGCCTCTTTTCCATTTCATCAATAAGTTTATCTAAGCAAACCTTTGCTTGGTTAGGATCCTTGATTACTGGGCACAAAAGATGAGGAATATCTTGATACTTGACCATTTCAACACGTTTAGGGTCAATTAAGACGAGTTTCACGTCTTCTGGGCGGTTACGCATAATAAGGGAAGCTAAGATTCCATGGGCGAAAACCGATTTACCTGAACCAGTTCCACCAGCGATAAGCATATGTGGGAACTCGCTTAAATCCGCACAAATCTTGTTGCCGGAGATATCGACGCCAAATGGGACATACATATTCTTTGCTGGATCATCAGGCAAGGCCTCAAGCATTTCCCTAAAGGAAACGGTTGTTGATTTATCGTTAGCGATTTCCAAGCCAGAAGTTGTCTTTCCCATAATGATTTCTTCATATCTAGTATGAACGCCACCAAGTCTAGCGGAAACGTCTTTGATATATCTTCCAATCGAAGAAACGGATACCCCACGTTCAACTTGAATATCATATCTAGTAACGGATGGGCCAATAGTATAGGAAACAACTTGGGCACCAACATTAAAAGAATCGAAGGTTTGGTTGATGATATCTGTACGTTGTTGGCAAAGAAGCTTATTTTGCTCCACTACGTGAGGATCAATCGTATAAGTCTTTAGCAAGTCAAGAGGAGGGAAATCATATGGAGGACGCACCTTTGCTGGTTTGATTCCAAGTTTTTCCTCTTCGCTAACCTCTTTCTTTTGCATTAAAGGAGATTCGCTCTTTGTTTCTTCGACTTTAGGTTCTTCTACGATAGGCTCAGGTTCAACGATTGGTGCAGTTTCTTCTTCCTCTTCCTCGAGAGAGATTTCACCATAATTTTCAGAAATTTCTGGCTCTTTCTCTTCTTCTTGAGTTGAAGGAATTTCGATTTCAACGTTACTTTCTTCTTCCTCTTCCTTATAGGAAACAGACTCTTCTTTTGGTTCAACGTATGTAGATTTATTGGTAGGTTCTTCAGGAATTTCATTATTTTGAACGAATGCAGGAGCCTCCTCTTTAGGGGCTTTAATTTCCTCTTCTTCCTGTTTTTGAGAAATTGGCTCTTCATCGGAGCAAGGCAAAACTATTTCGCCAAAATCTGGTTTGGCCTCGGCCATAATTGGTTCAGGCTGTCTTGGTTTTTCTTGAACGATAGGCTTGCTTTTAACTTCAGGTTTATTTGGGTTATCAAGGTTAGGAAGATCTTCGTTTGGATCAAAAACCGCTTCTTTTAAGCCACTATTACTATAGGTTTCTTGAATAAAGACATTTGCTTTCGCTGGTTCAACTGGAGCGGTTTCCTGTGGAACTGGCGACATTTCAGAAATGTGTTTTGAATGATAAAGGCTTGTTCTAGAAGGAGGTTCTTCAACGGTTTCTGGTTTTATGTCGTATGGTAAGGAGGCAATTGGTGAGTTTTCTTCGTCATCCACTTCAATTGGCTTATTTTGCTCGACGTATTCTTCAAGGGCTCTTTTTTGAGCCTCTTCTTCTCTACGGAGATTTTCTTCACTTTCCTTTTTTGCTTTATAAGCTCCGGCTTTTGAAGAGACAAAATGGATAAATCTCATAATATACGTAAAGAAAATGAGGAAAAGCCCGCCTAATATCGCCATAACGGCAAGCGTTATGGTCAAGGCTTTACCAACTTTATTAATCAATGAAGCTAAAGAGGAAAAAATGATCCCTCCACCATTTATTAAACTAAATACGCCTTCTCCATTAACAAATTGGCCTTTAAGCCCACTTTGTTCGGTTCCGTACATATCAAAAAGTTTTAAAGAATTTTCACTATAATAGCATGCGCTAGAAAAGCCAAAAATCAAGGAAGCGCCAAAGAAAATCAAAATAAAGCCAATGACAAACTTGCCAGTGACAATCTTTTTCGTCTTTTCGCCTTTGAAAAGAAGGGTTAATCCTAGAAGCAAGAATGCCGGTAGTAACACCCAGTAACCTAATAAGCCAAAAAGGTATTCGAAAAGAAAGGCAATGCCCCAGGTAGTTTTAGTAAATGCTGAAAGCAAGAAAATCATCGATAGAATCGCGATCATTGCTCCTAAAGCACGAATTATTTGACTTGTAGAATAAGTTTTTTTCATAAAACCCCCTTACAAGAATCTATTTTTCAATAAGTAATGGCAAAACCATTGGTTCTTTGCCAGTCTGACGACGGATCACACGGAAAGTATGTTCATAAAGGTCGTCTTTGATTTGTTCAAGGGACATCGTTCCTCTTGCAACATCTTCACGGAGAGTTTCCGTAAAGACTTTTGTCACATCACGAAGAAGAGCTTCTCCATCTCCCATCATGACTAAGCCACGGAACTGAATATCCGGTGTTCCGATTATCTTATGAGTTCCTTTTTCAAGGGTTACTGCCATAATTACGACACCTTGAGAAAGTTTTTGACGGTCCTCAAGAACCTCTGAACCAACATCTCCCACTCCAATTCCATCAATCATGACATCGCCATGAGGGATTTCGTTTGGAATCATATTTGCGCCTTTTTCATCAAAATGAACGCAAGTACCGTTTTCAAGAAGGAAGACGGATTGATGGTTTAAATTTCCACCCATCTTTAAGGAGACTTCGGCATTTGTTAATAAATCTTTGAAATAGCCTTTTAAAGGGATGTAATACTTAGGATGTAATAAAGAAATCATCATCTTTAAATCTTCTTCCGAAGCGTGCATTCTAAAGAAGGCTTTTTTGCTAATGTTTGTAACATGGCATCCACTCTTATAAAGTTCATCAAGAGCATCGGTTGCCTCAATCTCGGTATTATCGTTTGATGGGCAAGCCATGATGAAGGTATCACTTTCCCCTAAAGAAACGGGTCTAGAGCCTTCTGTTTGTCCAGAAGCAAGAAGAGCGATCTTGCTATAAAGTCTTGTGCCAAAACCAAGCATCAAAACGATGATGTCGGTTGCTTTATAGCGATTGATATCTTCGTATGAAGCATAGTTATCGCGTGGAAGCATAAATTGGCCAGATTGTTGCATGCTCTTTAAGGTATCAGCCGTTTCTTCATCATATGGGATGATACGTTTACGTGATGTAACCGCCATTTGCAAGATTTCATCGATGTTGTAGAAATTAGAACTAAACATTGCGACAAAAACTCTTCCTGGAGCGTCTTTTACATCTTTCTCAATTAATGGAGCAAGTTTGTATTTAGGTGCTGTATAACCTAATTTGCCAGCAAATACAGATTCAGGGCAAAGGACTAAGGTCTTATCCTCGGCAATCTTTGCAATCATGTTTAAATCGGTTAAATAAGATTGCGAAGCGTTATTTTCGATAACGAAATCCGATGTGATGACGATATTGCCAAGATTTGAGGAGATGGCTATACCGCTAGATTGTGCGACGTTATGCGAGGTTTGGAAGAAAGAAACCTTTCGTTTACCAATATAGAAGGTCGAAGAAGGCTCAACGACGTTAAAATTAAACTTTGTATCTCCCAAACCAACGTGACGGGCAAAGTTCTTAAACATTTCAATTGTGACCTTTGATCCATAAATTGGAGCAGGAATATCCTTATAAATGTATGCTAAAGCACCAACTTCATCATCATGTCCATGAGGAAGAAGATAAGCTTTAACGCGTTTTTTGTTATCTAACAAGTATGTGAAGTTTGGAATAACGAAATCAATTCCAGGCATCGTTTTGTCTGGGTATTTAATTCCGCATCCAACGACATAAATTTCATCATTAATTTCTACAACAGTGCAATTCTTGCCATCTTCATCAAGTCCGCCAAGGGCAAAAATCTTTACTTTATCACTCATATTCATATTGCCTTTCTAAATTCAAAACTAAAAAATCTCTTAACAAAGATTATTATAATCTTTAAAGGCTTCCTTAGGAATAAGCAAAGCGACCCTTTTTCTAAAAGAAAAGCCCCTAACTTGGGGCTAGTCTATTTTGAGTTCTTTAATCGGAGCTGAATCAGCGAGTCTTCGAATGGTGATAAGATCATCTTCAATTGTTGCATAAGATGGCTCATTCCCACCTTTAGGGAAAGATGTAGAACCTGGATTTAGATAGATTTTGTTATCTTTTTTCTCTAAAACTTGGATATGGGTATGTCCTGAGCAAAGGATATCGCCATCTTGTGCTTTCAAAAGAGCGATTGAGTATTCATCACCATGATAGAGGTCAAAATAACGTCCGCCATATTCAAAGCGTGGGCAATCCTCTAAAGGAAAGGCAAGAAGAGAAGAATCGATTCTAGAATCACAGTTTCCACGAACACCAATGATCTTCGAAGAGTATTTGTTCAAGATCTTGCTGACTTCCATTGGCTCATAGTCATCAGGAACACCGTTTCTTGGGCCGTTATACATAAAATCGCCCAAGAGGAAAATCTTATCAGGATTAAATGCTAGGATTTGTTTCTCTAGCATTTTCATCCTTTCAACTCTGCCATGTATATCAGAAGCAACTAATATTTTCATTATTAAATCTTCTCCATATTGCGTGTAGAAACTACGTCAACTCCAGTACCACAAACATTGGCAATAATTACATCTCCAATATGAACAGGCGCTTGAATGTGAGTGTTGTTTATTGACTTCATAACATCAAAGATTTTACTCTTCGACACAGGCTCTTTCGTCTTGACTGGGCACATAGCTAATTCAGCATTATCGATACGAACTGTAGAAGTTACAACACGTGTAGGATTGGAGACTTCTTGTTTTCCATATTTAGCTCCACGTGGACAGAAATTGCCGGTTACATTCAGATCGTCATCGACTTTAAGATGGCAGCCTCTAGGGCAGCAAATGCAAATCAATTCTCTCATAACAAATCCTCTTTATTAACTAAAGATATCTCTAGAACGCCTTGGTTGGAATTTAGTAAGTTTTTAGGCAATTTCTCGATTTCCATTTCACTAGGTATAATCACCTGTTTAAGGACTTTTTTGATGATTTCGCCATTAAACTTATAAACAATGTAAACGTTCTTTGATGGTTGGCGGACTCTGAATTTAAATTCAATAGAATCTGGAGCGCTAGATAGATCAATTAATCCAGGCACGACATATCCTATTCCTTGGCCAGCTTTTGTGGTTATAGAATCGGAAGAGTGAGCAAGCTCATTCTTTAAATATTTAGCCGCAGACTCACCTGCCACTTTTGCTTCCATAGCAACATTATCAACAAGGTCATGAACATGGAGAACATTACCGCAGCTAAAGACGCCTTCTTGGCTTGTCTCATAGTTTTCATTGACTAATGCGCCACGAGATTGACCAACTTTGATTCCAGCATCTTTTAAGAGATCGTTATTTGGAATTAAACCGATGGATAATATTAATGTATCACAGTCAAATTCTTTCTCTGTTCCTGGAATTGGATTCTTTCTTTCGTCCACTTCAGAGATAACGACTTTCTCAAGTCTTGATTTACCAACAACCTTGCTAACGGTATGACTTAGATATAGAGGGATATCGTAGTCATATAAGCATTGAACCATATTACGGTTAAGACCGTTAGACCAAGGGCAAATTTCAGCAACACCAAGAACTTTCGCTCCTTCTAGGGTTAAACGTCTTGCCATGATTAAGCCAATATCGCCACTACCCAAGATAAAGACGCGCTTACCCGCCATATAGCCATATTCATTTAAGAATAACTGTGCTTGTCCAGCTGTAAGGATACCCGCAGGTCTATCGCCAGGAATGCCGATTGCACCAGCATTTCTTTCGTAACATCCTGCAGCCATTATGATGGCTTTGGCTTTGATTTCTTTAACACCTTCTTTGGCTGAAGAATAAGTCACAACCTTATCTTTTGAAATATTTGTGACATAGGTTTTTAGTTTGTATTCGATGTTCTTTTCTTTTACTTTTTCAATAAAACGATAGGCAAATTCCGGTCCGGTTAATTCTTCCTTAAAAAGAGTTAATCCGAAGCCATTATGAATACATTGGTTAAGAATGCCACCTAAGAATTCGTTTCTTTCAAGAATGAGAATATCACGAATTCCGTTATCGTAAGCAGCTACAGCCGCAGCCATTCCCGCGCTTCCGCCACCAATAACAACTAAATCTTTTGTTTCCATCGTTATTTCTCCTTCTTGACTTCACTTTCGAGAATGTAGCTATCATCCTTATCATAGAGAACTTCTAAAGGAGATACGCCCCACTTCTTGGCCAATAAGTTAATTACTTTAGGTTGGCAGAACCCGCCTTGGCATTTGCCAAAACCTGCGCGTGTACGTTTCTTAATGCCTTTAACGGTCTTAACTGGGACGCTTCTTGATAAAACGTCTTCAATTTCACCAATAGAGACTTTTTCACAATCACAGATTATCTCGCCATAACGAGGGTCTTTGGCAATAAGAGCATTTCTTTCTTCCAAAGGCATTTTCTTTGGTTTTAAGTATGGTCTTACTTCTTTCTTGTAATTGTCTTTTTCTTCTAATTTAAGAACCTTTCCGACTAATTCCGTGGCAACATATTCGCCAATCGCTGGAGAAGAAGCCAAACCTGGTGATTCAATACCAGCAACATTGATGAAATTAGGATATGTCTTAGAACTTTCAATGATAAAATCGTGAGTTGACGGAGTAGCTCTAACACCAGCAAAAACTCTGATTTGTTGATTGAAAGGAATTGAAGGGACTAACGATGTAGCCTGAGCTTTTACGTTTTGTAAAGTTAAGGTATCGGTTGAAAGATCTTCCTTATCATCTTGCACCTCGCTTGATGGACCAACTAAATAGTTGCCAGATGTGGTCATTGTGACAAGGATTCCTTTGCCTTTTTCGGAAGGCAATGGGAATAAAACGTGATTAACCAAGCCTTTTGCGTAGTGATCTAAAACGTAATACTCACCTTTTCTAGGAATGATGTTCCAAGAAATAGGTTCAACCATCTTGGCAATATCATCTGAATGAAGGCCTGCCGCATTGATAACGACTTTGGCTTCATATTCAGCTTTGCTTGTTTTGACAACGAAGTATTCATCTTTATGAGTAATTGAAAGAACTTGCTCATCTAAATGAAGTTTTACGCCATTATCACAAGCATTTTCCATTGCGTGTGTTGTAAGAGCAAATGGAGAGATGATCGCACCTGTTGGACATAAAAGGGCACCTTTGACATCTGGATTGATGTTTGGTTCCATCTCCTTGACCTCTTCTTTAGAAAGAATTCTTGCTGGAACCCCATTTTGCTTTGCTCTTTCGAGTAATTCATCGAGCATTGGCATTTGCGAATCATAGATTGCAACCGTCATTGTTCCACATTCTTCAAAAGGCACGTCAAGTTCCTTGCAAACTTGTTTCATCATCCTATTGCCAAGAACATTGAATTTAGCTTTCTTTGTTCCAGGTAAAGGATCGTATCCAGAGTGTGCTATGGCTGAATTAGCCATTGAAGTAACATTGCCCACATCATTTTCTTTTTCAAGAACTAAGGTTTCTAGCTTGTAACGTGAAAGGCTCCGGGCAATAAAAGAACCAACCGCGCCAGCTCCAATAATAATTATGTCTTCCATAACGTTATTTATTATAAATAAATAATTTTCTTTGTAAAACAAAATCGGTAAATAGTTAATAAAATTCTCAATATTTATTCTCATTTTTTCAGGAATAAGTATAGATGACATCTATATTTTTTGTATTTTTAGATAAAAAATTAAGAGACTTAAAAAATTTAAATCGAATTTCCCTTTTATAGGATTAGCAAGCATGAAAAAAGCCCACCTTTATAGGGTGAGCTTAAGGAGGCTAACAGATATTAGTGACGGTCCTTACGTGGTCCATTATGATTTGAATGGCCATGTCCGCCTTTATTTCCACCATTTGGACGATCGCCTTTGGCTGGACGTTCTGGACGTTCAACGTAATCAGCTGGCTTTTCGATGAATTCACGATGGGAGAGTTTGATCTTCCCTTCTTCAAGGCCGATGACAACTACTTTCATCACATCGCCAACTTTGGCAACGTTTGTTGCATCATCGATATATTTCCAGTCTAAGCGGGAAACGTGGCAAAGTCCGTCTGTATCTCCGAAGAGGTTAACAAAAGCGCCGTAGTTTTCGACTCTTGTGACCTTGCCTTCATAGATTTCACCAACTTTTGCTTCACGAACGATGTTATCGATTCTTTCTTTGGCTTTTTCGATCATCTCTTTATCGGTGTGATAAATTGTGACTTTTCCTGAATCTTCAACGTCGATCTTGACTTGACCACATGTGGCAATGATGTCGTTGATGACTTTACCACCTGTTCCGATAACGTCTCTGATCTTATCTGGATCAATGTTGAATGTGACCATCTTTGGAGCGTATTTGCTAACTTCGGCACGTGGTTCGGCAATGCAGTTTTCCATAACTGTGCGGATTTCAGCACGGGCTTTGTTGGCCTGGGCCAAAGCCTCAGATAAGACTTCTCTTGTAACGCCATGGATTTTGATATCCATTTGAAGAGCGGTAATACCTTTGACGGTACCGGCACATTTGAAGTCCATATCACCGAAGTGATCTTCCATACCTTGAATATCGGTAAGGATAGTGTAATGGTTTGTCTCTTTGTCTGGTGCACGGCTTGGATCATCAGTGATTAAGCCCATAGCAATACCAGAAACAACGTTCTTGATAGGAACGCCTGCTGCCATAAGGGAAAGGCAAGAAGCGCAGATAGAAGCTTGAGATGAAGAACCGTTAGATTCAACAACGTCAGCAACGCATCTAATTGTATATGGGAAGGTTTCGATTGATGGGATAACGTAGCTAAGAGCTCTCTCACCTAAGGCACCGTGACCAATTTCACGACGTCCTGGACGGCCCATTCTTCCGATTTCACCAACGGAATATGGTGGGAAGTTATATTGATGCATGAAGGTCTTATCGGCTTCGCCAGTAAGAGAATCAATGATTTGAGCATCAGAGAGAGGTCCTAAAGTTGTTGTGGAGATAACTTGCGTTTGTCCACGTGTGAACATAGCTGAGCCATGGGCTCTTGGAAGAAGATCGATTTGAGCATCAAGAGGACGGATTTCGTCAACTTTACGGCCATCTGGTCTAACTTTGTCTTCGATGATTAAACGACGAACTTCTTTAGCGACCATTCCTTCAAGGATGTCTTCGACCATAAGCATGGTTTGAGAATGCTCTTTTTCATTTGCATATTCTCTTGCATCATAATCATCAAGGATTTCATTCTTTAAAGCGTCGATCTTATCTTGTCTTTCAAGCTTATCCATTGTGTGATCGATAGCATCGACCATACGATCGTTGATACGGGAATAGATGTCATTTTTAACGTTCTCGTCTGGTGCATAAAGATCGATATGGCGTTTTTCTTTGCCAACTGCTTTGATGATTTCTTCTTGGAAAGCGCAAAGTTTCTTAATGGCTTCATGTCCGAACATGATAGCGTCAAGCATTTCTTCTTCAGGAACTTCATCTGCTCCCGCTTCAACCATCATGATGGCTTCTTTTGTACCAGCGACAGTTAAGTTGATATCGCTTAAAGGTTTTTCTTCAACGCTTGGGTCAATGACAAACTTGCCATTGATTCTTCCTACGACAACACCAGCAACTGGGCCATCGAATGGAATGTTAGAAATGCAAAGCGCTAAAGAAGCACCGAGCATTGCAGCCATCTCTTGTGGAGCAGCTGGATCACATGACATAACAGTGTTAACGATTTGAACTTCGTTACGGAATCCTTCAGCGAATAAAGGACGAATAGGACGATCGATAAGACGTGCGCTTAAGGTTTGATGTGCATCTGGGGAACCTTCGCGGCGAAGGAAGCTTTGTGGAATCTTTCCAGAAGCGTATTGTTTTTCGATATAGTCGACTGTAAGAGGGAAGAAATCTCCTCCTTTTGGTTCATCGGCACAACATGCTGTAGATAAGACAACTGTGTCGCCGAAACGGACTAAGACTGCGCCATCGGCTTGTTTAGCAATCTCGCCGGTTTCGATTTGAAGGTGACGACCTTCAAACTCCATTTGGAATACTTGTTTACTCATTTAATTTTCCTTTTTTGTAATACTGATTGATTGTAACACATATCAGTTCTTAGGGCTAAATTTCTTTTAAAGAAAAAAGCCCCGAATTAACGAGGCTAGCAATATAAGCTTATTTACGAAGTTTTAAGGAATCGATTAAAGCAAGATATGCTTCGTGATCGTTCTTTTCGAGATAAGCTAAGAGAGCATGACGTTTTCCAACAAGCTCAGTAAGGGAACGTTTGGCAACTGCGTCACCTTTGTTCTTCTTTAAGTGGGCTGTGAGTTCGGAAATTCTCTTTGTGAGGATGGCAACTTGAACTTGGGTGTTACCAGTGTCCTTTTGATCTTTTCCGTACTTTTGGATAATGACGTTCTTTTCTTCTTTTGTTAACATGTGTTTTTCTCCTTCCGAATCGTCTTAGCAATGTCTAAGTTAAGTCAAAGAGAGTGGCTAAACAAAGGCATGCCGCAAGAAGTATTCTACAACCAAGGATTGCTTATTTCAAAGATTATTTTAGCCAGTTAAACGCTTACAAGTTAATAAGTTCTTGCGCCTACGCACGCGTAAGAATAAAATTCTAAAGACGCTTTCAAGGAGGATAGCACTATGAATATGCGTAACATCGCGATTATCGCTCACGTTGACCACGGCAAAACAACCCTCGTTAACTCATTATTAACTTCTTCTCATACATTCAGAGACAATGAAGAAATCAGAGATAGAATGTTGGATTCTAACCCATTAGAGCATGAAAGAGGCATTACAATCTTAGCCAAAACTACCGCTGTTAAATGGAATGATACGAAAATCAACATCGTCGATACTCCAGGGCACGCCGATTTCGGAGGCGAGGTCGAAAGAATTATGCACATGGTTGATGGTTGTCTTCTTCTTGTCGACGCTTACGAAGGAACGATGCCGCAAACACGTTTTGTTTTGAAAAACGCTCTTGAAAATCACATTAAACCAATCGTCGTTATTAACAAAGTCGATCGTCCAAATGCTGATCCTAAGAAAGCTGTTGATGAAGTTCTTGACTTATTAATCGAACTTGGCGCGCCAGATGATTTGCTTGAATTCCCAGTCTGCTACGTCTCTGCCTTAAATAACACTTCTTCTCTTGATCCAGACCCAAGCACCCAAAAACCAGGCATGGATTGTCTCTTTGATTTAATCATCAAAAACATTCCTGCTCCAAAATGTGATCCTTCCCTTCCATTCCAATGGCAATCAGCCTTACTCGATTATAACGATTTTGTCGGAAGAATCGGCATTGGCACGATAAGAAGAGGTAGCGTTCACGTTGGTGATACCCTTACGGATTTAAGAAAAGATGGCACCACCACAAACTTCAAAGTTATGAAACTCTATACCTTCTATGGCATGAGCAAAAACGAAGTCAGCGAAGTCGAAGCTGGTGATATCTGCGGTATTGCCGGTTTAACCGATATGGGTGTTTCCGATACGATTTGTGATCCAAAAGGCCTTGAAGCCTTGCCAGCTCTTCGTGTTGATGAACCAACTCTTCAAATGGAATTTGGAACAAACACCTCTCCTTTAAGAGGACAAGATGGTAAAAAAGTTACCGCTCGTGTCCTTGAAGAAAGGCTTTACGAAGAAACTCAAAGAGATGTCTCCTTGAAATTCTCCCGTATTCCAAATACCGAAAGATGGACAGTTTCAGGACGTGGCGAACTTCATTTAGGTGTTTTAATCGAAACAATGCGCCGTGAGGGATATGAGCTTGAAGTTTCCAAACCTCAAGTTATCACCAAAATCATCGATGGCGTCAAATGTGAGCCATTCGAAGATCTCCAAATTGACGTTCCAAACGAATTCGTTGGCGATATGATGACAACCCTTGGCGAAAGAGGCGCTTCTCTTGCCGACATGAACGATAACGGAACAACAACCCGCTTGAATTATGTCATTCCTTCCCGTGGCCTTATTGGTTTTATCTCTAACTTCATGACGATGACAAAAGGATATGGCATCATCAACCACATGTTTAAGGAATATCGTCCAATGATCAAAACCGATATTGGTGAGAGAAATATTGGCGTTCTTGTTGCTACCGATAAAGGACAAAACCAAGCTACTTCCTACGCTTTACAAAAGGTTGAAGAACACGGAACAATGTTCGTTGTCCCTGGCGATATCTGCTATGAAGGCATGATTGTTGGCGAACACCGCTATCCAGTTGATCTAGCAGTTAACTGCACTCAAGCTAAGCCAATGACCAACGTTCGTTCCTCTACTCGCGAAATGATGATCGTTCTTAAGGCCCCAAGAAAAATGTCTCTTGAAGCCTGTCTTGATTACATCAACTCTGATGAATTGGTCGAAATCACTCCTCACGTTATCAGAATGAGAAAGAGAATTCTTGATACATCCGAAAGAAAGAAGTTCGACGCTCATCAAAAAGCTGAAAAAGAAGCAATGAACAAATAATGAAAAGGGCACTCGCTGAGTGCTCTTTTTGATTACTTATCGAAATATTCGCTGTCTTTATCTAGTTGAGATTTTAACTCATCTAATGAGGAGAACTTTTTCTCTCCCCTAATCCAATCAAGGAAATAAACCCTTATATCCTTATTATATATATCTGCATCGAAATTCAATATGTGGCTTTCGAGGATATTTTTATTTAGCTTGCCTACGGTTGGATTATTGCCAATATTGATGATGCTTGGATATTTTTTGTTATCGATTTCAGTATAGCCGGAATAAACTCCAACACTAGGAATGGCATAAGAGTCATCAATTTCAACATTTGCTGTTGGATAAGAGATTTTTCTCCCGTTTTCAAAGCCATGAATAACCTTTCCGGAGAGTGAATACATATATCCTAGTTCAGAATTCGCTTCTTTTATTTTTCCTTCTTCAATAAAAGAAACGATATTTCTTGTAGAGATTTTGCCATATTCATCTAAAAGAAGAGAACAAGAGATAACATCGAAATATTCCCTTAATGAGGAAACGTCCCCTTCTTTTTTATAGCCAAATGTGTAATCGTCTCCGACAACGATTTTCGCAGGATTTATTTTTAATAGAACTTTCTCGATGAAATCCTTTTTTCTAAGGCCTAGAAAAGCCAAGTCCGTATGAATAATATATGCCCTATCTATTCCAAAAGATTCGAATAATTCGATCTTTTCTTCTAGTGAGGTTAGCTCTTTAACTTTTTTTCCACTTCCAGGAATGAGATTAGCAAGATTTGCGTCAAATAAGAGAACACCAGTTAATGAGGAAGATTCTTTGGCTTTTTCGATTAATTTTTGATGACCTTTATGGACTCCATCAAAATAGCCAAGTAACAAAGCCCCATTAGTTAGTTCCTTAACTTCTTGCCCTGCTTCAAAAAATATTTTTTCCATCAAAAGAGGCCTCTTTCTGGCTTATAGGCAAGGGTATCTAGCACCTTTTTGTATATAGCAATGGCCTTGCCTTTATTAGTAAGCAAAATCTTTTCGCCAAGATCTTTGCCAACATAAAGCATCACTCCGTTATAAACATCGCGAAGATCATCTTCATCTTCTATTTCGTATCTTTCAAATTGAGTGAGATATTTACTTGGCTCAACAAGGGAATCTTCATTTAATGAATCGATAGATACTGCATCCTCAATTTTGAAATTTCCTAAAGTTATTCTATCTAAGGAAGTCAAATATCCGATCGTACCTAGTTTTTTGGCAACATCTTCTCCTAAAACACGAATATAAGTTCCACGCGATACATCAGCTAAAAAAGTAATGACATCATCTTTATATGAAATGAGTTTCATATCAAAAACATGAATGTGACGAGGTTTTCTTTCAACTTCTATTCCTTTATGGGCTTTCTTATATAGAGGCACTCCATCAATCTTTATTGCCGATTGCATCGGAGGAATTTGCTCTCCATCACCAAGGAAAGAGGATAGAACGTTCTTGATTTCTTCTTCGCTTAGTTTTGGCGCATCCTTAGTTTCGATTATCTTTCCTTCTGGATCACCAGAAGAAGTCTTAACGCCTAATTTAAGGGTTGCCACATATGATTTTCTTGAATCATCAAGATATTGTAAGAATTTCGTTCCTTTATTAACTCCGATAACTAGTAATCCTGTCGCAAAAGGATCAAGGGTTCCTAGGTGCCCAACTTTCTTTGTGTTAAAAATTTTTCCTATCTTGTTATCGATATTTCTAGAGGTTAGCCCTTTATCTTTATTTATTATTAATATTCCATCGTTTTTCATGGGATAATTATAAAATAATAGGGCTTCATTTGCACATATATGTGACCCATCATTTGGTCTTGCGATGTTCTATTTTTCCAAATGAAAAGGGCATTATTTCGAGATTTCTAAAGAAAAATACGTTAAAATAATTCGATGACATCATACCATTTAAAAAACATACTCTCTGCCCTAAGAAATGCAGATACCAGTTATTCCCTGATTGATAATGGGGATAGAATAGTTATCGGGGTTTCAGGCGGAAAAGATTCTTTGGGATTATTGTACGCTTTATCCTTATACGGAAGATTTGCGAAAAAGGATTTTAAGATTTACCCAGTTCTTTTGAATCTTGGTTTCAAAGAGGAATATGATTTTTCAACATTAAAAGATTTCGTCTCTTCTTTGGGATATGAATTAAAAATCGTCGATGCAACGTTTGTTTATCCTGCGCTTCTTTCACACACCAAAGAAGGCAAGCATCTTTCTTGCTCATTATGTTCAAGAATGAAAAAGGCTGCGATAAAAGACGTAGCAAAAGAACTTAAGGCGAATAAGATTGCTTTCGCTCATCATCATGATGATCTGGTCGAAACTTTATTGATGAACGTTCTTCATAGTGGGAAAATCTCCACTTTCACTCCAAAAATGCTTTGGGAAGAAGAAGGAATTACTTTCATCCGCCCTTTAATAAATGTCGAAGAAAAAGAATTAAGAGGATTGGTAACTGAGTTGAACCTCCCCGTTTTTGAACTCGGCTGCCCCGCCAATCATCAAACAGAAAGAGAAAACGTTAAAAACATCTTATCTGATTTATATAAGAAAAACCCTGAATATCGCAAAAACGTTGCTAAATCCTTGCTCAATTACAATTCAATGGAATTGCCTTTCAACTATTTAGAGACTTCATGCTTAGAAGATAGCTCATATTCATTAAAACAAATGACGACTCTAAATGATATGAGACAATCTTTGATATCCACAAAGAAAGCAAAAGAAAACGAAATTGATTTCTTAATCCTCCATGAACATAAAAAAGTCGGAGAAATTTCTTATAGATTGGTTCGTAACCATATTTATGAGATTTTCAATCTAACTGGTCCTAAGCAAGCCCAAACTCTTGCCATAAATGAATTAGTAAGAGGAATTTCCCGTAAATGTATTCCAGCGACATTCATTTTATCTGGCGCTAGAAAAGAAATTGCTATAGCAACTTCCTTTGAAAAGAAGAAAGATTACTCCCTCAAGGGAATTCATTATATTCGAAAAACGAAATAATTTAGATTCTATCGAAACAATATCAGATTTTTAAGGAATTTAAGCCAAAAGAAAACCCCATGTTAGTGTATCATGGGGCGTTTTTCGTTATTAAATGAGGGGGTTTTGACTACTTACCCTTTTTGGCTTCTTCAATGTCTCTTGCTTCTTTTTCAAGAAGAGCGTTCATCCTTGCCTCATCATCAAAACGAGAATCGTAAATGAAGATGATATCAGGAACTTTATAAAGATCCATGCGTTTAGCAAGAGAAGAACGAACAAAGCCTTTGCAACGATTAAGTTCTTCAATATGCTTCTCTGGATTTTTTGCATTGATAAAGGAAACGTAGACTTTAGCTAAGGAATTATCAGAATTGATATCGACATGGTTTACCGAGGTGAAACCTACTTTTGGATTCTTAAGCTCAAAAGTAAGAATATCGGAGATATTTCTTGCGATCAAGGCTTTGATTCTACCAATTCTCTGCGCCATTATTTCTTGTCCACCATCTCATATCCTTCGATGATGTCTCCTTCTTTAATGTCGTTATAGTTTTCAATGGTAAAACCACATTCATATCCTTCTTTGACTTCTTTAACATCGTCTTTGAAACGTTTCAAAGAGCCAAACTTTCCTTCATATGTAATGACACCTGCACGTAAAAGACGAATCTTTTCGCCAGATTTGATTAAGCCACTTGTGACGTATGCGCCAGCAACAGTTCCAACACGAGAAATCTTATAGATATGTCTGATTTCCGCTTGCCCGGTGACGTTTTCCACTTTTTCGAATTTATACATACCCTTCATAAGGTTTGTCATTTCATCGATTAATTCGTAGATGATACGATGTGGTCTGATTTCGACATGCGCTTCCGCAGCCTTTTGGGCAATACGGGCGTCTGGGCGGATGTTAAAAGCATAAATCAAAGCACCAGAAGCTTGGGCTAAAAGAATATCGGTATCGTTTATCGCACCAGCTTGGGCAGCAATGACCTTGATCTTGATTTGATCGTTAGAAAGTTTTTCTAAGGATGCTTTCAAGGCTTCTGCTGAACCATCTGTATCTGCTTTGACAATGACGTTAATGTTTTGAATATTACCGGCATTAACGAGGTTATTTAGGTCTTCAAGAGACATTGCAGCCGTTCCAGATTGAGCTTTTTCCTTATTGGCAAGAGCTCTTCTTTCGGCGATTTCTTTAGCTTCTTTCTCGGTTGGGAAGGCCATAAAACGATCACCAGCAGATGGGACGGCGCTTAAACCGGTGACTGCAACTGGAGTTGATGGGCCAGCTGATTTAAGGACGGCGCCAAATTCGTTGGTCATACGGCGGATTTTTCCGTAAATATCACCAACTACGACATAGTCTGAACTTCTTAATGTGCCATTTTGGACTAAGAGAGTAGCTTTAGGTCCTTCGCCTTTATCGAGATTTGCCTCAAGAACTGTACCAATCGCATAACGATTTGGATTAGCCTTAAGTTCCATCATTTCGGCTTTAAGAAGGATTGTTTCAAGGAGGTCATTTAAACCCATGCCAGTCTTGGCTGAGACTTCGACCATCAAAACATCTCCACCATATTCTTCGCCATAGATATCATGTTGCATGAGTTCTTCTTTAACGCGACGTGGATTTGCACCTGGCTTATCCATTTTGTTGATCGCAACAATGATTTGGCAATTAGCTGCTTTAGCGTGGTTGATAGCTTCAATAGTTTGAGGCATAACACCATCATCAGCGGCAACAACAAGGACACAAATATCGGTAACATCGGCTCCTCTTGCACGCATTGCGGTAAAGGCTGCGTGCCCTGGAGTATCGATGATTGTTATCTTTTTGCCGTGCACTTCTTTTTGATAAGCACCAATTGCTTGAGAAATTCCACCCGCTTCTCCTCCAGCAACATTTGAATGACGGATAGCATCGATGATGGAAGTTTTACCATGGTCAACATGGCCCATGACTGTAACTATAGGTGCTCTCTCTTTTAAATCTGCAGGATCATCTTCAATCTCAAGATCTTCAAAATGCTCTGCATCGACAACCTTTTCTTTCTTGAAGTCATAGTTATATTCCAAGCAGATTGTACCGATTGTTTCATCATCAAGCATTTGGTTGATCGTGACCATCTTTCCGTTCATAAATAAGAACTTAATGATGGCGTTGACTGGAACGTTGATTGCTTTAGATAGTTCAGAAACGGAGAGAGGTTTCGAATAAATGAAAACTCCACCATTTACCTTTGCGTAATCATCTTTTTTCTTTTGGAATGGACGCGAGTCAAAATTGGCCTGACGCGAATGGCCATTATTGTCTTTTTTAGAGACGAATTGGTTATTTTTCTTCATGTTTTGCCCCTTTCAAAGATTTACTTATATATGACATAGCCGACTTTTTATCGGTAATGCCAATGAAATTAATCTCGCCATGTCCAAGGGCATTTCCTAGTTCTTCAGATGAGAAACTTGAATCTGTTGGAATGTGACGAGAATGAATTTTTTTGCGAATCATTTCGCTTTGGCCTGATGTTAGGTCATTGGCCATAACAACAAGCTTAACTTTATCAAGGTGAGAAATGAAATCAGTCCCGATAATGGCTTTTTGGGATACATAAAGCAAGCCTAATAAACCTAAACGTGGATCTTTATTCATTTCTCTACCTCTTTTTATATCAGTTACGACTATTTGTTATCGTCGTAGTATTCATCGAAATCATCGTAGTCAATGGAGTCATCATCATTTTGCATGGCCTCATTTTCCTCTTGTTCGATTTCGGCTAATTCTTCATCAGAATAGATCGGCATGGCTTCGGATGCTGGAACTTCGCTTGGTGCAACATGAGCAACCTCTGTATCAGAGATGTTATGTGGGCGTTTGCTCTTGCCGAATTTGCTATTGCCTTTCTTTGTTTCTTTCTTTTCGTTGGAATTATTAAGTTCCTTCTCGAGTTCATCGAGAGTTTTTGTGGTCTTAACTTCTGTTGTTTCAACGACTTTGGCTGGTTTTTCTGGAGCAACTGGTTCTTCAACCTTTACTGGAGCTGGTTGCTCAACTGGTTTTTCTGGAGCGACTGGAGCAACATTTTCAACTTCAGGAGTGACGCTTTCTTCAAGTTCGACATCATCTTCATCGATTTCTGGCATGACTGGTGTGGTATCGATTGGGGTCGCATCAGCACTCTTAGTTGCAAGCTCTTCGGCAGAACGTTTTGCATATTCTTCACGGCTCTTGGCTTTCTTAAGCTCTTTGGCGGTGTTTTCAATTTCCTCTAATGGAGTGAATTCAAGGCCTTCTGCTTCAGCATCACTCTTCTTATAAACACGGATATTCCATCCGGTTAATTTATTAGCAAGAGAAGCGTTTGATCCGCGCTTACCGATGGCTGTGGCATATTGATCATCATCAATAACAACGGCTGCGGTTGGATGAGGAAGAGAATTTTCATCAACAATCTTCACGCCAAGAACACTTGCAGGACGCATGGCTTCAGCAAGATATAATGGGAGATAATCGCTATAAGGGATGATATCAATCTTCTCTTTGAACTTAGAATTTCCTAATTGGCCAACGACCTTTTGGATACGGCTTCCGCCTTGTCCGATACATGCGCCAATTGGATCGACGTCATCATTTGTCGAGGCGACTGCGACCTTGCTTCTAACGCCTGCACGACGGGCAATTCCTTTAATAACGACAGTGCCATCATATATTTCATGGATTTCTTCTTCAAAGAGTCTCTTTAAGAAACCTTCTGTGGAACGAGTTGCTTTGATTTGAGCACCTTTTTGAGGATTGTTTTCGTTCTCTTTTGGTTGTTTGACTTCTTCGATATAGACTTTGATGATATCACCAAGTTTGAAGTCTTCATCGCCGATTAAGTCTTCTTTATAAAGTTCGGTCGTACCTTTACCGATGTTAACAGTAACGCTAGATCCAGAGACTGCTTCGACGGTTCCTGTAACAAGTTCACCAATGTGGTCTTTATAGATTTCATAAAGAACTTCGTGACCTGCTTCAGCAATCTTTTGGGTTAAGACGGTACGGAAGGAGGCGGTTGTAACCTTAGAAAGAGTTTCAAATGGGCAGTATATACGATAATCTCCACCGACTTTGATGTTCTTCTTTTCTTCTTCGATTAAGGAGATAAGGTTTCTCATTTCTTCTTTCTTATCACCGTTATTACGTGATTTCATGAAAGAAAGGTCTTCTTTGATGGCATCGATCTTATCTTCAGCGTCGTATTCGGCATCTTCTGGAGAAATTTCAAGATAGTCATCTTGGACATCCTCAACGATCTTTTTGACTTGAGCGATGGTGACATGTCCTTCTTTGTCATCGATATTGACTTCGACACGTGCGTCTGCTCCACCTTTTAAATAACGGGTGTAAGCGACAACTAAGGCATCATGCAAAGCGTTGATGACGGCTTGGTAGCTAACGCCTTTAGCATCGGCTATCGCGTTAACTGCATCTTTAAATTGTTCAACATTCATAGTTTTCCCTCTATTAGAATTTAATTGCTAAACGTGCTTTATCAATTGTGTCACGTTTTAGAATAACTTGTTTTGTCTTGGATTTATCTCTGACTCCAAGGGTCACTTCATTCTCATCAGCCTTTAGGAGATCCCCTTCAAGAGTGTTTGCTCCTTTATAAGGATGAGAGAGATGGAAATTTACGTAATTTCCAACGTATTTCTCGATTTTATCTAGAGAAATTGGTTTTTCTGCTCCCAAGGAAGATACGTCGAGCGTATATGCTCCAGGAATTGGATCTTCTTTGTCGAGCAAAGGATTGATGATGTCACTTACTGAAACAATGTCATCAAGGGAGATTGGTGAATCTCGATCAATGAAGACATGAAGGGTTAAACCATCTGAGTCTCTAGTAAGGTTAACGTCGTATAGTGAATAGCCTTCCTTTTCTAAAACAGGCTCTAATATCTCTTTTACGGCATCGATTTCTTTCATTTCTTCCTCCTAAATAAATAAAAAGGTGGCTCCTAACGGAAACCACTCAAGAAATATGAGCGTCGTAGAGCCTCCTCAGAGGATCATCTACGTTAGAAATTATCAACTATATTTCTATATTTTTCAAGAGAAATATGTAATTTTGTTCGGTAATGATAACTTTATATTTCTTCTATTGTTTTTTGAAATTCGACAAATTCTTTAAATCTTGGTAATAAAAACTCGACTTTGCCCCTTGTCGAAACGTCAATAACGCCCGCTAAAGCCATTCTTTTCTTATAAACCTGAATTGCCGAATTAGAAAAACCGGTTGAAGAAATTATGTCTTTGATGTCGCCAGTTTTTGATGAGGATAAAGCGTAGGCAAAAATTTGCTGACTCCTAGGAAGAGAAGACCAAATCTTTGCATAGACGTTTTCTTCCAAAGATGAATCGTAATCAGCAAGTATTTCTTCATTAATCATTCTATTTTCCGAACGATAAAGAAGATCACCTAAAAGTTGATAAGCATAGGCATAGCCATTGGTTAATTTAGCCATCTTTATCGCATCATCAAAACTAACAGAAAGCTGTTTTTGATAGGAAAGAGCAATTTCTCTTAAGCTAAGCTTTGGCAAATATATCTTTGGCGCACGTAAAAGGAAGGTTAAATTCTCGTTATTCGTAATGTTGGAAACATTCTCATAAAGTCCTGTCATTAATAAGAAGATATCGAACTTCTCTCTTATAAAGGATTGATAGGTTTGAATAAACGCTTTCATTTTTTCGTTTCCTGAAATATCATCCACCGTAATAAGAACGCGTTTACCTTTCTTTTTCAAATATTTGAGCATCACCTTTATTAACGAAGTAACATCAGTTACTGGATTTTCGCCAGAAATAGAAAAAGACAAGCCTTGGAAAGAGAAAGAAAAATCCGCTTTTAAAAATAGATGTTTCATTTTACCTTCTGAATATAATTTAGAGGCAAATTGCTCTAACATATCAAGAAATGGATTTAAATCAATTGTTACCCAATCATCTTTCTCGTCAAAGTAGGCTTTGATTTCCGAAAGCAAAACGGTCTTTCCTGAGCCTCTTGGTCCCCCAATAAGAAAAACCTTACTTCTCGGATCTGGTGAGGAAAATACAGTGACAATTTCCTCAAACTCGTTATTTCTTGGGATGAAGCATTTTGGTTGTTCGCCAAATGAGATGTTAAATGGGCTCGTATATTGTTTCATTTTCTTTCCTCAGCAAGAGTTTAGCACAATGTTATTTTGTTGTCATCTGTTGTTATCTGTTGTCATTTGTTGTCATTTTTTATTTTTGTTGTCATTTGTTGTCATTTCAGGAATAAAAATTAAGAATTTATCGCTGTTTCCTAAATTTCATATTCGTACCATTCATCGGAAATTTGCTTAAAACCGATAGAAATGAACATGTGTTTGCTTTGCTTGTTGAAGGAATATATATTTGCTTTCAAAGCTGTCATTCCCTTTTCTTTGGCGAGTTTTATCATCTCTTGGATACATCTTCTCCCAATATGCTTGTTTTGAAATTCTTTAGAGACCACTATCGCTAATTCCCCATCGTTACGTAAGGAAACATCACCAACAAGGTTTCCTTTATATTCGATATAGAAACAATCGCCTCTTTCACAAAGGTAATCGTACATATTATGAAGAAGTTTTATATCATATGGAGTATCGCGATTATCCACTTGCTTGCAGACTTCTAGGTTTTGATACCAAGGAAGAGAAACCTCATCATTCCGATAATATGGAATAAGCCTTATCTCATCATCTATTGCTCGTTCATTTTTCATAGTCTTCAAATATTATAAAGAAAAAGCTCCATAGCAGTTACCATGAAGCGTGCATTTTTACTGGTGCCCCGCCGCAGAGTCGAACTACGGATTGAACCTTACCATGGTTCCGTTATACCGTTTAACTAGCGGGGCATGCCTTATCGGCGAAAATGATTATAGATAATTAGAGATATCAATGCAAGAAAAAAACTAGTTATTTACTCACTTAGCTCGCCTAAAAGGTCATAGACCCCTGCTTTAAGGATTTTTACGTGGGTTATTTCCCCCTCGATGAGTTTCTTTTCAGACTTGAAATAGATATTTCCATCGATTCCGTCAGGCGCATTCCAATAAGAACGGAGAGAATACATCTTCTTCATTGGATCGTAACCAATGACGATACCTTCCATTATTTCGCCAATATGTGCCTTATTCATCGAGAAAGAAATCTCGCGCTGAGTTTCCATTAGTTCGTTATAACGTTCCTTTTTGATTTCTTCAGGAACTTGATTCTTTCTCTTATATGCGGCTGTTCCTTCTTCTCTAGAGTAGGTAAAGACCCCAAGATGATCGAAACGAACCTCTTTTATAAAGGATAAGGTTTCTTGGTGATCTTCTTCGGATTCGTTAGGGAAACCTGCAATAAGAGTTGTTCTTAAGATGGCTTTTGGCATCTTTTCACGAATTTTCTTAAAAAGAGTACGCATATCTTCGACCGTTCCATGGCGGTTCATCTCTTTTAAGACATGATCTGAAGCGGATTGAATCGGGACATCAAAATATGGAGCAATGCTCTTTGAAGAGGCGATAAAATCTAATTCTTCATCGGTTACTTCTTCTGGATATAGATAGAGTAAACGGATGGAATAGAAGCCTAAGGAATCTAGTTCTTTCATCAAAGTCAGCATATCCGGTTTATGATCTGGAAAATCCTTGCCATAATGCATAGGATCTTGTGAGACTAGAGATATTTCCTTTATGCCATCTTTGCGAAGATTCTTTGCTTCTTGGATGATTTCTTCTAATGGACGGGATTTCATCCTTCCTCTTATATAAGGAATAGCGCAGAAAGCACACATGTTGTCGCATCCATCGGAAATACGAAGATAAGCTGAGTAAGATGAGGTTGAAATGACTCTTCTTAGTGGAGAGATAGGTAAAAGATCGTTTTCTCCGATTAATTCACCGATTTTCGTATGCAAAGAAGAATATTCCTTTAAAGGGACCCAAAGGTTAACTTCAGGGATTGCTTCTTTTAATTCATCGAGATTTCTTTCGACGAAACACCCGACTGCAACAAGTTTTGCATCATATTTAGCCATTTCAAGGATTGTATCGATGGCTTCTTTTTTGGCATCTTCGATAAAGCCACAGGTGTTAACGATGATTAAATCGGCATCTATTGGCGAAGCGGATAAAGTATAGGAAGTTAGAGGAAACATCGCCAAAATCATCTCGGAATCAACGAGATTTTTAGCGCATCCTAAAGAGACGAGGCAAACTTTTTTCATCTTATTTATTCTTCATGAGCACCATCTTGTGGTATAGAAACCTCAACGATGTTCTTCTTTGGGTAATATTTTCTCATTCCTTCGACGAAACGACCACATTCTTCTTCTGGAACGAAACAAATGATTGATCCTGCAAGTCCTCCACCCATAACACGGGCTGAGCCTCTTTCAAGGAAAAGGGAGGCTCTTTCAACCGCTTCAAGAGGGGAAGAAGAATAGTTTCTTCTGATCATGACGTTATGTAAAAGGGCCATTTGTGAGAGTTCACTTTCTTTCTCAAGTTCCAAAAACCAATCGAAATTATCTTTCTTGAAGGCTTTTTTACATCTTTGGACACGTTTATCTTCACCAACATAATGCAAAGCTCTAAGTCTTGCTCTATCATCCATCAAAACGACGTGAATCTTTTGGTAGAACTCTTCAAGAGGAACTTCAGAAAGGACTTCTTTGTGATAAACGCTTCTAGCAACATCCTTCATGTCGTTTGGCATTTCGGAGTATAAATCGGAAAGGCCAGCGTGAGAAGAGCCAGGATTTACGATGTATATTTTCATTTTCCATGATGGGAATGGCAATGGTTCGACTTTAGGGTTTGTTAAATCTGAGAAGTCTAAGAAACAAACTCCGCCAAAGGAAGAACCGCATTGATCTAAAAGGCCACTGGCTTTGCCAAAATAAACGTTTTCGGCAAACTGTCCTATTCTTGCTTTATCAATTTTGGAGATTTTGCCACCGTTATAGAGCACATTCTCCACTTCAGCAACGTAAAGCTCGAAAGCGGCTGAGGAAGATACGCCAGCGCCTTTATAGATATCGGAGATGATTGCAGAATCAAAACCCCCAATCTTATAGCCAAAGTTTTGTAAACCTTTAAGAACGCCTTTGACTAAAGAAATTGGACGTCCCATTTCTTCTTTCTTGACTTCGATTTTGTTAACATCGACTTCAAAGGAACCATAGCCTTCGGAATAGAATTTGATGATTCCATCATCTCTTTCTTTAACGGCACCCTTAATACCTTGAGAGCAGGTTGCAACAATGCAATGTCCTCTTTGGTGATCGGTATGGTTGCCGATGATTTCTAATCTACCATAAGAGACGAAATGTCTTGTATTTGGATATCCGTATTCTTTTTCGAATATCTTATCTATTTGTGTGAATTTTCCCATTTTCTTATTCTCCAAACGTTTCTTTTATGAATTTATGTAAGCCTTCATTGCCTTTTTCGTTATCTTTGAATACGGCAACATTTCTAAGGATTCCTTGGCAAACATTATTGATATATCCTTCGGCAGTTTCGCCAGATCTGATTGCTTCAATCATATTTTCGAAGTCTTTCATATCAGGGAATTTGGCAAGATATTCCTCTTTAGAGAGGGTTGCAGACTCCTTAGCCTCTTCGATTTGTCTTTTTAAACGGGCTGGTAAGATGAATAGGCCAGCTGCTTCAATAAGACCAATACCCTCTTTTTTGATATTGAAATATTCTGGATGAGCATGGAAGATGCCGTCTGGATATTCCTCGTTACAACGGTTATTTCTTAATAAGAGATAGAGATTGTATTCGTTATCTTTCTTACGGGAAATAAGTGTTATCGTGTTATGTCTAACTCCGTCTTCGCTAGCAATAATGTCATTTTCTAAATCGTTATATGGAATCCATTTTTCTAAGACTTTATCGGCAAGAGAGATGACGTCTTCTTTATTCGTTCCTTCTATCTTTAAGGCCGTAACATAGAAATCAAGGATAGAAACCTTGCTGCCTTCTTTAGATTCAAAGACTTTTTCTTTGTTTTTGGCTGAGAAGATTGGCAAGACTGGAAGGCCACCTTGGAAATGTTCATGGTCAAGTATTGAACCACCAACAATCGGGAGATCAGCATTCGAACCCATGAAGAAAGAAGGAAATTTATCGACGAAATCAAGTAGTCTTACGAATGTCTTATGCTCAATACGCATTGGGGAATGTTCATCTTTGAAGCAGATGCTATGTTGGCTAAAATAGCCATAAGGTGAATATTGGAGATACCATTTCTCGTTAGCAAGCGTAAGAGGAATAAAACGGATTGTTCCGCGTGCTGGATGTTTTGCGTCGCCATAGAAACCTAAGTTGTCATGGCATAAACGGCACTTTGGATAATCTGAAGAGACTTTTGTTAAAAGCTTAGCAATATCTTTATTATTCTTCTCTGGCTTAGAAAGGTTAATTGTTATCTTTAACGCTGGTCCATCAGAATATGAGGCGTTCCATTCAAGATTTTGCTCAACTTTTGTCTTTTGGAAATAGCCGTTTTTAATTGAGACGTCGTATAGATAATCTAAGGCTTTTCTATCGCTATCTTTCTCTAAAAGAGCGAATTCTTCGTTGATTTTGCTTGGGCGAGGGGATAAAAGACCAAAGACGAAGTCTGCTTTTAAGAAGGCTTCTTCTTCGCTAAGCCCATTTTCTTTGACTTCAAAATCGATGATTTCTTGAATCAAGGAATCTGGCACTTCTAAGCTAGCGATTTTTTCTTTGTCGATTTCTCCGTTATAAGGTGAATCCTTTTCAAAAAGGTGAAGCAAGGTATTTTTAAAATACGTTTCATCTTCCGCGTCTAACTCTAAATGAGTCTTCGCATAATAAATGAGTTCATCAATTGTCTTTTCAATCATATTTCCTACTCCTTTTTTATGAATTCATATTCAATGTAATTACGTTGGGCTTCCCCTTCTTTAACAAGCATCTCTTGGAATGAGAGGGATTTATATTCAGGCTCAATTGCCACAGAAGAATGTTTTTCAAGTTTTCTTCCGTTATTCAACTCTCCGCCAAATGGGGGGCAGTTGCTTGTATAGATAACAACATCATCATATGAAGAATGAAGGATTAATTTATATTTTTCATTCTCCAAGCTTAAATGAGCATTCTCTTTGTTTCTTCCTTCTCTATGGAAGGCATTATCTAATCCTCCGATTTTATCGAAGAAAGAGTTGCTAATTACATCTTTGATTTTCTTTCCTTCGTTTAGATTTGCAAAGGAAGGAATTTCGATATATTTATCAGGCAATGCAACATCGTGATAAGTAAGAATCTCGTTGGCGTCTATTGTTAACGTGTCATTAAGAATGTCTTCGTTTCCGCCAAGGTTGAAATAGGAATGGATTGTTAGATCAATTGGAGTTTCTTCTTTGGAAACGACTTTAAATTCAATACGAAGCTTTCTTTCTTTTTCTGGAATTATATATCTGACTCTAAGGGTAACCTCACCTGGGAAGCCTTCTTCTAAGTCCTTAGAAACATAGTAGAAATCTACGTTTGTCATCCCTTTAAGGCTAGAAATATCAACATTGAAGTTTCTAAAGGAGAATCCTCCTTTTCCACCATGGAGAGTTGTGCTTCCTTCATTTTGGTCTAATTGGTAGGTTTTATCGCCAAGTTTAAGAAGACCGTTTGGTATACGACCGGCAATTCTACCTACGCATTTGCCGTGGTATCCTAAGTCATTCATCCAAAGATTATAGTCCTTATAGCCAGCAAGCATCGGTTCCCCATCGATTAAGATTTGGTATATGCCAGCCCCAAAACTAGAAAGAGTAACCTCCATTCCAACTTCGTTTTTTATTGTGAGAAATGTCGCTTCAGAGATTTGTTTGCTTTCGATTGTCATTTGCTTTTTAGCTCCTTGATTACTTCGCCTAGTTCCTTTTCGCTTAACTCTTTTGGTACAGGATAAAGAGGGTTTGCTTCTTTTGCAGCATGTTTGCTAAGAAAAGGAACATCTTCATCTTTGATCACATTATCAAAGGTCTTTGGGATTCCCATTTTCTCATTTAGAGATTCCACATATTCGATAAATGCATATCTATTGCTCTCATCAGTATCTAGTTTAATTAAGTTTGCTAGATAGAACAACTTTTTAGACGCTTTTTCGCCATATTTTCGAAGAATATGAGGAAGAATTACGGCATTTGCATAGCCATGAGGAAGACCATATTCTCCACCAAGAGAATGAGCGATAGCGTGTACATAGCCAACATAAGACCTAGTAAAGGCCTTGCCAGCTAGGTAGGAGGCTTTGAGCATATCTTTTCTTGCGACGTCGTTATTTGAGTCTTCATAAAATGCCAATAAAGACTTGTTAATGAGAAGGATTGCTTCGATGGCATCTTCTTTTGTTTCAAGCGTCAAAGCGTTTCCTAAATACGCCTCTAAGGCATGAGTTAAGGCATCCATACCCGTATTAGCAATTATTCTTTTTGGAAGACTTCTTAATAATTCATCGTCCAAAACGACAATCTGTGGCAAGATTTTTGGGGAATTTATCGCAAACTTATCTTTGTTTTTTGGGTTTGTGATAACTGAGGCTATGGTTGCTTCAGAACCACTTCCGGCTGTTGTAGGAATTGCCACTAGCATTGGATATCTTTTACGAACTTTTAAGAGGCCTTTAAAACTCGCTAAGGAAGAATTCTTATTTGCTAAAAGAGCGCCAACCGCTTTTGCAGTATCAATCACCGAACCGCCACCCAAAGCAATTATCGAATCAGTTTTATTCTCTTTAGCAATCTTAGCCGCCCTCTCAATTACATCAAATTCCGGGTTTTGTTTTATCTCTTTAAATTCGACGATTTCTAGACCGTTTTCTTTTAAAATAGCAAGGAATTGCTGGTAATAATCGGTTTTTGAAACACTATTAGAAACAGCTAAAAATGGTTTCTTATAACCTTTTTCCTTCAAAAATACCGGTAATTTTAGCAAACTTCCTTTTCCTTCAAAAAGTTCTTGTTCAGGAAAGTGAATAAAAGGCATCGCAATCTTATTAAGGAAGAATTGATATGTGCGGCAATAAAACGTTTCAAAGATATTCATACTAACAGAATGGGGCGAAAATTCGTAAGATTGCCCAAATGAATTTCATCCTTCTCCTCCAACCGAACCATTTATCGTAGGTTATTTCTTCGCATCTAGATAACGTGTAATTGAAATCGTCGGTAATTTCTTTTGCTAAGCTTTCGCCAATAAGCAAAGTTCCGTTTTCTGAGTGAAGATATAAGGAGCGGAAATCAAGGTTTATAGTGCCAACGGTCGATAAATTACCATCGGAAACAAAGGTTTTAGCATGAATGAAGCCTTCTTTGAATTCGTAGATTTTGACACCTGCTTTAAGAAGTTGGCCATAATATGACCTTGTTAATTGATAGACGGCTTTCTTATCAGGAATACCTGGGGTGATGATTCTGACATCAACACCAGAAAGTGCGGCCATTACTAAGGAATTAATGATTTTTTCCGAAGGAACAAGATATGGGGTCGTAATATAAACGTATTCTGAGGCGTTATTAATGATTGATAAATATCCGCCTTCCCCTGCTGGGTGATCTGCATAAGGAACATCACCATAAGGGAGAACAAGAATGTCGCTTTTTAATGTCTTATCTTCCTCAGGGAGATATGTTGCAGGCTTGTAATAATTATAATCTATGACATTCTTTGGGTCGAAGTTCGTATTCCAAGTAGCTAGGAAAAGAAGAGTGTAGCCATATACAGCTTCGCCTTCTACTCTTATGGCGTTATCCTTCCATACACCAAATCTATCTTTAACATTGATATATTCATCAGCAAGGTTAACTCCACCTGTATAACCAATATAGCCATCAATAACCATAATTTTACGGTGATCTCTTTGAGAATAACGAACGTCGATTACAGGACGAATTTTGCCATAAACCCTGGCTTTTATTCCCATTTTATTTAATTCCACATCATAAAGGACTGGGGTTGATGAAGCGTTTCCGACATCATCCCACATAACACGGACATCCACTCCTTCTTTGACTTTTTCTTTAAGAATTTCAAGAATTGCATCCCACATCTTTCCAGGGGTAATAATGAAATATTCGATGAAAATATAGTGTTTTGCTTTTCTTAAATCCTCAAGCATCTTTGGGAACATATCCTCGCCAAATGGGAAATAAGAGACCTCGCTTTTACCATATAAAACGGCATTTGTCGCGTTCTCTAAATATGTTGCGGTTCTTGATGCAGCAACGCTTTTTTCTTTAGCAAGCTCATCAATTTCTTTTTGTTTTTCCCCGTGTTTGATAACAGAAAAATATTCGTGGAAATATCTCTTTTGCCTTTTTGTGCGGTACTTATGGGCGAATAACAAATATAACAATGTCCCGATTATCGGCAACATTCCAACAATAAATAACCAAGCAATCTTATAAGACGATTCAGATCCAGATAAGGTTATCATCAACCCCAAAACGGCATTAATAACTTCTATTGTGATAAGAAAAGATATGCCTGCATTACTATTTAGGCCATCGTTTACCCATCTGAAAATAAAGAATGCCGCTAGGCAAAATTCAAGAATAACCAAGAAATAGATGACTATCTTTTGCCAAAATCCTCTACGAAAAAATCCCATACGCATATATTGTATGGGATAAAAGGCAAAATGTTAAATATTCTCTATTTAGAGAATACTGGAGCCATATATTTCATTTTGGCACCGACTTTTCCGCCATTATGGTCTATGGAATTGACCCATTCGCGGATTTCTTCTTTTCTTTCTAAACCTGATATTTCGTTTTCAAGCAAAGGAAGGACCTTAAGATAGTCTTCGAAGGCCTTTTCCTCTAAATCCAAGAAAGATTCATGTCTTTCTTCGCCAGTAAATGGATCAGGCCAAGCTTCATGTTTTTCATTCAAGAAATCTAGATCACCATAGGTTTTTTGAATACTTCTTGGGTAATTAAGGGAATAAGGCAAGGTATATTTGCCAAATAAACGAGTAAGGAACCTTTTAAAATGATGAGGCTTATTGATGAATTTCATCGTGTTTTTGTAATCATAAACTGATTTGAAATACGAATCTTCCGTTAATGATGGATATTTATCTGTTTGAGAATTAGCAACATAGATCATTTTGCTGATTTTCATTAAGCTTTCATCATCGATTTTTAAACAATAAGATACGCTTTCTTCCCAGGAAGCATCCCTTAAACCAAGTATTTCATCGATCGCGGATTCAAACTTCGTATGACAAGAAGAATAGAATTTCTTCATTTCCTTATCATCGGAGAAACCGGTTTTAGAAAATACATAAGGATGGCAGTTTCTATCTAAGACGTAATGTAGGAAGAAGCCTTTAATAAAGGAGAAAAGTAATTCTTTATCAGGAGAATCTTTAGCATATCTAAGCATTGCAACATAGATATCCGTGATGTCTTGATGATGAAGCCCTGTACCAAACTTATTGATATCTAAACGATTTTCTCTCCCCTTTCTTTTCCATGGAAGTTGCCCAAAGAAGAAGAAAGGATCAGGTCCTTGAGAGGCAAGGATAAAGGCTTGAGGGTACTTATTTCCTCTTTCAAGATGTTCCTTAGCAAAAAGATAATGAGTATTTATGGCTGGCATCAATCATCTCCATCAAAGGCTTCGAAGCCTTTCTTAATTTCAGCTTTGTTTGTTTTGACTGATTTTACAAAGAAGAAAATAATGAGTGAAACAGCCAAACAAGAAAGAGCATAAACAGGAAGGAAGTTAAAAGTAAATCCGTCAATCAAAAGAAGAGAACCTAAGGCAATTGGGGTGACAGTTTGAGCTGCCATTGAAGAAGCGTAGTAATACCCAGTGAAAGCACCAATCTTCTTAGAAGAGCAAAGCTCAACAACCATTGGGAAGGAATTAAGATGAACGAGAGACATTCCAAATCCTTTTAAGAGCCAAACGACATAAATAACGAATGGAAAGGTTCCTGAACCAGCTGATCCCTTAAGAACGGTGAAACTAAGAATTGCCCATAAAGTATAAGCGGCAGCAGAAAGTGTTAAACCCGAGAATATCGTCCACTTACGGCCGATCTTTTCAGCAATATATCCGCCAAGGGCAAAGCCAAGAACTGAACCAAGGCCACCAACAATCGTGTTAATCATATTACTAGATGAGGAAGCACCTAAATAATAAACGGTGTAGTTGCCCATAAAGGTGCCAATACCGTTATCGGCCATAAACCAGAAGAATTCAGCGCCTAAAATCAAGAAAAGCATGGTTTTATTTGCTTTGGTCATTGGCTTATCATCATCGACTTTATCAACGGTTGCAGCCACTTCTTCTCCGCGGGCAAGTTCATCTTTCATTTCTTCTTCGATCTTGTTTTCTTTGATGAGAACAAACAAGACGATTGCAGAAACGATCATTAAGAATGAAGCAATAAGGAATGGGGCTTCAATCGCCCAAATGTTTCTATAAGCCCAAGTATGTTCGGCTAAGCTTCCGTCGGAAGTTTTCTTTGAGCCTAAGTATTCGCTCATGACGAAGACGAGGCCAACGACTGTAGCAAAAGCGCCACCAATATAGCCCATGATATTGATGATACCGTTAGCTTTTGATCTTAGAGGTTTTGGAGTGATATCAGGCATCAAAGCAACAGCTGGATTACGATACATCATCATAAAAACGACAACTATCGCCATCATGGAGATTGTTCCAGCTAAGTTATTTAGATGGAAGAAAAGAGGGATGAACGGGAAGGCGACTGCGCAAACGAATGTGCCAACGAGAATATAAGGCATTCTCTTACCGATCTTTGTATGTGTCTTATCTGATAAGTGGCCAAATATTGGTAACAATATCAAAGCCGCAAGGTTGTCCATGGCCATGATAACGCCGACGAGATATTGCAAGGATTTTACTTGCTCATTTGTGGCTGCATCTGTTTTGACGCCATATTTTGCTTGCAAGAACAAATCTGTCAGGATTGTTGGGCACCATGAGTCGTAGACTTGCCACAATAAAAGAATCCCGAAGAATGCGAAACCAATTATAACGGTTCGCTTGATGTTGAGTTTAAAAGGTGCAGCCGTGTTAGAAGCAGAGACTCCCGTCGTAGGCGCGGTTTTATTTTCCATAAGCGATAATAATTTAACACATTTAAAAAATTAAGGGAATGCGTAAATCGGTATTTAAGTAAACGTTAAGCATTAATCGTGTAAAACTAGCGATGAAAAGAATTGATCGTTGGCTTTTTCCGGTTCAAATATTCTCCGATGCAATTCATAAAAGCGTATGCCCAAAAGAGTGTATAAAGAAAATGAATCAACAAAAACAGAGGGACTAATTGGCCAGAATATAAAGTGATGTAATCGCTACGACCAAGCATAATCAGAAAGCTGTTATACGTAGCGTAGAAAAACAATGGCAAAGGTAAAATCAAGTAAGGTAAAGACAACAATACAGGCGTTTTCTCTTTTTTAAAGATTTTAAAAAGTCTGAAAGTGTGAACGAAATGGGAATAAACAACGATAAGAAAAAAATATGACAAAACCTCAAAAGAAAAGAAGAAATAATTTAGACCATTTGACGGAAGGGCTCCGTAAGGAAAGGAAGTAAAAATCACAAGACCAGACAGAACTATTATGCCCAAAGGCTCTGCCCATAACGTTTTTAATGTTTTGTCGTCGTCTATAGATTCTAATTTTGTTTCATCAATAAAATGGCTATGAAACTGTTTCATATTTTTAGCTAACTTCCCCAAGATACCATTCCCAATTGAAAATGCTCTTAACCATCCACCCCATCGCAAAGCCAATATTTAAATACCCGCAAACAAACATCATAGCCAATTGAAACGCGCATGCTACGCCAACAAAAATAATTATTGTCGCAAATATTGCCCCAAATGGTGGCAATGTCGCAAAAAAAGATCCGATTTCAGAAAAGATACCAGCAAAGGCTGCCCCCACTTTGTGTGCAGCTGTTAAAATCGTTGCAATAGTAAACGATTTAGCGGATAACATAGACAGAGCCATCCAAGCAATATAAGCAGGGCCTTTTATTGAGGATATATTGTAATAACCGAGCCTTGTGAAAAAATTAACTATAGTATTGTAAAAGCCGATGCAAGTATCCTTGTTTGCCGCAAACCCAAAAAATGTGTATCCGTTAAGCTTACCGTTCTCATAAAAACAAACATTGTCCGTATCATAAGAATAAACCGGAAAATACGTTTTTTTCGTTGGTGAACCACCGCCACCGCCATATACTGACATATCATCTAAACCACATGTTGAAATGCCGGAGTTTATTGTAGTAAGCTCCCCATTCAATAAAGGAGAGGCGACAGTATCATCATTCATGATTGTTTTAAAATTCGAAATCGACGAGGCCAGTCTTTCGCTATAGCCTTCTCTTATAAAAACCGAATCAATGTTATCAAATTGATAATAGTCAGAGGCATTCTTAATTTGTCTATTTAAAATAGCGTATTCAGCAGATGAAACAAGTTCGTCATTTTTTAAAAACGAAAGAAGTTTTTGTTTTGAAAGAGAAGTTTCAGCATCAAGTGTCAAATCATAATTTGAATAATCATAAGCTTGGGCAACTGAATTTATAATCTCTTCTGCTGACGAGTTAAAATTGTCGTAGTTAGATGCTGTAGCGACGCTTTGCGTTGAATTTATACAAGTTCCTAGAATGAGCAATACATTAGTAAATACCATATTTTTCTCCTTAGTTACGATAATACATTTAAAGAGGAAATTTTCAATAATTATTTTTCTAATATTGACCATTTAGTCTTTACATATAAGCCGAAAGTTACGTTAATTACTAATTTTTGTTATTAAATGTAAAGAACGAAGATATCATGTATTTTATTTTTCTTGTGAAACAGCCGTTCTAAAACGGCTTAATTTTTAATAGAGGATTGATATTTTATTATGTTTTCAATTATCGGTTTTTTACTGCAAAACGAGAAAACGTTTTTTGGAGATTTTAGCAAGCATCACTAAAATAAGACCGTAAAGCAAAGTTAGCGATGAAAGCGCTTGTCCACTCTTGGTTTACGTTTAAGAAAATAGTCTGAAAGGCAATTAAAAAAGGCGTAGCATGAAAAAATAACCCATAGAAAATAAACCATCATAAGCGGAATAAATATATCTCCAGCCAAAATAAATATAAGATCTTTGCGGCCAATATAAATTAACACGCTATCATATGTTCCTAAAGCAAAAATGAGAAAAGCTAAAACAATGAATGGCAAAGGGAAAATAAATGCGTATATCTTTCTTTTGGGGATTTTATAACGTAAGGTTTTCTTGACGAAAAGAACATAAAACAGAATAGTTCCTACGAAATTCCAAAAAGCAAAATTGAAAAAAATGTTATTCAGAACATCGATTTCTAGGGCACCTAACGGAACCGAAAAACCTATTGTAAAAGTTGAATATAGCCAAACAAAGCACATACTTTTCAAGATTTTTTCAAGGTTTTTTTCATCGTCTATATTTTCCACCGCATTTTCGTTTACAAAACCTTCATAGAGGTTAATCTTGCTGTACGTGTATGTTATGTTAACTAATTTCGCCACAATAGAACTCCCATCTAAAGAAATTATAAACTTGCCAGCCAAACGCAAAGCCCTTTTTGAAAATATCCATAAGTAAAGATAAGGCAAACAATAGTGATACAAGCCACGGCAAAAAGAGAGATGATTATCCCTAAAATAGCGCTTAAAGGAAGATTAGAAAGAAACAAAGAGAAAAATTCGGTAAAAAACCCAGCGAAATAAGAGACGATGGAATCAACCAAAGCACTTATTGCAGTGATGGTTGGAGTAAGCGTTGAATAAGTTGTAAAGAGTTCATACGCAACGGCTACAGGCCCTTTTATTCCCATTGTTTTGTAATATGCGACATTATTTAGGATTCTGGCTATACAATTGTAGAACCCTACGCAAGCATCTTTGCTACAAGCGATTCCGACAAATTGAACGTTGTCTAATTTGCCGTTTGTGCAACATGTAGCGTTATTCGCGTCGTATGTTCTAATCGGAAAGTTAATTTTCTTACTTGATTGTGTTCCCCCACCACCACCTCCTTCATAGGTGGACATATCATTCATGCCACAAGTAGAAAGGGAAGAGCCTGTCGTAGTCTTTATATCAGCATTTTTCCATGACGCCACTATATCCGAAGAGTTCCGCTGTGCTTCAAAAGATGATATTTTATTCATCAACGTGCCTTCGTATCCATCTTTCATGAAAATCGTTTCAATATTTTCGAAAAACTTATAATCTGAGGACTTTTTTATGGAACTTTCCAATCGCATAATCTCTACCGTCGTATATTCATTGCTTTTTTCAAGATAGGAACAGAGTTTTTGTTTAGCCAACGAATTTTGTCCATCAAAATCCAAGTCAAAATCATCATAATCATAGGCTTCAATTGTCTCTGATATAACCTCATCTGCCGACGAGTAAAGGGCATCGAGACTAGAAGCTGTAGCAATATTCTGGGCTGAGTTTAAGCAAGTTCCCAGAATAAGCAACGCATTAGTCAATATCATATTTTTCTCCTTTTTCTCTATATTACATATGAGGAGTTAACTTTCAATAATTATTTTTTAGAATTGACTTTATGCTTTTGTATTTTAAACAAATGATCCGCGTGCATCATTTTGTCTCATAAGGAATAATTTATAACAATTAGTAAATCAATGGGTCTTTCCTAAAGTTCTTCTTCAAACGATTTGGCAAGATATGTAGTTTTTTGGTTTTGCTCGAACCTGTTTGACTCTTTTGAGGAAGCCAAAATCAATAAACAACGCCATCCCAAAAAATAAAACCAAGTATTTATCTTTATTATTTGTTACCTTTTTATTTTTTGCAAAATTAATATAATTATGTGTTTTTCATGTTTATTTGTTACCTATTTATATAAAACAAAAAAATATTGCTATTACGGTCAAAGTCCTAACTTTCCTATCCCAAAATAAGCCCGTAGTTCAAATATCAAAGGCTTTTTAATATGTTCGACAAAGTAAACCGATGTCTTTTCTCCTACGATACATTTTGAAGAAGCGTTTGAAAAAAGCAAAATAAGCAAAGATAAAGTAACCAACATATACAGGTAGCAAAATTGCAAGCCAATAAATAGGATGAATATCGACCGAATATCCATATTCGTACATTATTGGGTGTGTTGTATAAATTGCTACTATATCAGAAATTATGGCTAGAGCAAAAAATGGTGCTAAAGACAGAAAAACATGCCTCTTCTTTTTAAATATTCCTGTTTGGAAGCATCTCCTAATAAAATCTACATAGTATATGAATGCAATCAGATAAGGTTCGAAGTAAAAGATGATTCTTCCCACTAAAAATCCCGTCCAGTCATGCCAAACATATCCCCAAAATTGTGGAAGCGTGAAAGGCCCAATAAACAAAAGAAAGACAACCATAACCGAATCGACAGTTATTAAAGAGTTAACTCTTGGATCAGCGACAAGCTTAATCTTCTCTTCATTTAAGAAAATGTCAGAAAAGTTTTTCTCTTTTTTATTCATTTTGTAAAGCCTCACCAGCATATGGTTCCCAGAAAATGCTTGCGGTCTTCTTCTTAAAGCCCAATGCATACCCTTTCATTTTTGAACCATAAACATAAATATTAGCCATTACAACAATACAAGCAGTTAGAGCCATACCGATAATAGCGGCAATGATGGTTTTAATAACCCCGGGAATACTGGCAATAAAAGCGGCGATATAAGAATAAATCTTTGCAAAAGCAGCCGTAATTGTTGCAACAACTGTTCTTACCAACTCTATGCTCAAAGCAGCAGCCGCGATGACCTTTTTGATGCCGCTATATATCAAAGACACAGGGCTCTTCATTTGGCTTGCCGCATAAACAGCATGATCGTTCATCCATGTTGATACTTTGCTATAAAACGCCGTGCAGGCATCAGGAGAAAAATAAAGGCCAATAAAAGTTGTTCCATCTAAAGTACATTTTGTAGCAAACTTAATATTAGATTCGTTATATGAATGAATAGGAAAATTTATGGTTTCTTCCGAAGAACCTCCGCCAGATCCTCCACCTTCATATAAGTGGAACGTATTATCAATCTTGCACGTAGAGACACTCTGATTCGAACTACTGTTAGAGTTCCAGGGGGTTGTCACAGATAATTGTGAATTGATTTTAATTGTATCTTTTTGTAAGGCATCAAAATTAGAAGCCACGTCCTTAAAAGAAGTAATGCAATCAGTTTTCAGATACATACCTGCGACATCGCTAAAATATTTGTAATCATCAGATTCGGTGATGCTCTTTTTAATAGTGGTTCTTTCAAGCACAGAAAGCGAGTCTTCATAATAGGAATAAAGTTCTTGCTTAGTTAAAGACATGCCTCCATCATAATCCAAATCATAAGATGAATAATCGAAAGACTCAGCAGACTTGTTAATCAGTTCTTCAGACGATGCGTAAAGCTTTTCGATATCCTGCGCAGTGACTGCGTTCTGGCTAGCGCTTAAACAAGTTGCTATGGTAAGCATCAATGTGGAAATCGTCATGTTGTTCTCCTTCTTTTTTTCTCATTATAAGGAACAGATGACAAATTTCAACGATTATTTAACCAATTGTAAAGAAATCCAAAAACTTTTTGTTATGTTTTTACCTAATTAAAATATTTATAATCATATTTTATTCGCATTTATCAGGCTTTATTGTTACCTATCTTACTTTGATTTGTACAAGGAGGATTCCATTCCAAGCCCTCTTCTTTGAGGTATTTTCTCTTTAATAAATTGAACTTTTGCTCACTGAATTCTTTTGGGTTATCATGAAAATAAGAATCTAGTCGGTCATTAACTTTATCAATGAATCTGACGTAGAAAGGATTAGTCTCTATATAATCGTAAATTACGTATGGTTCTTCACTTTCTAAGGAGAATAATTCTTTCCCTTTTTCCCCTCCGAACTGAAGAATCAATTCTTCGTAGCTAGGGAATATTTCTTTTCTTTCTTCTACCTCAAAACGGAAGGCTAAGGCAATTAAATCTTTCTTAAGAGCAATCGCCTCGTCTCTTCTTCCAATCTTTGAGGCAAGGAAAGAGGCTTCTCTGACACATTCAACCTCTTTTCTAACATCTTCCATCTCTTGAAAGACGATTCCTAAATTTCTGTAATAGTCGAATTTGTCTTCAGGAGTTAGTTCTAGTTTCTTTAGGATTGAATATGCTTCATTTACTGCTTCTCTTCCTTTGAAGGTCTTACCATCTATCTTCAATGATTCGTAATATAACAAATCAAGATTTAGCATATCCTGTGGGGGTAATGGATATTTTTGCTTGATGATTTCATTTCTGAAAGAAAGAATTATCGGGGAATAGTTCTTAGCTCTTTCCCCTACTTTCTTGGCTAAAAATTCGTAATTTTCTTTTAAATTGTCTTCGTTTATTTTTTCTTCGTTACTCATATATAAGATATTATCTAGCAAATAAGAAAAAAGAAAAAGCCACCTAGTTTCCTAGATGACTTTCAAGAAAGGACTTTTCTTATCTCTTTTTGCTAGCAAAATCAAAAGCTGCAGGAAGGATAGCGACAACTCCACCAAAGATGGAAAGAATGCCTGCGACAATCCAACCAGCGCCAAGTTTCCAACCATCAGTTGAATTCCAGCCGTTTGCCCCAGCAAAGCAAGGTTTTTCAATGAATAAGAAAATACCTGCGACGATGAGAGCAAGGACTGCAACGAGGTTAAGAATACCTGCGACCTTGTCTAAAGCATGGACTTTGAGCAATGGCAAAACAAATCCAGCAAGAAGAATAATCATTGAAACAAGAATAAGAACGAATGCAATGATTGCGGACCATGTTGCATTATATGAACCAGTTACCTTGCCAAATATGCCAAGATCTAAGCTTGCAACAACTCCGCCGAAGATTCCATGGATGCCAGAAACTGTCGCGTCGTCTGTTCTCTCGAGCGGATAAACCAAAGCACTTGTGCTAAGCATAAGAATGAAAGCAACAAGGGCTAAGACGAATGCGCAAATTCCAGAATACTTTAAAAGTTTCTTCATGTTTTTTCTCCCTTTCTGCCTAAAATTATATGAAGAGTTACAAATGTTTTTCAACCTTATAATTAACAAAGTTAAAAATCTCTTAATCTAACGTTTTAAGAGAATCATTCATATCGACTTTTTTAATCTTTGGATATAGTAATAAGTTAACGATGATCGTTGCCAAAACCACAATGGCAAAAGACAAAATATATGAGTACCATCTCACATCACTTAATGAGCCAAAATCTAGCCAGCCAAAAACGTAATAAATCAACAGAGCACTTATTGGTAGGCCAAGTAAAGCCGCACCAGCTGAGATAATGATTATTTCTCTAAAGGTGTACATTGAGCATTCTTTATCGTGATAACCTAAAACTTTTAATGTTGCTAACTCTCTTTGTCTATCTTGGATGTTCATATTTGCCAAAGAATAGACAACAACAATTGTCATCGCTAAAGCAAATACAACGATAACAAAGGATATCGATCCCATCGATGAGGCAACATTTCCAAACAAAGAGTCGTTTTTCAAGGCCTCAGAGATATCTAATAATCCAAAGCCAAGCATTAACAAAACCGTTGAGCCAATAACCGATAAGGAAGTAAGCAAAAGGTTCTTTTTTTGTCTAAAGATATTTCGACAAGAGGATTTATATCTAAATGGCAATCTTTTCCAGAAGAAAGAGATTCTTTCTAACAATATCTTTTTTCCCGCTTTAGGAGCTTTTGCTTGCGTTAATGAAGCAGGCGTTTCCGTAAATGTTTTTAACGAACAATATAATGTAACACCGATAGATAAGAGGAAAACCGCGCTAAATAGCAAATAAGAAGATAAGTTAAAGAAAGATATCTTAAGATTTGAAGACATTTGGAATATCGATTGGTAGGCCGGAAGAACAACCTTTGGGACCAACGGAAGACCAATCATAAGACCGGCACTTCCTCCAACTAAAACTGATATTGCAGAGAATAAGACATATTTAAAGACAATCTTCGATTTTGATACGCCTAAAGATAAATATGTGGCGATGATCGGTCTTTCTTCTTTGATAAGTCTAGAGATCGTTATCAAATTTACCAAAGCGCACACGACCATGAAAAATATAGGGAAAACATAGGTGATTTTTCGTACCTTTTCGTTATAGCTCTTAAAAAGATTATAGGAAACATTCTCTTCAAGAGTTAACGTTTCAACGTTTTCTTCTCCAAATTTCTCTTTCAAGGAGGAAATCTTTTTATCGATCTCATCCTTATATCCATCAGAGAAATATTGGTTTTGATGTTTGTAAGATATTTGGATGTCGGTATAAGTTAAAAAGGAAGATAAAGGAACATCGATATTCAAAGAATCTATATGAATGGTCTCAGGAAGAAGATTGATATCAAGATAAAATGCTGATTTTATGTATTTATCGTCACCTTCTTCTAACATGGCATTCTCTCTTTGGACGGAATTATATAAAGGGGAAGAAACAATGCCTGTTATTTCCAATTTAAGGGAGGAGATGCCAATAATTGAAGATACGTCCATTCCTAACATTTCATTCATCGTGTCCAAGGATAAGGTGACAACATCCCCTATTTTGTAGTATTCACGATTAAGGTTACCTTCTAAGGCAAGAACAGGAATATTTTCCTTAAAATCATAGGTTTTTGTTGGTTTATTTCCTTCTAGAAGAGTTAACTTACAGACATTTGAATCTAAATCTTGAACGTAAATACGGTAGATATCATCGTTTGAGGTATAGTCCGCGCTTAGTAACTTAACCGCGTCATTAACATCATCGTCTTTCTTGATCTCCTCTAAGTCTTCCTCAGAAAAACCATCTTCTGTCTTGTTTTTCAAGATGATGTCAGGAACGTTAGTGCCAACATAGTTATTTTGAATATATGCGTCTTCATATAAGTCTGGCATTACGGCCAATCCGCCAGAAAGAGCAAGAGATATCAAAACAATCAAAGAATTTCCGATGAGTCTGCCTTTGTTTTTGGCAAACATTCTCCAAAGTGTTTTTGTGAATGCCTTCATATTTACCACTCAATATCTTTGATATCCATCGGAAGAGAATTATAGGTATCTTCGATGATCGTTCCGTTTTTGATCCTTAAAAGATGATCAGCCATCTTCGTTAAAGCAGAGTTATGGGTAACGATGATTACCGTTTTTCCTTCAACTCTTGAGGCGTTTGACAATAACGATAAAATCTCTTTTCCTGTGACGTAATCTAGAGCGCCCGTTGGTTCATCACAAAGGATGATCTTAGGATTCTTTGCTAAAGCTCTAGCAATCGAGACTCTTTGTTGTTCTCCGCCAGAAAGCTGAGAAGGGAAATTATTCATTCTTTCGCCTAAACCGACTTTTTTAAGGACTTCTTCAGGATTTAAGGAGTCTTTCTTCAGCTCGGTAGAAAGTTCGATATTCTCTTTGGCGGTAAGATTTGGCATCAAATTGTAGAATTGGAAGACGAAACCTACTTCGTTACGTCGATAATCTGTTAATTCTTTCTTGCCATATTTACTTATTTCTTGTCCATCGACAACTAATGATCCGGAGGTAACATTATCCATTCCGCCAATGAGATTAAGAAGAGTAGATTTGCCTGCCCCAGAAGGTCCGACAATAACGACAAGATCACCTTCTTTTATCGAAAAATTGATGCCATTAACGGCGTTGACTAGGCTATCTCCTGAATGGAAGGATTTATGGAGATCTCTTGCCTCCATTATCGTGTTTTTCACATTTTCTTTTTGCATGAAAATAATATAAAGAAATATTCTAAAATGAACAATATTTTTGAGGTTTTTATTTTATAAAAGCGCTTTATATTCTCTAATTGAACACCCTAGAGAAATATTTAATATGGATTGAATAGAGCGTTAGCCTTAAAATAAGGAGGATTTGCATTGGAGTTTGTATTTATATGGATCAGTTTATTGAAATCATCAAGGCAATCGTCTTCGGTATAGTCGAGGGTATTACGGAATGGCTTCCTGTATCTTCTACCGGACATATGATTATCTTAGGACAGTTCTTCGGTTTTGAGAAAACACAAGGAAAAGATTTCTACGATTTCTTCTTGGTTATCGTTCAACTTGGAGCAATCCTAGCCGTTATCTTCTCTTTCTTCAAAGAACTTTGGCCATTTGGAAAAAACAAGAGTCAAAAAGCCAAGCATCAGATCTGGCTTACTTGGGGAAAAATCTTAGTTGCGTCTATCCCAGCTGGCGTTATTGGCCTTGCTTTCAACGACTACCTTGATAAATATCTTTATAACTATTTGACAGTTTCTATCACCTTAATCGTTTATGGCTTAGTCTTTATCGGCATTGAGCTTTTCTTACGTTTTAAGGCTAAAAGCATTCAAAAACGTTTCAATCTTAATACGGCCGGTGAGACTTTCACCCGTGAAGGCGAAGAGGAAAAAGGCGTCGTTTACCCTCTTTTCAAAGTTAAATCCATCAAAGAAATCAGCTTCCAATCTGCCTTTATCATCGGTTTGGCACAATGCTTAGCATTAATTCCTGGAACATCACGTTCTGGCGTTACGATCTGCGCCGCTCTTCTTTTATCGATCAATAGAACCACGTCAACTAAGTTTTCATTCTATCTTTCTATCCCAGCAATGTTTGGCGGAAGCGCGATAAAAGCGGCACTTTATGGGTATCATGTCTATAAAGGCACTGCTAGTCCAATCACTTGGTTCCAAGTTCTTCTTATTGTTATTGCTATGGCCGTTGCCTTTGGTGTTTCTTGGCTTACCATCAAGTATTTCTTAAAACTTTTAAGAACAAGAACGTTCACTGGTTTTGGCATTTATCGTATCGTTTTAGGTATTATTCTCTTAATTGTCTTCTTTACAGTTAACAAAGGAAGCCTAGAAATCACCGCGATGAATGATATTCTTTCAACCAATTACGCGTTTCTTTCAACAAAAGGCTTTAATCTTTTACACAAACCTGCCTTTCTTGAATTACACTCATAATCCTATATAATTACACACACGGAGTTAAAAAATGGAACAAAACAATCTTAATGATGAAGGACGTATCCAAGAAGCCTCTGGAAGAGCACCTCAAATGCAAGAGGTAGTTTATCAGTCTGAGGAAGATGAAAAGTCCATAACCCTTGGCCAAATTTGGCACATGATAAAGAAACACTGGATTTCAGTAGCAATATGCGGACTTGTTGGCTTTGGTGGAGCCTTTGCCTATGCAAAGTTGATTAAATCACCAAAATATCAAGCTACAGCGCAAATATTGGTACGTGAGCCAACAACTTCGAATAGTATTAGTTTATCTACTAGAATCTCCACTGCTTCTGCTTTCCTACAATCTGATAGCGTTGCAAGTGCCGTTGGAGCAAAGATGGCGTCAGGTGATTATGTTTCCGTTGTTCAATTAAAAGATGACAATGGAAATGTCATCGATAACGAATATGATATTAGCGCCATTAAACAGCTTTATAGCGTGAGTGCCTCAAGCACCACAAATAGTCCAATTATTACCATCACCTCTTCTTGCAAAACCGCACAAATGGCAAAAGATGTTGCAAATTATGTTTCCGAAGTAGGAATTCAGCTTGCCAATACAGAATCCAATCCTATCTATACCTACTTAGGCGGTTGCTTAAGCCCAATGAATGAGGCATCTCAAGCAAAAGACGCGTCAACATCAAACGTTCTTATTTCACTTATTGGCGTGCTTGCTGGGTTAGTTGTTGGTTGTATCTATGCCATCATCCGTGAACTTACAGATACAAAAGTCACCTCCAAAGGTGAGCTTGAGACCCTCACTGGTTATAAAGTCATTGGCATGATTCCAAAATACGAAATAGACAAAGACGAGGAAAACGAAGAAGGAGAAAAAGAAAATGGCACCAAATAGTAACGAAAAAGGACCTGTTCAACAATACCGTTTGCATAAAAGCGGTTTGATTGAAGACTTCAACTCTCCTGAAGCGGACGCAATCATCCGTTTGCAAACCAATATCGACTTCTCTTCTATCGATAGACAAATCAAATGTTATGCAATCACTTCTTCTCAAGAAGCGGAAGGCAAAACCACAACATCATGTAATATTGCTCTTGTCTATGCCGAAAAAGGCTTGAAAGTCTGTCTTCTTGATTTTGACCTTAGACAACCAGCCATTCATAAAGCCCTTAATCTTCAAAACAATCTTGGCGTAGTTGATTACGCTAAAGGAGATTGTGAGCTTGAAGATATCATCCAACATTCTAGAGGAGTTGATGTTATCACTCCAGGAAGCCACACCCCATTCCCTTCAAAGATCATCTCTTCGCCAAGAGTTGCTGAACTTATCAAGGAATTAAGAAAGAAATATGACTATGTCATTATTGATACCCCGCCAATACTCGTTGTTTCTGACGCATATTTAGTCGGACAATACGTCGATGGATATTTGATGGTTTGTTCCCAACACGTTTCAAAGAAGAAAGATGTTGCCGCAGCTTGTAAGTCCCTTGAAGAAAAGAGGCTTAATATCATTGGCATCACCATGTGTATGGTTACAACCGATGAAGATGCTGGTAAAGGCGGATATGGCTATGCTACAAAATATGGTTATGGCTATAACTATGGCTATGGCTACCATCACCATAAAGACGAAAAATAAAAGTTTGTCCCTTCTTCAGGTCGCCTAATTGGCGGCCTTTTTATTATGCTTTTATGAAAAACGTTCCTTTTAGGGACGCATTATGCTTTTAAGACTTCTTTATTGATAAAGCCTTCAATTCCTTCGGCTATATCGTTATATGCAGTGACAAAGTCTCTTGTGTAGAAAGGATCGTCTATATCTCGTTTATCATCGGTATATTCAAGCAAAGTGTGCACTTTTTCTATGTGAGCGCTAGACATGTTTCTTCTGATATATATCTTTTGGTAACGTTCCATCACGATAACGATATCGGCTGCAACGTATTCAGCGACGGTAAGTTTATGCGCTTTATGAGTTCCGAATGGAATTGAATGAAGGTTCAATTGTTCTTTAGAAAGATCATACATATCTTCACCTGCTGTGGACGATTCTAAGCCAGCCGATGTGACTTGGTATTCGTTTTCTAAACCCAATTCCTTTAAACGGAATCTTAATAAGAACATTGCTAATGGGGATCTACAGATATTTCCTTGGCAGATAAAAATTACTTTTCGCATAATTGCATTATATGAAGACCTTACTTTAAGGCAAGAATTGTTTTTACAATTTGCTAAATAAATTTTTAGTTTTTTAGTTATGGCTTAGGTAATGGAAAAGTAAGCCAATAAAATGAAGTAAAATTTAGTAAAGTCCCATAAATAGGGACTTATTGAGATCGCTTATCTAAAATTGAAATGTCTTTCCAAGAAGAGTTTTTATTGCTCTTAGAGTTCAATCCCATATCTATAAGCACATCTTCTGAATTAATTGGAGAATCGAGTAACGCGTCATTAAAAGCTTGCGTTATTTTTTCGAATGATAGGTAAAACTTTTGAAAAGATTCATCATCAAGCAGGCATTTAAAACAAATAAGGATTGAAAACAAATCTTGTTTCCCACGAAGAAACTTGCCTCTATTGTCTTTTTCTATATTCAACCTTTTGTGGATAGGAGTATCCGAAATTTGATAATCAACTTTTTTGATTTTGTATTTGAGAATGCAGTTATTATGCGCTGCCATGTTTCTTATGACGTTCAATGACGAAAGCATGCTCATTAACGTTCTAAAAGGAATGCCATAATAAGTTTGTGATATATAAGTAGACAAATTTGAATTTATTTCTTTGTAAATGCTGCGCAGAGTTCCATAGTCTAAAAGATTAACTAAAGCCCATATTGGGACGTTAAGGCGATCAGTTTCACCGCAATCAACGAAATGTTGGATCGTCTCAACATTTTTGTAACTCTTTTTTATTAAATTCTCTAAATACAAGATTAACGAATCGGCTTTTTCCTTATCGTTTTCCATGCCTTTTCTATATACACTTTTATTCAAATAATCACATGGACCGTATGCTTTGGAAAATTCGTAAGCGAGATGGCTTCTTAATTCGTTTTCGATTTTAAGAATATATTTCAAGAATAAGATTCGTATCATCGCATCGTATTTGTAAAGTTTTATTAAATCCTCAAAGTAAACGCCTTCTTTGTATTCGTCGTTATTTCCGCCTTTTAAAATGTATTTTTTATAGGCATTGACAACATTGTAATAATTGTTATTAAGAAGAAATTCTTTACATGATGGTTCATCTTGAAAAAGGATTCCTCTTTGTTTCAATTTTGAAACTTGCGTGTCTATGTCTGAAAAAATATACATACGTTCCCTCTCTTTCTATGAATTCCTTTTGTAAAAAAAAGGACCAGGTCTCCTATTTTTTCAATAGCGAGTTCCTGGTAATGTTCCTAATTATTATCATCAGAAAGAAACGTGTTGTCAAACTTTATTCTTTGTAATGATTTTCCATCCAGTTGAGATATTCGCCGCTTTCGACATGTCTCAGCCATTCCTGGTTTTGCAGGTTCCACTTGATTGTCTCCTGGATGCCCGTGTCGAAGTTATGCTTTGGCTTCCAACCCAATTCGGTCTCGATCTTCGTCGGGTCCATCGCGTATCTCAGATCGTGGCCAGGTCGGTCTTTGACGTGGGTGATGAGCGATTCCGGCTTGCCCAATGCCTTGAGTATTGTTTTCACAACATCAAGGTTGCTCCTCTCGTTGTGCCCGCCGATGTTGTAGACCTCCCCGTCCTTTCCGTTCCTGACAACGAGGTCGATGGCGTTGCAATGGTCGCCGACATAGAGCCAGTCGCGGACGTTCGCACCGTTGCCGTATACGGGAAGGGGCTCATCCCTCAACGCCTTTTGGATCATCAGAGGTATCAGCTTCTCAGGGAAATGGTAAGGACCGTAGTTGTTCGAGCATCTGGATATGGTCACGGGAAGCCCGAAGGTCCTATGATATGCAAGAACTAGCAAGTCCGCGCTCGCCTTTGAAGCCGAATATGGGCTAGATGTGTGGATCGGCGTCTCCTCGGTGAAGAACAGATCGGGCCTGTCTAGCGGCAGATCCCCGTATACCTCGTCCGTCGACACCTGATGGTATCTCTTTATACCGTATTTCCTGCATGCGTCCATCAGCACTTGGGTTCCCAGTATATTCGTCTTTAGGAATATCCCCGGGTTCTCTATCGACCTGTCGACGTGGGACTCGGCCGCGAAGTTGATGGCGTAGTCGAAACCCTCTTCCTCGAACAATTTGAACACGGCCTCTCGGTTGCAGATATTTTCGTGGACGAACTTAAAATTAGGCTTGCCCATTATCGGCGCCAAAGTCTCCATGTTACCCGCGTACGTTAAAGCGTCTATACAAACATACTCATCATTCGGGTATCTGTTAACCATGATGTGCAGGAAGTTGCCGCCGATGAAGCCAGCCCCGCCAGTAATTAGGAATTTTGACATAATCTAATCGTTCTTTCTTTTCTAGGAATCATTCTAAACCATCCTTTCGTCTTTGAAAACTTCCTTTGAAAAATATAGATAAAACGCCTACTTTTTTACGATAGCTAATTTATTTACGAAATTGATGAAAAATAATGTTGTAGATTGGATGAATATGCCTATAATTTTGTGCGTTTCTAAAAAGAAACAGGTCATCCTAGGAGGAAACTATGGCACGAAAAATTCTTGAGCTTAAAGGCATCAGGAAATCATACGGGGATAACGTCATCCTCGATAATTTGAATCTTTCAATAAACGAAAACGAATTTGTTACTTTCTTAGGTCCTTCTGGATGTGGAAAAACAACAACCCTTAGGATAATTGCCGGTTTTGAGAGCATGCAAGAAGGCCAACTTCTTCTTGATGGGGTTGATATCGCTTCCTTGCCATCGCATAAAAGGCCAATAAACACAGTCTTCCAAAAATATGCCCTTTTCCCTCATTTGAATATCTATGACAATATCGCCTTTGGGCTTAGAAATAACATCTATTCAAACGTCTATGACATCGGAACGATGAATATGATGGAAGAAAGAGGATTTAACGAAGAGGAAATCAATGAATTGATTCATAAGCTAGCATTCATTGAAAAACCAGCGGATGTTAAGAAATACGTTATCGATCTTTTTAGCAAGGAATCCCCTGCTAAAAAATTATTAGATGAATTGGAAACGTTAAACAAGGAGAAACGTTACCATCATTTCTCTGACGCTAAAAATGATATTGATATTCTTCTAAGCAAATACCTTCTTTCTTTTGACGTCTCTATTTATCAAGATTCCTTGAAATATAGGGTTTTTATAAGGGATTTCTCGAAAAAATTACTATCTTCCGACCGTTTTTATTCAATGGTTCTAGAATTAGAAGACCATAAATTCAAAGAGAAAGTCATCAAAAATGAAGTCACAAAAGCCTTGAAGCTTGTTAACCTTGAAGGATACGAGCAAAGAGAAGTCTCCTCTCTTTCAGGCGGACAGATGCAACGTATCGCTATTGCTAGAGCCATCGTTAACAAACCACGCATTCTTCTTTTAGATGAACCATTAAGCGCTCTTGACCTTAAATTAAGAAAAAGCATGCGTCTTGAATTAAGAGAACTTCAAAGAAAATTAGGCATAACCTTTATTTTTGTTACGCACGATCAAGAAGAAGCAATGGTAATGTCAGATACAGTCGTTGTTATGAACGAAGGAAAAATCCAACAATTAGGAAGACCTGAGGATATCTACAATACCCCGGTTAATAGATTTGTTGCTTCCTTTATCGGAGAAGCAAATATCTTCCGTGGAGAATATTCAGCAATAAGAAGACTTAATATCCTTAATAAGACATTTAAGGTATCCGCTTTTGATTTCCGTCCAGGAGATCCAGTCTACGTTATCGTCGAAAGACCTGATTTTGATATATGTTCCCTTGATATTGCTAGGCTTAAAGGTGAGGTTCTCTCTTGCGTATACGAAGAAAATAAGTATCTTCTTGATGTGAAAATAGACGATAGCATCGTAAAGATTGAGTCTGAGGATAAGGAAAAAGTCGGAGATACCATCGGATTATCCGTTGCTCCTGGCAATATCTATATCGAATCAAAGAACGAAAGCAAAGCTAAACTCCTATCTAACTACGAGAATCCTAATATCCTAGAAGGAGTGTTCCTAGGAAACCAAAAGGTTTCTTTCTTAGGAGCAAAGTTTAAATCTTATGTTACAACCTTCCTTCCTGGAGAGGTTGTTGATGCCGTTATCCGTCCAGAGGATTTTGATATCGTCACAGAGGATGTAGATAAAGCAATTCTTCAAGGCAAGGTCATAAAGAGCGCCTTTACTGGCGTTACATTCGATATCTGGGTGAATATAAATGGTCAAACCGTGATGGTTGAAGATTATCAAAACGTTGAGATTGGCCAAATTATCGGTCTAAAAGTAGATTCATATGAGATTCATCTTATGAAAGTGCCTGATGAAGACCAGCCAAAAGAAATTGTTGAGGCTAGAATCGAGGCCAGAAAGATGATTGAGGAGATGGAAAAGAATGAAGAAATTTAAGCCTTTTGCCATACCTTATTTCATTTGGCTTACCTTACTCGTCATCTTGCCTCTCATCCTTATGCTAGTTTTGACTTTTATGTCGAGTAATGGAATGGATTTTAGCAACGCCACGCTAAGTATAGAAAGTTATCAAAGACTTGGTGATATCTCAATTTTAAAGGCCATTGCCAATTCTTTGATTGTCGCGACTATCACCGTTGTCATATGTGTGCTTCTAGGGTATCCGGTCGCCTATTTCCTTTCTTTTTCAAAGATAAAGAATAAGATGTTATTTCTCCTTCTTCTTATCTTGCCAATGTGGTCTAATTCCATGTTACGTATCGTTTCTTGGCTTAGATTATTTTCTACCGATATGTTTAAAGCGCTAGATTTAGTTGGATCTTACCAGGCTGTTATTCTAGTTACCGTCACCACTTATCTTCCGTTTATGATTTTCCCAATCTATACGGTTTTAGAGAAGATGGATCGTTCTTTGATCGAGGCCTCAAAAGATCTAGGCGTAACGCCAGTTAAGACCTTCTTCAAGGTCACCTTACCTATTTCCTTAAGTGGGGTTTCTTCTGGTGTTATCATGGTCTTTTTACCTGCCGCGACAGGTTTTGCAATCTCTCAAACTATAGGTCAAGGGAAGATCAGACTTATTGGTAACTTGATTCAATCTGTATTCGAGAAGAATAACTATAACTTTGGCTCTTTGCTTAGCATTATCCTAAGTATTGTCATCATTCTTATCGTTTTTCTCTTTTCTTTGAGCGAAAGGAAAGGAGGGAAGAAAAATGCTTGAGAAACATCCTTGGAAACATACTCTTTTTAATATCTTCAAAGTCATTTTCGTCTTGTTTGTCTTTTCAATAATGTATGTTCCTGTCTTTATTATCGTCTATCAGTCTTTTAATGAGACGGCTAACTCCATTTCTCCTTTATCTTGGGGAGGATTTACCCTCGATAACTTCAAGGAGATATTTACGAATAGGCAACTATCCACCTCGATTGTAGATTCATTGCTTGTGAGTTTCTGGGCAACGTTTTTAGCCACGATTGCTGGTTTATTTGCTTCAATTGGCATCAACGCCTTAGATAAAAAAGCCCGAAAAGCCATGGATTTCCTTAATGAAATACCAATGCTTAACTCGGAAATCGTAACCGGTATTTCCATCATGATCATCTTCTCTTTGCTTAAGCCCCTTATTCCTAATATCTTTGGCTTCACAAGCATGCTTATTGCGCATATCTTTTTTACCGTTCCTTATGTCATCATGATGATCTTGCCTAAGTTAGAACAAACTGATGATTCTTTATATGAGGCAGCAAGGGATTTAGGTTGTCCTCCTCTTAAAGCCTTATTCAAAGTCATCATTCCTTCTTTGTCTACTGCTATTCTTACTGGTGCCCTTATTGCCTTTACCTTATCAATCGATGACTTTGTTATCTCTTTCTATACCCAAGGGAATGGTTTCTCTAATTTCTCTAACTATGTTTATTCTTCCTACACCAAGAAAAATTTCTCAGCTGGAAGCTACGCGTTTAACGCTTTGCTTACATTCATTACCTTACTTATCGTCTTCATCTTCTCAATGAAGGAGAATAAAAAGAAAGGAGTGAAAGCAAAATGAAGAAATTACTAATTTTCTCTTCGATATTTCTTTTTGTCTTTTCCGCTTTCGCAATCTTCTATCTAGCCACCCCTAGCAATATTCTTTATTTGCTAAACTGGGGTGAATATATTGATAAAGACTTGGTTTCTCTTTTTGAGAAAGAATATCATTGTCAGGTTGTGGAGGAGGATGTTACCTCCTCTGAGGCGATGTATCAAAAGATCACCTCAAAGACCACTGCATATGATGTTGCTATACCAGGTGATTACACCGTTCACCAACTCTATAACGAAGGATACCTCCAAGAGCTTGATGTTAAGAATTCCGAATACGAGAATCTTAATCGTTATCAAGAGATATTCTCCGATGGTCTATCAACTTTAATGAAGAAATATATGGTTGATGCAAACGGGAATGAGTTTAATTCCTATTTCATGCCATATTTCTGGGGATCGTATTCCTTGATATATTCCAAAAAGAATCCTGAAGTCGGAGAAGTCTTGAAAGATAAGGGCTTTGAGGCTTTATGGAACAGGGATTCTTTCTCTTCTTCTGTCCGTATTGGGATGTATGATACGGCTAGATGGATATTGGCATCTTTCCTTCTATCCAAAGGAGATGATCCAAATATCACCTCATATGATGGAAAGAAAGAGAATGATCTATCTTCAACTATCAAAAACGACTGCATTTCTGCCTTAAAGAAAGTTTCTTTCGATGAATTCGGAAACGATTCTCTTAAGAGAAACGTCGCAAATTCCTCATTGGATTTCTGTTTCACTCAGTCTGGCGATTTCTTTGATACGTTGTATCTTATGTATTCAGAATCAAGGGAACTTAATATCAATTTCGACATTTATGTTCCAAAGACCACCGCGGCATTCTTTGATTCAATGGTCATTCCGACAACATCGAATAACTATGATTTGGCAAATAAATTTATCAATTTCATGCTTAGGAAAGAAAATGCCTATCAAAATGCTAGAACCATAGGATATTCTCCAGCCTTGAAGGAGGTTGTGTCTTCTTTCCAAGAGAATTCAACAAAAGGAGAATATTATTACGATGATGGAGATAGGAAACTCCTATTATCTGATTTCTTAAGTAGTTATCCTTATTATCTAAATCCTTTGTATGGAACAGAGAATGTCTATGTTCTTGAGCCTAAGTCAAAAGAATACTTAACGACTTGTGAAACGATATTTAATTCGTTGGCCTAATAGTTTTTTTACCTTTACCGCCAACAAAGTTTCGCTACGGCAGCTTCAAATACGTTCAAAATCTCGCGATTTGGAATATGACACGTTTCTGTTTCAGGATCGTAAGCTAAATATCCAAAATGAATTAGGATAGTTAAAACAACATTAGTAGAATCGATCTTTGCAAAATCGTTTCCGTTAAATACACCTACGCAAACCCTTATATTTTCTCCAGATAGTAGTTTAAAAACATTCTCTTTAAGCGCTCCGTCGCCATAATTTAGATATTGAGACAACGTCTCGATAGAATGCTCATCTGCCCAATATTGCCCTACTTTTTTATTCTTTATTGCTTCACAAACTGATAAAGGATTGTACATCGTAATTTCATCATCGTAACCACCATACCAATACTTGATTACGTCGAAATCGAATCCATGTTTAAGGCAAATTCCTTTTGTTTCATCCTCTGTGAATCCGAAATACTCCTTTGTTCCATAAAAATGGACCATGGTGCATTCATCGAAATTGTCCACATTAATTCCTATGCCACGTTTTCTAATTGGCCTAACGCCAGTCATATAAACTAGGTCAAAACATTGAGAAACATGGCAAGTATTAAAAAGATGGGCCAGCAACATGATATAGTCATGACATTCGCTAGAATCTTTCTCTTCAGCAAATACCGCATCCCAATCATCGATTAAGAAGATAAATCTGTCTCTTTTTACTTCTTCAATCAACATAAAATATTCACCAACGTCAAAGCCTTTAAAATCAATGTCTTTGTAAAGGTTCTTAAGTTCTTTCATTATTGTTTGTTTGAACTCATCTACAAAGCTTTTTCCCTTAGAACGTGATTTATCATAGATTTCTTTGGCATTGATATAGATTACGTTATGTTTGTTTAAGTGTTTTAGGTAGTTAGGATCTTTGGATATCTTAAGTTGGTCAAATATGCCTTTTGAATCACAGCCTTTGGAATAGTAGGCATTTAGCATTGATATTGCTAATGTCTTCCCAAAACCTCTAGGACGGGTAATACAAATAAAACGATCAGTCGTATCAATAGCCTCGTTACATCTTGTAATTAAATCAGATTTGTCTATAAATGTATCGTCATTGAAATATTCAAGGAAGTTCTCATTCCCTTTGTTGATGTTGAGCATCATGTTATTTCCTCCTTTTTTCTTCATTATAACAAAAGGGAAAATGGCTGGAGGTCTAAAAGGATGAAAACTAAATATTCATCAAGTTAAAGGTTTTGTTTTGCTGTTTTAGCGTGAAATAATTCATTAACAAAGAATTCTCTTATCATGTTAATTATTTAGAAAATATCGAATGTTTTTAATGCTACATTAGCGTTTGAAAATGCTTAACCTTGTTCTTTTGCCATATTGGCAATTTCCATAACAAGCTTATTCTCATTTGCCCTCATCTTTAGATATGTTTCATATGATTGAAGAGACTCAGGCGTATGAGCATATCTTTTTAGATAACGCCTGAGTCTCTTCTTTTTCTTCCTTTCCATCCTAACGACGATTTTCTTATTCTTTCCAAGCCTATAATTAAAGCCTAGATATGGAATTCCTTCTTTTAGAGAATATATCGATGTTTTCTTTGGGTTGAAAGATAAAGAAAGACTTTGAAGTTCTTCTTCTAAATCTTTGAGTAGTTTCTTAAGTAAGCTCTTATTATTTGAGATGATGACCCCATCATCCATGTATCTAGTGTAATATTTGATGGAATATTTCTCTTTGACGATCCTATCGAAACGATCAAGATAATATAAGGCAAATAACTGGCTTGAACGATTTCCTAATGGAAGGCCCTTTCCTTCATCTATATGAAAAGAATCGATGATCATGTAGATGAAAGAAAGGATATCGTAATCATCCACTATTCTTTCCATCTTCCTTTTCAATACTTCATGATCTATCGATTCGAAATAGTGATGGATATCGTATCTAAGAACATATAGCTCATCATATTTCTTGCTGGCCTCATAGATGAATTTCTTCAGCCTTTTTCTGGCAAAGTCCGTGCCTTTCTTAATCCTACATGCGGAGTTGTCATATATGAGTTTGTTTTCGAGGAAAGGAAACAAGTAGTTATCAACGAAACAATTTTGGACGACTCTATCTCTATAGGAGGTTGCGTCCACTCTTCTTTTCTTTGGCTCATATATCGTAAAGGTCCTATATGGTTGGATTAGATATGTCTTTCTTCCTAACTCCTCATATAGTTTTCTTATTTCTTCAGCCTTATTGAGTTCGAAGTTCATTATTTCTTCTTTCCATGTCTTTCCTCTCATTGTCTTCTTATGAGCAAGAAGGAGATTGTGGAAGCTGAATATATCTTCGTATTTCATTCTTTTCTCCAATAATAAAAAGCCACAGTGTCTAAGAGAAGGAATCCTAAGGAGTCCTCTCAACTGTGGCAAGTTTGCCATAGTTTCCTATGGCTAGGTTGTTTCTTCCCTTCAACCCTTACTGTCCTTCCTTCT
>CAVKLJ010000008.1:0-108623 GCA_963657245.1 Lachnospiraceae bacterium
ACTAAATATTTACTAATAACTATTTTATTGTTTTCTCCATTAATTCATAAAATACTATTTGATTATCATTAAAACAAAGTCTTCATAAATAATCTTAAAAACCGTTATTTTTTATTTAAATAGACTATTTTTGAAATTAATCTATTTCCTTGTATTTCTGTATCATTACATCACTGGCATTTCTTTTTAATCCTCTATTTTGCTGGTACGTGTTAGATTTGCCAACATAAATAATTTTTTATAAAATTGTCATCCTTAAATACTTATTGCAGTATTTTTAATAAACAAAAACCGTTAACCATAAAGGCTAACGGTATGTGTTTTTCTATCTTTCTCTTATTCTAGAATTTCATCTATTGGCGTTCCAGTTAATTCTTCGCTTCTCTTTAATCCGAAGTTCTTTAAGATCGTCGCACCAATGTCAGAGAAGGTTGCTCTCTCGTCTAGATAACGTCCATTTGTTATGCTTGGCGAATAAACCAATAAAGGTACTTTCTCGCGTGTGTGATCTGTTCCTTTAAATGTTGGGTCATTTCCATGATCGGCTGTAATCATGAGCAAATCGTCATCTCTCATGTATTTCATCATTTCACCAACACGAACATCAAGGTCTTCAAGAGCCTTTGCATATCCTGGAGCGTTTCTTCTGTGTCCATATTCTGAATCGAATTCTACAAGATTAACGAAACATAAACCCGTCCAATCCTCATTCTTAACTTGATCGATTGTTTTATCCATACCATCCATATTGGATACAGTATGTACGGTTTTAGTAACGCCAGCCATATCGAAGATATCTGAAATCTTTCCGACACAACTTGTCATAAAGCCATTGTTTTTCAAAATCGCCATATCGGTATCAAATGGAGGTTTTAAGGCATAGTCATGTCTGTTTGGTGTACGTTTGAAATTATCTTTATTTGTACCGACGAATGGTCTTGCGATGATTCTTCCTACACGGTATTCAGGTCTAAGGCAGATTTCTCTGGCGATTTCGCAACATCTATACAGTTCTTGAACCCCCGTAGTTTCTTCATGCGCAGCGATTTGGAGGACGGAATCCGAGGAGGTATAAACAATCAAGGAATTGTCTCTCATTTGTTCTTCGCCAAGGACTTTAAGGATTTCCGTTCCGCTAGACGCATAATTACCGATTATCTTATGACCGGTTTTTTCTTCTAATTCATCAATGAGTTCCTTAGGGAATCCTGTATCCGTAAACGTTTTAAAAGGTTGTTTTGTTAAAATCCCCATCATTTCCCAGTGGCCAGTTAAAGTATCTTTGCCATTAGAAGCCTCACGGCAACGTAAGGCGAAACTATTTCGGTGTTCTTTTACCGGTTTAACACCTTTTATATCATCGAGTTCACCAACGCCAAAGCTTTCCATGTAAGGAACATTAAGTCCTCCGATTGATTCTGCGGCGTGTGCCCAAGTATTTGATCCAACATCGTCAAAAAGAGCTGCATCAGGTTCTTCTCCAACGCCTGCGCTATCTGCGACGATTAAGAATATTCTCTTATATTTCATTCTTTCTATGTCTCCTTTGCTAGTTAAGAATTTCTAACCACAATTATATTTTATTTTCTCTGTGCATACAAATCATAGGCGCTCATTATTCGCTTCGTGGAAACTTCCGTATAAATCTGTGTTGTAGCGATATTTGAATGCCCAAGCATCTCCTGAACAGCCCTCAAAGATGCCCCATTTTCCAATAAATGCGTAGCAAAACAATGCCTTATTGTATGTGGCGAAACTGCTGAGTCTATGCCTTTTTGTTCCGCGTATCTTTTTATTTGCATGAAAAAATAGGTTCTTGAGATAGCTTTCCCATCCCTATTTAAGAATATGATTGAGGTATTTTTCGAGCCTTTTACCCTTTTTCTTGGACCATCGATATATTTCCTTAAAAATTCCAAAGCAAAAGGAGAAACCGGCACGCTACGTTGTTTATCCCCTTTTCCATATAACGTAATTATCTTATTTTCCATATTTACGTTTTTGAATTCCAAAGCCAATAATTCAGAAACACGTAACCCCGTAGCGTACATCACTTCGAGCATCGCTCTATCTCTCATGCCATTATCTTTAGATATATCAGGGGCTTCTAAAAGTTCATCAACTTCCTCTGTGCTTAAAACAAAAGGCAGCCTTTTTGATGATTTAGGCTTATCTACGTCCGGTATTTCTTCGTTTATCTTTCCTTCCTCAAGGAGAAAAGAAAAGAAATTTTTGATGAGGCTATATCTTCTGAGTATCGTGGCGGATGATCTTGCCAATTCATCTTGACGACGAACGAATTCCGGCAACATGTCTACATTTATGTCATCTGTTGTTTTTACTTGTTCGAAAGTTTGCAAAAATATCTTAAAGTCTTCTCGGTAATTTTTTACCGTTTGATTAGAGATTCCGCCTCCGTCAGTTCTTAGATATTGAATAAAGTTATCGAAGGCTTCATTTATTTCCATTTTTCTTAACCTCGTTTGCCGTTTTAAAAACGCTTTTCTTCATTTTTCTATTTAATTCGTTAACAAGAAGCTTTGTTTTATCCATTTCTTCATATTCGTGATAATTCCAAAGATTCATTTGAACGGTTTCATTTGATGGATCGTAGAGATTTTGAAGGGTGACACCAACAAGCCTGACCATCATGCCTAGATAAGATGAATCGTAAAGTCCTGAAGCCACGCTATAAATTGTTTGCCAATCATCCGTTCCTTCAGAAATCGTTTCAGATTTATTATGTGAGACAAAATCAGAGTCTTTTACGATTAAAACTATGGTTTTCGCTTTCTTTTTGTCTCGTTTTATTCCTTCGGAAACCTCGATAGAAAGTTCTTTAATCTTGTTCTTTATAACATATTCTTCGTTTGTGTCGAATGGGAAAGTTTCGCTATGTCCTAAAGATTTAGGGTCATATGGTCTAGAATCTACGAAATCATCGCCATATCCGTTTATTTCTTCTTTTATTCGAGAATAAGTTTTTCCAAATAAAGAAGTGAGCCTTGGATCATCATTATCAATCGCTTTTTTAAGATCCCCAATTGTTGATAATCCAAAATCCTTCAATTTCGACGACGTTTTCTTTCCGATTCCGAAAAAAGCGTCGATTGGCAAAGGATATATCATTTTATCGATATTTTTCCTATAAATTATCGTGATGCCCATTGGTTTTTTCATATCGCTGGCCATTTTGGCTAAGAATTTAGTCGGAGCTACTCCTACCGAGCATTTAAGACCGATTTCTTTATAAAGCCTATCCATGATTTCTTGAAAGAATGCATTGGGATCAGAAACCTTTTTACAAGCTTCAGTCATATCGACATAGCCTTCATCTATAGACGCCTCTTCGATTTTCAATGAATATTCCTTTAAAAACGAAAAGAACGTTCTTGAAAGCATTTCGTAATATCCAAAGTCAGGATTGATAAATATTCCATTTGGACAAAGTCTTTTTGCTTCAAAATACGGCATTGCAGAATGGACACCAAATTTTCTTGCTTCATAGGAAGCCGTCGAAACAACGCCTCGAGGAGATTCACTACATATGATTACTGGTTTACCGATTAATGAAGGGTTTTTGATTTCTTCGCATGTTGCGAAAAAAGCATTTAGATCGATATGCATTATCACTTTACTCATCGATATTATTGTAAAGCATAGCCAATAAAAATGTTAACAAAATTAATTATTTTTCGCGATGTAATCGAATATTTGATCTGCATGAACTTTATAAGTTTTTTCTTGATTTTCTAGGGTGTCATGTTGCACAAAGCAATTTTTGATTCCGAAAGAAACGAATTCTCCTGAATACTTTTTATCAAATAAGTAATTTTTTACTGATTCGATAAACCCATTAATAGTGGCATAAGCATCGTAGCAAACGATTTTCTTATAACTTAATAGTTCAGAAAGAGCTTGTTCATCGAGAGGATTTAAGAATAAAGGATTGATCATTGTAACGTCAATGTCATCTTTGATTAGTTTATCGAACAAAGTTTTTCCGTTTGGGCCAACAGCGATAATCGCGCAATTTTTATCTTCCGAACGCTTAACAAATTTCCATTTTCCAAATTCGATTTTCTCGCCATGGTTCGCATCGTTGATTTCTTCATATGAACTTGGATATCGTATGGCAAAGACACCATGGCCTTTCTCCATAGAGAGATTTAATAACGCTTTTGCTTCAGAAAGTGTAGATGGCATCGAAACAATAACGTTAGGCATTGTCTTTAAGAAAGCTTCATCATATAGCCCCATATGAGTTTCGCCATTTCTTCCGCAGAAGCCAGCATGGTCGACCAAAATTGTCATATCAGCGTTTATTCTTGAACAATCATGGAACAATTCATCGTAAGCACGTTGCAAAAATGTAGAATACACGCAAAGAATTGGATGGAGGCCACTATATGTCATCGCTCCAGCTAAGACGGCCGCATGTTCTTCTGAGATACCAACATCGAAGCAACGATCTGGATATTTCTCAAAAGCTTTCTCTAAGAAACTACCTTTAACCATCGCTGGGCAAATTAAAGTGGCATTTTCATTCTTTTCTAAAACGTCACAAGTTAATTCGCCTACGCATTTAGAGAAGGATTCTTTTCCTTCGTGTTGGTTTTTCGGTAATCCGGTATCAATATCGAAGGAATCAACGTTATGCCAATATCCACTTTCATCGTTTTCCGCAAACTTATATCCCATTCCTTTTTGAGTAAAAGCATGCACAATAACTGAGTTTTTAGTTTCCTTTGCTTTTTCAAACGCTTCTTTTAGTTCTTCAAAATCATGGCCATTTATAGGACCGATATAATCAAATCCTAGTTCCTCAAAAATCGTTTTATTAACGTTTAAATTATTCTTATTTTCATTCCTTTCAGCATAAATTGGAGAGATGTCTCTAAGAACATTTTCTAAACCGCCGACAGGCTTTGAAATAGACATATTGTTATCATTTAGTACGATGATCACTTTGTTTTTTCTACTTGCGATATTATTTAACGCCTCAAAAGAAACGCCGTTAGCCAAAGAAGAATCTCCGATGAGAACAACAACTTCGTTGTTTTCGCGATGCAAATCTCTAGCAATCGCAAAAGCTTCACCAGCGGATAAAGCTGTTGAACTGTGTCCTGCCTCAAAGCAATCATATTTAGATTCAGAGCATTTTATAAAACCTGAGGGTCCATCGAATGAATTCAGCTTAGTTAAGTCTCTTCCAGTGATAATTTTATGAGCGTAGCATTGATGGCTAACATCAAAGATGAGTTTATCTTTTGGGAAATCGAACGAACGATATAACGCTAAAACAAGTTCCACAACGCCTAAGTTACTAGAAAGATGGCCTCCATTCGTTGAAACCGCATTGAGTATATCTTCCCTAATTTCACTAGAGAGTTTCTCCAGTTCATTTGGCGTCATTGTTTTAATTTTATCTACTATATTTTGCATAAAAAACTACTAATATCTAACTAACAAGTATATCTATTCTTTAGATTTCATCGAATATTCTTTAATTTTATTCTCTGCATCATCTAAATTTGTTTGAAGTTCTTTAATTAAGGCTGTGCCTTCTTCGTAAAGTTTCAACGATTCCTCCAAAGAAAGAGTTGAATTTTCAACTTTTTGAACTATTTCTTCCAAACGGTTCATCTTCTCTTCAAATGATATTTCTTTTTTCATAAATCGTCCCCTTCTAAGGCTTCGCTAATGATTATACCATCTTTTAGCTTCGTTTTAATCAATTGACCTGTTTTGATTTGTTTTACAGACGTAACTGGCTTGCCGGTTTCGTCGGTTGTTATCGAAAAACCCCTACTAACAACGTTATTAGGATTTGTTGCATTAAGTCTTGATCTATAACTGTCTGTTTTTAGTTTTAAAACTTCGACTTTATGCTTCATTGCACTATTAAGGCGTTGTTCTGTTACCAGCAAATCACCTTTTGCGTCCTCATAAATTGAGGCTGGGTTCACAAAGAAACTTCTTTTGGCAAGTGAGTTAATTCTATCACGAAGATTGCCTATTTTTTCAATAATCGAATCATTTATTTCTTTTTCTGACTCGATCAAGAAATTTCTAATTTCGTTTTGATCTGGAGTTGCGGCTTCTGCAGCTGCTGTTGGCGTAGAAACTCTTAAATCTGCCACATAATCTATCAACGTAACATCGATTTCATGTCCAACCGCAGAAATAAATGGACATACGCACTTAGAAAAGGCCCTTACAAGTGTTTCGTCGTTAAAAGCGGAGAAATCCTCATTCGATCCTCCGCCACGCGCCACAATCAAAACATCGAGTTTTGTTTCATTTGCTTCTTCTAGGGCTTTGATAAGACTCTTTGGCGCTTCAAGCCCTTGAACCTGAGCATAAAAGAAAATCACGTTGGCAATCGGCCATCTTCTGGTGATGTTTCTTCTCAAATCGGATTCTGCCGCACTATTTTTCCCGACTATGACCCCAATTGTGTTAGGCATCTTTGGAATAGTTCTTTTTCTTGATTCATCAAAAAGGCCTTCCTTGGCGAGTTTTTTCTTTAAATTTTCTAAGGCAATGAGCGCTGCGCCATATCCATATAATTCCATTTGATAGACTTGGAGACTGTATCTTCCTCTTGCTGCATAAACAGTTATATTTCCAAAAGCAATGACTTCATCTCCATCTTTGGGAATAAAATTAAGTCTAGAAACATAATTTCCCCACAAAATGCAAGATATAACGCTGCCTTGTTCGTCTTTTAAGTCAAAAAAAACGCCACTTTTATAAATCTTCCAGTTAGATATCTCTCCTTTGACGTATAAGCCACGGAGATCGCTCTCACCTTCGAGTTTATATTTTATAAGCGTATTTAAAGTTGTTACTGATATGAATTGAGGAACTTCACTTTGCTGAGTCATCGTTGATTAAAACCTTATCCAAAACAGCATTTATGAAGCCTTTGGCCTTTGGATCCAAATATTCTTTGGCGAATTCCAAAGCCACGCTGATAACTATCTTTTTGCTAACTTTTTCTGTGTCATAAAAGAAATGGCAATATGAATAAAGCAAAAGGGCTTGTTCAAGATGATCTATACGTTGCCATGTCCATCCACGCATATGTTTTTCAAATGCAGGAATAATTTCTTGCATATGCTTTATCGCTGAAATGGACGTTCTTTTGACAAATGGGTCAACTTCTTCATAAGGCATACCGCAAATATCAGAAACCAATTGTTCAAAATCGATAACGCGATTCATTTCTGAATAAAGCAGAACATCATAAATCACGAATATTGTTTTTTCTTCTGCTTGTTTACGGTTCATAAATAATTCCTCTAAAGATCAATGTTCAAATCGAACTATGAAAGTTTACACCAAAGAAAGTTTACTTTGTAGATGTAAACGCTTAAAAAGCCAAGTTTAAAACGGTAAAAAAATCCATTTCACTTGGAAATGGATGAAACTTTAATGTTGATGTTAAACGGAACCGTCTCGCACATCATTAGCAATGAATCAGCAATGCTATCTTGGATATTGGAACAAACTTCGTTAACCGATTCGCCTTTTTTGACGGAAACATCGAGGTTTATATCAACTTTCCCATCTTTTCTGAAATAGACTTTTACAGGATTGGCCATTTGGAAGATGGCAACTTTCTTCCTGTTGTTAACGCTTGCTCCAACCACGTGGTTAGTTGCTGTCTCAACGATCGTTATGAAAGCACGGTGGGAGATTCCCATCGAACCATAGGGACTGTAATTGTTTAAGTAATAGTAATCGCGGCTCATATGTTGATATTTTACCTATCTTTAATGATTGCTTCAACTTTATTAGAAACGTTTTCTACGGTAAATCCGAAATAGGCAAGAACCTCGTTTGCAGGAGCACTGCGTCCAAATTCATCGAGAGATATTACGTTATCGGCATATTTATACCAAGTTGCGCCAGAAGCCATTTCGATGACAATACGTTTATTTCTTGGTAAAGATAAGATTTCATCTTGCTTATCTTTCGCCAAAAGGTCGAAACGGTTTGTTGATGGCATCGAGATGACATCGACAAAGATATTTTTCTTTTCGAGTTCTTTTTGAACGCCAATGGCTAAAGAAACTTCGCTTCCAGATGCAATGATTTCAAATTCCGCCTTGTCAGATGATTTAGAGATCAAATAGGCTCCATCAACCACTTTTTCTTCGCTTGAGTTATCTTCAAGAGGTAAATTTTGTCTTGTTAAGATCAAGGCTGTCGGATGGTCTTTACTAGAAAGGGCCAATTTCCAAGCACCGAACATTTCTCTATCGTCACATGGGCGGATGACATCCATTCCTGGGATTGTTCTTAAAGAAGCTAGTTGCTCTATCGGCTCATGTGTTGGTCCATCTTCCCCAACCGCGATGGAATCATGGGATAAGAGATAAATAGCTGGAACTTTTTCAAGGCAGGACATTCTAATGGCATTTTTGAAATAATCGCTAAAAACCATAAAGCTTCCAACATATGTGACTAAGCCACCATGCAAGAGTATGCCGTTTTGTGCAGCTGCCATGAAGAATTCGCGAATGCCGAAGTTAATATTCTTTGCATCTCTATTTTCTGGAGAGAATCCTTTATCACCAGGAATGTTCGTTTTAACAGATGAAGCGACATCGGCACTTCCACCAAAAGTGAAAGGCAATTTGTTAACGGTCTCTAAGAGGAATCTTTCAGAAGCGTTTCTTGTGGCTTCGCTAGACTTCAATTCTGGAGAAACGATTCCGTAAGTATCGAGTTTTCTTTCGAATCCATTTAAGAAATCGGTGTATTCTTTGTTGTATTTAGCGGAATAGTCTTTAACATCAACCTCATATGCTTCACGAGCTTCTTTTCCACGTAAGGCAAACGTCTCCTTTAAATTGCTATAAACGTCTTCATCAACGGAGAAAGGCACGTGTCCAGCAAGGAATTTCTTTTCGCTTGCTTCGTAATCATCATTTTTTAAAGGAGCGCCGTGGGTTTTTGCTAAGCCTTCGTTAGCCGTTCCATAGCCAATTACAGTATTAAGCATGATCATGGTTGGCTTAGCAGATGCTTTAGCCTCTTTTAGAGCTTCATCAATTGCTAAAATGTCGTTGCCATCTTTAATTTCAATGGCATCCCATCCTGCAGATTCGAAACGTTTCATCGTATCTTCTGACATCGAATTTAACGTAGGACCATCTAATGTAGAGGTGTTCTTATCATAGATAAGGATTAGTTTGTTTAGTTTTTGATGACCGGCAAAAGAAATTGCCTCTTGGGAAACCCCTTCTTCTAGGCAGCCATCGCCACAAAGGCAATAAGTAAAGTGATTGATTAATCTTTCGCCTTCTGGGTAGGAAGAACGGAGTTTTTCTTCGGCCATAGCCATGCCAACAGCTTGAGCAATTCCTTGCCCTAAAGGTCCGGCAGTAGCGTCAATTCCAGCGGTTACGCCATATTCAGGATGTCCTGGAGTGCGGCTATTAAGCTGACGGAAAGACTTTAAGTCATCTATAGTCACGTCATATCCTGCAATATGAAGCATGGCATAGAGTAAAGCGCTATTATGTCCGCTAGAAAGGACGAAGCGGTCACGATTCACCCATTTAGGATCATTTGGATCAGAAACAAGATGATATTTAAATAACGTATAAAGAGCCGGAGCAATATCTAAGGCCATGCCTGGATGGCCGCTATTTGCTTTTTGAATCTCATCGAGCAATAGGCATCTTAACGTTCCAACGGACTTAGCGTCTATTTCTTTTTGTTTCTTGGGATCTAACATTTTCTTTTTTCCTTTCTAGTAGATAGTTAGTTGTTTTTTAGTTATTTATATTATCTAAAGATAATATTTACTCTTTTTTAATCTCAACTCCTACTGCATCTAAGGCTTCAGTAGCAACGACTGATGGAGCCTTTGACATAGGATCTGTAGCTTGTAAATTCTTTGGGAAGGCCTCAACATCACGAATATTGTCCGTTCCACAAAGAATCATTGATAAACGATCTAATCCTAATGCGAAACCGGCATGAGGAGGGACGCCATAACGGAAGGCTCTAAGGAACCAACCGAATTTTCTTTCGACATCCTCTTCTGATAAGCCAAGAAGTCTAAAGATCTTCCATTGAGTGTCGTGATTATAGATTCTTAAGGTTCCGCCACCGGCTTCATAACCGTTGATAACGATATCGTAGGCATAGGCAAGAACTTGTTCTGGATCTGTATCAAGTAAAGGCAAATCCTCATCTCTTGGTCTTGTAAATGGGTGATGTTCAGCAGTATATTGGTCTGTTCCTTCGATTCTATCGAACATTGGGAAGTTGACGATCCATAATAAATCGTACGTTCCTGCTTTAATAAGTCCCAGTTCTTTTGCAAAGAGTGTTCTTAAGGCACCAAGCCCGAAATCGATGTTTCTTCTATCATTACTTGAAGCAAAGACGATTAAGTCGTTTTCTTTTAAGTCTAAGGTTTTAGCTAATTCCGCTTGAAGTTCATCATTTAGGAACTTAGTGAAGGAACCATCGAGCTTTCCGCCTTCATATTTAAGAGTTAAAACGCCCTTAAGGTTGAACTTTCTCGCTTCTGAAGATAGTAAGTCAACTTTCTTACGACTTGTTTCTTTTCCTTGGTTTGGAACAACGATCGCTTTGACATATTTAGAATCTTTGAAAGAAGCAAAATCCGTTTGTTTCATGATTTCGCTGATGTCGTGGATTTCTAAACCGTATCTTGTATCAGGCTTATCGGAACCATATTTATCCATTGCATCCCAATAATTCATACGGCGTAATGGTAGCTTGATATCAACATTAACGATTTCTTTGAAATAACGCTTTAGCATTCCTTCAGCCAACTCTAAGACTTGGTCTTGGTCCATAAAGGAAGTTTCGACGTCTATTTGCGTAAATTCAGGTTGACGGTCTGCACGCAAGTCTTCGTCTCTGAAACATTTTGCGATTTGATAATATCTTTCGATTCCGCCAATCATTAACAACTGTTTAAAAAGTTGAGGCGATTGTGGTAAAGCATAGAAACATCCATGATGTAAACGAGAAGGAACCAAATAGTCTCTCGCCCCTTCTGGAGTTGCTAAATCAAGAATTGGCGTCTCAACCTCTAAAAAACGGTTATCATCGAGATATTCATGAGTTATTTTGACGATTTTTGCTCTTGTGCGGAGATTATTTAACATACAAGGACGGCGTAGGTCTAAATAACGATATTCAAGTCTCGTATCCTCTAAAGCGTCTGTCTTATCTGCGATGATGAATGGAGGATTGTCAGCTTTGTTGATGACTTTGATGTTTTCTGTGACAACTTCGATTTCACCTGTAGGAAGTTTAGGATTTGGCACGTCTTTTTTACGAACTACACCCTTAACTTGAATAACGTATTCATTACGAACGTCAGGAACTTTGCTTGGATCTTCAACACATAGCTGAACAATTCCGGTATTGTCTCTTAAATCAATGAAAAGAATTGATCCTAAGTTTCTTCTTGTGGATACCCAGCCGACTAAAGTGACTTCTTTTCCGACGTCTCCAATTCTTAATTCTCCGTTGTAATTAGTTCTTTCCATGTTTTAATTCTCCTCATGATGGTGATGATGGGAGCATTCTTCCCCTTCTTCAAGGGAGTCTAGCGCCTCATCCAATTCTTCTTCTAAGTTTTCTAGTTTGATTTCTTTTTGCTCTTTTGTCGATAGATTCTTTAGCTGAGCAATTCCATTGTCCAATTCTTCTCCGCCAATTATCAAAGCGAATTTGGCTTTTCTCTTTTCCGCTTTCTTAAAAGCACTAGAGAGCTTTGATGCGACTAATGGGTTATCGGCTTTAAAGCCAAGAGATCTGATTTCCTCAGTGATATTAAACGTATCATCAAGGACTTCTTCACCAACTGGGATGACATAAAAATCAATTCCATCATCGATTTCGTTTAATAAACCGTTGTCTTTAGCAAGGTTATATACACGTTCTACGCCCATGGCATAGCCAACACCAGCTAAATCTGGGCCACCAAGTTGTTTAACTAATCCACCATAGTGTCCGCCACCGCATAAGGCGCCATAATCAACACCTGTATCGCTTAAAGCGTGAATTTCAAAAACGACTTCGGAATAATAATCGAGTCCCCTAACGAGAGAGTCATCGATTTCATATTCAATTCCTAAATCATTAATTATCGATAAAGTCGTATAGAATCTCTTTTCGGAATTTTCGGATAAGTAATCTTTGATTTTTGGTGCGCCTTTGGCGATTTCTTGGTCATGTTCGACTTTGCAATCCAAAATTCTTAAAGGATTTAATTCAATGCGTTCGTGGCAATCAGCGCACATTTCATCGATTCTTTGTGAGAAATAATCTTTCAAAGCCTTACGGTAATTCGTTCTGGTTTCTTCATCGCCAATCGTGTTGATTTTCAAACTGAGGTTCTTAAAGCCAAGCATGTATAAGGATTGCATGGCCATTATGATACATTCGGCATCAGCACGAGGACTATCTAAGCCGATTTCCTCAACGCCAAATTGGTTGAATTGGCGATATCTGCCTAATTGTGGTCTTTCGTAACGGAATGCTGGGCCATGGTAATAAATTTTTAAAGGAAGATTTCCTCCATCGGCGTACATTTTGTTAGAAACCACACTTCTAACGATGCCAGCTGTAAATTCAGGACGCATTGTAACTGAACGATCGCCTTTATCGTTAAAGGTATACATTTCCTTACGAACAATATCACTACTTCCGCCCGTTCCACGGGAAAATACCTCCGTGTATTCAAGAACAGGTGGCATAACTTCTTTATATGCATAAAGTTCAACGCATGTCGATAAAATGCCGGTAATGTATTGCATTCCGGTCATTTCTTCACCAAATATGTCGTGCGTTCCTTTAACTGGTTGATAAGCCATTTTATTTTTCCTCCTAATGGACAATTCTTTTACATTCGAATACGCCTTTGACGCCTTTTAATGCCGCAAAGACATCATCTAGCGTTTTTGCATCTGATACGTATATCGTCATATTAACGACATCATTCATCGTTTCATGGATCAGGTGGACCTTCAAATCGATGACCTCTACGTTTTTGCTTGAGGCGCAGGCCAACATATCACCGATTAAATTTTGGCGATCGTTAGCATATATTTGAATATCGACTGGATAAGTGGATATGCCTAAGTCCGGATTCCAATGAACGGGAATCGTGCGTTTGCCAGCACTTGCGATATTCGGGCAACTCATTCTATGAACGACGATGCCTTTTCCTTTTGTTACGTAACCAACGATATTATCGCCAGGAATTGGTGTGCAGCATTTAGCCAAGCTAATTGCAACATTATCGATTCCATCGACAATTATTGGGTTTTTGGAATCTTTTGCCGAATTATGTTTATTCAAAGATGTCGTCTTTTTGTCGGATTTTCTTACACCAAGTGCATCAATGATGGCAAATGGAGCAATCTTCTTATTGGCAATTGCCTCATAAAGAGAATCCAAATCAGACATTTCAAATTCTTCAAGGGCTTTAGACTCAAGAAGTTTGACCATCTCCCCACTTCCGATATCTTGAGCTTTAAATGCCTCTAAGCAGCTTTCATAGCCTTTTTTGATCGTTTCTTCACGGAGATATTCGTTATTTTTGGCAATTGCGCGCTTGATATGCGATTTTGCGCTTGCTGTTTTAGCAATTTCTAGCCACCCTTGGTTAGGACCAGCCGAATTCTTTGAAGTCTTAATTTCGCATACATCGCCAGTTTTTAAGACGGTGTTTAGTGGAACCATTGTTCCATTAACTACAGCTCCAATGGCAGAATCACCGACTTTTGTATGGATTTTATAGGCAAAGTCTAGCGTTGTTGCCCCACTTGGAAGATCGATGACCTTTCCTAAAGGCGTAAATACATAAACATTGGCGTTGAAGATATCATTAGAAAGTGCCGCCATATATTCTTTAGCATTTCCGCCTTCTTCGCCAGATATAGAGACAAAGTCCCTGAACCAATGAAGTTTGTTCTCAATGTCTTTTTGCTCTTCTTTGGCGTTATAGTTGCTACCTTCTTTGTATTTCCAGTGAGCAGCAACGCCTTCTTCTGCGATTTGGTCCATTTCTTCAGTTCTTATCTGAACTTCGTAAACGTTTCCATCACCTGAAATGATACTCGTATGCAAAGACTGATACATGTTTGGTTTTGGCATAGCGATGTAATCTTTGAAACGTCCAGGGATTGGTTTAAATGTAGCATGAACAATTCCAAGGATTTCATAACATTGCATAATAGTCTTTGTTATGACACGAATTGCCAAAACATCGTAGATTTCATCAAAATTGTAGTCTTTAAGGTACATCTTACGATAAATTGAATAGATGGATTTGATACGTGACTCCATTCTGAATGGAATTTTTTGTTCGAAAATCAAATCAGCAATTCTCTTTTTAAGGTTATTTAATGATTCTTGTCTGTTGCTTTCTTTTTCGTTAAGCATCTTCAAGATTGAATTGTATTTTTCTGGCTCAAGGTATTTTAAGGAAAGATCTTCCATCTCGCTTTGCATCTTATAAATACCGAGTCGATGAGCAATAGGCGTGAAAACTTCGAGGGTTTCTTTGGATAAGGCTTTTTGCCTTTCTGGCTTTAATGAGGAAAGAGTACGTAAATTATGTAGACGATCGGCAAGTTTTACAATAATAACACGGACGTCTTTTGCCATGCCCAAGAAAATCTTACGATGATCTTCTGCCTCGAAGTCTTGCTCGGTACGATGAGAAAATTTCATTCTTTGGATTTTCGTCAAAGAATCAACGATCAAGGCAACGTCTTCCCCAAATTGGTCTTTAATTTCTTGAATCGTTAAATCGGTATCCTCTACCGTATCGTGAAGGAGACCAGAAATGATTGTTTCTGGACCGGCTTGTAACTGAGCCAAAATATAGGCTACCTCTATTGGATGCTGAATATAAGGCTCGCCAGATTTTCTAAAGACACCAGCGTGTTTTTTTGCCGCCAACAAATATGCTTGATGAATCAAATCGCGGTCTTTTTTGTCTTTGATATATACGTAAAAAAGTTCCCTAAGATCTTCGTAGGTGTGCATTGGGTAGCCACCATTTGGAACTAATTGTGTTTCGTCGTTCTTAATTTCTTCTGCCATACAGCAATTATTATATTACTTTATATATAAAGAATGAAATTTTAGAAAGCTCTTTCCGCCAATAAATTCAAAGATATTTTGCCTCTATACTCGTTTAATTTGAAATTGAGTAACAACGAAACCTTCCCATCAGCCTCAAAAGAGTCTTGATTTAAACTAAAAGATAGAATTTTAGTGTTTTCAGATAGATTCATTGAAAGGTATTTTCCACCTTTAATATAGGTGAAAGTCGTAGGATTAAGGTCTTTTAAAAGAAATTTAGGCGCACTCCAGCTCATTCCAAAAGGAGAAAAACTCTCGATCAAACGATACGTCTTCATGTTGCAATCGCCTAATTTTATTTCGATGCTTTCTTCATTTTTGGCCATTATCTTGTGTTTCAAAGCAAAGAAAACGAAATCTTTTTTAAATGCGTCGAAGTCTTCCTTCTTTATTGAGCATCCACCAGCAAAAGGATGTCCTCCTTTGCTTACTAAAGGAACTCTGATATTTTTAAAGACATCCAAAATATCCACTCCATCCATAGATCTTAATGATCCAACTAAAAGGTTTGGATCTTTTTCCATCGGAGAGAAAACGGCAACCGGTTTCTGATATGTATTTAACAATCTAGAGGCCAAAAGACCATTAAGCCCTTCAGGAAGAGAAGTTTCAACAACAATTGCTGCATCAGAAGAAGAAATAGAAACTTCATCTAAGGCATTTTTTGTTAGTTCTTTACGTTTCTCGTTTTCTTCGTTAACCCATGCAGCAATTTTCTCATTGACTTCATGTTCACGATTAACGAAATATTTTACAAGTCTATTTATCGTGCCATTTTTTTCGATTCTGCCAATTGAATTTATCTTTGGGATGATTTCCATTTGAAAAACAGATTCATCGAAATGTCTTTTATCAGTAAGCATCGTTATTTCTTCGTATGGGTTCTTCTCTAAACATTTAAGCATCAAGCGAACGATTTCACGGTTATATCCTAAAAGAGGCATCATATCGCTGAGGGTTGATATTGCTCCAAGGCAAAGGAGATAATCGTCTTTTTTGCCCAATAAGGCATGAGAAAAAATAAAAGAAAGATAACCAGCCGAAATTTCTATTTCACCATAATTTGTCGTTTGAGGATGAATGATGATATCGCACTCTGGTTTGGTATCGTCAAATTCGTGATGATCCAAAATAATAACTTCAAGGCCCAATTCTTTTGCCTTCTTTAAGGCTTCATGTGCTGTAACACCGTTATCACAAGTAAATATCAAACTATAACCAGATTGTTTGATTTTTTCGACATTTGCTACAGTCAATCCATATCCATCTAAATAACGTGAAGGTAGATATCCTTCTGCTTTAATGCCATATTCTCTTAAAGAACGAACTAAAATCGATGTAGACATTACACCATCCGTATCGTAATCGCCATAAACAAGAACTTTGCCGTTATTGTTTTTTATTTCATTAAGCTTTTCGATGGCTTTTCTGACGCTTGGATCATCGTCGAGCAAAGGTATATTCGAAAAAGAAGGAGGAAGAGAGATCTTCTCATATTCCTCCTTGCTAATCTTATAGTAGTTACAAAGCTTTTCGAGTAATTCAGACATTAGTCGTTAATTCCAATGAAGGTTGCTTCCTGTGGCTCGTTGCTCTTCTTCTTTTGCTTTGCGCTCTTTTCTGTTTGAGGTCTATTGGCCCAAGCTTCAGAAACAGATTTCTTCGCACGGATTAAACCTTCGCTTAAGAGTACGGATGAAGATGAAGTTAACGTCAAAACCAAGGCTAAAGCAATGATTGCGCTTATCGCAATGCCCAAGAACATTGGTCTATAAACGCTTGGCGCAATGCCAATAAATGGCAAGATCATTCCAATGCTTAACAAAGAATAAATGATGATATCACCTGCGCTTTGTGAATTGGCGGTAACAAGTAAACCATTACGGAAAGATAATGAAGACTTATCTTTCTCACGGCTATCTTTGATTAGTTCTTTTTCTTTATTAAGAAGCAATAAGGCTAAAATCTCAACAATAAAGAAGGCCGCTAAGGCGCTAATTGAGGCAATTGGCGTAACAGCAATTCTTGTTAAGGCATAGAAACCAGTGACGATAACGCCATTTCCAAGAGCTAAGATTGTTGCTGGTAAGGCACGAGATAAACGGAATCTAAGCCAATAATATACAAGTAAGGAAGCAGAAGCTACGCCAAGAGCAATGTAGATAACGCTCAAATCAGGCGTTCCTGCTTGATAGACAACTCTATTTGCAGAAAGTGTGATGACATCTGCATCAGCGTTAGATTCGATAGCTTTTGATAAGGCCTCATTTAAATAGTCATGCATGCTTTCGCCTTTGACGGTAAAGTCATATTTGGTATCGGCGGCAAAATACACACTAAGAGGCACATCGAAATGATAGACATCATATTTCTTGATTTCTGAATCATCATCGATGGAAACAGTAGTTTGCTCAAGCGTGATATCGCCAGAAACATAATTCGTCAACGTATTGCCATTGTATTCAATGACATCAAGTAAGGAACTATGTACATCATCCAATGTAGCCATAGTCTTAGTGGCTTGAGAAGTAGATTCAACTCTATATTCAACAGAGATTGAGGTTGTATTTTCATATGCTCCAGCATAGTTGAATACACCACTATTTAAAGAGAAGACTGCAACGCCAATAATTGAAGCTAAAGTTAAGGCGCTTGCGCCAATTGCCCACACTTTCTTATGTTTTCCGAAGTCTTTTTCGGCATATGGTCCGAAATAAGTTTGTTTTTCTTCGTTTAAGAGGTTAGGAATCTTTGTTTCGTCAACAAAATAGATCTTATTTAATTCTTTTTCGCTTGTAACGTCATTTGCAAGCATCCATCCTAAGAAACGCCCTAAGACAAGGTTCAAAACAGTTCCAAAGGCGGCAGTCCAGATTAATGATAAGCCGAGTTTTCCGACTGTTCCTGGAATAAAGCCATAAACACAAAGTCCAATAACTATAGCAACAATTCCTGCATCAAGTATTGGCCAAAGAGCTTTCTTGCCGGCTTCAGATTCGGCTTTCTTAAGAGAACGTCCCTTGTAGAGCTCTTCTTTTATCTTTGAATAGTAATATGCTCCACCAAATATCGTCACTAAAGCACCGAGGATAAAACCAACTAAGGCGCCAATGCCAAACTGGGCAGAGAAATACGAGAAGATAAGAATTGATAATTCAACAGAAATCAAAGTGTTGCTCATTATTCCTAATGCACCAAGGTGATAGAAAAGAGCAAGAACTATAGCAGCCACTGCTAAAGAAACGAGAACAGCGATTGTTGTAGGTCCGAAGTTGACATTTAAGTGCCAGGCATTAGGAGAAATTAAGCTATCGACTGTTGCGGAAACATCTGTAGAATAGTCAAAAGTAACGTCGTAATCATATTCTTTTGCGTTAAGAATTGAGCAATAGTATAAAGCGGCTTTATAAGCGGCTCCAGCTTTTGAAGAGTCGAAATTGCCATCTTGAATGGCGTCACTATTAGGGATTAATTGGAATTTTGTGTAGTTATTGTTTTCGTTGGCTGTATCGACATACCAAGCATTGGTTGCACCTTCACCAAATATTAAACGTTTTGCCATATTTGGATCATAGTCATCAGCTGAGGTGTTGGTTGCAGCTAAATAGTTATCGCCTTCTTGGAAATGATTCCAAAGAACGACATAGCAGTTTTGGGCTTCTGTGGAAGATTCGCTATCAGCAGCTTTTGTGTTTTCGGAGCAGTATTTAATTAATTCGTTAAGTTCACCGTTTTCTCCTGGTTGGTTAACTTTGATTGTGACGACAGGAACGTTATTAATGTATTCGATTGCGGCAGTATTTCCTTCAAACATCTTGTTATTTCTATAGGATGTACGTGAAGGAGCGTCTTTTTGGATGTCGGAAGTTGGAGCGCCAACACCGATTGTGATATCTTGTCCAGAAAAGGAAAGATAGTCTTCAAGATAGTTATATTCTGTTTTTTCATTAGAGGCTGTACGAACTGTGACTTTGATCGTGTCCCAGCCAACCTTATCAACTTCAGCATTGATATCCCAGTTTTCTAGGCGGTCTTCCATTTCCTCTGCGACTGCATCAACAGCGTTATAACCGTCTTTTTGTTGAATATAGTTTTCTACTTTAACACCTTTATACGTGGTGTCTTTTGTTGAAATTTTAAAATACAAAGCCTTACTATTTCCGTAACTAACATCAGTATCCATCATAGAAATGGCATTACCCATCGTAGCCAATGAGCCAACTATAATTAATGTGCTTGTTAGGATGTAACCAAGTTTACGTAACATACAAATCCTCCAAACGTCCGACACAAAAAAAGCCATGCCGACAATTGCGTTTCTTATTTTACGCACGCACGTACGTATAAGCAAGAAATAATGCACAAAATAGACATTAAATCGTTTGTTTTATTAGTTTAAAAAAGATATTCCTGACTTATGAAACCTAAATGTTTTCTTGCTTTAGAAGTTGCTTCCCTTCCTCTTGGGGTCCTATTGATCATCCCGATCATAACCAAATAAGGTTCATAGACATCTTCAAGATTAGTGATTTCTTCTCCAATAGCTGAGGCAATCGATTCAATTCCGACTGGTCCGCCATGAAAACGTTCGATGATCGTTCTAAGATATTTAATATCAACGTCATCAAGGCCCAATTCGTCTATTTTTAAGGCGTTCATCGCTTTATTTGCAATGTTTTCATCTATGCTTTCTAAATTTTCGTAGGAAGCGAAATCTCTTACGCGGCGATAAATTCTATTAGCAATACGTGGCGTTCCACGTGATCTCATTGCAAGAAGATTGGCAGCCTCATCATCGATTGGCATACCAAGAACTCTAGAAGTTCTTTTGATGATGGCCTTAATTTCAGCATTTGAGTAAAAATCCATTTTTGCAGATATGCCAAAACGCGCTCTTAAAGGCGCGCTCAAATCGCCAGCTCTAGTAGTCGCTCCCACCAAAGTGAACGGAGGCAATGCCATATTTAACGGTTTTGATGTACCGTCATGGTTGATCATAATGGTGAGTTGAAAGTCTTCCATCGCGCCATAAAGAATTTCTTCCACCGTTCGAGGAAGCCTATGTATCTCATCAATAAAAAGCACGTCACCTGGTTCCAATTCACACAAAATTGCCGCTAAATCTCCCGTCTTTTCGACTGATGGCCCATTAACAACTTTGATATTTCCGCCCATTTCGTTGGCTATGACATAGGCCAAAGTCGTCTTTCCTAAACCAGGCGGACCATATAATAAAACATGATCAAGAGGTTCTTCTCTTTTCTTTGCGGCGCCAATAAAAACTCTTAAGTTATCCTTAAGCTCACTTTGGCCGATATATTCAGACAAAGTATGTGGACGAAGGGTTAGATCACTAGATAAATCTCCTTCTTCTTTATTAGCATCGAGCAATCTGTCTTTTTTCATTTATTAACACCTTTGATTTTTCTTAAGGCCATGCGAAGAACATCTTCGTTTGTTGCCTCAGGATCGTTGATTCCCGACAAAGCCTCATCAATATCCTTGACTTTGAAGCCCATACTTTTAAGGGCGGCACGAACGTCTTCGTATTTGTTTGCGTTGCCTTTATTAGAGGATGAAGAAGTTAGTTTTCCTTTAAGATCCAAAATTATTTGGGCTGCTGCTTTAGGCCCTATGCCAGGAAGTTTCTTTAAATAAGCGGTATTGCTAACGGAAATTGCCTTAAATAGTTCATCAGGAGTTGTCGAGCTTAAAGCGTTTATCGCCGTTTTTGGTCCTATGCCTTTGACTTGTATCAAAGAGACGAAAGCTTCTTTTTCAAGTTTTGTGGAGAAACCAACTAAATAATGATCGTTTTCATTGAAAACTTCATAGACATAAACAGTTGCTTCTTCTCCTTTCGTCCATTCTAAAGGTCTAGAAACGAAAAGTTCAAAAGCAATGCCGTTAACATCTATAGCAACGCTTCCTTCGCAAATATCGACAATTTTTCCTGTAAATGAATAATACATAAGTTCTACCAAATGAAGAAGACACAAAGAATGATTATGAATAATGCCGCAAGCAATGAGGTTATTCCAGCAAACAAAATCTCTTTTTTCATCGCCACATTATAACTATTCAGTATAAGTAAAATCAAACTCTCCGATAGTTACTGTATCCCCTTCTTTAACTCCTGCCGCTTTTAACTTTTCGTCTATATCGACGGAATCGAGAAGTTTTATCAATTGCTCAACGCCTTCATCCGTGGATAAGTTAATCAAAGCGGCTCTCTTTTCGAGGTTATCTCCTTTAATAACCCAAGCATTCTTTCCAGCTGAGAGAATTTGATAATTTTCTGTAGCGTTTTCATGGGCATCATAGACTTTCATTTCTGTTTCAGAATTTACACCCTTGATTGGGAAGAATGGTGTTACATCGATTAAATCGGCTATTTTATAAAGTAATTCTTGAACGCCAGAATGAGTGATTGAAGAGACCGGAATTGAGGTAAATCCTAATTTTTTATCGAATTCAGCCTTTCTTTCTTCTGCGCCTTCCGTGTCCATTTTTGAAGCAACAACTATTTGTGGCCTCTTTTCTAGATCAGCGCCATAGTCTTTCAATTCTTCGTTGATTATTAAATAATCATTATAAGGATCGCGCTCTCCATCCATTGAAACTAAATGGACTAAAACACGGCAACGCTCAATATGACGTAAGAAGGTAATGCCTAAGCCTTTGCCTTCATGAGCGCCTTCGATTAATCCAGGAAGATCAGCTAAAACAAAGCTTCTCTTATCAGGAAGATAGGTTACCCCTAAGTTAGGAATTATCGTTGTGAATGGGTAATCAGCTGTTGGAACGTTTGCTTTCGTAACGACATTCAAAAATGTTGATTTTCCAACAGATGGGAATCCAATAAGTCCGGCATCAGCGAGCATTTTGAGTTCTAATATCAAACGTTTTCTTTCGCCTGGATGGCCGTTTTCTGCAATACGAGGAATACGGTGTCTAGAGGATTTAAAGCAAGCGTTTCCTCTTCCGCCTCTTCCGCCTTTTGCAACACAAACCTGTTGTCCTTCTTCATGAAGGTCGGCTAAAACTCTACCGGTTTTTTCTTCGGTAATGATAGTTCCAGCTGGAACTTCAACAAAAACATCAGGAGCCGCATGTCCATACATGTTTTTCCTAAGGCCTTTTTCGCCATCCATTGCCGTGATAACGCGTGAATGTCTAAAGTTATAAAGAGTGTTTAAATTCTTTTTTGCGACAAAAATTATTGATCCGCCTTTTCCGCCGTTTCCACCATCAGGTCCCCCTTTGGCAGTATGTTTGTCTTGAAGAAAAGATATGGCGCCATCGCCACCTTTTCCACTTCTTACTTCAATAACGCAACGATCTATAAGCATACTTTACCACCTAAGCTTTCTTTGATATTTTTTCTTTTGTTTCTTTGTCTAAAATGTAATTTTTCTTATTTTTCTTGATTCGTTTTAAATCTTTATAAAATTTTAACGACGTTTTAAAAACGGAGGATACCGTGGAATCAGGATCATCTTTCCAAGTGGCAGGAACTTCTTTGATTGTAAAACCATTCAAAGAGCAGAAATATAGGTATTCCACATCAAAGGCAAATCCATCTATTATTTGCCTTTTTGCCATTTCTTGAGCAACTTCTCTCCTAAATACCTTAAAACCACATTGGGTATCGTGAATGTCTTTGCTTAAATGAAATTTATGACGAATTATGAAACGGGAACCCCAAGAAGTTATCTTTCTAACAAAAGTTTGTTCGGTTAAAATGTTTGAATCTTTAGAATGTCTCGATGCAATAAAGCAATCATATTTTCCTAACATCGGCAAAATAGCGTCGAAAGTATGTAAATCGGTCGCAAAATCAGCGTCCATAAAAAGAACATAATCTCCATTGGCGGCTAAGAATCCTTTTTTAACGCCATGCCCTTTTCCGGCAATATCCTCATAAGGAACCAATTTAACTTGCAGAGGCATTTTCTTAATTCCTTCTTCTAAGGCTTTTTGCGAAGGCTCATCGGAATGGTCTGAAACAATTAAGATATCATAGGCAATGCCTAAAGAATCGAAATAAGGTATTCCTATTTCTTGAAGATGTTTCAACAACTTTGCGGTTTGATTTTTTACCGGAATTACTACATCAAGTTTCATAATGTTATTATAAATTATATTTTTCTAATTCTATATAAATTAGTTTCAAGCAAAAAGGCTCCCTTTTAAAGGAGCCTTAATGATGGAAAACGTTTATTTTGCAGCTTCGAGAGGATAAACGGAAACTTTCTTTCCTGTTTTTCCAACGCGCTCAAATTTAACGATGCCTTCGACGATGGCGTAAATTGTGTCATCACCACCACGTCTTGTACCGGCTCCTGGACGAATCTTTGTTCCTCTTTGGCGATAAAGGATGTTGCCAGCAAGAACATGTTGTCCATCACCGACTTTTGCGCCTAATCTACGACCAGCAGAATCACGGCCGTTTTTGGTGCTAGATACACCTTTTTTAGAGGCGAATAATTGCAAATCAATGACGAAATTCATTTGTGCTTCCTTTCTAGCTTCACGTTCTTCGGATAAGAAGAAGCGATGCTTTCTATCTGTTTCTCGATCGTTTCGAGAACAATCTCATCGTGCTTAGAGACTTCCTTAAGAGACTCTAGATACACATAACCATTTTTCACTTCAACCTTATAGTTATCGGAATCATCTTGGAGATTGTTGATGCCTCCTAGAACGATACCGCTGATTGCTGAACAAACCAAATCATGTCCATATGGGCCGCTTCCAGCGTGCCCCTTTACTTCGAATGATTCGAATTTATCATCATCAGTTTTTATAAAGTTTACAGTGATCATTAGGCGTTAATGGATTCGATTACTAAGCAAGTATATGGTTGACGATGACCTTGTTTTTTACGAACGTTGGCCTTGCTCTTATACTTGTAGACTGTAAGTTTCTTGCATAATCCTTGTTTTTCGACTTTGGCAACGACATTTGCACCATCAACGAATGGTTTACCAACAAGTGTCTTTTCACCACCGACGAAAAGGACTTTTTCAAGAGTTACTTCTTTGCCTGCTTCAACATCAAGTTTTTCGACGAAAATCTTATCGCCAACAGAAACTTTGATTTGTTTGCCGCCAGTTTCAACTATTGCGTACATGCATTTTCCTCCTTTTGTCTAGTACTCGCTCTAGTGGCCCGATTTTACTCGTGTTAAATGCCATTTCAATGCGGTTGAGCCGCTAAGGAGCGCCACAACGTGTAATACTATACCACTAAATTCTCAGAAAACAATGATGAATTCTATCAAAATCGTATTTTTTAGCCACTATCTTTCCTATAAATCCCACCTCATAGGAAGAAAAGTGAATATAAGTTACGTTTTAATCTAATAAATTATTGTCTTTAAACGAGAAATAACGGCCATCAGACACGATAATGTGATCGAGAAGTTTCACCCCCAACAATCCTGAATTTACAACGAGTTTTTTAGTGAATTCGATTTCGCCCTTCGAAGGTAAACATATTCCTGAAGGGTGGTTATGCATAATTATGAAATGTGTAAAAGATTGATCATTTATTTCAGACAGAATTATTTTTCCGCACGCAGAAGTTTCGTTTTCGTCACCCTCAAAAACAATTTTTTCTTTGCGTATTCGTTTTCGTTTGTCGTAGCAAAGCAAGAATAAAGCCTCTCTTTTTCTTTGCCCAAGAAACATTCGATAATGGTCGAAGATTTCTTTTGGGGAAGTCAAAGAAGAATACCTTGCTTCCATATTAGAACGCCTAGCTATTTCAAAGACGGCTTCTAAGGTTATTGCTTTCACATCGGAGATTCCTTTAAATCTGTTGAAAGAATCGGCATGAGTACTTGCTAAGGTTGGAAAGTCCTTATAAGTAGACAATATCTCCGAGGCGAGTTCTAAAGCGTTTTTGCCTTGGCAACCACTTCTAAGCAAAATGGCTAACAATTCAACGTCGCTACAACTGGAAACACCTTTCCTAAGAGCTTTTTCTCTAGGAAGATTTTCCTCTTTCATTTCTTTGATAATCATTTCCAAGTGAATTGCCATCCACCAGGTATTTTTGCGCTTCCTGAGGAAGTTCTAAACATCCTATAGGCAATAACTGCAGTTAAGGCAATTGCTAGAACCGCCATTACCGCCGTAAGGCTTATTGCTTCGCCTGGAACGATCGTCTCAAGTTCTTCTGGTTTTAAAGCTCTCATATAAACAAAACCCTCCCTTCACTTATATGAAGAGGGGGTTTTGGAAAAAATGCCATTTTTTGTTAAATTATTTTTGGATTTGGCTAATTTTGAGAACAACGTTATCCAATAATTTGCGATTGTTGGAGAGTTTTTCTTCTTCGGCTTTGATTTTCTCTTTTGGAGCTTTTTTGATAAAGCCTTCATTAGAGAGAATCTTTTCAGAACGGGCAATTTCAGACTCTAAGTGTTCTTTTTGCTTGAGTAAGCGTTCTAACAAGACCGAAACATCCACGTCTTCTTCTACGACCATTTCAAATCCAGGATACATGAATGGGTTGCCACCAAGAGATTCTTTCTTGACGGAATAGGAAGCCGCAAAAGCAAAACGTGATAAGTATTCACCAGATCCTTCGAAAGGTTCTTTTGGCGAAACGACTAATTTAACTTTAGCGTTTGGAGCAATTCCATTCTTTGATTTGTAATTACGGATATCACGAATCATATCTTGAAGGACTTTGACCTTATCGCTTGCTTTTTTGTTCAAAAGATTTTTCTCATATGTTGGATATTCTTCGCACATTATCGAATCTTTTGCGCCAGGTAAGGATAAATACATCTCCTCACTTACAAATGGGCAATATGGATAAATCATCAAGATTATGGATTTCATGACCTTGTAAAGAACGTCTTTTGTCACTTCCGCATCTTTTCCTTCATGAGCCAAAGAAATCTTTGAGAATTCAAGGTAAGAGGAGCAGAAATCATCATAGACAAAATCATATAAAGTCGATGAGGCTTGTCCAAATTCATAGGAATCCATCTTGCTTCCGACCTTCTTTATTGTCTTTTCCAAACGGTCGAGAATGTAGGCATCGATCGTTCCTAAGGACTTCTTATCAATCTCTTTTGGAGTATATGAGTCTCCTAAAACGCCTTCAACATATCTGCAAGCGTTCCAGATTTTATTTAGATAAGCTTCGCTTGAAGCGACTTTCTCCTCGATATAACGCATATCCATTCCTGGGGTGCAGTTCGTAGTTATGAAATAGCGAAGAGCATCAACGCCATATTTGTCGATAACGTCCATTGGATCGATGCCGTTTCCTAAGGATTTAGACATCTTTCTTCCTTGAGAATCGCGAACTAAGCCATGAATAACGACATCTTTAAACGGTATTTCATCGGTGAAGTGTAAGGATTGGAAAATCATTCTAGAAACCCAGAAGAAAATAATATCATATCCCGTAACAAGACAAGAAGTTGGGAAATAACGTTTGAAATCCTCACTCTCTGTATTTGGCCAGCCCATCGTGGCAAAAGGCCATAAAGCGCTGGAAAACCAAGTATCTAAGACATCTTCATCTTGGGTGTAGAGGTTTAAATCCGGAGTCTCTTCGCTAACTAGAAGTTCACCAGTTTCCTTATTGTAATAGGCTGGAATTCTATGCCCCCACCATAATTGACGAGAAATACACCAATCTTCAATGTTACTCATCCATCTTAAGAGGACTTTTTCAAAACGTTTTGGAACGAAATTGACCTTTCCAGAGGTTTTTTGCCTTTCTAAAACTTTATCTGCTAAAGGCTTCATCTTAACGAACCATTGCTTAGATAACATTGGTTCTACAACGGCGTCAGAGCGTTCGGAGTGACCAACCGAGTGAACAATCTTTTCAATCTTAACCAAGTGTCCATTTTCTTTGATTTTTTCAACCAAGGCTTTACGGCACTCATATCTATCCATGCCGGCATATTCGCCACATTTATCGTTCATATGAGCCGATTCATCAAGAACTTTAATGAGCTCGAAGCCATATTTTTTAGCTAAGGCGAAGTCGTTAGGATCGTGGGCTGGGGTACATTTCATCGCGCCAGTTCCAAAGGAGATATCGACATATGAATCGGCCATTAAAGGAAGTTCGTCGCCATTTGCCGGGTTAATGACTTTCTTGCCGACTAAATGTTTATAACGACTATCTTTAGGATTCACGAAAACCGCTGTATCGCCAAACATGGTTTCAGGTCTAGTTGTAGCAACGATAAGGCTTTCATTCGTTCCTACGACATCATATTTGAAATAGAAGAATTCACCTTCATCATCTTTATGGACTATTTCAATGTTTGATAAGGCGGTTTTTAATTCAGGATCCCAGTTGGTGATTCTTTCGCCTTGATAGATTAATCCTTCCTTGTATAAAGTTACAAAAACATGGCGAACCGCTTTAGAAAGCCCTTCGTCAAGTGTGAATCTTTCTCTGGAATAATCGATGGAAAGACCCATTTTTTTCCATTGTTCATGAATGGTTCTTGCGTATTCATCTTTCCATTCCCAAGCCTTCTCTAAGAAGCCTTCACGTCCTAAATCATAACGTGAAATGCCATTTTCTCTAAGTTTTGCTTCAACCTTTGCTTGAGTGGCAATGCCTGCATGATCCATTCCTGGAAGCCAAAGGACATCATATCCTTTCATGCGTTTGTAACGTGTGATGATATCTTCCAAAGTCGTGTCCATCGCATGTCCTAAATGCAATTTTCCCGTTACGTTTGGAGGTGGAATAACAAGTGAAAATGGCGGTTTTGACTTATCTAAACCAGCCTTGAAATAATCGCCGTTGACCCATTTGTCATACTTATCTTTTTCCACTATCTTTGGGTCATAATGTTTTTCAAGCATCTTTATGCCTCCTAGAAATAAAAATACGCCGTATCCCATATAGGGACGCGGCGCGCGGTACCACCCTAATTCTGAATGAATATTCAGCACTTATAGCTTTAACGCAGCCAACGGATTTCTCTATTCTCCAAAGCGACTCACCATCTCCTTGTTACCGTCTTTCACCTTGTACGGCTCTCTTTAAGCAAGAATGAATGGATCCCTCTTCTTCAACGAACGTAAGGAATTATATATTCGAAGTTTGCTTTTGCCAACTCTTAAAGGTTATAGAAAGATAGATTAATTTCTCTTTCTTCCTTCATTTGTCCGGCATGATGAGCTTTTAATGGAGTTTTGAAATTGCTTATCTTAGCATTCCAAATGAGGCGATCTTCTAAGGCAATAGCCAAATAATCACCCATGATGTCATCAAAATGAGGATTTTTCTCTCCAATGCCGAAAATGCCTTTTTCAACAACCTCTTCTTTAGTTAGCAAGACAAAGTCTGGATAATATTTCGTAAAGAGAGACTCAAATGTTTTTTCTTGGCCTTTTTTGATGGTGAAAGAAGCGTTTCTTCCTTCAATTGTCAAAGGGGCAGAAAGGGTATCCAACAAATCCTCATGCTCGGATATGTCGGTGTATCTAACGTCAACTAAGCCATGATCCGCCATCGTGATAACTAGTACGTCAGGATTCTCTTTGACAAATTTCTTAAGCATCTTGTTGATTTTACGAAACTCGTTCCAAACACGAATGGACTTAACACCAAATTCATGCATCTCTTTATCGGGATGAGGAGTATATGAATAAAGGAACTCTCCACCGTTTTTAAAGAATTCCGTGGCGTGTTTGGCCATGTCTTTATAATCTTTTGGGGCACTTTCTCCACCCAATGGATAGAGATATTCAAGCTTTGCCTTAACGCCTTTTTCCCTCATCAACACATCAATTTTGGTTAAAGGACAGTATTTGTCGAAGAAATGTGAGCCATCTTTGTAATAATCAACTTTTTCTCCAGTTAAGGCGTTAACGTCAGGGAAAACACAAAGAGGGAAGCCTAATTCTTTGATATATTCCGTCCATCCTAACCAGCCATTCTCAAAAGGCCATTTAGCCGTTAAAAAGGCGTTAGTTGCCGCGACTGTCGTTGGAGGGTTTGTAGAATTGATGACGCATTTAGAATGAAAAAGAATGAATTTATTTGTTCTTGGAAATAAGGAAAGATTATATTTTCCCGCTCCATCGAAGAGAAAAACGCAAACTTTCTTATGACCTTTCAATAATTCATCGACTTTCTCAGAACTCTCATGAAATGGAGTGACTCCAAAATGTTTTAATAAGGAAGAGGAGAAGCCTACTAGGCTGTTTTTTCTATCGAATATTTCTTCAGGTAACTTTTTCATAGCAGTATATCTTACATAAATTCGTTTTTTATGCAAGAGAAGTTATTTAAGAAAAGAAGCGATTTTTGCTCTTAAAAGATCTGGTTTGAATTTTTTAGAGGAAAGAACAACTTCCATTCCGGCATATCTTTTCTTGGCTAAAGCTAGATCTTGTTGTTTTGCTAAATCAGTTTTTGTTAAAACGAGCAATGTAGGGACGTTTTCTTCTTTTAAAAATTGAAGCAGCATTTTATCTTCCTCGGATGGCTCTCTACGGCAATCGATAAGGAAAACGCAGCCTTTTAGAAGAGGGTTTTGAAAATAATCTTCCATCATTTCGCCAAAAGATTGATCTTCTTTGTTTCCGTAGGAAGTAAAGCCGTACCCTGGAGAATCTACCAAATAAAACGAATTGTCGACTAAAAAGTAATTTAGATAACGTGTTTTGCCGGCATTTTTCGAAGAATATGCGATTTTTTGCCCAGTTAGAGTATTAATCAAAGAAGACTTCCCAACATTGGATTTTCCAACGAATACCACTTCTTTAAGATTATCCTTTGGACGGAACTCCTTTTTTGGAGCGGATAGAACGTATTTTACATTTTGAAACTTAATTATTGCCATATATTTATTGTAACAAAAAAGAGGAACTCCTTCGATGGAATTCCTCTAAATTGAATATCATTAAGCCGCGATTGATTCTTCCTTAAAAACCAAAGGCAAGGCATCATCAACGCATTTCATGAAATGAATTTCAAGACCGTTTTTAACTTCGAGAGGAAGTTCATCGACGTCTTTCTTATTCTCTTCAGGAACAATGATTGTTTTAATGCCACTTCTAAGGGCAGCAAGAGATTTCTCCCTTAAACCACCAATAGGCAAGGCTTTGCCACGTAATGTGACTTCCCCTGTCATTGCGACGTTGTTATTTGCTGGTTTTCCAGTTAAAGAAGAAATTATTGCGCAAGTGATGGCTACGCCGGCGCTTGGCCCATCTTTTGGAACGGCGCCTTCAGGAAAATGAATGTGAATGTCATTCTTTTCGAACATTTCATTTGGAATGTTATACTTATCGGCATTCGCACGAACGTAATCTAGAGCGATCATGCAACTTTCCTTCATGATATCACGGAGGTTTCCGGTAAGAACAAGCTGTCCTTTTCCATGGAAATGTGTGGCTTCAATTGGCAAGATATCTCCGCCAAATTCTGTATAGGCCAAGCCCATCACAACACCGGTTTGTGGCGTTTTTTCTTTCTTTGTATCTTCGAAAATCTCAACACCTAGGTATTTACGGACTTGATCTGCGTTTACTGTTATTGGTCGAGGCATATCAGGATTTTTGATTAGTTCGACAATCGCTTTTCTAGAGCAAGAGGCGATCAATCTTTCGAGTTCACGAACACCCGCTTCACGAGTGTAGCACTCAACAATTTCCTTAAGCCCTTCTTCTGTAAAGACGATATCCCCTTCCTTAAGACCGTTGGCCTTCATTTGCTTTTTGACTAAGAAATCAGCAGCAATCTTAAGTTTTTCAATCTCCGTATAGGAAGGCACTTCAATAAGTTCAAGTCTATCTCTAAGAGGAGCTGGAATATTCTCTAAGTAGTTTGCTGTAGCAATGAAGAGAACGTTCGATAAATCGTAGGATTCTTCAAGGAAATTATCGTTAAAAGCGGAGTTTTGCTCTGGATCAAGTACCTCAAGCATCGCACTTGATGGATCTCCACGGTAATTTGCTCCACCGACTTTATCGATTTCATCAAGTAAGAAAACTGGATTTATCGTACCGGCTTTTGTCATACCTTGAATGATTCTTCCAGGCATTGCCCCGACATAGGTGCGTCTATGTCCGCGGATTTCCGCTTCATCGGAAACGCCGCCTAAGGAACATTTATAGAATTTTCTGTCTAAGGCACGAGCTATGGATTTAGCAAGGGATGTCTTACCACATCCTGGCGGCCCGTAAAAACAAAGGATTGGGGCTTTTAATGAGCCCGTGGCCTTCTTGACAGCAAGATATTCGATGATTCTCTTTTTGACCTTTTCCAAGCCGAAATGGTCTTCATCAAGAATTTTTTGAACGTTATTTAAATCGTCGTTATCTTCGGTTTTTTGATACCAAGGAACGTTAACTAATGTTTGGATATAGTTTAAGATTAAGGAGCTTTCAAGTGATCCATCAGGCATCATTTCCATGCGATGGAATTCGTTTTTAGCCTTAGCCTTAACACTTTCTGGATAAGGATTGTTTTCAAGTTTTTGCTTGATGGTATCAACGTCATTGACGCCTGCTCCCTCACCAAGTTCATCCTTGATGGCTTTCATTTTTTCGCGGAGATAATATTCTTTTTGCGATTTCTCGACTTTTTCGCGAACTGTTTCATCGAGTTTTCTTTCGATTTGGCTGATTTCTTTTTGTTCGTTTAGAAGTCTAAGCAATATCTTTAAACGCTCATTGGTGTTCTTCTCTTCAAGGACAGAGATTTTATCTGCAGGTTTAAATTCCATATATTGAGTGATGGAATCTACCACATTGCCGACAGAATCACCGTTTTTTAAGCTGTCTAAGGCATTTTTGGCGATGTTGCTTGCTAAGGCTGGAGCGGACGAAAGCAAGGAAGAAAGTTTTCCGATTAAGGTTAATTCTTCTTTTTCATCCCCTAATTCATCTTCGATTATCGTACCATCAGCAACATATGTGCCATCTTCTAGGCGAATATTGCTTAATGAGACTCTTTTTGAACCGATAATACGGACTTTAATGCTATTTTTTCCTTCGCTGAAATAAACGATTCGGCATAAGGTCCCAACCGTGAAAACGTCTTCTGGAACATTGATGTCATCTTTTGAAGGCTCTTTTTGGCAACCGACGAAAAGAAGGCTGTTTGAGTCTGATCTTGAATGTTTAACCGCTTCAACGGAGTAGCTTCTTCCAGCTTCAACCGCTTCATTCATGTTTGGGAAGACTACGAGGCCTTTAGTGATTAAGAATGGAAGCGTAATTGGTTCTTTTTTGTTTGGAGTATTTTCTTCCATAGTTTGTTTTCCTCCTTTTGACACGTTAATTATAAGTTTTACTTTAGCACTGTCAAACATTAAGTGCTAATTATACAAAATAAGGCAGAAATTAATCTGCCTTATCTTACTTAATATAATGAAGAATCAACTTTATTCAGCTTTTTTGGCTGGGGCTTTTTTGGCGGCAGTCTTTTTTGCTGGGGCTTTTTTGGCAGGAGCCTTTTCTTCTTTAGCTGGGGCTTCTTCCTTTAATTCGGTTGGGCCTTCCTTCTTAGAAGCACTATTCATGATGAACTCACGAACTTTGCGTTCTGTTAATTGGCCACGGAAGTCTTCGAGGTTCTTGCTGATGATGCTCTTGACTTCTTCTTCTTTCATCTTATATTGTTCAGCCATTTTCTTGATTTCGGCATCAATATCGGCATCGGTGGCAGCAAGGTTTTCTTTAACGCCAATTTCATGCATGACAAGGAAATTCTTGATGTTATTTTCAGCATTAACATGATATGTAGCGTGTAAATCTTCTTGCTTTGTGCCAGTGATTTCTAAGTATTGTTCGAAAGTTAAGCCATTGGATTCGATTTGTTTCTTGAGATTCTCTTCCATTTGATGTGCTTCGTTTTCGATAACAGCTTCATCAATGACGAATGTTGCATTCTTGATGATTTGGCTGATTAATTCGTTATAGAAGGCATTTTCAGACTCATTAACTTTGCGGTTTAAGAGAGTTGTCTTCTCATATTCTTTTAAGCCATCGACGGTTGTAACGTCTTTGATGGCGAGGTCTTTGACGGCTTCATCATTGAGTTCAGGGATTTGTTTTTCCTTGATTTCGTGCATGGTGATTTTGAAAGTTGCTTCTTTACCAGCAAGTTCTTTGACGTAGTTTGTTGGGAAGGTGACTTTGATTTCTTTCTTATCGCCATCTTTCATGCCAACGAGTTGTTCTTCGAAACCAGGGATGAATTGGTTGGAACCAAGTTCAAGGCTGTAGTTATTGGCTTGTCCACCATCGAAAGCGACTAATTTGCCGTTTTCATCGGTAAGATATCCGTCGAAATCAATAAGGGTTGTATCGCCAAGTTTGGCTGGGCGATCGGCAAGAACTAATTCGGCATTGTTCTTTAAGAGGGAATCGATTGCATCCTTAATTTCTTCATCAGTTACTTTTGGAGCAACTTTTGTGGCTTTTAAGCCTTTGTATTCGCCAAGGGTAACTTCTGGAACGAGAACGATTGTGTAAACGAGTTCCAATTCGTCTTTGGAAAGTTTTGTGACGTTAACGGATGGACGATACATTGGTTGAAGTTTTTCTTCGGTGATCAAAGTAGCGAATACTGGAGTTAAGACTTCGTCGATAGCTTCATTCCAGACAGCTTCTTGATTAATTCTTTCTTCAACGAGCTTACGAGGAGCCTTGCCTGGGCGGAAGCCAGGAACGCTAACCTTGCTTGCAGTTTTCTTGAACGCTTTTTCTTGAGCGTTTGCCCATAACTCTTTTTCAACGTCAGCAACTAATTTGACGCGGCTTGGGCTGATTTTTTCAACAGTGTGTTTCATTAATTGAATACCTCAATCTATTTTGCTAATTGCAACGGGTTCAATGATACCCTATCTTTAGATACTTTCCAAACGAAAAACGCTAAAAAACGAAAAAAAGTGTTTTTAAACGTTTATCTGCTCGGCATTTTTTAAAATTGCCAATAATTCTTCCTGAACTGAATCGGCTTCTTTCTTGTCGACTCCGTATTTTTCTAACAGAGCAGAATCATCAAAAGACGATCTTAGGTAGGAATATGCAACGTTGACTAAAACAACAAGCATCATTGCAACGCTATATTTTTTAAAAATGTTCTCAGGATATAATTCGAACATTACATTATTCATTATGTTTTTCGCAATCGATGAGGCTGATGGATCCTTAGTCTCTTTTTCAAGCAAAGAAAGCAATTCTTTCGCCTCTTTTTCTTCAAATGGAAGGCACATCTTTGAAGGAGTCAAATCATAACTGACGTTATTTTTGGAAAAATGAACATTTTTTGGGAATTTTGCTTTGACAAGCAATAATAAGCCATATGTTTTGACTAGATTTGAATCGCTTTTCTCGATCATTTTGCAAATCGTTTCTGAATAATAAATGGTTTTTGCATCGTTAAAAGACGAAAGCAAAGCCATTATTTCATAAACATCTTTTCCGTTTAATAGGAGGTCAGTTACCTCTTCTTCGGAATATTTTGATTTTAAAGAAGATTGTCTCTCGTTATAACGAATCTTTTTCTCTAAGGATCGAAGTTCTTCTTCTACTTCTTGAGAAACGTAAGGCAAAGACGAGAAATATTTCGCATCATCATAGGCCTCATCGTACTCATTTAAGATAAAACGTAGTTCGAAATTGCTTCTAAGGCATCTTAATGGAGAATCCTTATATAAGATTTCACGTTTAGCTTCTAATATTTCCATTGCCTCTTTTGCCTTTCCTAATCCCAAATAAGCAGAAATACGGCAATAAAGAGCCTTCGCATCATCGTTATTCTCAGTTAGATCAAGCACCAACTTATATTCTTTTCTATCAAGTAATGTTGTTAAATTATCCATACGCCTTATTTTAATTCATCTATTTAGGACAAGTAAAAAGAAAACGTTTAAAATGTAGAGGCAATGAAAAAGAAGAATCTTCTCATAACATTACTTCCCTTAGGATGCCTAATTTTCTCCTCTTGTTCAGCTAAGCAAACGGAAATTAGCTATTCCGAGGCTTTGACGATGTTAAAGAAGATCGACATGGAAATCAACTATACTCCTGTAACGAATATTCCAAAAAGCTACATTTTAGGTGAAGAAACCAATTCTTATAACGATGGCGATAGAGAGATAGAAAACGCTTCTGTAGACCGTGAGATCGATCAAAATAATCACTATTCTTTCTTACGAGTTAAGGGAACATATCAAGGAAAGCCATACATTCACGAGAATTGGACATATGTTGCAAGAAAAAGTAACGTTTCATGCGACTATTACAATTTCATCGAAGATGGAAAGTTAGTGAATAAACGTTACCGTCAAGAAACCGAGCAAAGTTTTGAAAGCTGGGACAAGGTTGCGGAAAGTGACATTGAAGAGATGCAACGTCTCTATGCCCGCATGGCCAAAGATTATTACACAAAGCTTCTTGAAATGGAAAATGACGTTAATGAAGGCGAGTATCGTTCAGATGCGGCTGGAAGTCTTTATGTGTACGCAAGTAATGATGAGAACGTTTATTCTTGTGAATTCGAAAGCTACTGGTTCAAGAGCGGATATCATCTTAACCGTTTGGAAAACACTTATTACAAAGCCAGCGTTTCTTGGAATAAATGCGAAATATCCGCGCCAAATCTTGATTATTACCCTCTTTTAGAGAAGATTTCATGAGCAATTAAAGGAAGAGAAGAGAAGTCTTTTAGGCTTGCTTCAGGGTTTTTCGCTTCCCCAAATCCATAAGCGGCATGTACAAAATGTAGTCCAGCTTTATTCGTGGATTCTTCATCTCCTAACGTATCTCCGACATATATTGCATCATCAAGAGAATTCTTTTCTTTTAATTTGAGAATCGTTACGTCTTTGCTAGCTAAAGTATCGCCCCAACAAAGATGATCTTCGAAAAGATCGCCCAAATCTGTGCCTTTAAGAAAAGCTTCGATATAGCCTTTTTGAGCGTTGCTAACTATATAAAGAGGATATTCTTTCTTTAGTTGAACCAACGTCTCTTTAACATTAGGAAAAAGCTTACCAGGATGAGAAAGAAGATACTCATTCTCATATTCCATGCATTCTGTAAGAAGGATTTTCATTTCTTCTTCTGGCATATTTGGCCAAAGTTTCTTTCCTAAGGCAAGCATAGGAAGACCCATAGCTGATTGCATCATCTCTAAGGTTATTAGATATTCATTGTTATTGTATCTTTTCTTGATTACTTCGTTCCATGAAGCAACCACATGAGCTGATGAATCCCACAAAGTCCCGTCTAAATCAAATATTATTCCGTTTTTCATAAAGTTATCTCACAAAGAAAAATTATAAGTGTTCTCGAAAGAAAAGAAAAACAGGACCATTTATTGATCCTGTAACTTTCCATTGGCGCGCCCGAGCCGACTCGAACGGCTGACCCACAGCTTAGAAGGCTGTTGCTCTATCCAGCTGAGCTACGGGCGCAACGCTTTAATAATATATGACTCTTTTTGAATTTGAGCAAGAATTAAAGAGAACGAATTTTAAGATAGAGTTCTTCTGCGACCTCTTTTGGCAAAATTTGGCTTAATTCTTCGACTGAAGCGTTCTTTAAAGAATCGATTGTCGGATAGTTTTTCCGTAATATCTCTTTTCTTTTCTCACCAATCCCCTTTACGTCGTCAAAAAGAGATGAATGCATATTCTTTAAACGTTCCGCCTTATGAAAAGAAATTGCAAATCTATGGACTTCATCTTGCATTCTCATCAATAAGAAAAACAATGGAGATTTATTGTCTAATGGATAAATCACACCATCTTGATCGATGATCCCTTCGGTTTGATGCTTATCATTTTTATAAAGGCCATAAACGGGAATAGTGACATCAATCGAGGAAAGGGCTTCTAAGGTCGCATGAACTTGAGGAAGACCACCATCCGTAAGAATTAAATCTGGATAAGAAAGATTCTCATCTTTTAAACGTTTATAACGTCTTCTGACAACTTCAACCATGGAGTGGTAATCATCGCCTGCGTCTTCTTTTTCAAGATGGAACTTCCTATACATATTTTTTATTGGCTCACCATTTATATAGCAAACCATCGCCCCTACAGGTGAAGATCCTTGAAGGTGTGAGTTATCAAAAAGTTCGATTCTATAAGGAGTTTTTATTCCAAGTAGTTTTCCTAATTCATCAAGAAGTTCGGCATTGTCATCTTCAAGTCTTGCGGACATAAAATGGCGGTCTAATCCTTCTTTAGCATTTAATGAAGCAATATCTATTTGCTCTAAAAGACGCCCTTCTTTTGGAGAAACGACCTTTGCTTCAGGATATATTTGAACCAATTCGTCGCTTAAAGATTCAATGTTGCAAAGAATCTCTTTAGGCAAATCGTTCTTTTGATAATATTCTTCGATTAGTTCTATTGCTTGCGTTGCTCCTCCATCAAAAGAAGGAACAACAATAACCTTTTTTCCTAAAAGAAGACCGTTTCTATAGGTTAAAACCGCCAATGAAAGATAAGAATCTCTCTCGGAATAAGCGAAAACATCGCGGTTTGTTTTATCGGTAGATAGTTCAACCGTTTGTTTGGACGTTATGCGTTTTATCGAATCGATGATGTCTTTAGCGTATTTTGCGTCTTCAAAACGAAGTTCTTCTGAGGCTTTAAGCATTTTATCGGTATATTCTTTAATCACATTTGCCGTATTTCCATCAAGAAAACCTTTGATTTTCAAATAGAGTTCTTCGTTTTCCTCGTCGCTTATTTTGTTTATGCAAGGCGCCAAACATTGCCCCATATGATAATAAAGGCAAGGCTTTTTACCGAGGGTTTTGCATTTTCTCGTCGGATAGATTCTGTTTAGCAAATCGATGATTTTGAACGCATCACCAGAATTAGGAAAGGGTCCAAAATAAAAATATTTCTTGTCGGTTGCTCTTCTAACTATCTTTAAAAATGCGTCTTCTCTTCTTACCGCGATATAGGGATAATGAGAATCATCCATCATCATGATGTTATATCGTGGATAATGGGTTTGAATGAGGTTCATTTCTAGGATAAACGCTTCTTTGTCGGTATGGACAATGATGAAATCGAAATGGTCGACATGGCTTACCATTGCGGCAACTTTGCCAACTTGCGGTCTTAAAAAATATTGAGAAACTCTTTTCTTAAGGTTTTTAGCCTTGCCAATGTAGATGATTCTATCATCTGCATCTTTCATTTGATAAACACCTGGTTTATCAGGCAAAAGAGCAATTAATCGTTTGAGTTTTTCTGAGATTTCCATCCTATTTTAGGAAGACGATGGTTGCTCCCCCTCCGCCTTCATGACCATCCGCTCCTTCGTAATGATCAACGAAATCTTTATGGTTATCGCAATAATTTCTTGTCATTTTGCGTAATATTCCACTTCCCCAACCATGGATTACACGAACGCGTTTGTATCCTTTAATTAAGCAATCATCGAGATATTTAGCCAAATTACGTTCTGCTTCTTCATATCTTTGTCCGATGAGGTTTATCTCAAGAGGGACACTCTTTTTGAATGGAAGATTGTCTAAGCTTATCGTTGAAAAAACTTCTTTCTTTTCGGAGGTTGGTTCTTCAACTCTCACCGCTTTATCCATTGCTACATGCAAAGACAATCCCTCTTTTGTGACAATATCGATTTTATTGCCATTTATGCTTTTGATTCTTCCGGCCACAAAAAGGGAAGGGACATTGACATAATCACCAACTTTAAATTTTTCATCGAATGTTTCTTGGCTATAGTCTTCCTCTAAATCATTGAGTTTATGCTTTGCATCGATTACTTCATGAAGTTTTACCGTTCCACCGTTTTTATTCAAAGTCTGCATGATTTCATCGATCTTATTCTCATAATCGCTAAGCATTTTCTTTTTCTTGGCTTCGACGTCGCTAAGGAAATGTTCCTCACGCAAACTCAAGGCTTTTTCTTTGGATTTTAGAGTTTCTTGTTCTTTTGCGAGCTGGATTTCTTTCTTTTGAAGTTCAGATTTCAAATTCTCCGTTTCTTTAGTTACGGCCGATAGTTTTTTAATTGTTTCAGTGATTGAAAGGTCTTCGTGTGAATCAATGTTTTTCTTTGCTTCAAGAAGGACTTCTTCTGGTAAGCCAAAACGCTTGGCGACAACCAAACCATAAGATTCTCCAGGTAGGCCCATCTTTAATCGATAGGTAGGCAAAAGTCTCTCCTCATCGAACATCATTGAAGCGTTAATGACCTCTTTATGCGATAAAGCGTAGGTTTTAAGCCCATCAAAGTGCGATGAAATCATTGTTAAAGCGTGTTTTCTTAGAAGGAATTTCATTATCGCCAAAGCGATTGCTTCGCCTTCTTTTGGTGAAGTTCCTGTGCCAACTTCATCAAGCAAAACCAAGTCTTTTCCTTGGACAAATTCGAGGATTTCTCCGATATTTTTCATATGTCCAGAGAAGGTGGACAGATTATCACTAAGCGATTGAGAGTCACCAATATCAACATATATGTGTTTGAAGAAAGATAAAGACGATCCTTGTTTTGTTGGAATTGCTAAAGCGCATTGATTCATCATCACTAACAAGCCAAGTGTCTTTAATGCAACCGTTTTACCACCCGCATTAGGGCCGGAAATAATTACTAAAGATGATTCGGCGCTCAAAGAAAAATCGTTCGCAACTACCTTGTTTTTATCAATCAACGGGTGCCTGGCCTCAATTAAATCAATTAGAGGCTTTTTTGAATATGAAGGAATATGACAATCATTTTCTTCGGCCATTTTTGCTTTGGCTGAAACGAAATCAAGATATCCAATCATCTCGTTATTTTCGAGGACTGCTTCACTAGATCCCGCCACCTCTTGCGATAGTTCCATTAAAAGACGATGAATCTCCTCTCTTTCATCGTTATGCAATTCGACCATCTTGTTATTGAACTCCACTAACAGCTCAGGTTCAATAAACGTTGTTTCGCCTGTGTTCGAAACGTCTTGGACGATACCTTTGACTTTATTTTTATAAGAATTTTTAACAGGCAAAACGTAATGGCCGTTTTTTAAAGTTAAGTTTGTATCGCTTAAAAATTCCTTATTGGCGTCTAAAACGTAGCCAAGTTTCTTTTTCATCGTTGATTCTAGGCGCCTTATGACAAAGCGAATGGATTTTAGCTTTGGCGAGGCGTTATCGAAAATAGAGAGATCAGGTGCGATCACCTTATGAATGTCTACTTCCAAAAAAGAAAGGCATGGAAAGTTTTTAACGTATTCAAGCAAAAGAGGTGAATCATCGACTTTTTTAAAATAAGATGAGATTGCATCGGCATTTTTAACGTCATTTGCAATACGTTCTAAATCTTCAACGTTTAAACATCCACCTTTCTTTGCTAGATTAACTGGACCATTTAAATCACTAGAAACATCAATAGGAAGATTTCCATACCTGGCAATTAAATTTCTCATCTCTTCTAGAACGTTTAATTCGTTTAAAAGAAGATTTTCATCCTCATACATTTTTAAAGATGAGGCTTTTTCTTTGCCAATATCTGTTCTTGTTAATTTTACTAGGGAGTCTCTTATTCTTTGAAATTCAAATTTTTCGTATATATCTTGCATAGCAAGAATTATAACATTTCTAACGTTGCCTATGGTGCCATAAAAGCCGATAAATGCTAAAATATTTTTCATGAACGATAATTCAGCAAAAACTTATTCGTTAAAAATATCAAGTGATGAAAGAAATGCGATAGAATCAACATTTTTTGACCACAAAATAGATAATTCTAATCAATACATCGATTTTTTCGCTAAATATTCGAATGTTTCAGTCTCAATTTATAAGCCAAACAAAAAAGGAGAAATTGTTGTAGTTTTTCAAGGAAGTGATGCTTTGAAAGCGATAAATTCCTTTCCTTTTCTAAACGAAAGAATCGAAGCTAAGGAAAAGAAAGACTCTTTGACAAAGGAAACGATAAAGAATTTCTATCCCCAAATAGGCTCCGATGAAGTAGGGACAGGAGATTTCTTTGGCCCGATCTGCGTTTGTGCGGCTTTAGTTAAAGAAAGCGATCTTCCCTTGCTTAATGAACTTGGAATTACGGATTCTAAAAAAATGAAAGATGATTACATTCTTTCGATAGGACCTGCACTTATTAAGAATTTTGAATATTCCCAATTATCCTTGCCTAATGAGAAATTCAATCAAATAAGTTCAGAAATAAATATGAATGCAATAAAGGCAAAAATGCATAATCGTTGTTTGCTAAATCTTTATGAAAAACATTCGAATGCGACTGTATATCAAGACCAATTTGCTGAGCCAAAATTGTATTTTTCATATCTCAAAGCCGAGGAAAAAGTCTTAACGAAGGTGATATTCCACACAAAAGGAGAGACTTTATTCCCTTCTGTGGCTCTAGCATCAGTCATAGCACGTTACTCTTTTTTAAAGAAAATGCAAAAAATGGATGAGCAATATGGTATGCATTTCCCTTTTGGCGTAAATCAAGACGTAAACGATTTGATCCCAGCCTTTATTGATAAATACGGCAAAGATGAGCTAGCAAAAGTAGCCAAATTGAAATGGGCAAACTATCAAAAACTCAATAAATAAGCTATTTTAATTCGTGTAATCCATCCAAAATATCTTGGAATTCTTTCGGCAATGGGGCCTGGAAAGTAACTAATTCTTTTGTTTTTGGATGCTTGAAAGTTAATTGGTAGGCATGTAAGAGTTGTCCTTTATCATAAAGAACGCAATTTCCTTTGCCATACATTGGATCCCCAATAACTGGATGATGAATATAATCCATATGAACACGAATCTGATGTGTACGTCCAGTAAGCAATCTGCAAGAAATTAGAGTGCAGTTTTCGTGATATCTTTTTAAGACATGGAAGAAAGTTATTGCTTCACGACCTCTAGAAACATTGACGCAAAACTTAACAGGGCTTTTTGGATCACGTCCAATAGGAGCGTCAATCTTTCCATCGTTTTCGTCAATTATCCCGTTAACCAAAGCAATATATTCTCTATGCATAGAATGATCAGTTAATTGATCTTTGAGAAATAACTCAGCCTCATCTGTTTTAGCAATCGCTAGTAAACCAGAGGTATCCTTATCGATTCTATGAACGAGTCCTGGGCGGAAAGAACCGTCTTGGTTAGGAAGATTTTTTTGATGATAAACAAGAGCATTAGCCAACGTTCCATCCTCATGTCCGTTACCAGGATGGACAACGAGTCCGGCTGGTTTGTTGATAATCAAAATTTCATCGTCTTCATAAACAATATTTAAAGGTATATTTTCTTCCTTCAACTCTAGTTGTTTTTTAGTATATTTTTCATAGGTTATCACATCGGCAAGTCTTAAGAGATAATGGGACTTTTCAGTCTTATTATTTACAAAAACCTTTTTTTCTTTAATTAGGTTTTGCACCTTGCTTCTAGATGGTGCTATACCACTACTAAAAAGGAACTCATCAAGGCGTTTTCCAACATCGTTTTCTTTAACAATAATCTCTTCCATAAAACCTCTATTTTTTATGCACCGCTTCTTTAATTGAACGAACGATAAGCACGACTATAACCATTACCATCGCCACCACTAATGCAGCATCCGCAACATTGAATATCGCGAATGAATCGTTGTTGAAACCAAAGATGTAAAATTGGAAGAAATCCACTACTCCAGAGAATCCAACCACATTGTCCCAATAGAATGTTCTATCGATGGCGTTACCTAATGCTCCACCTAACGCAAGCATTAAAATGCAGTCAACTATATGATCATTCTTATTTAGGTTTTTATACCAGTAAATGGCAATGGCAATTGACGCTACCCAAGAGACAACAATAAATACATATCTTGCCCAAGAGATGTTATCGCCCATACCGAAAGATGACCCTTTATTGAAAGAAAGGGTCAAGTAAAAGAAGTTTGGTATCACTTCTATCGAATTTGATGAAATATGAGGGTTCTCTTTAACGCTAGGGTTAGCCCTAAAGAAATTAACTATCGCCCATTTAGATATTAAATCTAGGGCTATCACAAGCACCGAGAGCCAAAGAAAAGAGAAAAAGAAGCTTTTCCAATTCCAGGTAAACTTCTTTTCCTTCTTTATGGTCTCTTCTTTCTTTGCCTTCGTTTCCATCTTTTATTCACCTAATGCGGTTAAGCAACGATCGCAAAGAACAGAGCCGTTATCTCTTAAATGAGCGTCTTTCTTGTGATTTCTGCATCTATCACAAACTGGATCATCATCTTTGCTGACAATCGCTTTGTTTTCACCGTTTGTCAAAACGACTTCAGAAACGCCAAATAATCTTGCTTTTTCGTCTTCATCAAGGCTATTTAATACCTTTAGTAAGCTTTCATTGTTGCTAAAGACTTCAACTCTAGCTTCGATTGATGAGCCGATAAAGCCGGCCGCACGTTTTTCTTCCAAAGCCTTCAAAACGATTGAACGCAAAGCAATGAAATCATCATACTCTTTGAGCGTTCCTTCCGAATAAACGTGACTTTCTTTTGGCATATCTTCTAACTGAGGAGATACTTTCTTGACTCCAGGAATGAAGGAATAAACCTCATCCATGGTGAAGGAAAGTATTGGGTTGAACAATAAGCACATTCCGAACGTTAATTCATAAAGAACATATTGGACGGCTTTTCTTCTTTGAGAATCAGCTTTTTCGCAATAGAGAATGTCTTTTGCATAGTCTAAATAGAAATTGGATAGTTCAACTAAGAAGTTTGTTAAAGACATTGTGACACTCGCAAAGGCGAATGAATCATAGTCTTTAAGAGCTTTATTCTTAATAGTCTCGAATTTAGCAAGTATCCATTTATCTGCTGGATATAAATATGGGGTTTCTTCTGGATGGACGTAGGTCTTTCCTTCGCCATCTTGTAAGTTACCAAGCATAAACTTGAAGGTGTTTCTGATCTTTCTATATTGTTCGGAAACGCTTTGAATGATGCTTTCAGAAACTCTGACATCGGCAACGAAGTTAACGCTTGATGCCCAAAGACGAAGAATATCTGCGCCAAATTGATTGGCGACCTTACTTGGATCGATGCCGTTTCCTGCTGATTTAGACATCTTATTCCAGTTTTCGTCCATTACCCAGCCATGGGTTAACGTCTCTTTATATGGAGCGCAGCCATTATATGCGACGCTTAAGATCAAGGAAGAATTAAACCAGCCTCTATATTGGTCATTGCCTTCAAGATATAGGTCTGTTGGGAATTTTAAGCCTCTTTCTTGAACGGTTCCTGCCCAAGAAGACCCTGAGTCAAACCAAACGTCCATAATATCTGTTTCCTTGCGGAAGTTGCCGTTTGGAGATTTTTCTGAGCTATATCCATCTGGCAATAATTCTTTTGCACTATATTTCCACCAAACATTCGAGCCTTCTTTGCTAACTAATTGGCGGATATGTTCAAAGACAGCTTCTTCAATGATTGGGCTGCCATCTTCGTTGTAGATGATTGGGATTGGGACACCCCAAGCTCTTTGACGAGAAATGCACCAATCTCCGCGATCTTTAATCATGTTAACCATCTTATCTTCGCCCCAAGACGGGTTCCATTTGACCTTATGAACGGCATCAATTAGGTCTTGGCGAATATTCTCAATTGAGAAGAACCATTGTGGAGTAGCTCTAAAGATAATTGGCTTATGTGTTCTCCAATCATGAGGATAGGAGTGAACAATATCGATTTCTTTGAGTAAATGTCCGTTTTCTTGAAGTAAATCTACGACTTTGTTATTGGCGTCTTCATAGAATAGCCCATCGCATGGATCACCTTCTCCAAGGTGCATGATGCCTTTATCATCAACTTGTTTAAGAGGTCCAATGCCATATTTTGCGCAAGCATTGAAGTCATCAACGCCAAAATCAGGAGCGGTATGAACGCAACCCGTACCATCACTATCAGTAACAAATGAAGCAACGATTATCAATGATGTGCGGTTTGAATATAATGGGTGTCTTACTGTCGCGTATTCCAAGTCTTGTCCTTTGAAAGCTTTGATTAAATCGCATTTTTCAAAGCAAAGTATTTCTTTGATTTTGTCTTGTAAACTCTTTAAGAAGACGAAATTGCCCTTTTCTGTAGCAAATAAGCCATATTCAAAACGAGGATTTAAGGTAATTGCTTGATCGCCAGGGACAGTCCAAGGAGTCGTTGTCCAAGCGATGATTTTCGAATCATTAGGGACAACACCTTTGCCATCAATGAAGTCGAAATAAATATACATCGTTCTTGCAGGAACGTCGGCATATTCGACCTCAGCCTCAGCAAGAGCGGATTCACTTGATGGAGACCAATAAACTGGCTTTAGTCCTTTGTAAATTAAGCCTTTTAAAGCCATTTTGGCAAAAACATCTATTTGCCTTGCTTCGTATTCAGGGAGCAAGGTCAAATAAGGATGGTCATAGTCACCCATGCATCCTAAGCGTTTGATTTGCCCTTTTTGATGCTCAACTTGTTTTAAGGCGTATTCCTTGCAAAGGTTTCTAAAATCGACTACTGGAGTTGTTTTTCTATTGACTCCACTTTTAGTGACTTTTGTCTCAATTGGAAGACCGTGTGTATCCCAACCAAAAACGAATGGAGTTTTGTATCCCATCATGTTTTTGTAACGGATTACGAAGTCCTTTAAAAGTCTATTCAACATATGTCCACAATGGATGTCGCCATTGGCATATGGAGGACCATCATGTAAAAGATATTCATCACATCCTTCACGATTTTCGTTCATTTTTTCGTAAAGATGCATATCTTCCCACTTTGTTAGCATCTTCGGTTCTTTGTTGATGAGGTTGGCTCTCATTTCGAAGCCTGTTTGGGGCATCAACAAAGTTTTCTTCATTTCATTTCCCATTCTTTATTCTCCTTTTGGGCAAAAAGAAAACGCCCCTAAGGGCGCTAAACGCGCGGTACCACCTTAGTTCGGATATAAATCCGCTCTCAAGAAACTTTTAACGCAAGCATAACGTCTTCCTTACATCTCTTCAGGAAGATGGCTCCCATAGTGATGGATCCTTAGCTTGCCTCGTTCTCATCCAAGAGGCTCTCTGTTTTTTGCTTCAGACCGCTCTATGATCTTAACCGCGTTAAATATAGACTATCTCGTTTTCTTTTTCAACAAGTTTAAAAAAGCCTTCTATTAGAAGAAGGCGAATTTTTAGTCGTGATCGAAATGTGGCATCAAACTTTCCGATAGGTCAATATCTGGTCCGAAATCATCTCCAGATTGCGTATCGCTCGTTGGAGTTTGATCATTTATGGATGGCATTGGCTGGCTTATCACTGGATCATCAGGCGCGGAGATAAAGTCTCTATCACCGTCGAAATCTGCAGCAATAACGCTTACAACAAGAGCGTCATCAAGATTCGGGTTATTGGAAATGCCAAGTTTTACATCGGTTGCGCCACCTGCTTCATCAATGATTTTCATAACGCACTTTTGTGCTTCGTACATCGTTACTTGTTGTCCGCAAGTTATCGCACAAATCGCACGTTTTGCGCCTTGAATCTTTGTTTCAAGCAATGGGGAATTTATGGCATTTAATGCGGCTTCTTCAGCTTTATTCGGGCCTTTCCCCATACCAAAGCCAATAAGAGCGACACCAGAATCTTTCAAAGTTGATTTAACATCGGCAAAATCTAGGTTCATCTGTCCTGGAACAAGGATCAAATCTGCGACTGTTTTAACCGATTGAGCAAGGATGTGGTCTGATTCTTGGAAGGCTTTATCAATTGGAACTCCGCCTGCGGAAGTAAGGAGTTTATCGTTAGAAACAATGATTATTGAGTCAACAACGTTCTTAAGATTCGTTAAGCCTTGAATAGCATTTTCCGTACGTTTCTTGCCTTCGAATGTAAATGGGCGTGTTACGATGGCAATCGTTAAAGCACCGGCGTCTTTTGCGATTTTAGCAACGACTGGTGCAGCACCCGTTCCTGTGCCCTTTCCCATACCTGCGGCAATAAAGACCATATCGGCATTTTCAACAATCTTTTTGATTGTTTCGGTCGATTGTTCAGCGGCTAATTTACCAACCGATGGCTCTCCTCCAGCTCCAAGCCCCCTTGTCGATTCTTTTCCCAAAATGACACGGTTTGGCGCTTTAGATGAGGCCAAAGCTTGCTTATCCGTATTCATAACGTAGAATTCAACGTTACGAATGTTATCGTCGATCATACGGTTAACGGCGTTATTTCCCGCTCCGCCAACGCCTATTACAACGATTCTAGCGACTGGCTCAAAACTATCCAAATCATCGCTATTTATGTCTGAGCTATATTCTTCTTCGTCCATATTTTTTCTCCTTATTTGCTATGGTTTTTATTCTCTTCGAAGCGATGATACGCCACGACAGTTTTCAATTAGATTCGATTTTTTATTCTTTCCTTCAGCAACTATCATGCCAAGAAGGTTGGTTGCTTCAGTTTCTCTTGCACCAATCACGTTCGGCAAAAAGGCATATAGTTTTCTTGCACCTAATTTGCTTGCAAGAAGATTGCCAATTCCCTTTAAACGTGAACTTCCACCGATCAAAACTATTGGGTAAGATCCATATATTTGGCCTTCTGCGGCTTGTAATTCCTTTAAAGCAACATACAAATAGTTATGGTACTCATCAAAATATGATTCAAGTACTTTGTTTAGATCTTTTTGATAAATCTTATTTCTCGTTCCGGAAGATGATTCTCCATTAAAGAGAGGCATTTCGAAGCCGTGTGTCGATAAGTCATAGCCAAATCTCTCTTTGAGAGAATTCGCCACCTCCCATGGAATGCCGAATTCTTTCGATATTCTCTCTGTTATTGCGTTTCCACCAGTTTTGATGAATCTTGAAGAATATGGGACACCTTTGCCAACAAAGGAAACGGTTGTTAAATCTGAACCCATATCAAGTAAAACGTAAGTCTCTGGATATCCTTGAGTGGTTTTTATAAGTTGGGATGCACAATAAGCGGCAACTCCGCTTCTAAGAAGTCTAAAACCCGCATCTTGAACGGCTTGGCTGAAACTTTGGACCAAATCTTGAGGTAAAGTGTAAACTTTCGCTTTAACGGTTAACGATTCGCCTTTTCTTCCAAGAGGAGGTTCTTTATATGCTTGGCGATCTGCAACATAGAAATCTGGAACAACATCAACAATCATATTTCCTTGGCTATCGTTGTCTTTGTAAATCAAAGACATGACATTCTCTACGTCTACTGGAGCAATCGTATCATCTGAAGCAACAACATTTGATGCCTTAGTTGATTCGAAAGTCTTGAATCCAAGAGAAGGAAGAACCAAAGAAACTGAGTTAGGTTCCATTCTCAAATCCAAGGAAGGATCGTTTATGGAATGAAACTCTTGAAGCACTTCAATTAGTTTATCGCGATTGACAATGCGGCCATTAGAAACAATTCCGCTAATTGGCTTCTTGCAATAATAAAGCAAATGCGGAACATCCTTGGTGACATAACCAACCGCAAATTTTATATACGATGAAGTAATTTCTATAGCACGAGAATATCTAACATTTTCCATAAGCATATTCTATTCTAGAATAAGTTTTAGCATATCTCAACAACTTTAGAAGTTACTTAGAGTTAATTTAGTAGTTTTTTAGTTGATTTAAAAAGATGTTTTCAACTTTATAAAATATCGATGAATGCTAGAGAAATAAAAAGGCTCTATAAAGAGATTGTATAGAGTCTTATGCATTACTAAATAAAATTAAAAAAGCCTATTTCTAGGCTTTTTGAGTGTCGGTTTCGGAATCGGCTGACTTACTATCTTCAACCACTTGGCTGCTTGTTGTTTCGTTTGAGTTATCTTCTTTTTCTGCATGAGTCATTTCAGCAATCCTATAAGAAAGGCCTACTGGAATTGCACATACAGTAATGAAGGCAAAGGCAAACAAAGACAACTTCACTGCTAACTTCTTTCGATAATAAGCTCTTGTGTGACCGGTTTTTTCTAACTTATCTTTCATCTTCGTTTTCTCCTTTCTTTTCTATGCATCTAAGCTTTGCTGGCTTTGATCGATGATTTTCTTCTAATTCTTTCTCACTGGCAATAATTGGCTTTTTGCTAATGAGTTTATAAGGGGCTTCCCTTATTTCGCTTGGTAATAGTTCAGGTCCTTCTCTACTTCCTTCAACTACTGATAACTCCTTGAATCTTTCCTTAACGAGCCTATCTTCAAGGCTTTGGAAGGTGATTATGGCAATTCTTCCACCAGGTTTTAGGATGTTATCGAAGGTTTCTAGAAGTTGCTTGAGATTCCCTAATTCGTTATTCGTTTCAACTCTTAAGGCTTGGAATATCTGCTTGGCAGGATGGCCTTTTTTGGCTAATTCCCTAGCTGGCTTGCATCTTTTTATTAAATCTACAAGTTCAGTTGTCGTGGATATTTCCTTCTTTTCACGTTCTTTAACGATTTCTTTGGCTATTTGGTAAGAGAATGGGTCTTCGCCATATTCACGGAACACCTTTAATAATTTCTCAAACGAATAAGTGTTAACGATTATTTTGGCGTTTAATGGATTGTCTTTATCCATCCTCATGTCTAGTTCCGCTTCTTCTCTATAAGAGAATCCACGTTCTGCTTCATCAAATTGTGGAGAAGACACGCCAAGATCGGCAGTTATCCCATCAACTTCTTTGACTCCGATTTCGTTGAGTTTTTCTACAAAATAGGCGAAATTCGATTTGATGATTGTGAAATTGTTAGAGACATTTGCCAGTCTTTGCTTGCTTTCATCGATGGCTTCTTGATCCATATCGAAGGAATAGAGATGTCCATCAGGTATCTTTTCAAGGATACTCGAAGAAGTTCCACCTCTCCCTAAGGTTAAATCAACATAAACACCATCTTTTTTGACGTTTAAAACATCTAGAGTTTCTTTCAAAAGAACGCTGTAATGATAGCCCATTATCTTTCCTCCTTTGAAATATTCCCTAAATCCTCGGCGATTTTTTCGTAGGAAGCACTGTTTTTGGCTTCAAACTCTTCATATGCTTTCTTATCCCAAATCTCAAAATGGTCAAGAACGCCGATGAGCACGACTTCATTTGAGATTTGGTAACGTTTAACGATTGCTTGCCCCAAACTAATTCTTCCATGAGAATCGACGGGCATTTCCTCAACGCTAGATAAGGCTAAACGCATATAGGTGCGGGCTTTTTCCTCAAAGTAGGACATTTTTTCTAAAGAAGATAGGTATTTATCGAAGTCTTTTTCTTCGTAAATCGATATGCTTCCTTCGAATCCACGGAGCAAATAGAAACGTTCCGGCACCTCTTTCACCAATTTATTTGGCAATTGAAGGCGGAATTTGTTGTCGAGGTTTCTTTGATAAGTTCCGAAGTATTTTCCCACTTTTTCCCACTCCTTATATAAAATGTATCACTAATGATTTTTCCTTTAAAGAAAAAAGTTGAAAAAAACATAGATAAACATTTGATGATTGCAAGAATTCTTGAGGTCTTAACGTTTTAATGGGTATAAAAAAGACTCTATCATTTCTGACAGAGCCTAGTTGGTTTTACCTATTTATCGTCTTTTGACGGAAAATCAGGGAGATCGTCCAAGGAGAAGTTGCTACGTTCATTTTCAACATCTTCTTCCTCCAATAAATTCACTCCTTTTATCGTGTTTATCGGCTCTTTCTTGTTGTTTCTAACAAGTCTTAGAGGTAAAGAAGAATGAATGATCCCTAAAGCTAGTTCATCTAAGTCAATCGAAGGACCGGCAATATATAGCCCTTCTTCGATTCGATCTTCGTCTTCCACTATTTCAACGTCTTCCTTCGTTTTCAAATCGTAATTGAACAAGACATTATCTCTTGTATCAAAAACCTGAAGCTTTGCTTTGATGTCAAAGAAGATGAGAATAAATCCATCTTGTCTGGATACCTTAGCGGTATATTCAGAGGAAAGAACGTCATTTAATGGATAACGTTTTTCATATGAAGCGAAGTTTGTATCGGAGGAGAAAACTAATTCCCTCCCCTTCACGACTGCGCTTTTATTCACCTTATTCATTAGGAACGAACCTCAGCATTGAAACGCATCAAGAGCATGTCGGTTATCTTCTTCATTATAAGGTTAACTTCTTCGTCTTTTAATGTTTTTCCTTCATCTAAGAAAGTGATGCTTATAGCCATTGATTTCTTGCCTTTTTCGATATGTTCTCCTTCATAAACGTCGAATACATCAACGTTTTTGATGGTTTTGTCTAAACGGCAAATCTCACGTTTGATGTCATAATAGTTAACATCATTCTTCAAAACGAAGGCTAAGTCACGAGAAATAGATGGGAACTTAGGTGGAATCGAAGCTTTTTCTGCGCTGGTTTTCAAATCTAAGAGAGCTTCTAAGTCCATTTCTAAGATAGCAACTGGGATTTTGCCAAATCCGAGTTTTTTCAACGCGTTTGGATGTAGTTCTCCGAATACAGCTACCTTTTGTTTACCCAAAAGAGCTTCGGCAGAACGTCCTGGATGAAGTTCTTCTTTTTGATCGGAGTATGGTTGAAGCTTAAATCTATTCTCATTTATACCTAATAAGCCAACGATTCCTTCAAAGAAACCTTTAACTGAGTAAAAGTCATATGTTCTCTTATCTAGGGAACCCCTAAGAGATTCTTCGCCAACAAGCACTATTGCAAGATGTTTTCCTTTAACACTAGGTGAATCAACATCGCTTATTTCGAATAAGGCAAGATTCTTCTCTTGATGAGCAAAGTTGTAGGAAGCAGTTTCTAAGAGGGAAGCAACGATATTCTTTCTTAAGAACATCCTATCCTCAGTTAATGGATTAAGGAGTTTGAAGTTTTCTCCTTTAGAAATTAATTCGAACGAATCTTTCTTATTTTGATTGACTAAAGAATACGTAATACATTCACTAATTCCGTTGTTTCTTAAGAAACGGCGAATTGCATTCTTGTTTGCTTGTTTTTGGGTGTATCCACCTCTGGAAGTAGAAACGTTTGGCAATTTCGATTTGATGTTATCGTAGCCTAAAAGACGGATAACTTCTTCAGAGACGTCAGCCTCACCATTCATATCTATGCGGTAGAAAGGAACGGTCACAGTAAAATTATCTCCACCATTATCTTCTAATTCCATATGATCAGCTAAAAGGATATCTTTAACGGTCTTTAAATCAAAAGAGGTTCCTAAACGAGCGTTAATGTATGTTAATGATGTTGGAATTTTCTTAACGGTATGATCGGCTTTATCGAATGTTTCGACTTTAAGGATTTCTTTAGCGTTTGCCAACTCTTTCATTAAGAACGAGCAAATTCTAAGAACTCTTTCATTTTGCTCATTGTTAAGTCCTTTAACGTATCTAGAAGAGGATTCGCTAGCAAGACCTAAACGATTGGACGTTCTTCTGATTGAAGCGCCGGCAAAAGAAGCCGCTTCAATGATGACGTTCTTCGTTTCTGGGGTAACTTCGGCTTCTTTGCTTGTCATAATGCCCGCTAAACATGCAGGTTGGTTATCCGAGGCAACAATTAAATCCCCTTGTTTCAAAGAATAGGTTTGGCCATTCATTGCAACAAAATCGCCTTCATAATCATCTCTGACAGTTAATGACTTTGCCAAGAGCTTGTCAGCATCGTACATATTGATAGGTTGTCCGGTCAATAACATAACGAAATTGCCGATATCTACTACATTATTTATGCTTCTTACGCCTTGTGCGGAGAGAATCTTCTTTAACCATTCTGGAGATTCTTTTGTTTCGATATCACGAATTTCTCTTGCGCCAAAAAGAACACATTTATCGGTTAGAGAGGAGATTTTAAAAGATGAATCCCCTGTTGCCGTTTCAGGATATTCCTTGATAGATTCTTTGGCATTTAACAAGGTTGCAACTTCTCTAGCGACATTTTCCATCGCATTCATATCTGGTCTATTCGCTAAAAGTTCAATTTCGATAATTGAATCATCTAAACCCAAATATCCTAAGACGTTTTCTTCTCCAACTGGTGCATCAAGCGGGAGCTCTTCAATTCCGTTTATTTGTTTTTCGCTAAGCGAATTCTTATCAACGCCAAGTTCTCTTAAAGAGCAACACATTCCATCACTTTCGACGCCTCTGATTGTTGAAGCAGTAATCGTAACTTCAGGCAAAACGGAGCCAGTGCGAGCGACGATGACTTTTAATCCTTTTCTAGCATTTGGCGCACCACAAACGATTTGATGAACGCCATATTTATCGCCTTCATCAACATTTAAAACGTGTAAATGGTCACTATCTGGATGAGGCTCGCAAGTAAGAATCTCGCCAATTACAAGGCCAGTTCCGGAAGCTAGAGTCTTTATTTCATCGACCTCAATTCCAGCAAAAGTAAGTTTCTTTGCTACCTCTTCTGGGGTAACGTTACTTAAAGGAACGAACTCTTTAAGCCAATTCCATGAAATTTTCATATCTTTTCTTCCTCCTTACTTCTCTGAAAAGTCTTTTAAGAAACGAACGTCATTCGTGTAAATGCGGCGAATGTCATCGATTCCGTATCTAAGCATGGCAATTCTTTCAATGCCAACGCCAAAAGCAAAACCACTATATATTTTTGGATCATATCCGCACATCTCTAAGACGTGAGGATGGACTTCTCCAGCTCCAAGAATTTCGATCCAGCCTGTGTTTTTGCAAAGAGAGCAGCCTTTTCCGCCACACTTTGAGCAAGAAACGTCAACTTCGACTGATGGCTCAGTAAACGGGAAGAAGGAAGAACGTAAACGAATCTCACGTTTTTCGCCAAACATCTTTTTAACGAATAATTCCAACGTGCCTTTTAAATCGGCCATGGATATTCCTTTGTCGATTACAAGGCCTTCGATTTGACCAAATTCGTGAGAATGTATCGCATCATCGTCATCACGTCTATAGCATTTGCCAGGGCAAATCATCTTAATAGGTTTCTTCTCTTCATTTTCAAGCATGGTATGTGCTTGAGCAGCAGAGGTTTGAGTCCTTAAAAGAAGAGTGTCAGAAATATAGAAGGTATCTTGCATATCTCTTGCAGGATGGTCCTTAGGAACGTTTAACAGTTCGAAATTGAAGTGATCGGTTTCTACATCTCTTCCTTCAACTATGTCAAATCCCATCGAGGCGAAAATATCTGACATTTCATCAACGATTTTCCAATATGGGTTGATGTATCCACTTTGGTGATTTCTTCCAGGTAAGGTGATGTCGATTTTTTCGGCATTGAGTTTTTCTTCCAAGGCTTTTTGTTGAGCTTTTTGCATCTTTTCTTGGAAGGCGGCTTCAACCTTTTCTCTTGTGTCATTAACCAATTTGCCAAAAGCGGCCTTTTCATCAGCTAAAACTTGGCGCATAAGATTCATTAGCTGGGCTAAAGGACTTTTCTTTGAAAGATAGGTGTTTTTCCAAGAAGTAAGTTCTTCGGCATTATTTGCTTTTTCAAGAGCGGATAAGGCTTCTTCTTCGGCTTTAAGCACTATTTCCTTTTCTTTTTCCATTTTTCTCTCCTCAAAAAAATAAAAAGGGATGCAGGGAGTGATTATTACCACGGTGCCATCCCAATTCGTTTGTTATTTTAAAAACGCTACTTATCAGTTATAACCCACAACGGGGAGAATCTCTTCTCCGTTCTCCAAGGCGAACTTCAGCAAGTTTCTTAGAAGACAGTCTCTCTAGCAGTCTCTCCCAGAACTAAGAAGGTCAAGCTTACTCTTCCTTTTCTTCGAACAGCAATATTTTAATACAAAGGAAATAAGTTGGAAGAAAAAAGAGCAAGATTATTTGCTTTTAAGCTCGTAAAGCAAGATTCCGGCCGCAACACCGACATTTAAAGAATCTATATTCCCCATTTCGATACGTACTTTCTTATCAGCTAATTCCAATATCTTAGGATTAACGCCCTTTCCTTCGTTCCCCAAAACCAAGACATAAGGTTTCTCAATTTCCAATTCTTTTAATGGATAAGAAGATTTTAAATCGGTGGCAAGAATCTTATATCCCTTATTTTTGAGAGAAAGAATGTCTTCCTCGGGATTGTTTTTGCTCTCAAAGACGTTTAATTTGAAGATTGCCCCTTGCGAAGAGGAAAGTGTTTTCGCACCATAAATACTGGCATTTCCTTTAGAAGAAAGGATATCGTAATAGCCAAAAGCCAATGATGTTCTTAATATTGTTCCAACGTTTCCTGGATCTTGAAGTTCATCCAAATAAACAATAACGTCTCCCTTTAATTCAGTATTTTCTTTTTTCTTGCATAAAGCAACGATTCCTTCGGGATTTTTGCTTGAGGCAAGTTTTTTTATCACAGATTCGTTAGTTAAATAAAATTCAACGTTTCCATGAGGAAATTCCTTGAGAGAAAAGATTCTAATTGCCATTCCACTTTCAATGGCCATCTCCACCATATGGAAACCTTCAACGATGAAATATTCCCCTTTTCCATCAATATAAGAATAGGTTTCCTTAACTTTTTTATTATCTTTAGAAGAAATGAATTCACTCATTTGAATTCTCCTTTCGAGAGTTTTACATGCAACGTCTTATAGTTTGGCGAGTATTTATAAACAATATCATAAAAGGATTTTTTATGATTCCTCACAAAATCATGGGCCAATTCGTGAATGACCACTGATTCAATGATTTCCTGGCTATAATGGACTAAAGAAAGGGAGAATGTTAAGGTCACGCTTTTAGAATTATTCACACCCCACCTGGTTTTCATCTTTCGAACTTTTAGAGAATATGGCGTTTTCACATTCATTCGCGATGCGTTTTCTTTTACGTTTTCTTCTAAGAAAGCCAGAAGAGTTTTCTTAAGATATTTTTCTTTCTCTTTTTCGCTAAAAGAAGAATATCCGGGAACGTTAACCTTCTCACCAAAAATATACAAATCATCGCCATTTATTGGATTTTCTTTAGGAGTTCTTTTAGCAATTCTTTTTAAGAGTTTCCTTGAACCGTCAGCAATGAACTCTTTGATTTTATCGGTTGAAACATAGTTAGGAACATTGCAAACGAAAACTTCTTTTTCCTGATCAAATCTAAGGCCCATCGATCTTCTTTTGCGATAATTTATCGTTACCGGATACTTCTTTTCGTCTATTTTCAAATACCAAGTTTCAGAACGTTTCATTTTTTAATTATATTTGTCTACTCTTTGACTAGTCAAAGGAGAATAAATAGAGTAAACTTTGCTAACGTATGGAAAAGATCTTAATTAGTGCATGTTTAATTGGCGACTTTACTCGCTACGATGGCGGAAACAACTACTTGCCAATCGTTGAAAAATTGAAAGAAAAATATGATTTAATACCTTTTTGCCCTGAAGTAATGGGCGGGTTAAGCATTCCTCGTGATCCATGTGAGATTAGAGGTTCAGAAGTTGTAACAAAAGCTGGGGTTAGCAAAACTAAAGAATACAACCTTGGTGCAAAGAAAGCCCTTGACGCTTGTAAATTATTTGGCATTCGCATTGCCATTTTGAAAGAAAGTTCCCCTTCTTGCGGAGTTAGAAATATCCATGATGGACATTTCAACCAAACCAAAATCCCTGGCAAAGGAATCACGACAAGATTATTAGAGGAAAATGGCATTGCCTGCTATTCTTCCTTCGACGACCTCTCCTTCTTAATTGAAGACCCATTCAAGAAAGAAAAAGAATATGTCTCCTATGAAGAAAGAGATTATGATCTCCGTCATAGAAGATTTGGCAAGAAAAAGCCAGTTGATTCAACACGTAAAAAAGTCTCAGTTAAAGAAGGCAAACCTGTTGATGAAATTAAGGAAAATCAAGTTGCAGAAACCTCTGCTCCAGCAGAAGAAAAGAAAGAGTTCAAAAAACCTTATAATAGCTCCTTCAAAAAGAGAGGAGATTTTCACCATGATGGCAAAAAGAACTTCCGCCACGACGGGAAGAAGAGCTTCCATCACGATGGAGAATTCAAGAAAGACTTTTCTAAAAAGAGAGACGACGGAGAAAGAAAGCCGTATTTTAAGAAAGACGAAAATGGCGAGAACAAGAAACCATATTTCAAGAAAGATGGCGCGCACAAGTCATTTGGACATGGTGGAAAAGGCTCATTCAAAAAATCGTTCCATGGAAAATCATCCTATTCCAAAGGCCCTAAACGTTACGGAAAATCAAATTCTTCTTATAGAGGAAACAAAGATAAGAAATCAGCATAATTGCTGATTTTTTATTTGTCTATAATCATCTGAACAGGTAAGAAAAAGAATGATCTCTTACATACTCATTGATTCGTGAAGCTGAAACTTTTCGCAATTTAAGAAACATTGAAAATGTCTTAATACGTTTTTATCAAACAGAACCAGCTTTTTGCTCACTCCATAGCGGAAATAGCATCGTTCGTGTCATCCATTCTTTTTCTTATGACAAACCGGTTATCAATAGATATGAGTGTAGAATTGCTCTACATCAAAACAAAGTGCTATAGTCCGCTTAATCGAATATTAACTGTATTTTTTGATTTTGAATCTTTTTTCTTTTTTTGATATTTTCAATGCTTATTTTAGTTATTTATTATTTTTAAGTTGTAACTAACTTATACATGGTGTAGCATAGAGTCATCTAGAAAAGAAAATCTAGAGGAGGAACTAAAATATGATAAGCATTCTTTTGCTTCCTTTCATGTGCCTTTCAATGACGCAAGAGGGAGCTAAGGCCGAGGGGAAGCCTTTTTCGGTAAATGAAATAACATCCCCAGTTAATTACATTTCAAGCGGTGATGATCAAAACATAGATCTTGCCGCATTATTTGAAATTCACAACGAAGGAACAGGCATCCACAACAGCCGCAAAAATGCTGAAGAGTTGGCCACTGTCGGCGCTAAAGATTACAATTTAGGAATCAGAGGGACGACAACAACAAGTAACAAAAATGATGTTTATTCTTTCCACGTGGTAGACAGAACCTTAGTAAATTTCAGATTTACGATGCGTGGCGCAAACATCGAAGGGAAAGTGCAAGACGAAAGAGGGAAAGAGTTATTCGAATTTAAATATGGGAGCGAAAGCGATAATCCCACCGCGCTTCTTAAAAAAGGAATATATTTTGTGGTTTTGATAAATAATGACGGAACAGATGCAAGTTATATAGTTTCCATGTCCGCAAAACCCGCTCCTTCAAGCGAAACAATCACGATTGATGCAGATATGATGAGCAAATACAAAGCTTTGGTCTGGGAATCGGACTATGTCCCAGGCGGTGCTGATCCTATCGATGGAACAGTTGTTAAAACCGCAATGAGATCTAGAAGGTCTCCATGGTCGTATACTGGTGGGTTTTATTCTTGCAAAACGGATGAAGAATTTCTCGCTAGATCAATATATATTTGGTCAAACGACGTTTTTGAACTTTTAAGAAAAGATATCAAAAATTACCGAGAAACTGCGTTGAAAATCTTAGAAGAAAACGGAAACAAGCAAAGCATAGCAGCCATATTTGAAAATATATCTAGTGGCACTGGCGCAATAAGCGGTTTCTTCTGCAAATTTGTCCCGATAGTCGGAAAACAAATCGGCACAGCTTTAAAAGCGATAAGTTTTGCAACTTCAATTCCGAGTTTCATAATTGGAAACAGCGTAAAGTTGGTTAACACCGAAGTTGACTTCCAGTGTGGAAGAGTGCTTGGCGCATTAGATGGCGCTAAAGATGGCAAAATAATATCATTAAAACAAAATGCAGTGATTAGATATTATGAAAACGATTCGCAATACATAAAAAGGCATACTTGGAAGCTCAGGTATATTCCACATTTAAATGAGGAAAACAAAACGTACAGTGTTGTAGAAAGATCTGTAGGTGATGATTATCCAACATATGACATGAAGCTTCATCATGGGTCCGAGAAAGAAATAGTCAGTGACTGTCAGGGAACTTTTAAAGCTTATACAAGCATTAAAGATATTAATTTTACGTTTGTAAAAGAAGGATAGAGATATGAAAGTCAAAAAAATATTGTCGATTTGTTTACTCGCTTTACCGCTTTGCTCATGCAGTACAAAAAGCGATATTGAAAACGAAATAGACGTTCTCAATTCTGAATGCGGTTTTATTCTTAATACGAAAATAGAAGATTTTCCAGAATGTTGGAAAGGATGCGTATATCACACACGCGAGCGTTTTCATTTTAAAGAGACACGCGATGACGGCGTTGATGTATACACATGCGGAACATATGATTATCTAACAACCGAATTTTATTATCGAGATGGGCTGCAAGTTGGTTTTAGAACTCGCGATCCACAATTTGGTTTTTCGATATTTGGAAGAATGCTTGGTTCTCCGTATTATGCCTTCGAAGGGTGCAATTATAAGTTCCTACCTGCGATTATGTGGGACAAAAACTTTGAACACAACTTCGACGAAGATAGAAGAGGAGACGTGCTACCAAACGGGCATGTTTATTCTTGGGATTTATACGTTTATAAAGAAAAAATACATCTAAATTTCTCTCGCGAACCTGAGTACTCTTTCAACGATAGTTTGAGAGAATTCGAGGTATTTGTGGATAAATAAAAAGTCGATTAAGCATATCTTATATCTTAAAATGGATGGGTTTTCCCATCCATTTTTGCATTTTTTATTCGTTAGATTTTTCCCGTAAATTGGAAATATAGTTCTAGTAACAATGCGTTATGGTAATCTCTGATATCCAACGAGGTCTGCTCAATAAACGAGTTCAAACGGTAATTAAACGTATTCCTATGAACATAAAGGGTTTCTGCAGTTAGAATCCCGTTTAGCCCGCACCTAAGAAAGGTACCAGCGGTCATAAGGAGTTCATCAGAAACTTCCTTGAATTCGTTGGCTAATAACGGAATCGAGGAATAATTGCCAAATGAGACCTCCTTTAATAACATGTCGCTAAGGAAGAGACATTGATTAGGGAAGTAAAGCAAGGCCTCTTTTAACATCTTCTCCTCAAATTCGCCTTGTCGATGAGAAACAATGATTGTTAGGTTCATTTCTAAGGAAACATGAATGTTATAAAGTACCTGTTGAAGAGTGTTTGCTAAAGAATCGGAAGCTAAAAAGTAACCTTTTTGGGGATCGTTGTAATGAAAAGACAATTTTTCTTCGCTAATGGAAGAAATGGCTTTTTCAAAAGATGCCTTATTAATCGAAGAAGATGTCGAAAAAAGATAGTATTTGATCATTTGACAATTAATAAGAACGTTTCAAATGGACGTAATTTGAAGACATGATCTTCTAGGATGACATCCCCATAGTTATGAAGCTTGATATCAAGAATATCGAAATAGAACGAGAAATAAACATCATAATCGCGCATATTGGAAATGACCATGAGCTTAATTGGGCCATCATGGAAATAAGCAAAAACATCAGGATGGTTACGGTCGATTATCTTTAATGGAGAATTGACAACGGTTTCATTAACCATGGCGTTTCTACGGTACAAAATTGCATATTGATAGAAATTAAGTATGGAATATGGATCTTCCATTTGTGAGCGAATATCCACTCCTTCTTTATAATTAGGATTTAAAGGATAAATTGGTTTAACGTTAGAAAAACCAGCATATTCACTATTATTCCATTGCATGATTGAACGCGAAGAAAGTCTAGATGAGCGATTTAGATAACGTAATATTTCTTCATCGCCATATCCTTCTTCTCTCCAATATTTCACCTCGCTTATGCAAGGTTCATCGATATAGAAATCCTCGATCTTATCGAATTTAAGATTAGACATACCGATTTCATCGCCATATTGGATAAATGGCGTGCCATACATAAATAAGGATGTGGTAAGTAACATCTTTGCTGATTCATCACGATATTTCGTTGAACCATATTGGCTTAAAAGCCTTGGCTCATCGTGATTTTCCCAATAAATTGGTAAATCGGCGTCTTTATGAAGAGCATCATACCAACGCATGAAATTGTCTTTAAGAGATATGACATCGGTTTTGATTTCATCATCTTCTTTATCAAAAGACTCGTATGAGCCATTGTTATTAACCGTGTCGAAGTTGAATAGCATATTTAGGGAGCCATTTGTCTTGTTAACGAGTTTCAAAGCGTCATCTGGTTGGAGATATCCACCAGATTCTCCGATTAAAAGAAGGTTTTTGTTAACTTTACGGACTTCGTTAGAGAATTCCTCTAAATAGTCTTTTAGCCCTTGGCGATTAGAAAATTTAGAGAAATCAAGGACGATGTCTTTATCATTTTCTAAATCTGAATCAGAAAAACTCAAATCTTTCATCAGATGAGAACAGGCATCTAATCTAAAACCATCAACACCCAAAGAAGCGTAGAATTTAGCAACATTCGCGATTTCTTCACGTAAAGAAGGATTGTTCCAATTTAAATCGGGCTGAGCTTTGCTAAAAACATGGAGATAATAAAGATTTCCTTCATCTATCCTTTCCCAAGCACTATCGCCAAAGAAAGAACCCCAGTTATTAGGCGGTAATAATTTGCCATCTTTTTCCTTTCCTTCACGGAAATAGTAATATCCTCTTTCCTTGCTATTAGGATCAGATAAGGCTTTCTTGAACCATGCATGTTGATCTGAGGTGTGATTTATTGGAAGATCGAGAATTAAATACATCTCTCTTTCGTGACATTTTGCGATTAATTCTTTCAAATCGTCGAGCGTTCCTAGTTTTGGATCAACCTCGTAATAATTTGAGACGTCATATCCACCATCCTTAAAAGGAGATGAGAATATTGGGCAAAGATAGATGATATCGATGCCTAACTCATCTAGATAAGGCAAACGAGATATTATGCCTTGAATGTCCCCATAGCCATCAGAATTCGAATCCTGATAGGAGAGAGGGTAGATCATGTAACCGACTTTTTTTCTCCACCAACAATTTGAATATTTTTCCATACAAATATTATACATTCATTTCGTTAACTAAAGTATACCTATACTTTATAGTCAATTTGCATATATAATAACTGAATGAAGACTTTTTTTAGATTGACACACAAATTACTCAAGGGGATGCACTTCCTCTTTTACTTCCAAATCGTTCTCCAACTATTTGTTGGGCTTTTTTCCGTTCTTGAAACATTCTTAGTCAAAGTTCTCGTTGACACTATTGAGGGCGTTGAAAAGTTAAATGAAGCTGCCGCTTTAGAGAAATTCATGATTTTCTTAATGACTGGAGGAAGAGGAAATCAATACCTTTATGACAACGGACGTTACCTTCTTCCTACTGCTTTAATCGTTATTGCGGTTGCTTATGTGTTGATCATGTTCCTTCGTATGTGGATGAGAGCATATTTCTCCGCAAAATTTAATGCTCATGCCCAAGAAGTCATCTTCTACCATATCGATAGACTTCCTTATGAAGAATATAAAAAGAGTAAAGAAGGAGATTTGTTACAAACAGCAACCAGAGACCTAAAAGTCTATCGTGAGTTTATGGCTAACGGTATGAGCAATATCACCTGGGCCCTTTGGATGGTTGTTTTCTGCTTTAGTATTCTTATGTCTATCTCTTGGAAGATGACAATCGTTAGCGTTTCTCTCTTCCCAGCCCTATTTATCTACTCGATGTTATTGACGGGACACGTTAGAAAACTATATCGAAAAGCCGATGATTCCGAAGCATATTTAACTGACAAAGTTTCGGAAAACCTTGCCTCAGTACGTATTGTTAAGGCTTTTAACAACGAATTATACGAAATTTCTTCATTTGATAAGGCATTAAAGGATTACCGCGAAAAGTTCCTTTCTTGGAAGAAATTCAACGCTTTCTTCTTCTCTAGCTCAGATGTTTTCATCTTTGCTTCAAAGGTTTTGGCGCTTCTATGGGGAGTTTACCTTGTTTATCTTGGGGATATCAACTCTGGAACTTTGGTTGTTGCCCTTCTATATGTAAATATGATGGTTTGGCCAGTTCGCGATGCCGCACAAACACTTTCTAATTTCGGGCAAATATTCGCTTCAGCTGATAGAATTCAAAGTCTATTGAATAAACCATTAGAAGATCTAGAAACAGGAAGCAAGCCACAAATAAGTGGAAACATTGAATTTAAAAACGTTTCTTTCTCCTATCCAGACGCCTCAGAAGCGATGATTCATGACGTTTCATTCTCCGTCAATGCAGGAGAAACAATTGCTATCATGGGAAAAACAGGCTCAGGAAAATCCACTTTAGTCCTTCTTCTTACGAGATTATATGACTACACTTCTGGATCTATTCTTCTTGATGGAGTTGAGCTCAAAGGAATTCAAAAAGAATATCTAAGAAAAAAGGTCGTTCCTGTTCTTCAAGATCCGTTCCTCTTCTCTCGTTCAATCGAGGATAATATCAAAATTGCCACTCCACTTGCTAGCGATGAGGAGATGCGTTTTGCTTCTAGAAATGCCGACGTTGAAAAAACCATCGATTCCTTTAAGGAAGGATATCAAACCAAGGTTGGCGAAAAAGGTGTCACACTTTCTGGTGGCCAGAAACAAAGAGTCGCTATCGCTAGAACTTTGATGACAAAAGCCCCTATTCTCATATTCGACGATTCCTTAAGCGCGGTTGATACAAAAACAGACTTAGAGATCCGCACGAGACTCAAAGAAAATGTAAAAGGCTCAACAACCTTTATTATCACCCACCGCATCGCTTCGGCAAAAACAGCCGATAAAATCATCGTTTTAGATGAAGGAAGAATTGAAGAAATCGGCAAACACGATGACTTAATCAAACAAAACGGCTTATATAGACGTTTAGCAGACATTCAAGAAAAAATGGAGGTAGCACGATGAATAAGCAAACAGCTGAAGAACTACCCAACAAGTTAAATTTCGGAATTTGGTTCAGAATAATGAAATATGCGATGAAACGCGTTGATTTATTCGTGATTATCGTTATTGCGATGTTGCTAACGACATTTTACGATTCTTCTTTCGTTCCGTCCATGAATGCTGCAGCTATAACTCTAGTTGGCGAAAGCGATGTTTTAGGTAGCGTTTCCTCAATCTGGGAACTTCCAATGCACGTTATCTTCATTAAAGGATTATGGGAGATTGACATCACTTTTTTCACCTTCCTTATTACTGAGGCGGCTTTCGTTCTTGTACGTTGCATCGCCATTTTCGTCACTTTCTATTTTACGAACTATCTAAACATGGTCATCATGATTTGTCTTAGAAAAGATCTCTTCGACCATGTTCAAGAGCTATCTTTCTCGTATTTTGACAAAACAAATTCCGGCTGGCTTATCGCGAGAATGAATAACGACACCTCTGCTATAGGTGACGTATTATCATGGTCATTAACCTCTATTTTCTGGTCTGGGTTCGAACTTATATTCACGATTATCACGATGTATTCGCAAAATGTGAAATACGCCTTGATCGTTACCGCATCTTTACCATTAGTCGCAATAATCATTCCTTTCTTTGAGCATTTGATCTTAGATAGACACCGTATCGCTAGAAACGCCTATTCCTCTTATGTTGGTTGGTTAGCAGAAATCATCAATGGTTCGAAAACCGTTAAAACATTAGCTTTAGAGAATGAAGTTAACGAAGAATCTAAAGACGTCATCACAGATTTGAAGGTCAAACGTTTCAAAGCTGGAAGAGTCAACGCTTTCTTTAGACCGCTTTTGGAATTAATAAGCGCGATCATGATGACAATCGTTGTTATTGTGGGCTATCAAGACATCGATAACGCTTCGGCTAGAGAAATTGCCGCTACGGTTGCAACAATCGTCTTGTTCGTTGGGTTCGTTCAATCAATCTTCTCTCCACTTGAAGGAATTTCCGAAACCTTCTCCTCTTTCATGGAAAACCAAGCTTCAGCAGAAAAGGTGGAGCAACTCTTAAATGCTCCAATCGAAGTTAACGATTCTCCTGAAATTATTGAGAAATACGGTACAATATTGGCTCCAAAAGCAGAAAAATATGAACATTTAAACGGCGATATCGAGTTCAAAAACGTTACCTTTGATTATGGAAATGGGGTTGAAGTCATCCATCCACTGTCTCTTTCGATTAAAGCAGGGACATCGGTTGCCATAGTCGGAGAAACAGGCTCAGGAAAAACAACTCTAGCAAACCTAATTTGTCGATTCTATGAGCCAACAAGTGGCGAAATTTGCCTAGATGGTATCAACTACAAGAAACGTTCCTTAGGTTGGCTACGTTCTAATATCGGCTACGTTCAACAAACTCCATTCGTTTTCTCTGCGACATATGCTCAGAATATCGCTTATGGTAAATTAGACGCAAATATCGATGAAATAAGGGCGGCTGCTAAATTAGTTGGAATCGATTCCTTTATTAGCAAAGAGAAAAACGGATACGACACTTTCCTTGAAGATGGAGGATCTTCCCTTTCCCAAGGCCAAAAACAATTAATTTCTTTTGCTAGAGCCATTATTAGAAACCCATCGATCCTTATTCTTGATGAAGCAACCTCTTCTATCGATACCGAAACCGAAGAAGAATTACAAAATAAGATTCTCCCTCTTTTAAAAGGAAGAACTTCAATCACGATTGCTCACCGCTTATCCACCATCGTTTCTTCTGATCGTATCCTAGTGATGGATCATGGTAACATCATCGAAGATGGAAACCATAAAGAACTTATGGAAAAGAAAGGCTTCTATTATAACCTCTACATGAATCAATTTAAGGGCATGTCGATGGGCGAACAAATCGATCGTTACCAAAAAGAAATCGAAGATAAGAACATCAAGTTATAGTCAAATAGGCGATCAATCATCTTTGTCGCCTTTTAAACGAATAAAAAAGTTACCTTTTTACCTAATTTACTGGTATTAAGGTAACTTTATCTATTATTTTTTCGTATTTATCGAAATATTTTGATACCTATTTAATGATATCGTATTTTCTTAAATGCCAAATATCACGGTTATAGTCTTCAATCGTTCTATCAGAAGAGAAGATGCCAGACATTGCGATATTATCGATTGCAGCCTTGGCCCATCTTTCTTTATCAAGATAGAAGGCTTCAGCGCGTTCGCAAGCTTCGGCATAGGAGGTGAAATCCTCAAGGATGTAGTATTGGTCTCCTCTATTCATGATTTCATCGAAAATCATTTGGAAACGGCCAGCGGCTTTTATCGCCCATGGGCCAGAGAAGAGAGAATCCATGACTTCCTTGATGATGGGATTGTTATTGTAGATGTCCCAAGGGTTGTAGGTTCCTTCTTCGTTCTTCTTCTCAACTTCTTCTGCAGTTAAGCCAAAGATAATTTCGTTTTCTTCACCTGCACGTTGAGCAATTTCGATATTAGCACCATCGAGTGTTCCTAAAGTAAGAGCGCCATTCATCATGAGTTTCATGTTGGATGTGCCAGATGCTTCTTTACCGGCTGTAGAGATTTGTTCGCTTAAATCAGCCGCAGGAATGATATGTTCAGCTAAGGTGACGCCATAGTTTTCAACAAAGACAATCTTCATGAACTTAGAAGCTTCTTCATCGTTATTTATGACTTCTTGAACAGCTAAGATCAACTCGATGATACGTTTGGCATATTCATAGCTTGGAGCGGCTTTTGCACCAAAGATATAAACATGTGGTTCCATCTTGAAATTCGCTGGGTCTTTCTTGAATTCAAGGTATTTAGCCATGATATGGAAGAGATTGAGCAATTGACGTTTATAGGCGTGTAATCTCTTGATTTGAACGTCGAATATCGCGTCTGGTGAGATTTCGATGCCATATGTCTTAAGAACAAATTCGGCAAACTCGACTTTGTTTTCCTTCTTTATTGCCATGACTTCTTTTTGGACTTCTTTGTCGTTGTCATAGGCTTTGAACTTCTCTAAAAGTTCTGGATGCATGATCCATTCATCGCCAATCTTAGAGGTGATTAAATCAGCTAATTTCTCATTCGAATAGACCAGCCAACGACGATGTGTGACACCATTTGTCTTGTTGGAGAATTTCTCAGGGAAGAGTTCATAGAAGTTTTTGAAGGTATAGTTTTCAAGGATTGAAGTATGGATTTTAGCAACACCATTGACGCTGAAACCGGCATAAATTGCCATGTTTGTCATATGAATTTGGCCATCTTTGATGATTTGCATCTGATAGGCTTTTGCTGGATCGACCTTTTTTTCAATCATATAGGCATTGAAACGACGGTTGATTTCTTCAATGATCATATAGACTCTTGGTAAGAGTTTTTGAACATATTGTACTGGCCATCTTTCAAGGGCTTCAGGCATGACGGTGTGATTGGTATAAGCAATAGAATTTCTAACTTGATCCCAAGCATCATCCCAGCCAAAGCCATAGACGTCCATTAAGATTCTCATCATTTCAGGGATACATAAGATTGGGTGGGTATCATTAAGTTGGAAAACATAATGATCTTTTAAGTGCTCTAATGTCTTATATCTTCCATATTCTCCACGCATGACCGATTGAAGACCGGATGAAACGAGGAAATATTGTTGACGTAAACGAAGGATTCTTCCGTGTTCTGTGGAATCATCTGGGTATAAACCGAAGGATAATTCTTTTAAGGTTGATAGGTAATCGTCGAAAGAAACGTCTGTTGGAAGGTTTTGTTCGCTTGGCTCTGCACTCCAAAGACGGAGAGTATTAGAAACACCATTACGATATCCAACGACAGAGACGTCATATGGCATGGCACGAACGTGAGTTGCGTTCACCGTTCTTAAAGCGTATTCACCATTTGGTTTTAAATATGTCTCAGCATTTCCGCCAAATTCGACTTCGACTGCGTGTTTTGGTTTTTTAACTTCAAAGACGAAGCCATTTGAAAGCCATTCATCTGGTAATTCAGTTTGTTTTCCTTTAACGAATTTCTGCTTGAAGAAGCCATATTCATATCTAATTGTATTGCCATGCATTGGGTAGCCAAGGGAAGCGGCAGAATCAAGGAAACATGCGGCTAGACGTCCTAAGCCACCATTACCAAGACCTGCATCAGGTTCTCTATCTTCAAGTTCGTTGATATCAATTCCGTAATCTGCTAAGCCTTCTTTTGCAACCTTATAAACTCCAAGGTTTTGCATGTTGTTAAGCAATAATCTGCCAATAAGGAACTCCATTGAGAAATAAATACATTGCTTATTTCCTTCTTTTAACATGTCCTCACGGCAATTTCTCCAGCCAATACCGGCATAGTCACGGACCATTTCGCCTAAGACTTCATAACGTTCGGTGATATGAGAATCTTCAACAGAACGACCGTATAATTCGGTTAAGCGTTTCTCGAATTCTTTCTTAAATTCTTTTTTGTTGTCAAAAATCATAGTTTATTTTTAGCCTTTCTTTTGGTTGTTGATTTTGTCTTTTTTGTAGTTTTTACCGTCTTTTTTGTTGTCTTCTTGACGACTTTCTTTTCTTTGACGACCTCTCTTTTAAAGATCATTGCGCCATAGGAAGCAAGTTTAATACTTATATGATATGGACGGTTCTCTGGAGCGCCTTCAAAGGATTCCAAAGGCAAACCATTATATTGATTATAACCCCCATAAACATCTTTATCCGAGTTAAATATTTCTTTCCAGATGCCTTTCTTACTAACTCCTACGTCATATGTTTCATAGAAATTAGGTGTCATATTGAAAACGAATAAGAGGTCTGAATCACCATATTCACGTTCAAAAGCAAAGACGCTCTGTGAAGAATTATCAACCATCATCCATGCGTAATGGGCAGGGTTATATTCTTCAACGTGCATCGCATCTTCTGCTTGGTAAATCAAATTTAAATCCCTAACGAGTCGTTTCACGGAATCGTGTTTAGGATAGGTTAATAGATTCCATGGTAAGGAACGGGTTTCGTTCCATTCATCAAAGGAAGCCATTTCGTTACCCATGAAGTTAAGTTTCTTTCCAGGATGGGCAAACTGATAGGTAAATAAATTTCTCAATAAGGCGAATTTTGTGTCGTAATCACCGTACATCTTATTGATTAAGGTACCTTTGCCATGCACTACCTCATCATGAGAAAGTGGCAATAAGAAATTCTCGCTAAAGAAATATGCCATCGAGAAAGTAATGTTGTTATGCATGTATTTCTTATAGATAGGATCTTTTGAATAATATTTCAAAGTGTCGTTCATCCAACCTAAATCCCACTTATAGTCGAAGCCTAAACCGCCATATTCAAGAGGTTTTGTAACACCGATGAAATCCGTGGAATCTTCCGCGATCATCACGATTGATGGATGAGCTAAATGTAGTTTTCCATTCAAACGTTTGATGAATTCTGTCGCACCAATGTTTTCTCCTAAGCTCTTATTGCCCTCCCAATAAACGATATTAGAGACGGCATCGACTCTAATTCCATCGAAATGGAAATAGCTTAAGAAATAATTCATCGCACTCATCAAGAAAGAACGAACTGGGTCTTTTCCTAAATCGAAATAGCAAGATCCCCAAGGTGAGAAAGTATGCTTAGGATCGGCATATTCGTATAAACAAGAGCCATCAAATTCTCTTAAGGCAAACTTGTCGTTAGCAAAATGCACTGGAGCAAAATCTAAAATGACGCCATACCCAGCTTGGTGAAGTCTATCAACAAAAGACATCAATTGGAATGGATTGCCGTATCTTGAGTCAACAGAGAAAAATCCTGTTGCTTGATAACCCCAAGAGCCATCAAATGGATATTGGCAAATAGGCATGATTTCAACATGTGTGAAACCATTTTCCTTTAGATAAGGAATAAGATAATCCGCTACTTCTTCATAAGAAGGATATCTTCCATCAATCATTCCTTTCCAAGATCCTAGATGGACTTCGTAAATCGACATTGGTTTATCGAAACATCTATCTCTTTCCGAAAGGAACTTGTCATCATGCCAAATAAAGTTCTCGATATCAAAAAGCCTTGAGCATGAATTTGGTCTTAATTCCGAAAAGAAAGCAAAAGGATCAGCCTTATCGACATATTCGCCTTTTGCGTTTTTAAAATGATATTTGTAAGCAGAATAGTTATTCAAACCAGGAATAAAAGTCTCATAAACGCCGGAGAAATCGACTTTATCCATCTTATTTCTCGTAACGTCCCATCCATTCCATTCGCCAATAACAGAAACATCTTCCGCTAAAGGAGCGTAGAGTCTAAAAACAACTCCCGAAACATTCTTGCCATCAATTTCTCTTGTCGTAAAATGTGCGCCAAAATAGTTGTAGGCCTCAATGCTTTGACCCATTAAGAAGTCATAAAGTATTCCGTATGCCATATATAACCCTCGTACTTATTTATTATAAAACATTAAGTATATGTATGGCAAAGAAATGGGAATGTTTTTCTTTTAGAAAGAGGAAAACTAGATTAGAATTGTTAACGTTAAAAAAGAGGTAAAAAATAATTATGTCTAAATGTATGGCTGTAAACGCTGGTTCTTCTTCCATCAAATACAAGCTTTTTGAGATGCCTGAAGAAAAAGTAATTTGTGAAGGTTTGGTCGAAAGAATCGGCCACGAAGATGCCCATTTCCGTTTAAAATACAACGGTCAAAAATATGATCAATATCTTCCAATCATGGATCATAACGTTGGCGTTGAATTGATCTTAAAGGCTTTGAAAGATTATGAAATCGTCAAAGATTTCAATGAAATCAAAGCTATCGGACACCGCGTTGTCCAAGGTGGCAAATATTTCTCCAAATCCGCTTATTTCAACGAAGATACGGAAGAGAAAATCACCAAATTGGTTCCACTTGACCCATTACATGCACCTGCTCACTTAATCGGCTTCCACGCTTTTAAGAAAGTTCTTCCAGATGCAGTTACAATCGCTGTTTTCGATACCGCTTTCCATCAAAGTATGGAACCAGAGGATTACTTATATCCAATCCCATACGAGTATACTGAGAAATATGATTGCAGAAGATATGGTGCGCACGGTACTTCCCACCACTATTTAGCCGATAAAGCTTATAAAGATTATTTCAATGGCGATTTAAGCAAGAGAATTATCACTCTTCACTTAGGAAGTGGCGCTTCTATTTGTGCTATCAAAGACGGCAAATGCGTTGCCACCTCCATGGGTCTTACTCCACTTGGCGGAATCATGATGGGAACTAGATGTGGCGACATCGATCCATCAGTTTACTATTATCTTTGCGAATGCACGGGCAAGAGCAGCGAAGAAATCTACGATATTCTTAATAAGAAATCCGGTTTCCTTGGTGTCAGCGGTCTTTCTAACGACACTCGCGATATCCTTGCCGCGGCAAAGGAAGGCAACGAAAGATGTATCAACGCCCTTAAACTTTGGGCACGTAGAGTTGCAGACTTCGTTGGCTCTTACTATGTCCGTTTAGGTGGAGCTGACATGATCATCTTCTCCGCTGGTATCACCGAAAATAACCCAATTTGCCGTAAATATGTCCTTGATGACATCTCCGAAGCCCTTGGCATTAAATGCGATTGGGCAAAAAACGATGAGTTAATTGGCAAAGAAGGAGAATTCTCCACCCCAGATAGCAAGATCCGTGTCGTTGTAATTCCTACAGACGAGGAAGTTATGATTGCAAGGGATTGCTACTCTGCCTTAGAAGGAACTCTTTAATATGGCAAAATTACCACAAGAGATTGCTAAATACGGATTAGATTTAAAAAAGAATTATTCTTACTTCTATTCTTCAATCAAAAAATTCGATCGTATCGTTATTTTCCGCCACATAAAACCAGACTTTGATGCAATGGGAACCCAAATGGGTTTATATACCTTCATCAAAGATAACTTCCCACAAAAAGAAGTTCATTTCGTTGGTGATAATCACGTTACCTTCACTCCAAAGCTTTTTCCTGAAACAGAAAGATTAAGTGATTCCTTCTTCGACACACCATTCCTAGCCATCGTATGTGATGTTGGCGATCACGAAAGGATTGCCGATCCACGTTACACGAAAGCAAAAAGGATCCTTAAAGTCGACCATCACCCTTGCAAAGTCGAGATTTCTTCTCATCCTATCCTTGATACGGAGTCAGCTGCTGCAGCAGAAATCATGACCGATATCCTTCTTAAATTCAAAGGAACCACTCTTTCTAAAGAAGCGGCAGAATATCTTTATATCGGTATTGTCGGGGATTCTGGAAGATTCCAATATTCTTCGACAAATGCTCATACCTTTGCTTGCGCTTCTGCATTAATTGAAAGAGGGATTTCCATCAACGACATTTACTTAAGAATGTACGAGAAGAAAATAAACGACCTCAAGGTTACGGCTTACGTTTTGAATCATTTCAGCGTTTCCCCTCATGGAGTCGCCTATTACCTTCTCCCAGATTCAGTTCAAAAAGAACTTAACATTACTTCCGAATTAGGCAAAAACAATGTTAACCTCTTCTCTAATATTGAAGGAATTAATGCTTGGTGCTCAATCACGGAAGATCCAAATCCTAAGGACTGCTGCTGGAGAATTTCAATTCGTAGCAAAGCTAAAGATATTTCTGGAATTGCTCAACAATGGGAAGGTGGCGGACACGCTCAGGCAAGCGGTTGCAAAATCAAGAGCCTTGATGATCTTGATGCCTTTGTTAAATCCCTTGACGATTTATTCATTTAAGAAGTTAACGTCACTGAAAAGTGGCGTTTTTTCGTTACTTTTTTGCTATTTTTTCTATTTTCCAAAACCTACTTGAAAACGCTTTTTTAATTATATTTCAATATTTTTAATCAGGTTGTTCTGATTAGATATATACTAGAGAAGCAAAAAGGGAGGAAATCATAAAATGGTTTCAAAGAAAATAACATTGCTGTCGATTGTTCCCCTACTAATGTCTTCGAATTTTGTTAGAAACGACGCTTCTTTAGACATAGGATCGTATGTGACTGATGCTTATCCGGTTTTTTCTGATTTTGAAAAGATCGCGGAAAGCGCCGAAGTGCATACTGTCATCTCTTGCCCAGAAGGCTATGTCACTGAATACTGCGAGATTTCTAAGCATTCATATACCGAAAACTCTGATCTATATTTGTATAAAACCACCGCTCATTTCTACTCAGGACATTATGCAAGAAATAAAGGATACGTCCGCCCGAATGGCGAGCAATATACCGATTCTTACCTTTATTTGGGTATAGTCGACGTTGCGCCTTATCAATACAAAGGTCTCGAATATGGCGGAGAAATAAACGTCAGAGAAATGTATCCAACATCAACGCACTGCTACACAACCGTTCACCAAAATGGTGACATGGAAACTACGGGAGATACTAAAATAGGCGTTTCGGCAAGTTTTTGGGATAACAGAAATACGCGCATAATCGAAGCTCAATGGCTATTTGAATGGAGCGAAAGTTACAATAAAGGCGAGCTTATCGATGACTATGAGTTAAATACTTATGTTCTATTCGAAATGACAAACTCTGTTTCTTATTTTAACCGTGATGCCTTCCGAAGCTACATAAAGTACTCATTCATTGGAATGTATTATGTAGACTCCCTTTTTTCCAAAAAATTAGAAAAGGGTTCAAGATACGAAGTGGTAAGCGGCCGTGACTACTTTATGTAAGAAAAAAGCACAAACTTCAGCCTATCTTTATGGATGGGCTTTTTCAATATAAACAAACGTTTATACCAACATATGGTATAATCAATCGATATATGGCAAACTACTTCGAATTATCCGATACATACATAGAACAATTAAAAAATTATAGGGATGACACCACTCCTTTAATCAAAGTCTTAGAAAACTCTCAAAATATTCTTTTCCAAGCTTATTTAACAAGAAGAAATAACAAAAAAGAAGGTTATTTCGATGAGGAAATTGCTCCATTTGTTTTTCTTAGACATTATCAAGGAAATGGACGTTTTATTTTATGCGACATCAATTCTTATAAAGAAGGCTGGCATAAAGATATAAACGAGGCTCCATCAGATAACATTGTTTCATCCCCTGTTTTAGATTTGTTAGATGATTCATTGGCTCTAAAAAACAATGACCAGCTAGCAAAATCTCTCGAAACATATCCGACGATTACGGATTGGTTTAAAAGACTTCTTGATAAAATTCCTTCATCAAGTCGAGAAGAAATCTCTCTAGACGGAATCAAAATCAAAAAGTTCCAGGAAATTCTTAAAGAAGAGAAACAAAACATCATCAAAGAAGAAACTGAAACCCAAAAAGAAGAGCCAATCATCAAGCAAGAGAACAAAAAGCACGAGAAACCTAAGCATTTCCTTCCGAAGGAAAAACAAACCAAGAAGATCGAAGTCAAAACAGTTTCCTTTAAATATCAGGATGAACTTGAAGAAAAGAGACTCATCGCCTTACAAGAAAGAGCGAATAACCTCTCCTTACGTATCAAAAAGAAAGTTGGCATACATTTTGGCTGGGATGAATTATTCGTCTATGCAAGAAATGGCTCAGATATGCTTACGATGATCGATAAAAAAGTCCGTAAGAAAGGCCTTAAACAACAAGATAACGATTGGATAATCGTTGCAACCTATACCGTTGAAGATGAAGATTTTGCTTATATTAAAGAGCATTATCCAAACCACGCCTATAGAAGCGATGACATCAATCACAAACCAAGTGCGGAATTTGTTTCTCTCGCAATTGTTGTCTCACCAATTAAAAATGAAGCCCCTAAAGCAGATAATGGCGTTAAAAAAGTAACAAATAAAGCTGTTTCCTTTGTTAATGTGGCTCCTGAGGCGGGTTATAGCGCATCAGACGACGTTCCGTATGACGATGAAGAAGAGCAACCAGTAATAAGAAAACCAAATGACGGAGTAATCAAAAAGGTTAAATACAAAGGTGCGATATTTAGCAATAACATTAACGAAAATCCTGCACCAACATATTTAGATGATGATTTAGATGAAGCTCCTCTTCCTTCGATAAATCCTGATAATTACACTCTTCCTGATTATCAAGACGAAGAAGAGATACCTGACCATTGGAAATGCCCATTTTGCCCTTCAAGAAATCCTTGGCATACTGAAGAACCCGCTAGAATAATCAAGAAGAGCGATGGAACCTCGATATATCTTTGTAAAAAACATAAGAATTGCAAAATCAATTAAGGAGAAAAAAGATGAATAAGCCTACCTATACAAAAGAGCAAAAGAAAGCAGTCTTGCTATATTCAGGAGAATTAGCCGTATTTTCCATCATATTTATTGTTATCGGCTTGTTGATAATTCTTGGAGTTATCGGAATTTCCGGTTGGAAAAAATATGCTTTTACGTATGTCACCTTAATTGGCGGACTTTGGCCTATTGCAGATTTCATCTGGACTTTGGTTTCTAAGAAACATCGTGCCGCAAATTCCTTAGTCGATAAATGCTTGCTTATTCCTACCCCTCTTTGTCTCATCCCTCTTGATATTTGGATCTTAGTTCAAGGAATTGAAAACATTGAAAACAACGTCTTCCGTTTCGGAATCGGAATTCCATTAGTTTATTTTGCCTTAGTATACGCGTTCGAAGCTATTTACCACTACTTCAAGCCAATCCCAATGTTACTTGAAGAAGATGAAAAAGAAAAAGAAACAACAATCAAGAAAGAAGAAAATAACGAAAACAAAAACGAGGATTAAACCTCGTTTTTTATAAATCTATATCAAGTTCGATTGGGCAATGGTCAGAACCCGTTATCTCCGTATGAATCTTGCTATCTATGACCTTTTCCATCAAACGTTCTGAGACCAAGAAATAATCGATTCTCCAACCTGCATTTTTCTCCCTTGCATGGAAACGATAGCTCCACCACGAATACTCTACTTTATCAGGATATAATTTTCTAAATGTATCGATGAATCCTTTAGAAAGAAGATTTGTGAACATCCCTCTTTCTTCATCGGTAAAACCGGCATTGTGATGATTTGTCGAAGGATTCTTCAAATCTATTTCGTTATGGGCAACATTAAGGTCACCTGTGTAAACAACAGGTTTTTTCTTGTCTAATTCGCCAAGATATTCGGCTAGATCTTTTTCATATTCCTGACGAAAAGAAAGCCTCTTTAATTCTTCGCCTGAGTTAGGAACATAGGCGCCAACAAAATAAAAATCTTCGAATTCAAGAGTAATAACTCTCCCCTCATCATCATACTTATTATCTTTTAAGCCATAATGAACGCTTAAAGGATGCCTTTTGCTATATGCGGCAACCCCTGAATAGCCTTTTCTTAATTGGCTTTCACGGTGAAAAAGCTCATATCCTTCTTTTTCAAAAGGAAAAGAATTCTTCGCGTCAGGCGTATATTTGCTTTCCTCGATAAAGAAGATATCGGCATCAAGAGAGGAAAAAGTCTTCTCGAAATCTTTTTTTAGAATCGAACGGATGCCATTTACATTAAAAGATACTAATTTCATAAAAACATTGTACATTTTCTTTAACCCTTTCTCCATAGGAGAAGACATTCTTGTATAATACTCATATGGCTTTCATCCCTTTACATGTTTATAGTGGTTTCTCATATTTGCAAAGCGCACTTGAGATTAACAAGTTGCCGTCTTTGGCGAGGAAATATTCCTATAATGCCATCGCTTTGACGGATAATGGCACTCTTTCTGGGGCCGCGCCTTTTTATCACCGCTCAAAAGAAGAAGGAATCTCCCCAATCCTTGGCATGGATATATGTTTTGGGGAGGAAATCCTTACTCTTTTTGTCGAAAACGAAGAAGGATATCTTAACTTATTGCCTCTTACCGAATTGATATCCGAAGGGAAAATCTCCATTGAAGAGATAAAGAAACATCGTTCTGGATTGATTCTCGTTTATTCGCCTGACCCACTTATTTTCGGAAAATTAACTGATGTAGATAAAAAGAAATATGCAAGGGATCTAGAAGAAAAGGTCGGCGTTTTTCCTAAAACGTATCTAGGTCTGCCTTATTTGAAAGACAATAAAGAATATGTCGATAAAATCAGGGAATTTGCCAGTGAATATTCCTATGATACAGTGGCTTTCCCTTTCTTAAGATACGAAAAGAAAAATGATGCGATAGCCCTAGAGATTCTTTCGGCAATTCAAAGAAACGCCAATCTCATCATCAAAGAGAAAGATGGCGATGATTGTTTCCATACGGAAGAAGAAATATCCTCCTTTTATTCAAAGGATGAAATAAAAGCTAGCGAAGATATATTTAACGCTTGTAAGGGTTTCGAATTAATCAAGAAACGTGGAGGATTACTACACTTCCCTAATTCTTTAGGCCTATCTAGCGAAGATTATTTACATAAATTAGCCTATGAAGGGTTAAATAAGAGAATAGAGAATCCTTCAAAGGAATATATCGATCGTTTGGAATATGAGCTTAGCGTCATAAACAAAATGGGCTATGCGGATTATTTCTTGTTGGTATCAGATTATGTCAACTTTGCTAAAAACAATGGCGTAAGCGTGGGTCCTGGAAGAGGATCTGGGGCTGGATCATTAGTTTCCTATTGTCTTAATATCGTTGAATTAGACCCTCTTAAATACAATCTAATCTTTGAAAGATTCCTTAATCCAGAAAGGCAATCGATGCCTGATATCGACGTCGATTTTGCCGATATTTCTCGCGAAAAAGTCGTAACTTATCTTCAGAAAAAATGGGGAAAAGACAGAGTTGGGCATGTTTTAACAACACAGACCATTCTTGCTAAGCAAGCCCTTAGAGACGTTGGCAGAATCTATGGGTATGATGATAAAAAAGAAGTTTCTCCTTTGATTGATTCCTTGCTCTACCCCTATCAATCTTTACGTTATAACTATGTTAAATCGCCAAAATTCAAAAAATACGTCGATTCCGATAAGTATTTCTTGAGTTTGGTTTCTCTTGCTTCAAAAATTGAGGGTCTTCCTCGCCAAGCAGGGCTCCATGCGGCGGGTATAGTCATTAACGATAAGCCTTTAGTTGAAGTTTTGCCTACGACAAATAATAACGAAGTTGGATATGTGGCTTGCCTAGAAAAAGATTACCTTGAGGAACAAGGTTTCCTTAAGATGGACTTATTAGGCTTAAGAAATCTTTCAATCATCGATGAATGCTTATATTTAATCGAGAAATACGAAGGAAAAACAATTAAATATTCTGAAATACCATATGATGATCCTGAAGCAATAAGAATCATTCGTGAAGGAAAGGAAATGGGCCTTTTCCAATTAGAAAGTGCAGGAATGAAAAAAGCGATAAAGGAAGTTAAGCCTACTTCTTTTGAAGATGTGGCCGCCTTACTTGCTCTTTTCCGTCCAGGGCCAATGGATTCAATTCCTTCCTATGCTAGAAGAAAGGCTGGTTTGGAGAAAGTAACCTATCTTTCCCCTGAATTAGAGCCAATTCTCAAAGACACATACGGTATTATCGTCTATCAGGAACAAATCATGCAAATAGTTAGAGAAATGGCTGGTTTTTCCTATGGACAAGCCGATTTATTTAGACGTGCGATATCTAAGAAGAATGTTGAGAAACTTGCCTCACTTAAGGATTCGTTTATCAAGGGTTGCGTCTCTAAAGGCAAAAAAGAGAGCCTAGCAAATGAAGTCTATGATTTGATTTTACGTTTTGCTAACTACGGCTTTAACAAATCCCACGCTTTTTCTTATGCCGTAATAACTTGCCAAATGGCTTATCTTAAAGTCCACTATCCTCGTGAATTTTATTCGGCGATCTTAGATTATCTTTCGCCTGGAAGTAGCAAATTCGCTAACACTTTATCCGAACTTAAAGACATGAAAATCTCTCTTTCCGTTCCGGATATAAACGTTTCAGGAATGAGTTTCCTAGTTGATGGAAATAAGGTCAGATGCCCTCTTTCCGTCATAAAAGGTCTTCAGACTAAGTTTCTTTGTTCAATTGTTGATGAGCGAAATGAAAACGGAAACTACGTTGATATCTTCGATTTTGCCGCAAGAAATAAGAAGAACGGCTTGAATTTACAAATGCTAGTTAAATTAATTGATGCAGGCTGTTTCGACTCTTTGTATCCTTCTAGAGAATCCTTAAGGGCTTCCGCATATGCCGCGATTGAATATGCGGAAATGCTATACGGAACGGACGGGCAACAATTCTTAGTGGATTTAGGAATATCCAAACCATTACTCGAAAATATCGAAGATGATAAAGAAACGAACCTCGAAAGAGAATATCTTGCTCTTGGTATCATGGTTTCCTCTTCTCCTCTTAGTCTATATTCAAAAGAAATCGAACGTTATAAAGCGATTCCTTTATCTTCATTAGAAGAAAGAAACGGGGTATCGATTACGGCTGGCGTCATAAAATCTTGTCGTTCTATAAACACCAAATCAGGGAAAAAGATGGCATTCCTACAACTATATGATGAGGTTTCAGAAAAAGAATTCGTCGTTTTCTCCGAGGTTTATTCGAAATATTACAACATCTTAAAAAATGACGTGGTCATCCTAGTTAAAACACATAAAGACACGAGAAAAGAAGGTTCTTACATTGTTGATGATGTGCATCTTCTTGGAGGTAACAAATGAAAAAAATATTAGTTATTGATGGAAATAGTCTCTTGTTTAGGGCATATTACGCGACCTCTTACGGCGGAGGAGCGGTAATGTCAACTAAGGAAGGAATTCCAACAAACGCGATTTTTGCCTTTGCAAATATGCTTACGAAATTGCTCTCTTCCTTTAAAGGCGGAGAATCAATATTCGTTGGTTTTGATGCGGATTCCCAAACATTTAGAAAACAAGAATATAAAGACTACAAAGCCAATAGAAAACCTTGCCCAGAGGATTTAAAAGTCCAATTCCCAATATCTAGAGAACTTTGTAAGGCGCTAGGCATAGTTTGTTACGAAGAACATGGCATTGAAGCAGATGATATTTGTGGCAGCGTTGCTAAATTAGCCTCGAAAAACGGTTATGAAGTCGAAGTATACACCTCAGATAAAGATTACCTCCAACTAATAGACGAGAATATCTCCGTCAATCTTTTAAAAGTAGGTCTTTCAAACACCGATTTGGTCACAAATAAAAACATGAAAGAAAAATTCGGGTTTGAGCCTTTGCAAATCATCGATTACAAGGGACTTAGAGGGGATTCTAGCGATAATCTTCCAGGTATCCCGGGAGTTGGCGACAAGACGGCAGTAAAATTAATCCAAGAATATGGATCATTCCAAAAGATAATCGAAGCCGCGCCAAATCAAAAAGGCAAGGTTTGGCAAAATATCCTTGAAAACGTCGAACAGGGAAAACAATGTTACGAACTAGCAACTATCCTTACTGACGTTAAATTGCCTTTCAGTTTAGAAGAATTGGAATATAAAGGATATTCTTTCCAAGAAGTTTCCTCTTTTGCCAATAAATACGAATTAAAACAACTACTTACTCGTCTGCCATCTTCTTTAAAAGATGGAAAGAGCGAGACTAAGGAAATAAAGCCGATAATCGTAACTTCCTTTAAAGGAATCTCTTTAGGAGAGAAGATTGCTCTTTCTCTAGATATGGATTATCTCTCATATCACGAAACAGAGGTATATGGAATTGCCATCTCATCGGGAGAAAACACATATTATGAAGATTTAGAAAGTCTTAAAAAAGACGATGAATTGAAAAAGATTCTTGAAGATGAAAGTATCAAAAAGAACGTATATGATGGAAAAGCTAGCACTTACGTTCTTAATTCCTTAGGAATCAAGCTCAAAGGAATTGAAAACGATATTCTTCTAGCCTCTTATCTTCTTGATTCTTCAAAAAACAACAATCCTGAATTGGTTTATTCTTCATTTGGCATCGACATTTCTAGTCAAAAGAAAGAAGAAATCACCTTATTTGATCAAGGCGGAAATAACGAGCAAACTTCAAAGATGGCTTATTATGCCTTATCTTTGGAAGAGAAATTCATCAAAGGTCTTAAGAGCGTAGACGCATATAATCTCTATAAAGAAGTAGAAATCCCTTTAATGAAGGTTTTAGCCAAAATGGAAATTGAAGGTTTTCCAATCCATAAAGAGGAGCTCGATATTTTCAAAGAGGATTTCGAAAAGAAAAAGAAAGCGTATCAAGATAAAATCTACGCTTTATCGGGTTCATCATTTAATATCAATTCCTCAAAACAAGTAGCCGACGTCCTTTATAACAAACTAGGCCTTCCCGACAATAAAAAAGGCTCCACTTCAGTCGAAGCCTTAACTGAACTTATCAATTATCATCCAATCGTCCAAGCAATCTTAGATTATCGAAAATACGCAAAATTGCTTAGCACCTATGTCGATGGATTAGTTCCTTATATCAAGAATGATGGCAAAATCCATTCTTATTTCAACCAAGCTCAAACCTCAACCGGACGTTTATCCTCCTCTTCCCCTAACCTTCAAAACATCAGTGCACGTGATGAAGAAGGAAGGCAAATAAGAAAGGCCTTCTATTATAACGATCCCGATACGATTCTTCTTTCTATCGATTATCACCAGATTGAGTTACGTATCCTAGCCGCCTTATCAAAATGCCAAGCATATATCGATGTTTTTAATAACGACCATGATTTGCATACAGAGACTGCCAAAAAGATATTCCATGTCGATGAGGTTGACGGAGCCCTTAGAAGAAAGGCCAAGGCAATCAACTTCGCCATTATTTACGGCACTACCGTTTTTGGCTTATCTCAACAAATCGGCTCATCTTTTGAGGAAGCAAAAAGCGTCATCAACAATTTCTATAAATCCTATCCTGAGGTCGGCGAATATCTTAATCAGATAATTCATGATGCGGAAACTAAAGGATATGTCACGACAATGTTTGGAAGAAGAAGGTATCTTAGAGAAATCAATGATCCAAACTTTGTTAAACGCGAAGCGGCAAGAAGAGCGGCACTTAACGCTCCCGTGCAAGGATCAGCTGCCGATTTAATCAAAATTGCCATGGTGAAAATCGATGAATTCCTCGAAGAAAAGAAGCTTAAAACCAAAATGGTTCTTCAAATCCACGACGAATTGATTTTTGCCGTTCCAAAAGAAGAATTAGATTTTGTTAAAGAGCAAATCTCCACCATAATGACCACTTGTGTCAAACTTCCAGTTAAACTTACAGTCGAAGCAGGAGTTGGTCATTCTTGGTATGATGCAAAGGACTAATTTATGCCAGAACTTCCTGAAGTACAAACTATCGTTTCCTATCTTGATTCCGTTTTAAAGGGAAAAACAATCAAAGATATTCGCTTATTCCGTGAGAAAAATATTTTAACCGGAGCAAAGGAGTTTCTTTCTTCTCTTAAAGGAGAGAGTTTTCTTAGTGTTTCTAGAAGGGCTAAATATCTGATATTCCATCTAACAAATGACAAAGTTATCGTTTCTCATTTAAGAATGGAGGGAAAATATTTCCTTGACCAAAGTGTCGAAGAACCAAAGAAACACGATTTGTTAATCTATGATTTCACCGATGGATCCTCTCTTAGATATAACGATGTTAGAAAATTCGGAACGATCGAATTATGGAATGAAGATAACTATTTAGAAAGCAAATCTCTTTCTTCTTTGGGAGAAGAGCCATTTTCTTTCGATAAAAACGATTTTTTTCAAAGCCTAAAAACAAGAAATAAAAAACATATAAAAGAAGCCTTATTAGATCAAACACTTATCGTTGGCATTGGTAACATATACGCCTCGGAAATACTGTTTTCTTCGAAAGTTAACCCTAGAACTCCATGCTCGGAAATTAGCAAAGAACAATCAGATTTGATTCTTGAGGAAACGAAAAGAATCCTTAATGAGGCAATTAAGCAAGGCGGTTCAACAATCAAGTCATATCATCCAAGAGAAGGCGTTTCTGGCAATATGCAAAATGAACTTCAAGTATATGGAAAAGAAAATGAAGCCTGTCCAATTTGCGGGACTCCAATAAGACGTATATTTATGGGAGGAAGAAGCACTTTCTATTGTCCTTCTTGTCAAAAAAGAGAAGGATATGGACTTATTGTCGGTGTCACTGGCCCAATTGCTAGTGGCAAAAGCACGATAACTTCTTATCTTTCTAGCAAAGGATATGTCGTTCTTGATGCGGATAAATTAGCTCATGATTCCTATAACGATCCTCTTATAAAGAAGAGTCTTAAGAAAGAATTCCCTGAAGCATACATTTCTAAACAAATAGACCGTAAAAAGCTTCTTTCAATCGTTTCAAATGATGAAAAAAAGATGGAGATTCTAAATAGCATAATCCATCCTTATGTTTATAAGAAAACACAAGAAGGCATCGATAAAAACAAAGGAAAGAACATCGTTATCGATATGCCTCTTCTTTTAGGCTCGCCTTTCTTAGATGCTTGTGACCTCATTATTGGAGTCAACGCCCCTCTTGAAGAAAGAAAGAAACGTCTAGCTCTTCGTGGGGTTGATATAGAAAAAGCCTTGAAACTTAATTCATCTTTCCCTCTTAAAGAATTGAAAAAAGAAGCATCAATCTATATTGAAACCACAGGAAGTATTGAAGAAACAAGAGAAAAGCTCGATCAATACAAGATATTTAACGAGTAATCGTGTTTTCAAAGCCTTTTTCTAAATGATATTCGGAATCTTTATCTTTTAAGTTGTCTCTTATTAAGGATACAAGTTTCTTTGAGAGAATTCTTGCACCGTATTTATTTGAATATAATTCTTCGATTTCATCTAAAGAATAGTCTGATGCAAAGAAGGTCATATTATGTTTTTTTGAACGTTCATTCAAAAGAGGCATGACAATTTGATCACGAACATAGTCAGATTTATATTCTGAGCCAAAATCATCGATGACAAGGCAATAAACATCAGTTAATGATTGCATGGTTTTATCAAATTCATCTTTGTTTTTGATGGCTAAACCTTTTAATTCATCAAAACGTTTATTGGCATTTATGAAGGCAACTTTCTTACCTTTCTTTGCTAAATCGTTGGTGAAAGCCGCTAAAGCGTAGCTTTTTCCTGTTCCTAAAGAACCATAGACATAGAACCAATTTCTTAAGTTGTCCTTAAAGACTTTGGCTATTTGTTTTTTCAATTCTTTCTCTCTTGCTGTTCTAAAACTTTTTAGCGACGCGCCAAGCCATTCATCGGAAAAATCACGAATGTAATAATTTTCAATCAAGCGTCTTTCTTCTTTTGAAATTTCCGTTTCTTCATAATGGCAAGTTAATTTCCCCGAGTCAGAGATTTCTAGGACCATTTGTAAGGTTTTTGGATCTTGCTCTACTTCTTTCTTGTTATCTTGATAGGTTATAAGTAAAGGAACGTAGGAAGGAATTTCTTCATCTTCAATTCCAAGTTCTTTAAGTTTATCCATCAATTCTTTGTCGCATTTTATCGAATCTAAAAGAGAATCAACACGTTGCTGATCTAATTTGAAACCCAAATGGGACATTTTCTTAAGTTCTTCCATGCTTTATCTCCTTATAGACTATCTAAGAGGGCATCATAGTCATCTTCTTCATCAATTTCTTTTGGCTCAGGTATTTCTTCTTTCTTTGGAGAAATTGGCTTATCTTGAGTCTTTTTCGCTGGTTTTTGTGAAGATATTTTCAATTTTGACGAGGTGTTTTCTAAATAATTGAGGGCATCGATTGCACTTTGGCAACCTTCACGGGCAAGTGAACCTGCAAGCTTTTCAACATATGTTGCATTCAAAACATTATTTTTGATTTTCAAGACATGGAAGATCAAAGCGTTCGTGACACTCTCTGGCAAGCCCATTTCAACAACTAAGGTGTTGATGAGCTTAAGATCGCTTTGTGCTGGTTTCCCGCCGTTTTGTAATTTGATTAAGAATTCAATGGAAGAAAGAGAATCCATGGCTCTAATAACCGTGGCAACTCCACTATCACCAGTAACTCCACTCTTTTTACCTTGGTTTCTATGCATATATTCGTGTTTATCGTTTTCAATGCACATTTTTTCTAACGCACGGAAATTAACTCTATCTCCATAGTCTTTTGAGAGATTAAGTATGCTAGATGAAGAAATTAAGAATGAACCAATTGTTTCTTCATCATATGCGTATAAAGCCGCATAACGAGCAATTTTTACATATTCCGTCTTACTAAGAGAGTTTTCGTTGAATGAAGGATATTCTTCTTTTACTTTATTAACTAATTTGTTCTTATCGAAATAGAGGCTGATTGAAGGATATCTTCTACCAACAAGGTCTTTTGAGGAAGAATGATAGAATTTTCCATCCATATCTAGTTGGAACTGATCCATGAATTTCTTTGAAACGTCTTTGTAGCCGTCAGGGAGAGGGAGGAAAGAGTATTTCTTCTTCAATGAGGCAAGATATTCCTCGTTCGTATATCTAAGCAAAGTCCCCGAAAGTAATTCATTTGAAAGGAATTCCAAAGGAGAACGTGGGGAATATATTGCAAATATAAACGAGTTTGTGTCTGTTTTCTCAAAAACTAAAGTTTTTATAAGGCCTATTGCCTCAAGTGACTCCAAAGAGTTTTTCATCTCCCCTTCAGATATTTGATAGCGAAGGTAGAAAGAGGAAAAATTCTTCTCAACGTCTCCTTCTTCATTTCTTAAGGCTAGATATAAAGAAGCGGCTTTTAAAGAAATAATCGGCACATATAAGTCAAAAAGATAAGAATCGTCGGCAAAAGAGAATGCACTTTCTTTTAATATCTTGTACGTGTCTAATGGTCTTGCTTCTTTCATATGTGAATAATTCTAGCATCTAATTTATTTTATTTATACAATTTCATTCGATAAACACTATACATTTTGGACTTTTCCACATAATGAGGCGCCTTATAAAAATAGATAGTATGTGGATAATTTGGCATTTATTCACCTTTCAAAAAAAGTTTTCCACATTTTTTATTTTGCATTTTTTATCTTTGTTTATACAAAAACGTAGTTTTTTGTAATAAATTTACTTCCATAAGTTTATAATCTAAGCGTTGAAGGTTGGGTTATGATCAAAAAAATCGGAATTCTCACATCAGGCGGCGACGCGCCAGGAATGAATGCAGCCATTCGTTCTGTCGTTCGTACTGGTCTTTCTTATGGCATTGAAGTCTATGGTATCTATAACGGATACAAAGGTTTGGTTAACGACGAAATCGTTAAAATGGATCGTTCATCCGTTTCAGATATTGTTAACCGTGGCGGAACAATCCTAAAAACAGCAAGGCTTCCCGAATTTGTTAATATCGATGTTCAGAAGAAAGCTGTCGAAATCCTTAAGGAAAGAGGAATCGAAGCCCTTGTTGTTATTGGTGGCGATGGCTCATATAGAGGGGCGCTAGATTTAACGAAACTCGGAATCAACTGCATTGGTCTCCCAGGAACGATTGATAACGATATTGCTTCTACAGATTACACAATCGGTTTTGATACGGCATTAAATACAATCATCGATGCTGTCGATAAAATCCGTGACACTACCGAGTCCCACTCTCGTTGTTCCTTAATTGAGGTCATGGGAAATCATTGTGGAGATTTAGCACTTTACGCTGGTATTGCTGAAGGTGCTGAAATCATCATCACACCAGATTTCACGATGAAAGATGAAGATGTCTTTGCGGTCTTAAGAAAAATGAGAGAAAAGGACTCTGATAAGCGTGCAATCATGATTGTTTCCGAAAAGATCTACCCAAATATTCATGACTTTGCCAAAGAAATTGAGAAAAACACTGGATTTAGCACAAGGGCAACAGTTCTTGGTTACATTCAAAGAGGCGGTTCCCCATCAGCAACCGATAGAGTGAGAGCTGGCCGAATGGGTTCTTACGCTGTAGACCTTCTTGTCGAAGGAAAAGGCGGAAGATGCGTCGGCGTAAGAGGAATGGAACTTGTTGATTATGACATTCACGAAGCCTTGAAGATGCAAAAAGACCAACACGTTGGCATGGTCGAATTAGTAAAGAAGATCAACAAATAAGAGGAGAGATAGATATGTTTAATATGAAGAAAACAAAAATCGTTTGTACGATTGGCCCTGCTTCCGATAGCGAAGAGATGATGTTAAAACTCTATGAAGCAGGAATGAACGTTGTTAGAACCAACTTTTCCCACGGTACACATGAGGAACAATTGAAGAAATTAGAAATCGCCCGTTCTTTTGAAAAGAAATACGGAATTTATGTTCCTGTTGCTCTTGATACAAAGGGACCAGAAATCAGAACTGGCATGATGGAAGGAGGAAAAGTCATTGTCAAAAAAGGACAAATTCTCCGTATCACCTCTGAAAAAATCTTAGGAACAGCCGAAAAATTCACCTGTTCTTATGCCGGACTTTTTGATGATGTTGCAGTCGGACACACTATTCTTGTCGATGATGGCAATCTCATGTTAAAAGTTATCGAAAAAGACGAAAAAGCGCATGAGCTTGTCGTCGAAGCCCAAAACAATCACTGGATCGCCGATCAAAAAGGAATGAATATTCCTGAAGATGACCTCAATATCCCATTCATCTCCGAACAAGATGAAAAGGATTTGAAATTTGGTGTCGAAAATAATGTCGACGCAATCTTCGCCTCTTTTGTCCGTCGTCCAGAAGATATCCAAGATATGCGTAAGGTTTTAGCAAAATATGGCAACCCTGATATTCCTATTTTTGCCAAAATCGAAAACCCAGAAGGCGTTAGAAAGATCGAAGAAATCGTTAAAGAAGCTGATGGTGTCATGGTTGCTAGAGGTGATTTAGGCGATGAGATTCCACCAGAGCAAGTTCCACTCGTTCAACGCCGTTTAATCAAACTTTGCCGTAAAGCTGGTAAACCAGTTATCACTGCAACCCAAATGCTTGATTCCATGACCACTCACCCACGCCCAACACGCGCTGAAGTCTCTGACGTTGCCACTGCTATTGATGAATCAAGCGATTGCGTTATGCTTTCTGGAGAATCCGCATCAGGACAATATCCAGTTGAAGCCGTTAAGATGCAAAGTGCCATCGCAATGGCGATGGAAAGCGAATTACCATACGAAAATATGGCAAAAGAAGCATATGATTGCTCCGATCACACAGTTAACGACGCTATCGCTAACTCAATCGCCAACACCGCTTTATTAATCAACGCCCAATTGATTTTCAACTTCACTCAAACTGGAAAGAGCACGAAGCGTATTTCTAAAGCCCGCCCATGTTGTCCAATCATCTCTATCACCAATAGCCGTAAAGTTGCTCTTGAAAGTGGCTGGTTATGGGGTGTTTATGCTCATCTTATTCCAACAACAATGCCTGATTTCATCGAAGAGATGGAAGCAATCGCCCTTAAGATTGCCCGTGATTTAGGCGTTAAGGAAGGTAGCCAAATCATCATTGCTGGCGGAACCCCAACAGGCGCAGGAAAGACAAACTTCATGCGTATTGTCACTACCCCTGTCATCTCAGATATCGACTAATTCAAGTCTTTTCTAGACGGTTTCCTTATGGAAGCCGTTTTTCTTTTACATTTTTTCGAAAAAGTTGAATTTTCTTCTTGCAATATCTATTAATGATTCTAGAATTTAGGTGCGTCGACGGAGACATGCTTAAATATCTATAGATATATGAAGTACCACTCCTGAGCTCCTAGCGATGAGTTAGGCGAAACCAAACTACGTTACAGTTGGAGAGTGCATCTTTTATAGATGAATCAAGGTGGTACCACGCGGAAGCGTCCTTCAATTAGGGCGTTTTTATTTTTACGCCCGGAAAGAGAAAAGAGATAAGTATGAAAGTATTTTATCAAGACAAAGAAGTCGAACTCGGAGAAAAAGCAAACGGTTTCGACCTCGCAAAATTAGTTGATCAAGAAGGCAAAAAAGAAGATATCGCCTTATATATCAACGACAAAATTTCTGACATGAGAAGTGAATTAAAGGAAGGCGATAAAGTCAGTTTCGTTAAAATCGGAACCCCTGAAGCCTTTGAGATTTTAAATCACTCTACTTCTCACTTAATGGCTGAGGCGTTAAAACGTCTTTATCCTTCTTGCAAATTTGGCTTTGGCCCTGCAATCGAAGAAGGATATTACTATGACGTCGATTTCGGCGATAAGACAATAACCGAAGCTGATTTTGCTGCAATCGAAGCGGAAATGAAGAAATGCGCAAAAGAAAACGCCCCATTCATCCGCAAAGATTTAGATGCAGTCGAAGCTAGAGAAGTCTTCAAAGATAACCCATATAAACTTGAGTTAATTGCTGAACACGAAAACGAAAAACTCTCTTGCTACAGCCAAGGCGATTTCACTGATTTCTGCCGTGGACCACATCTCCCAAGCACTGGCTTAATCAAACATTTCAAACTTCTTTCTGTCGCTGGAGCATATTGGAGAGGCGACTCTAAAAACAAACAATTAACCAGAATCTATGGAACTTCTTGGTGGAGTGAAGAAGAATTAAAAGAACACCTTGATGTTCTTGAAAGAAGAAAAGCAAACGATCATCGTAGACTTGGTCGTGATCTTGGACTATTCTTCATTTCTGACTATGGACCAGGTTTCCCATTCTTCTTACCTAATGGCATGCTCGTTAAGAATTCCTTATTAGATTATTGGCGTCAAATCCATCGTAAATATGGCTATTTAGAGATTGAGACCCCTACTATGCTTTCCCGCGAATTATGGGAGACTTCTGGTCACTGGGATCACTATAAAGAGAATATGTATACGACCAAGATTGATGGCAAGGATTTCGCTATTAAGCCAATGAACTGCCCAGGTGCAATTCTTTCTTATCAATCTGCAATCCATTCATACCGCGATTTGCCATTACGTTATGCTGAATTAGGACACGTCCATCGTCATGAAGCATCTGGCGCTCTTAATGGCTTATTCCGTGTTCGTGCCTTTACACAAGATGATTCACATATCTTCGTTAGACCAGATCAAATCGAGGATGAAGTTAAGAACATCATGAAGTTATTTGATGAGGTCTATGACGTCTTCGGTCTAACTTATAAGATTGTTCTCTCTACAAGACCTGATTCTTATATCGGTTCCCCAGAATTCTGGGATAAGAGCGAGAAAGCCCTTGCCCAAGCTTGTATCGATTCTGGCCACGAATATCAAATCAACCCAGGCGATGGCGCATTCTATGGGCCAAAGCTTGACTTTAAACTTCGTGATTCCATGGGTCGTACTTGGCAATGCGGAACGATTCAGTTAGACGTTAATCTCCCTCATCGCTTTGGCTGCACCTATGTCGATAAAGATGGTGAGAAGAAAGAGCCAGTCATGCTTCACCGTGTTGTCTTTGGATCAATCGAAAGATTCTTAGGCATCATCATTGAAAACTATGGCGGAGCTTTCCCAACATGGCTTGCCCCTACCCAAGTTAACATCCTCCCTGTTTCTAATATCCACCACGGAGAATATGCTCATAAAGTCGAAAAAGAATTGTTCGATTTAGGAATTCGCGTCAAAGTTGATGATTCCGAAGACAAACTCGGATATCGTTTACGTAACTCCCAAATCAATAAGATTCCATTCACCCTTGTCGTTGGCGATAACGAAGTTGCTAACACCGGTGTCACCTACCGTGTATTTGGCTCTGATAAGCAAACAACAGTTTCTCTTGAAGAATTTAAGAAATTGATTCTTAAATCCATTGAAGACAAGGCTCGTTATTAATTCTTAAAAAATTGAAAAGCCTCGGTATATCCGAGGCTTTTTGTTACCTATTTTAATCAACTATTTGGAATATTTTTTCTCTAACTCTAGGAAGAATTTCTTAAGTTCAAGAGAGGCGCAGTAAGAGGTTAAGCTTCCATCAGAAGCCACAACTCTATGATCAGGAATAAAGACAGGAATTGGGTTATGGCTAAGAGCGTTAGCAATGGCTTTTGAAGAATTTGGTTCTCCAATTGCTTCCGCCACTTCTTCATATGTCTTTGTTTGGCCATAAGGAATCGTACGAATATAATCGAACAATTTCATTTCGAATGGCGAGCCACTATAAGTGAGCTTTATATCAAAATTCTTTCTTTGTCCGAAGAAATATTGGTTCAATTCACAAATAGCATCATATAAAAGAATGTTCTCTTCGTTGACAGAATCGATAGGATCGATGGCACCAAAAAGCATGCCAGTCAACCCATGTCCGTCAGAGATCATGGTCACATCGTCAATCAGAGTGTCATAAATAGCATATTGAGTAGCCAATTTTTTACCTCGTTAACAATATTATGCAAAATTCCACGAAAAAAAGCAAAACTTTAATTCTTTTCTTGTGTTTTTCGTCATTCAAAAGAAATGGCGACTTGCACAAAAAAATGACTATTTATCTATACTGAGGCGATAAAATCCTTTATTTCCTTATAAGCTTGTTTTGACTCTCTAATATTTGGCGTGATCAAATAAAACGTGTGATACATTCCGGGATATTTAATGTATTTGATATTTACACCTGCTTCTTGGGCTTTTTCATAAACCATATCAGAATCTGAAAGGAGAATCTCATTTTCTCCTGTTTGAATTAACATTGGAGGCATGTTCTTATAATTGCCAAAGGCTGGTGAAACGTAAGGGTCAGTCTGTTCTTCTTTCTTTGCATATGGCAATGATAATAAATCTTCCGAATAGTCGTTAACGCTCGGAGCGCCAAATAAAGGATCCTGAGTGATTTTTTCTTTTCTTGATGCGCCAGATCCAGTTAAATCGGTCGCTGGAGAAGACAAAACGAGGCATTTAGGCAATGGCATGTCATGATCTCTAAGATATAAAGTCATGGATAAAGATAGCCCTCCACCAGCAGAATCCCCTGCAATAACTATGTCTTTTGAGGAATATCCTAAATCCAATAGATATTGGTATCCTTCAACTGCATCATTTAATGCGCAAGGGTACATATATTTTGGAGCGGTTCGGTAATCTATCGAAAACACGTTTGCATCGTCATAAAGTTTTGAATAACGTACGGCCATATCGTTATACGAATCGGAAAATGTTGAAACATATCCCCCGCCATGGATTTGATAAATCACTTTGCTCGTTTCCTTCTTTTCTAGCATGTAGGCGTTGCAATTTGAAAGTTCTACTTTTGTATTTGTATAGCCATTAGGAACTTTCCAGCTTCCTTCTTTATATGGTTCATGCTGATATTGGAGGCTTTCGTAGAACATGCTATGTCCATGAATATCGAAATAAAGATTATTATACAGTTTCATTCCGTTGTTTATGCTATTGCCAACTAAGGAAACTCTTAAATCAGGTCTCGTAAAAACAATATCGACCATAGATAAAAGAAAGACAGTAAATAAGGCAACTCCTCTATGCCACTTCTTCTTGAGGGAATAGGCGAAAATATAGCCAATGAACAAGAAACAAATTATAAAATACGAATACCATTTAACCTCGTAAAAGATGGCGATGATAATCGTTGGTATCAAAACAAGATAAGAAAGCCAATTTTTTCTAAAAAAATCTAGGTGTTTCACAAAGAGAAGTATACAACAGACGAATTAACAATGCTCATTTTGTCCTAGAATGTGTGATTTTTGTCAAAAGTTGATGGCAAGATGTTCCTTGGTTGTGAAGCCTAGGCTCATAAAGTACGATAAGTATAGATAAATCATCACGAATATAGACGTTCTTAAACAATGGCGTTTATGTATGAACAGGTAAAATCATTCAGCATCGTAGAGAAAGGCTAAAAATAGTAAATGAGAAGAGAATTTAGAAACGAGCAAGAATCACTTAACGACAAAAACGGTACCGATCATCGTTTTTCGATTAAGATTAGCATACTGTTTTTTGTGTTTTGTCTTCTCGTTTCGCTCATTGGTGCGTTTGTCCCTGACGTTTTGGACGTCTTGTCTGTCATTTATCCGTTTTACCTTTTGTTAAGTGTTTGTCTTCTGATTTTTGTGATATTCGCTTCAAAAAAACGAAATATAATTGACTTTATGATAACAGGTTTGATTTTTTTGAGCGTATTGTCTATAAGCATTCAATGCATTCCGTTTTTTATAGAGCCAGAACAGGGGAATTTTATTATTCATTAAGTTATCGATTCCCTGGAATTTTAAAATTCGAAACTAATACTTTGGTCTCACAAATTGATCTTAGATACAAAATAACAAAAACTGTAATTTTATTCGATCCAACGTTTATCATTAGTTTGATCTGTCTAGCTATTGCGATTATTTTTAACGCATTAAATAAATCGAAGTCACAAAAAAGGTCGTAAAATTGCTAACGATTTAATATCTTTAGCACCCATTTTCGTTTAATTACTTATTTTCGAAACTTTTTGCTATTTTTTGTTGCATTTATTTCAAAAATGCGGATAATATTCCTCGTTAATAAAGTAGAAAGCAGTTCCCACGAACTCGCCGGACTTCCAAAGGAAATCGGCTAATCGCTACAAACTAATCAATCATTAGTAAGCGTGCGTGGAAATTGCCACGCTATTTTGTTACTCGAAGGAGGAATCATTTATACCTTACAACAACAATAACAATCGCCGTCCTGAAAAAAGACGCGATCCAATCAACGAGAACGTGCGTTATCCGCAAGTTCGCGTCATCGGTCCTGAAGGAGAACAATTAGGAGTTATGTCTTCTCGCGAAGCAAATAGCCTTGCGATGAGCTACCAACTTGATCTCTATTGCGTCGCACCTACCGCAACACCGCCAGTGTGCCGCATCTGCAACTATGGAAAAGTTCGCTTCGAAAAGCAAAAACAAGACAAGCTCAAGAAGAAGAACCAAAAAGTCCAAGAGCTAAAACAAATTCAGCTTACCCCTCAGATTGGTCAGCACGATTTGGAAACAAAAGCCCGCAAAGCACGCGAGTTCTTTGAGAAGGGTGATCGTGTCGAGGTTTGCGTTGTCTTCCGTGGAAGGCAAATGACTCACACCGAAATCGGAGAAGACGTCATGAAGAAATTCAATGAGGTTTGTTCTGATATCGCTAGTGTCGAAAAAGCCCCATTTTGGGAAGGAAAATGGTATAAGGAAATCCTCATGCCTATCAAGAAGAAATAAAAGGAGAATCTATCATGCCAAAAATGAAGACAAGTCGTACCATGGCAAAGCGTGTCAAATTCACTGGTACAGGTAAAGTCAAAGTTCATCACGCAGGTATGGGTCACTTAGCCCCACGTAAAACAAGAAAGCAAAGAAAGCACCTCGCAACCGCTTACTATCTCAGCAAGAACGATCAAAAGACGGTCAACGAGTGGGTTTCTAAATAAGGAAGGAGAATATTAGACTATGGCAAGAGTAAAAGGCAGTGTTCAAACACGCGCACGTCGTAAAAAGATCTTAAAGAAGGCTGAAGGATACTTCGGTTCCAAGCATCTTCTTTTCAAGACAGCTAAAGAACAAGTTCTCCACGGATATAATTATGCTTACGCTTCACGCCGTGATCGTAAGAGCGATTTCCGTAAGCTCTGGATCAAACGTATCAACGCTGGATGCAGACTCAACGGTATCTCCTATTCTAAGTTCATCAATGGCTTAACAAAAGCTGGTGTCATCACAAAAGAAAATACTGGCATCAACAGAAAGATGTTAAGCGAAATGGCCATCAACGATGCCCAAGGATTTGCAAATCTTTGCGACATCGCCAAAAAGGCTTTAGCAAAATAAGCGATTAACGAAAATGAAACGCGTCACACTTAGGCGCGTTTTTTCTTTGCATTAAAAAAGAGAGAATATTCATCTCTCTTAGTTATTTTGCATATCATCATGTTCGTAGAAGGTGGATTCTCCATCCTTTACGATGATGACGGAAACGTTTTTGACCGCTTCTTCTACAAGTGGTTTCCAATCGAAGCGCTTCTCAAAATATTCGCATTCATCGATTTTTGGCTTTGTCTTAGGTTTTTTAGGCTTGAAGATCGTGCAACAATCCTCAAATGGGCGAACAGAGATATCAAATGTACCAATTCTTTGGGCAATTGAGATACATTCTAATTTATCGGTTACGGCAAGTGGTCTTATAACTGGGAAGTTTGTTACATCGTTTATTGCAATCATGCTATCTAAAGTTTGAGAAGCAACCTGCCCTACCGATTCTCCTGTCCCAATTCCTAAGCAATGATGGGCTTTGGCTAATCTATCGGCAATTCTAAACATCATTCTACGCATGATGGTGATGCAATAAGGCTCTTCAACATTCTTATAGATTTCAAGTTGCAATTTTGTGAAGGGAACGACGTTTAATCTTATATCAGCTTGATAGATATTTAGTTTTGCAAGAATGTCTTTGAGTTTATCTAAGACAGCATCAGAGGTATATGGAGGAGCAGCAAAATGGATGCATTCAATTCTAATCCCTCTCTTAAGGAATAAATATGCGGCAACAGGTGAATCTATTCCACCAGATAACATCATCATAACCTTGCCATTCATTCCAAGAGGATATCCCCCTGCTCCAAGATAAGAATGAGCATAAAGATAGGCGTAATCCTTTCTTATTTCAACATGCAAAGAAATATCTGGATTATGAACATCAACCTTTAAGGCTGTGTTTTTAAGAATTTTGGCACCAATATCGCAAGCGATGTCAAAAGAATGTTTTGGATAGGTTTTATCTATTCTTTTGGCAATGACCTTAAATGTGTTTCCTTTTTCTCCTTTAATAAGGTTTAAAGCATTCTCGGCAAGGACTTCAAAATCTCTTTCACTCTTATAAACAAGAGAGATTCTTTGAATACCGGCAACTTCTTGAAGAAGAGGGATGATTTTATTTGGATCTTCGCCATTTAAACTGATGTATGTGTGGTCATGATCTGTAGAGTATGTGAGTTTTTCAAAGCCTTTCAAAGAATGACGGATGTTTTTTCCGAGTTCTTTTATGAAGGCTCTTTTATTTTCGCCTTTGGTGCTAAGTTCACCATAATGAATCATAATGTGGTCGTAATTCATCTATCTATAGTCCTTTCGATAATTTCATTTAATTTCGTGATAAATTCTTTCACTTCATCCATGCTTGTTTCGCTAGAGAAAGAGACTCTAATTGAATTCATTGCAATCTCTTTCCCTTTGCCCATTGCTTCTAAAACATAAGAAACAGGCTCCCCTTTTGAATTGCAGGCCGAAACACTAGAAACATATATCTCCTCATGAGATAAGGCTTCGGTAATAACGGAGGCTTTTTTGTGTTTGAAAGAAAAATTTAGAATGAATGGATTGCAATTTAGTGGGGAATTAACAATGATTTCTGGATTTTTTTCTAATTCAGCACGTAAATATGAAGAGATTTCTTGAACGTGTTTTACGTTGGCTGGAAGGCCTTTTATTATTTTTTCGGTGGCTAAAGCTAATGAGACGTCGCCAGGGACATTATCGGTTCCTGCTCTAAGAGCATATTCTTGATCTCCGCCGTCTATCTGCTTAGTCAGAAGGACTTTGTTTTTGATGATTAAGGCGCCAGTTCCTTTTAAGCCATGGATCTTATGTCCAGAGAAAGAGAATAAATCCATATCCTCATAAGGTAAGTTTTCTTTGCCAATGGCTTGAGTTACATCGACGTGGAAGAAGGCTTTTGGATATTGATGAACGATTTCCGCTAACTTTTTAATGTCATTATTACTTCCAGTCTCATTGTTGCTAGCCATGATAGAAACTAGCGTTGTTTCGTTATTCATGGCGGCCTTTAGAACCTCTGGTTCCACTTCCCCATTTTCATTAACGGGAAGATAAATAACTTCAAAACCGTTCTTTTCTAAAGCTTTAAAGGTTTCTAGAACGCTTGCGTGTTCAACAGAACTCGTGATTATTCTTTTTCCTCTACGGATGTAGTTTTCCGCAACGCCTTTTATGGCAAGATTATTGCTTTCTGAAGCACCTGAAGTAAAGATTAAACGGTGTGTTTTTTCAATGCCAAGGATTTGAAGAATTGATTGTCTGGCTTTTTCAAGACGTTTATTCGCCTCTCTCCCATAAGCGTGGCGAGAAGATGGATTTGCGTATGTAAAATTTGCTTCATCAAGAAAGCAATCTAAAACATCTTTGTCCGGCTTAGTCGAGGCAGCATTATCGAAATATATCATTTTAATTACTCATTTCTGAACTTTTTACGTCTTTTACGGCATTATAGGCCTCTTTATACGAGGCATTGAAGAACATTGCTTCAGCTTGAGAGACCAATTGATCGGTTGCCGTATCATTGTTCCTGTATCTATTGGCGTGAACTATCGCACATTCGGAATTAGCAAGATCTTTTTTAACGGCTTCAACGTCCGCAAATAAAGCGTCACCTTTGTTTTTAAGCGAATTTGCTCCTTCATTTACTTTCTTTACATTGATTGGCATCTTAACGATATCTGCGTATAAAGTATCGATCAAATCGTATACTTCTTTAAATCTTGGGGAAAAACGTTTGTTCAAAATTTCAACATTTAGAAGACGAATATCACTTTCTGCTTGGCGATTCTTTTCGTAGTATTCCTTGATTAATTGGCTGGCTTGTTCGGAATCCTTCTTTAAAGAATGCAAATAATCTTCAAAGGAAGAAAGTTCTCCTTTTGCTTTAGTAACCATTTCATCGAGGTTATTCATCTTTTCGACTAAAACGGTGAATAGTTGAGCGGAATTAGAATGAACATAGTTATCTAAGAGAGTTTTTGATGAAGAAACGCTGTTGATGCTTTGGCTTATTTCCTTGAATTTCGCTAAATCTTCAGCGCCTAAAAGATAATAAGTCTTGATTGTATCTAAACCATTTGAAAGATTTACAAAGTTTTGATGAACTTGGTTTTCTTCGCGGTAAATGGTTTCATAACGACTTTCAAAGGTTTTTCTAGCCTCTTCTTCTTTATCAAATTGGCTATTGTATGTTTCTATTCTTAAACGAATTGTCTCTATATTCTTGGAAACACCATTGTTATTAAGAACTTTGACGTTTTCAACCATTTTCCTGATGTTTTCTTCCATTCCATCAATTTCTCTTGTCGACAAGATGTGGGTCAAAGGATAGCCTTCATTCATCATTTTTTGGTATCTGTTTCTTAAAGAAGAAATCTTATCTGGCAAAACGGATGTTAGTTCCAAGCAAATCTTAGGTAAAACGTCTAAGAGCTTGTCTATTTTGTTTAGAAGATCGTCGACTTTATTGATATATGAATCCTTTGATTCTTGGTATAAGGCTTTATCTTTCTGCTCATCAGCTCTTAAGATATCTCCATCAATTTTCTTAAATAAAGTGTTCATCGAATCAGAAATAAGGACCAAATCATCCGCTTCAGAAAAATATTTTTGCTTTATTGCGCGATATTTTTCTTTCTCTTGCAAAGCAATCTTAACTACCTCATCTTCCGCAGAGAAGACTTGAATGAGATCTTTCCTTAATCCTTCAACATTGTCCGCATATTCTTGAATTTCTTTTTTGGCTTTAGGAAGGAACATCTTAATTTCCTTCCAATGCCTTGCTTCAAGGGCATCGGATAAGGAATTAGCTACGCCTTGCGCATTGGCGTCTCCACCATCACGAACATCTTTAAACTTCATTTGCCATTTAGTGAATTGATCAACATAAAGCAAATTCAGTTCGGAAATGGCTTTTAAACGTGTAATATAACGTTGGATATCGCCAAAAAGAATGGCGTGTTCTCTTTCAAAAATACCGATGACATCTCGTGATTGTCTTTTTAACACACCGCGTGAAATGATTGTAAAATACAAAAGAAAACAAATGGCTATAAGCAAGACTACGGATATGACTACAATTGAAATGATAACTGACTTTGGCATAGGAATCTCCCGTACTTAATAATATATCACGTGAGGGATACTCTTAGTGAAGAAAAGTAGAACGATTTATCATTATTTTCTTGACTAAACATATGTCGATAACTAGAATTATGCGTGCGTAAAGGCTAGCAGGCTTCTATGTTTCCGTCTGACGTTGTTCCATTTAATGAAGTAAGACCGAGCTAACGGTACCGAAAAGGAACAACACCCGGGGAATAGGAAAAGCCCTCTATACTTTGTTAACGCAAAGAAAGGAGACATAAATAACATGTCTAAATACACTGGATCTAAATGGAAAAAATCCCGTCGTCTTGGTTTTAGCGTTCTCGAAACTGGCGATGAACTCAAAAAGAGAGCATATGGACCTGGCCAACACGGTCAAGACCGCAAGAGAAAACCATCTGAATATGGCGCTCAGTTAGTCGAGAAACAAAAACTCAAAGAATTATATGGAATGAATGAAAGACAATTCCGCCGTTTGTTCGTTATCGCTAAAGCCGATAAGACAACCGTTACCGGTACCGCTTTCTTCCGTATTCTCGAAAGCCGTCTTGACAACCTTGTCTACCGTATGGGTTTCTCCCGCACAAGAGCTGGTGCCCGTCAATTAGTTAACCACGGACACGTCACAGTTAACGGAAAGAAAGTCGACATCCCATCTTATCTTTGCAAAGTTGGCGATGTGATCGGATTCAAAGAGGAATCCCCTCTTGCAGTCGTTAAAGCTTCCATCGAAGGAAAGCCAGCAACTCCTGCCTATGTCACGGTTGATGCTGAAAAATTCCAAGGAACATTCGTCCGTCTTCCAGAAAGAAACGAACTTCCAAAAGAAATCAACGACGCACAAATCATCGAATACTACAACAGAAAGTTATAATCTTCGAAAGATTGGAGCACTCCTTCGGGAGTGCTTTTTCTTTTGCCTTTTAGATATGAAAAAGACGACTTCATCAGTCGCCTTAATATTGTTAGTCTTTATTTTGCGTTATCGTCTCCAGAAGTTTCCTTCTTTGGCGGAAGGGTTTGTTTTGGATATTCTGCAAGGGCTTCTTTGCTTGGTAAATTAGCAAAGTTCCAAAGATGTTCTTTAAGCTTAGCCTCATCAACATCCTCTAAAGAAGTCTCGTACGTTGAATACTTAGTCTTCTCTTCAAGTGATAGGCTGGTTAAGCCGATCATTGTCTCGGTTGAAGATGAATCTTCAGAAGAGCTCTCACTCGTTGTTTCTTCTGAACCATACAAATTCTCATAAATGGATTCGTTGATAGAGAGATTGAAGGACAAATTGTCGCTAATCAAGGATGTGCTGTTGTAAGAAAGCTCATAATTGAACGAGCCGACCTCGATTACTTCTTCTAATTTTCCAGCAATCGTTTCAAGCATGTCTTTAGTGATTGTGATCTTTACCCCTTCTTCTCCTTCTTCAGCAGGAAGAGTAACTGTATACTCGAAATCATCATCGATCTTATCTATGAAGTCATTGATGGCTTTCGTTACTTCTTTATCGCTGAATTTAACCGATAGAGTATAGACACCGCCTTTCATTGAAGAAACGATGCAGTCAGAGAAATCTTCATTTAAAACCTCAATGAGGTTACTTATGATTTGAAGCCAATCGGTAACACTAGGATTTCCTTGGGTACTATCTTCGGAAGAAACGGTTGTTGGCTCGTCTTCTTCATCATAGGCAGAGATGGTAACATATGCTTTTGTTAGGATCTCATATGTTGCCTCATTCTTTGGGTTGTCGTCTTTATAGACGGAATATCCATTGGAATCGAGGGTTTTCAAAATAATTGGAGTTGCAGCTTTCAAAAGGTTGGCAGCATTACTCTCTTTGCCTTTTTCATCGTCAAGGTCGTAGTAGACTCTATTAGGCGTATCGCCAGCGAAATAGACATTTGCATACATATCTTTTCCAAGGGTTTTCACAAGAGAATTTACGGTGTTTGCGCCGGTTTCCGTGTCGCTTACTAAATGACCTAAGCCATATTTGACTTTGTCCATTGAAGCATTAGCAACTTTAAGTGAAGCGTTCAAATCGCTAGTTTCATCTCCATCATTGATATGGGTTTCTGTGGCAGTTATTTTATCAGCCTTTAGAAGAAGGTCCCAATTTGTCGAAGATAATTTACCTTCTTTGTCTTTTTTGTAACGGAGTCCTCCAAATGAAGATTTGAAAGGCGCTATCTCGGCTTTGAAGCCATTTGCACTCGCTGTGTTTTCTAAAACACTCTTAAGGATTGCAAAGTCTTTATCAGCATCTTTTTCGATATCTGGTTGAATACTTTCCTTAGATGAAGAACTAGAACTACTTGAAGATGACGAACTACTACTTGTAGATTCGGAATTTTGTTTTGATGTTTGCGCAGAGCTCGAAGAACTACTTGTTTCTTGGCCGTTGCAAGAGGCTAAAAGAAAGGTCGCAGACAAGATTGGCAACATTATTAATTTTTCAGTTTTCATAATCTTTTTTCCTCCTACTGATATTTAAGTTTTATTTCCATCTAATTTCAACAAAAAAATGAAGGTTTGATTATTTATAATCAGGGGTCTTGCTTCTATTGCTTTCGATGTAGCTATTGTACGTATCGTTTATCGATGTCCAGTTATCTTCTCCGATGTTTTGATTAGTTATCGTTCCTGATATCGTAACTATGCTTGCGAGAGTGCATGAAAGAGTGAATTTGCTTAAGTAATATTTGGAGTTAACTTGTTCCGAATAAATCTTAACTTTCATATTCTTTAACGTGTCATCTTTCAAAAGATATTGAACGGCAATTCCTATATCCCAAGTTCTATTCGTTTCATCATAAGAAAAACTTGTTATTAGCTTCTCAAAATTGATTGCTTGAGCATCTTTGGATTCATCGGTTTTGTTTATCGAATTTATGATGCTACTTACGTAACTGGATTTTAAATCCATGATGTGGCTGAAAATAAAGGTCATCAGGTTAGTCGTATCTTGGAAATACGTCGAATAATACTTATATGATCCTGATTTTTTGCTACCACTGTATTCAGTTTTATTGCCTGAAAGATTGTAGGTTAAATAAGCGTATCCGGAATTGTCTTCATAAGCTTTTCCTGTATCCGGATTTATATCATCGAAATAGAAAATGCAGTTTCTATAGCTGTACCATTGAAAAAGCCCGTTGTTATACGTATTTGAGTAAAGCATGTTAACAGGAACATTTATTTTTCCATAGACCTTAACGATTGATCCATCGACATAGATTCTGAAATCCATGCATAAGGTTACATCGATTCCAATAAGACTCAGTCCAAGATCGCTTGTTGATAAGTGATATGTCTTTAAATTTGCCGTGTTATACAAATCAGAAATTAATGGGGCGAAACCAGTGAAATCGGTTGTCGTTTTGCTATGATCAACACATGTGGTCTTTGTTTCATCATAATCGCTTAATGTGATTTTTAGATTGAGGGTTTTCCCGTTTGTTACAAGATTTTCAATCGATAAAGTCTTAATATTTGAACCATCATATGTAAACGTGACCGAAAAATTATTCTCGTTAGTTTCATCATTAAAGCCGAAGGCAGAACCGGATAAAACCAATTTTGCATAATCACTTGAGAATGTTGATGAAACAACTAAATTTGTAGCAAGAATTGGGGAATATCTTCCTGTCTTAACGGCATCAATAACACTAGAAGATGACGCGCTAGCCACTACTTTAAACCATTTGCTAAAACGAGGATCATTGGAGTTATAAATTTCTTTGATGATATCAATTACATCTTGATATGGCTCAATTGACAATTTTCCATATGTACCAGTTTCATTGCTATTAGCTAATAAATCTTCGTCATAATAATGGAAATATGCCGTTTCTAACTTTTCTAAATCTAAAGAAACGTGATGATTTTTTAGATTTCCGAGTTTGTTGAAAGTCCCATCGGAATTGTTTATGCCGACTTGTTGGGCAAGTTTCAGATCGAAATATCCAGAATCGAACTCGTATAACGTATCTTTATCGCCAGTATGGCCAAGAAGATTTGCTTCTCCTTTTATTGTTGATAAGCCAACACCATTTGAATCTACATAGGATCCTTCGATTGCCAAATGAAATTTTGGCGCATTATAGATGTTGTATATCTGATCGATGATTCCTGGGACTTTTTCAAGGAAATAAAATCCTTCGGTCGAAAACGTGTTTTCAGAGTAGTTAGTCAAAAGGATATTTGTGTCGTTGAGGTAAAAGCCATTAAAGCCAGCGTTATTTAACGTAATAGAAACCAAGTTGTTGTTTGAGTTGCCATCAATCTTGATCAATGCAGTTGAATTCTCACCAAAGCCAAAAGTCTCCAAGTTAAGTGATAGGTTTATCAAGTTATCATCATTAGATAGGGACTTTATAGAGCCTAGGAAGGACTCATAATGTCCTTTTTTAATGTTAGAAACAAAGCTATCATCGAGTAAAGTTAGGAATTTGTCTATGACATTTAAGCCTGTTCCAAAATCCTCCTTTATGACGTTAACGATCTCATCAAGGGCAGAATCGGTTACAGCGACCTTCATAACATCGTTATAGTTAAGATAAGTTTTTTGGATTTCATCTTCTCGATTAGATAAAAAGGAGATTGAGTTTGCAGAAACACTTTCAGTTGAAGGCAACGCAGAAACGTTACCGGAGAAAAGCTTATTATTTATGTCTAAGGATATATCGCCATTTAAAGTTATGTCTTCTTCTGAGGCAGTATGGTGATTAGTTTCCTCTACTTCGTGATGCAAAGTTCCGTTTATCGAAACACCAAATTTTGGCGAAGATGTTAAATTATGGATCTTTCTCACTAAATTCATCGAATTATAAATTTCCTTATAGGAAGAATAATTTTCAGGAATTAAGTTTTTAATCTCAGTCAATTCATTATCATTTCTCGTCGTTGCAAATTTAAACGATAAATAATTAGAATCAAATGTCAATTTATCAGAATATACACTTGTGAGATTATAATTCTCATCTTCCGTAAGATGAATATAGTTATCATTTCCGATGCAGAGCTTATAAGCGAAACCGGAATCAGCCTCCTCCTCTTCAAAAGTATACTGATCAAGGCTTTCATCGTCTTTCATGAGAGAATCGACAAAATCATAGATAGAATCTGGAACTTTTAAGGCGTCAACACCAAAAATGCTGACTATTTCACCAGTTAAATCTTTATATGTTGTATCAGAATATTTGTATGTTAGTCCTAAGCAATCGAAATAAGCAACATCATCAACATAGTTTATATGAGCAGATTTACTTACGCCATTGTAATCAAGAGTTGCATTTAAATCTAAGCCAAGAACCTTTTGTGACGGCCTTGCTAAACGTAATGAGGCTTCTGAAGTTGTTATTGTCGAATAGCTAGTAGAATCGCCCTTGTCTTTTAAATTGATCGAAAGATCTAAGCTTCCTTCAAATCCTTCGGAGTCTTTTAAAGAGTTAATAAATCTTTCTTGTTGAGAATCTCCATTGGGAAGAGGACTAACTTTGCTATTGCTATTATTATCATTCTTGTTGTTTTCTATCTTATTAGAAGAACAAACTCCGAAACTTAAGGCTATAGCGAAAAAAGGCAAAACGCCTTTTTTCACTATATTAGATTTTGTTAAATTTCGGATTTTCATTGGTATTTCTCAATTATTTTGCGCTTAATTCGTCGCTAGAATGTGCAGATATATAGGAATTGAATGATTCAAGAGGGAATTCATTCTTTCCGATGTTAGTAAGACTGACATCAGCAAGAACTTGTATTTTAACACCAGCGAATATCGTAAGTGCTAAATTTAATCCTTCGATATATTTATCGCTTGTTCCCTTAACCGTAAGGTCTAAGTTCTTTAAGAAGTCGTTATTTAATAAAGCGCCAAGATCTAAGGATAAATCCCACTTGGAAGAATCTTGATCGTATGAGAAGGAATCAAATAATCTTTCTGTTGCTAAAGCGGATTTATTTTCAGGTAAAGAAATGTCGTTTGTAGAAACTTTCTTGAGAAGTCTGTCTTGTAAATTGATGACGTCTTTTAACAAGAAGTTAATGATGTTGTCTGTCTTTTTGAAATATGAGGTTTCATATTTATAATCTTGAATTTGGGTAAGGTCGTATGAGGTCTTGTTTCCGTCTTCATCTTCTGCTTCAAAGACGCCGAATGGGTTAACGCCATGGGCATAGATATTAGATCCATCATAGTAGAAATTAACAGTACGATAGAATGAAGCGTCATCACCATGATCACCAAATAACCAAGTGTTGTTATTAACAGCAGGAATCAATGGAATGTTGCTTAAGCTACCATAAATCTTTGTGCCATCTTCTTGGATAGAGATATACAAATCCGCATCAATCGTGATGATATCGGCCGTCCAAAGCACAACAGAAACCGAGCTCTTTAAATGATATGTATCAAGGCTTGTGGCAGTATTAGCAAAATATTGAATCATTGTTGAAACGCTGGAGAAATCGGTATATGTCAATGTCTTATCGAGAGAAGATAACTTGTTATCGAATTTTTCTAAGGAAAGTTTGACGTTGATTGTTTTTCCGGAGATAGCGAAATTCTTTAATTCCACAGATTTAATGTTTCTGATTATTTCATCTGTTGCTTCGCCATTTTCATTTGTAACAACTTTTGTTGTATCAGCAAAATTAATAATGATATTAATGTCGCTTTCTAAGCCGAAGATTTCTCCGTTTATTGTTAAATCGATTTTATCGGAATTGATTGTGCAAGTTTTAAGGATCTTTGCTGATAATAATGAAGCGTATTTTCCAGCCATAACATCGGAGATAATTCCGCTTGTAGCGTTTTCTTGCAAAGAAGAGAAGATTCCAGAGAAACGTTGCTTAATTGAATCATCGCCTGTTAATGATTTGATGAAATCGATTAAATCACCGACACTAGAGATGCTGATAGAACCGTTAAGTCCAGCATATTCATCCTTTTTATCGAAATCGTTATAGTTGAATAAAGCTTGTTTCTCATCTAAATCCAAGGAGAATAAATGGTTTTTTGTATAATTGGATGTGATTTGAGAAAGTTTGATTGAGCCAGTTCCTTCTTTGAGGTTTGCGTCAAAGCTAGCATTTCCGTCTAAAGAAAGACCAAGATTGTTTGCATCGAGAACCGATCCTTCTAATTTGACTGTTGCTTGTTTTGAATCAACTAAATCACTAACTTGATCAAATACATCAGGTAAATGTTCCATACTGTAATATCCAGTCGTGTCAAAGGAAGGAGCTACATATGAAGCAACATTTATTGTTCCATTAAGGGAGAAGTTTTTGGCTTTGATATTGCTTAAAGCAACTTCAGAAATTGGTTTATCCTTTGTTCCGTCTAAAGTGATCGTAACCAAGGAAGAATCTCCAAAGCCAATTTTGTCTAATTTGATTTTTACGACAATTTTATCGGAGGAAATATCAAGTTTTTCAACTTCATTAGCAATCTTTTCATAATGTCCTTTTTGAATGTCTTTAACTATTTCGCTATCAAAAACGAAATCAAAAACCTTCGATAAAGCAGACATATCTTGTTGATTTCCATCGTTATTCATTCTGGAAATTAAAGCTTCAAGTGTAAGAAGATTCATCGAAGCTTTCATTGTATCGTTGTAGTTAACGTAGGCATTCGTGTCACTATCTTCCTTTAAATAAGCAAGATCGAGTTTTTGAGAATATGTCTTATCCGCCTCATTTGATAGTTCAAGTCCGGCTGTGAAGTTTTTATCACCGAAATCTAATGTTGTGTCAAGGTCGATGCCAACATTTTCGTTAACGTCACCATTTGTGTGATTAATTGTTAAATCGGCATTGACATTAAAACGCTCTTTTGCAATGGCGTTTCCGACTTTGCGAATGATACCTTTTAAGCCATAAAGAGAAGTGTAGTTTTGATAATCAGATGGAACGAGACCTCTAATAACTTCTAATTCGTTCTCATTTATTTGAGTTCTGAAGTCCAAATTCAAAGTGAAATCACCAAATGTTAAATTGTCGGCTAAAACTCTTGTAAGGTTATAATCTCCATCACTCCATAAATTCAGTGTGATTGTCGTTCCGGATAATCCAATGTCTAATTTGAATTGTTTTTGACTTTCGCCATCATTAACACAACTCCAACTCATCGTTGTATCCGCTAAAGAACTAGATGACGAAGAGCCTTCTTCCTCGGAAGAATCGGATGAATTGCCTGCGATTTTATCAAATAAATCATAGAATTCATCTGGTATTTGAATAACTGAATCGCTAAATATTCCAATTAATTCTCCGACCAATGATTTGTATTCTGTATCTAGATATGCAACCTTGCCTCCCCAGAAATCTATGTAGGCATTCTTATCAACAAGGTTAATATGCGTTGTGGCCTTTTCAACGTTCTCATCTCCCCAATCGTTGTAGTTGATGCTGCCATTGAAATCGAAACCAAGGCTACCAGTAGAAGGCATTGCAACCTTTAAGCCGGCATCCTTTATGCTAATGGTATTCATTGTTGTTGAGCTATCATCCTTATCAGGGAAAGAAACGCTAAAATCAAGAGTTCCTTCTATACCGGTCGTTTCGGTTAATTTTGCAGAGAACTTATCAACAGATGTTTCTGCAATGATGTCGTCAGGATCATCGGTGTTGTCTATATTTCCTCCACCGGTTTCGTTTTTAGGAAAACTAGGGAAGGCAAAGTAGGTGACCGTTCCGGAGATCCCGCCAACCAATGTGAAGATCAAGCCTGCACGAACGCTTTTCTTTGCTAAGAATTTAGATATTGTTGTTAATTTCATTTTTATATCCTCGCTTTCAATTTATTTTTCCTTTGTTTTATCGTATTGAGTTTGTTCGTTTATTTTAGGAATCGTGTTATTTCCTGAAGTATCGAAGTAGGTGGTGACCTTTGCTGTTAGTGATGATCCAGCACCAGCTGACGTTTTCGCATAATACTTTTCATAATTCGTCATCGATATCAGGTTTAATTTCTTATCGGTTTTAAAGGTGAGATGAACAAAGCTAAACGAAGGAGCTCCAGCCAAATCTGCCGTGGCTTGCATCTGAATTACGTAGTTTTTGACGGTGATTTTTGGATTTAGCTCAAGTTCTATCGTGTAACCGCTAGTTGTTTTCGTCACACCGGTTTTAATCCCGGATGTTGTGGTTTGAGTTTCATTGCTCAAGCATTTGTCGTTGATGATATAGATGCAAGGGATTCCATCTAAATATCTTCCTGAACTCTTTTTGTAGTCTTCACGACTGTATTCAGTTTTAGTGTTTTCATCGAAGTAAGCATCATAAACGTCTTTCTTTAGTTCGCCAGAGTATCTTTGAACAGTCGAATTGTCGCCAGAGTCATATTTCTCGTACATTCTCCATGCGGCTTTAACAGAAACTGCTCCACCATCGGATTTTGAGAGAGACTCTTCGAAGTATTCATCGCCATTTTTCATGAATGTCGAACGAATTTGCTGATCTCCAGAAATTCCAAAGACGTTATAGGTAGTTTTTCCATATCCTTGAGTCGTCCAAGAATCGTTCTCATAAAAGAGTTGAAGAGCGGTATTGGCCATTTCGCAAGGAGTAAGCGAAGCAGAATAGTCAGAAGCGTTGCCGAGGGATTTATATTTTTTAACCAACGCATCGTAATCAACGAGGTAATCATTAGTATTTACCTTCGAATAATCTTCTGTTCCCCCGGCATTGAAGACACTGCCAAGAACATATCCAACGCCAACACCCAACGAAAGAGATAAAACGCCACCGACACTCCAAAAAATAATATTTTTTCTTTTAGACCAAGGCTTCTTTTGCTTTGCGCTTTTACTATTGGTGTTTTCGGCCTCGCTTTCAGCGACATCTTTATTTTCGTTTAATTCTTTTTCTTCTAAATTCATATCGGTTTTCCAAACCTGCTACATTCTAAAACGCCCGTTGTCAAAGTAACCCTATTGCAACGTTTTTAATGGTAGAT
>CAVKLJ010000009.1:0-63842 GCA_963657245.1 Lachnospiraceae bacterium
AGCAGCACGCCGCCGGGCTTTTTTCTTTATGTGGGCCCTTTCCCGGCCCGTTTGCATACTTTATGATATTGTGAGATAATATCATGGCTTTTTTAAGCAATTAAGAAATATGGCAGTAAATAAAAAGACTAAATACGGAGAGATTAAAATCTCTGAAGAAGCAATTGCTCAGGTTGCAGGTGAAGCTGCGACTAGTTGCTATGGTGTAATGGGATTGGTTCCAGCACCATCTTTAAATGGCGTTCTTTATGAAGGCGTTAACAAATTCTTAAAAAACACCGATTACGTCAAAGGCGTTTATTGTCATAAAACAAAAAGCGGTTATCAAGTTGACGTCTATGTTGTTGTCGCTTATGGGGTTAAACTTACAGAAGTCATTGGCGAAGTTCAGAAAAAGATCGCCTATGATTTGAAAAACGTGTTTCCAATTGATACATGGGAAATTAACGTTTATGTAGCGGACGTTCAAGAAATTGAGTGAGTACTATGAAACATATAAATGGACAAGAATTAAAACAACTGTTTTTGTCAGGTGCTAATAATTTATACAACCATTACCCTGAAATAGATCAATTAAATGTTTTCCCTGTACCAGATGGTGATACGGGAATGAATATGAACCTTACTTTAAGTAGCGGTGCAAAAGAAGTAAAAAACAATAACGATGAATCAGTAGAAACCATTTCTCGCCTTTTCTCTAGAGGCCTTATGATGGGTGCTAGAGGAAATTCTGGCGTTATTACCTCACAAATCTTTAAAGGCTTCTCTGAAGGATGCAAGGGTAAAAAGACATTAAATGTCGAAGATTTAGCTAAAGCCTTTGTCTCAGGAAAAGAAATCGCCTACAAGGCTGTTAAATCTCCTGTTGAAGGAACAATTCTCACAGTTATTAGAGAAGCGTCTGCTGCCTTGATTGAGAATTATACAAAATTCTCTACGATTGAAGCGGCTTTAGATTATTTATTCATCGAAGCTAAGAAATCCCTCGAACATACCCCAGATTTATTGCCAGTCCTTAAGCAGGTTGGCGTTGTTGACTCTGGCGGAGCTGGACTTACTGTCATTATCGAAGGCATGGTCAAAGCTGCAAAAGGTGATTTTGTTGAACGTATTGAAAATCTTGCTGAAGGCGAGGCTATTTCTAATGTTCTTTCTACCCCAAATGGCAAATATGCTGGCGCTCAATTATCTGAATCCGAAGAAGGATACGGATATTGCACCCAATTACTTATTCGTTTAGGGAAACCAGGAGAAGGAAAGAAAACATTTGACGAAGAAAAATTCAAAAACTTCCTAGCACGTAATGGCAAATCCTTAGTTCTTGTTAGAGATGACGATCTTGTTAAAGTTCACGTTCACACCCTAACTCCTGGCATGATGCTTAATTATGCCCAGCAATATGGTGAATTCTTAACAATTACAATTGAGAATATGTCTGAAGAACATCACAATATTGAGCACGGAAATGCCGCGACTGATATGGAAAGCAATATTGCTCGTGCAAAAGCGGAAAAAGAAGCAGCAGAAGCCCCGTTAAAAGAAAATGCGATTATTGCCGTATCTTCTGGTGCGGGACTTGATGAAATGTTCAAAGAACTTGGAGTTGATGTTATCGTTTCTGGTGGCCAAACCATGAATCCATCTACTCAAGACTTCCTTGATGCGGTTAAAAAAGCCCATGCTAAAAATATCTTCATCTTACCTAATAACTCAAACATTGTCTTAGCCGCCAATCAAGCTAGCGATGTTCTTGCAGAAGATGGAAAAATAAATTGTTTTGTAATTCCTTCAAAGAGCATTCCTCAAGGTTTAAGTGCCTTAATGCAATTCTCTAGTGAAAACGATGCTGATACAAACTATCAAACAATGAAATCAGCATTAAAGAACGTTACATCTGGTTCAGTCACATACGCTATCAAAGATACCGATATTGAGGGAGTTCATATCACAAAGGACTTCTACATGGGTATGCGTGACGATAAGAAAGTTGTCGCTTGCGTTCCTGATAAGATGGTTGCCCTTAAAGAACTTGTTAAATCCTTAATAAAACCAGAAGTAGTTGTTATGACCATCATTGCTGGTGAGGATATCAAGGCAGAAGATATCGAATCAATCCAAGAAACTCTCCAAAACGAGTATCCTGATGTTGAAATCAATGTCTTCAGTGGTAATCAACCAATCTATTCCTTCCTTGTTGGCGCGGAATAATTCAAAATACGAATACTAGGCTTCCTTTTGGAGGCCTTTTTCCTTTATTCGAGGTCGATATTTCGACAAAGTAAGCCAACTTAATCCAAAATAATCGTTTTTCCTATAAATTAATAATCGTAAACAGAGATATTTTTCCTGGAACTAAAAACAATTGTTTTATTTTGTTTCGTTCTACTTTAGGATGAATAGAAGGAATCAACTATGCTAAAAATCGAAAATTTCTCCTTAGAAGGCAAAAACGATAACATCCTTACCGATGTAATCAATCCTATTTTCCATTATGTAGCCGTCTCCGATAAAGAAAAAGATAAGACGACATATGTCAAATTAGAATGCAATGGCTGGACCTTTGTTGGAAAAGATGAGATTTATATCAAATATCAAGGGGAAAAGTTCCTTCCATTTAGCCAATACGAGGCCAAGTTGACGATTCGTAATAATTACGAGGAAGAAGCAAACTCGACCTTAAAATTTGAAACAGGTTATTTAGGCTCATCCTTTAAAGGAAAATGGATTTCCGATCCTACGTACACCTTTACCGATAAAAGAGTTTCTCCTCTTCCTTTAACTTTCAAAAAAGAATTAAAGATAAATAAGCCAATCAAAAAAGCTTATGTCTATGTTACATGTTTTGGAATCTATAATTTCCTTATTGGAGACAAAAAGATTTCTAGAAGCTATTTTGCCCCTGGATTTACCTCATATGCTCATGAGCTTCAGTATCAAAGATATGACATTAAAGAGGCGTTAAAGGATAGCAATACTCTTTATTTCAATGTTGCAGGCGGATGGGCGGTTGGCTCATTTGGCTTCACAAGAAAAAATAGAATCAGCACCGATAAACAAGCTTTACTTTGCGATATACATCTTGAATATGAAGATGGTAGCAAAGAAATAATTCCCTCAGATGAAAGCTGGTTAGTTTCTCACGCTGGCCCATTTAAAGAAGCAGATCTTTACGATGGAGAAGTCTTTGATGCAAATACATCTTTAGATTCCTTACCTTATGTAAATGCAAAAATCGAAAAATGTACCCTAAATCCAGATCTTTTAGCAGATTATTCTTCTCCTGTTATAGAACATGAGACGTTTCTTCCTATTTATCTTCATCAAGACACAAATAAAGACTATATTTACGATTTCAAACAAAACTTTGCCGGAATAGTTCGTCTACATGTTAAAAATGCAATAAAAGGCGCTAAAATCGTCGTTAAACACGCTGAGATACTTGAGCCTAATGGAAATCTAAACACTCTCTTTCTTCGTTCTGCCAAGGCGCGTTTTGAATATATATGCAAAGATGGCGAACAAACTTATTCTCCAACCTTCACCTATATGGGCTTTAGATATATCTCAGTTCATTTAGAAGGAATCTCAATAGAGGATATTGAAATTAAAGGAATCGCTCTCTATAGCAATCTAAAACAAATCGGTTTATTTAATTGCTCGAATGAACTGATAAACAAACTCAATTCCAACATTATTTGGTCTAGCAAATCTAACTTTGTGGATATTCCAACAGATTGCCCTCAAAGAGACGAAAGGATGGGTTGGACGGGTGATATTGCCGTATTTTCTCCAACCGCATTATTTAACTTTGAGATGTCTTCTTTCCTTAAGAAATGGCTTCTTGATGTAAGAAAAGAACAAAACCGTGGTGGAGGTCTTCCTAATACTGTTCCGGTTCAAGGATATGGCGTCCCTGAAACTATGCCAAGAATGGCGATAGATTGGTGGGGAGACGCTTCAATACTTGTTCCATATAACGCCTATTTAGCAACAGGCGATATCTCTTTCTTAGAAGATAATTATGAAATGATGAAAAAATATGTCAAAGCCTGTAAATTTTGGGCGAATTTATTTGGTTTTGGTAAACAAAGATATATTTGGAAAGGAATAAACGCTTTCCATTTTGGCGATTGGATTGCTCCTGGTGTTCCAAAGATGGGTGATTGGCAAGCTAGACACCCATGGACTGCCACGGCATCTTTGTATAATTCTTCTTTCTTACTTTCAAATATTGCTGGAATTCTCAATAAAAAAGAAGACGAAAAGAAATACTTAACTTTATCAAATAAAGTAAAAGACGCGTATATATCCATTTTCACAGATGGTAAGGGCAAACTCTATAATGAATTTCAGACTGCTTATGTTTTGCCGTTACATCTAAAAATGTTTAGCAAAGAAACGATCGATAAAGCTGCAAAAAATCTTGCTAAAATAGTAGAGAAGAATTCCTATTGCATTGGAACTGGTTTCCCTGGAACCCCATTTATTCTTTTCTCTTTAGCGGATAATAAGCAAAGCGATACGGCTTACAAGATGTTATTAAATACAAAATGCCCGTCATGGTTATATGAGGTTAAAAGCGGCGCGACAACCGTTTGGGAAAGATGGGATGGGCTAGATGAAAATGGCGAATGCGAGATAAAAAACGATGGAACAGGTGATGTTCCAATGATTTCCTATAACCATTACGCGTCAGGCGCGGTCGGAGATTTTCTCTACAAACGTGTTGCAGGTTTAGAAATGATTGAGCCTGGCTATAAGAAGTTTAGAGTCAAGCCTATCCTTGGTGGAGATCTAACATATGCAAAGGCAGAAACGATTTCGCCTTATGGAAAGATAAAAGTCGCTTGGAAAATAGAGGATAAAAAACTAATAATCGATCTTGAAGTTCCTTATGGAAGTTCTGCGGAAGTTATCTTCCCTAATGAGAAAACCTATAGCCTTGAATCAGGTAAATATTCTTTGGAAGAAAATTTATAAACAGACATATCGAAATGGCCATCTATGTTAAAATAACTTGATGGCGATTTCTAAATCAAAAGCATTTAACGAAGCCCTTTCTTCAATTGGAATAAACGATCCAATCGACGTCCTAAATCTTCTTCCTAGAAGGTATGATGATTTTACCTATTCTCAACCAAAATTAGTTTACGAAGATAAAGAACGTGTTGTTTTGTTTGGGAAAATAAGCGGAAATATGCCAAGGTGTTTTCGCTTTGCTAAACGGAGCGTTTATCGTTTTACCTTTGAAACCGTAAATGAATATGTCTTCGAAGTTGAAGCCTGGAATCAATCTTATCTATCACACTATCTAAATTTAGAAGATGAATTTACTCTTGTTGGTTACTTTGATAAGAAACGTAATAAAATAAATCTATCCAAGATTCTCAAGGGAAAAATCGAAAAAAATGTTTCTTTGCGACCGATTTATTCATTGCCAAGCAACATTCAAAATCACACTTTTCAAGCTTTAGTTAAAAGGATGCTTTTGCAAGAAAAAGACTCTCTAGAAGAAATATTGCCTTCATATCTAAAAAGAAAGTACCGTCTAATCAATAGATGGGATGCATATAAATCCGTACACTTCCCTAACTCTAGGGAAGATATCCATGCAGGCATGCGTTATCTTAAATACCAAGAAGCATTGACTTTCTCTCTTGCCAATCAAATGGTTCGTGGAGAAAATAGGTCAATCGTTAAAGACGTTAGAAGAAAGATTCCTGAAAACCTTTTAGACAAATTCATTCTGACTTTGCCTTATAAGCCAACAAACGATCAACTAAAGTCTCTTAAAGAATGTGTTGCTGACATGAATTCCTCAGAAGTGATGTATCGTCTTTTGCAAGGAGATGTCGGAAGTGGAAAAACGCTTGTCGCGGCTTTATGCGCATATGCAAATCATCTTCGTAGCGAACAAACTGCCATAATGGCTCCAACAGATTCCTTAGCAAGACAACATTATGATAATTTAAAAAGCATTTTTGAAGGAACAAATATCAACATTGCTCTTCTAGTTGGCTCCCTTCCGAATAGTGAGAAACGCGCAATTATCGAAGATTTGAAAGATGGAACGATTGATATTGTCGTTGGAACGCACGCTTTATTCTCAGCAAATGTTGAATATGCTTATTTGGGCTTAGCAATAATTGATGAACAACATAAGTTCGGCGTTAACCAAAGAAGCCTTCTTGTTGGCAAAGGAGAACATGCTGATTTATTAATGATGAGCGCAACGCCAATCCCTAGAACATTAACTCTAACAGTATATGGTGATTTGGACGTTTCTACCTTAACTGAGTTCCCTGCAAAAAAGAGAGATGTAGTCTCTAAAATTCTTAATCCAGACGACCCTAAAATACAAAAACTCGTCGAAGAATCTATAAATCATAATCATCGTGTTTATGTAGTCGTTCCTCAAATCGAAGGAAGTGAGAAAGAAAATACAAGTGTCCTTGAAGTTGCTGAAAGATACAAATCCTTATACCCAAACAAAGTAACTTTGATGCATGGAAAGATGGATGAAGAAAGTAAAGAAGTGGCAACCATTGCCTTTCGTAGTGGCCTTTGCCCAATACTTGTTGCGACTTCTTTGATTGAGGTTGGAATCGACGTAAAAGAAGCAAATCTCATGATCGTGTACTCACCAACTCATTTCTCTTTATCTTCTCTCCATCAACTTAGAGGAAGAATAGGACGTGATGGCTCTAAGGCTATTTTCGTCATGGCTTATAAGAAAGGCGAAGAAGAAAATAGCGAGGAAAAACTTAACATTCTTCTTCAAACCAACGATGGTTTCAAGATTGCCGAAGAGGATCTTCGTTTACGCGGCCCTGGAGAGATAATTGGTGTTAAACAATCTGGCCTTCCATCATTCTCCACGTTGAATATCATTGATGATTTTAGGATTTTTGAATGTGCTAGGGATGATGCAAACCTAATCTTGTCTAATCCAAAAGAAGCCGAAAACAAAGAACTAATAAATTTGGTAAAGAAAGGCAAGAGAACTTCTTTATCCTAGTAAAAAGAAGGCTCTCTAGTTATACTAGAGAAGATATATTTAGAGGAAAGACAGATGAAGAAAATAGTTGTTGATATGATGGGCTCGGATCTTGGCAGCGCCATTACCGTAGAAGCAGTAAAGAAATTCCATGAAAGACATCCAGATTATTCCCTTATTTGCGTTGGTAAAAAGGAAGAGCTAACCGGATTAGATTTTGCGACCATAATTGATGCAAGAGACGTTGTCCCAATGACTTCTGGCGCCTTAGAGGTTCTCAGAAGAAAAGAATCTTCGATGGTTATCGCTCTAAATACAGCCGTTAAAGAAAAGGCTGATGGAGTTATTTCTGCTGGTGCAACAGGTGGCTTCCTTTCAGCCGCAACTCTTATTCTTAAGAAGATTCCTGGTGTTTTAAGACCAGCTTTGATTACAGCTTTCCCAAATCTTTCTAATAACGGTCAAACATACGTCACTTTGCTTGATGTTGGTGCCTCAAACGAAAATACTCCAGAGGAATTAGCTCAATTTGGCTATATGGGCAAGGTATTTTCCGAATCTTTCTACAAAATCAAAAATCCAGTCGTCAAAACTTTAGCCAATGGCACAGAAGAAGGAAAGGGCTCGCCAGTTGGTAAAGAGGCCTTCAAACTTTTAGCAAAAGATGAACGCATCAATTTCCAAGGAAACATCGAAGCAAGCCAAGTCTTAATGGGTGCAGCTGATGTTGTTATAACAGATGGTTATACCGGAAACGTTCTTTTAAAATCAACAGAAGGGACGGCAAAAGGCATTGGCAAACTTTTAAAGAAAGGCTTCACAAAGAATTTCAAGACGAAACTCGGCTATCTTTTAGCAAAGAGCGTTGTCACCGATTTTAAGAAACTCATGGACCCAAAGAATGTTGGTGGAGCTATGCTTATCGGTATTAATGGTGTTGCCGTTAAAGCTCATGGCAATTCCGATGCAGAATCCTTTCTTTCGGCAATGGAAGTTGAATACCGCATGATTGAAGCGAATATCACCGAGCAAATTACATCCGCTTTCAAGAAAGAAGAAAAATAATGGCACGTCCAATAACTGAACTTCTAGAAAAAATGGGAATCAAGACCAATAACGAGATTCTCTATACCCAAGCTTTAACTCATTCTTCACATAATGGAACGAATAATGGGATAAAGCATTTTGACTATGAAAGATTAGAATTTCTTGGAGATTCACTTGTTGGCTTTGTGGTTGGACAATTATGTTACCGTTTGCATCCAGAGATGAGACAAGGGGATTTATCTGTTCTTAAGTCCCAATTTATCCGTACAGAATTCGAAGCGGAATTAGCATACGAACTTGGCTTAGGTGATTATATCCGTGTAGGACCATCTTATACGTCTGACCCAAAGAAATCTTTGCCGTTGATGGAAGATGTTTTCGAATCCTTCACGGGAGCCATGTATCTTGATCAAGGTTTTGAAATAACTAATCGTTTTTTGATTTCTCTCTATTTCGAAAGAATCAAAAACGGCAAGATTGAGATTGCTGAGAATCCTAAAAGTGAGCTTCAAGAGCTTCTTCAAGCCGATTATAAACAAGCCGTCACATATCGCTTAATGAGTGAAACAAACGAAGGCGATATCCATTATTTCTACATGGGCGCATATTTCGACAAAATTCTTTTGGGCGAAGGAAAAGGCAAAACAAAAAAAGAAGCTGAGGCAAACGCTGCACGTGATGCTTTGACTAAAAAAGCATACATAGGATTAAAATAAGGGGGTTTCACATGGGTTTATTCGCATATTTAAAAAATAAATTTTCCAAAAACAAAGTTGAAGAAAATAAAAACGCCTCAACAATTAAATATCAAAAAGGACTTGCTAAATCTCGTGCAGCCTTTGCTGATAGATTAGAAGAGCTTTCAAAGCGTTACGACAAAGTTAACGCAGATTATTTTGATGAGCTTGAACAAATCTTAATCGAAGCGGATGTTGGAGTTGAGTTAACCTTGAAACTTCTTGATAACCTTCTTAGCAAATCCCAGCAAGAAAACATCACCGAACCAAAGAAAATCAACGAAGAACTCATTGATACGATGTTTGTCGATTATCTTGAAAGCGGAGATTCTATCGTTAACGATGTTCAATTCCATGAAAATGAAACGACAGTTTTGCTCGTTATTGGGGTCAATGGAGTTGGTAAAACCACGACCATCGCCAAATTAGCAAAAAGATATTTAGACCAAGGAAAGAAAGTCATGCTTGCAGCCGCTGATACCTTTAGAGCAGGGGCTGTTGAACAATTAAAAATCTGGGCAAATCGTCTTTCTTGTCCGATAGTCACAGGCGAAGAAAATTCTGATCCTGCCGCAGTTTGTTTTGATGCGGCTAAATACGCCAAAGAGCATAAAATCGATCTATTAATCGTTGATACGGCTGGAAGACTTCAAAATAAGAAAAATCTCATGGATGAACTTGCCAAGATGAAAAGGGTTCTTTCTAGAGAAATTTCTGGCGCTCCACATGAGACTTTCTTAGTTATTGATGCGACAACCGGACAAAATGGTGTTACCCAAGCTTCTTCTTTTAAGGAAGTTGTTGATCTCACAGGCATTGTTATCACCAAGATGGATGGCACTTCCAAAGGTGGAATCATTCTTTCCATCCGTTCCCAACTTGGGGTTCCTGTTAGATTTATCGGCTTAGGCGAGCAAATGGATGACTTAGAAGAATTCGACCTTGATGAATATTTGCATGCCCTTTTACTTGGAGAGCAAAAAGATGACTGATGCTATTTTGTTAAAAAGAGAAGAAGCCCTCTCTCTTTTTGATGAGTATGGAGTTCTTCTTACCGACTCCCAACAAGAGATATTTTCTGAATATTATTTATACGATTTGTCTTTATCGGAGATTGCAGAAAATCATTCTATTTCCAAAGCTGCCGCTTCAGATTCTTTGCATAAGAGTCTTAGCAAACTTCAAGAATACGAAAGTAAATTGAAAGAAGTGGAATTCAAAAATCAAATCAAGATCGGTCTAGAAAGAAAGGACCTTTCATATATCAAGGAGGTACTTGAGAATGGCATTTGAATCATTGAGCGAAAAGTTCTCAAATATTTTTAAGAAAATGAGAAGAGAAACAACTCTTACTGAAGCCAATATGGATATGGCTTTGAAGGAGATAAGAATTGCTCTTCTTGAAGCAGACGTTAATTACAAAGTCGTCAAAGCCTTTACTAACGACGTGAAGGAAAAAGCCCTAGGACAAGAAGTTCTTAAGAAAATTAATCCATCTCAGCAATTAATCAAAATTTGCCACGATGAATTGGTTGAACTTTTAGGTGCGGAAAACACCGAAATTGAATATAACAAGAGCGGTTTAACGACCATCATGCTTGTCGGCCTTCAAGGTAGTGGTAAAACAACATCCGCGTCTAAATTAGCTTATTTGATGAAGAATAAGCTTCAAAAGAAAGTTCTTTTAGCAGGCTTAGACGTTTATCGTCCAGCTGCCATCGAACAACTTGGCGTTTTAGCGAAGTCTATCAACGTTGATTTCTTTGAAATGGGTACGGAAGTTGATCCGGTTGACGTTGCAAAGAAAGCAAAAGAAACCGCGATCAAAGAAAATTATGACGTTTTAATTCTTGATACGGCTGGTCGTCTTCAAATCGATGATAAGCTCATGGATGAGTTAAAAAACATCAATTCGGAGATTCATCCAGAAGAAATTCTCCTTTTAGTTGACGCGATGGCTGGACAAGATGCCGTTAACGTTGCTACAGCCTTCAATACAAAGCTTCGTTTAAGCGGCGTCATCATGTCTAAACTTGATGGTGATGCAAAAGGTGGTGCAGCCTTATCAATTAAATACATCAGCGGTCTTCCAATCAAATTCGCTGGCGTTGGTGAGAAAGTAACTGACCTTGATATTTTCTATCCATCAAGAATGGCTGATAGAATCCTTGGAATGGGAGACGTCGTTTCTTTAGTTGAAAAAGCTAAAGAAGTAATGGATGAAAAAGAAGCGGCAAAAGATGCTAAAAAGCTTCTCCAAGGAGAATTCACCCTTGAAGATATGCTTAAACAGATGAAGACCGTTCAACGTATGGGTTCGCTTGGCGCACTTGCTAAATTAATTCCTGGCATGCCATCTCTTAGCCAAGAACAACAAGATGCCGCAGAAAAGCGCATGAAGGATTTCGAGGTCATCATTAATTCTATGACCCCATATGAAAGAAGACATCCAGACACTTTAAAATTCTCGCATAAAAACAGAATTGCTAAAGGCTGTGGCAAGACAAATGCTGATGTTAACCGCGTCATCAAACAATGGGAAAAATCGAAAGAGATGATGAAGCAGATGAAGCAATATCAGAAGTCAGGAAAAATGCCACCTATGGGTGGGTGGCGTTAGTCATTCTTCTTTTTGATGAATTTATGGCCTTTTTCCAAGGCTTCTTGCTCCCATTTAGGAGTTATACCGCTCTTAGCTTCAGCTAGGAGCTTTTTATCTTGCTTGCTTAGTTCGATCTTTGAAAATAGATCAGGACGATATTTTTCCGTAAGCAAGAGGGATTCTTTACGGTGATATTTATTTATGGCCTCATGGTTTCCTGAGTAGAGGATATCAGGAACGGTTGACCCTTCATAATCATATGGTTCAGTGTATTGAGGATATTCTAGAAGATCATCGTTAAATGATTCGTCTTTTAAGGAGTCGTTATTTATTGCTCCATCAAGAAGACGAATAACGGAATCTGCGACTGCCATAGCGGGAACTTCCCCACCAGTTAAGATGTAGTCTCCGATAGATACTAATTCATCAACATAAGGATTAACTCTTTCATCAATTCCTTCGTAATGTCCGCAAAGTAAGATCAAATGATCTAATTTTGCATATTCTTGAGCGGTCTTTTCGTTATATGTTTTGCCTCTTGGAGAAAATAAAACAACATGCGAGTTATCTGTCTTTTTATCTTTTATCGCGTCGATTATTGGCTGACATTTCATGATTAAGCCAGCTCCTCCGCCAATAGGTGGAGTGTCGCATCTGCCGTATTTATCTTTCGTGTAGTCACGAATTTGCACACATTCGATTTCGACTACCCCTTTAGCAATGGCTCTTTTGATGATGGAGTTAGTTAAAAAACCTTCGAAAAAAGATGGGAATAAGGTAAGAATCGTTATTTTCATAATAATCCAGGAATGATTTTAACCATCATCAATTTACTTTCCACGTCGATAGAGACGATGAATTCTCCAAAAACAAATGGGATATAACAGGTTTTTCCGTTATTTTCCTTTATTTTGAAATTTGGCGTGCTCGAATAGGAAAGAACATCGATGACTTTACCAATCTCTTCATTTGTTTCATCGTTAATAACAGTTAATCCGATTAAGTCCGATAAATGGTAGAAACCTTCTGGTAAGGTTGCTTCTTCTTCAGGGATTTCGATGCTAGATCCAGCAAAGCCTTCAACCATGTTGATATCTTCCATTCCTTCAAAAGAAAGGAAGTAGTAGTCTCCAGAATCTCTAAAAGATGCAACTTTTACCTCAGTTTCAGTAGCGGTTTTTGGATTTTTGAGAATTAGTTTATTTCCAATACGGAAACGATCTGAGGCGAAAGAGGTAAGGGATTTGCAACGTAACACCCCTTCAAGTCCGAATGGTTTGATAATATATCCTAAGCAAATTGTTTTCATATTAAAAATAGCGCTGAAGTTACTCAGCGCCATTCTCCTTTTCTTTGTCTTCTTCGCTGAAGCTTTCAAATTTCAAATGAATACGAACATTTGAATCGTTATCAGCTTTTCCAGCAATTCCGATTGCTTCACGTAAGGCGTTAGCAACAATGCCTTTCTTTCCGATAAGACGGGCTGTGTCATCGTCTTCAGCGACGATTAATAAGGAAACGTCCTTTTCATCGGAAGAAGGGAGCTCACGAATCATTATGGAATCGCGATGCTCGACGAGTGGATCGATTAGGCCATGAACGACCTTCTCGTAATCGATCATTATTTTTTCTCCTTGTTAGCTTTTTTGCCTTCGGCGTATTTTGTCATGATACCTTTGGAGGATAACATAGAACGAACGCTGTCGGATGGGGTAGCACCATTGTTGAGCCACTTTAAGGCTAATTCTTCATTAATGTTTGCTGCGCCTTCGCCTAAATCTGGATCATATGTTCCGATTTGTTCGATGTAACGACCATCTCTCGGGGAACGGGAATCGGCAACGACAATACGATAGAATGGATCTTTATGACGTCCGATACGGGTTAATCTAATTTTGACTGACATTGTAATAATCTCCTTTTTTCAACGTGGGATATTTTATTTAGGCTTTTTAGTGGTGTCAAGTAAAAATGCTTAACTCGTTTCTTTTTACGATTTATCGCACTTTTTCCTGGGTGTTTTTGTGACAAATTCACTTTATCTTGTAAAGATATTCGTTTAGGAATACAATACTTATCGCACGTTTAGTGCTACGCAAGCTCCGCCATCATTAGTCACTTAGATGAGAACTTGAAGAGAACGCAATTCATACAGGAGAAAAAACAATGAATCTAAATTTAGTTAATGAAGTCACTGCTTCACAACTCCGTGACGACATCCCAGACTTTGGTGCTGGCGATACAGTCAGAGTTTCTGTTCGTATCATCGAAAACAAAAAAGAACGTATCCAAAACTACGAAGGCGTTGTCATCCAACGTCGTGGACACGGTGTTAGCGAAACATTCATCGTCAGAAAAATGTCTAGCGGCATCGGCGTCGAAAGAATCTTCCCAATCCAATCACCAACAATCGCTAAGATTGAAGTCGTGAAACACGGACGTGTCAGAAGAGCAAGAATTCACTATATGCGTGGACTTTCTGGCAAGGCTGCCCGTATTAAAGAAGTTAAATAACTTACTTCCCAATTTATTCCAAGTGACACAAATCCCCTTCGGGGGATTTTTCTTTCCTATCTAGTTAGCAAAAATAATATAATTTCATTTATGAGTGAACTTTTAGACGTAAATAAGGACGATAAACTGCCTTCCCTTGGCAAAGGAAAAGAAAAGAAACGCCCTAGAAAAAATATCTATCGCCTAGTTATCCAACTCATTTGTTGGCTTGCTTTCGTGCTCATTCTTTCGATATCTGCTCAAGTGACTTACGATTTCACGAGATATTCGAAATTCTACGTAAATGGTGAGTCGATGTATCCAACATTAAATAAGAATACAGAAGTTTTTTCTGATGGGAAAAAAGTTGAAGAGAAGACGTATCTTATTGGAAATTTCTCTCAAAGGAACCATCAATATATTTGTGATTATGGTCTGATGGATACGAAAGAGGGGTTTATCTCGACTGTTAAGCGTTTCTCAATAGTTGTTACTTACTATAACTCGGACATGCTGAAAAAAGGAAATTCATATTCTCCGTCTAGTAATGCTGAGCTGAAGATCAAACGTGTTATTGGCATGCCTGGGGAAGAGCTATATTTTGATTCGTTCGGTGAACTATATATAAAAGGAAAGAATGAGACCTCCTTTTCAAAGGTAGATCAATCTTTCCTAGATATTGAATCATGGGATGATGATTCAAAAGAGTTCCTTTCTAAAGCAAAGAAGGAAACTAATGAGAACTCAACTTATGCCAATAGCGAATCTAACGCCTACAAACTAGGGGAAGATGAATATTTCCTTGTTGGGGATAACAGGTTAAAAGGGGCAAGCAACGATTCAAGAATGATAGGAGCGGTCAACTCTTATTCGTTTGTCGGCAAAGTCATAACGATAATTGGCAAGTGCAAATATTCGATAGATAGCGAAGGCAACTCCAAAGAGACTATTGAGTTAGGAAGCATTATAATGCCTTGGAGGCTAGATATTTTATGAAGGAATTACAACAACAGAAGAATGTTCATTATTTCCCTGGCCATATGGCAAAGGCGTTAAACGCCATAGCCCCAATGGTCAAAGGAAGCGACTTAATTGTCGAAATAGCCGATGCTCGTTCTCCTTTAAGCACGAGAAATCCATTGCTTGAGAAATTCCTCGAGAACAAACCTCACTTGCTATTGCTTTCTAAATACGATAAAGCCGATCAAAAAATCACCAAAGAATGGATTGAATATTATAAGAATGAGAAGAATCTAATTGCTTTCTCTAGCGACCTTAAGCACGGAAAGGTTTTGGAGCTCTTAACTAAGGCTAGCGCTCCATTAGTTGCCAAAAAGAGAGAAAAAGAAGCGAGGATTGGCATGAAGAAACAGCCTCTCCGTTTGCTTATTCTTGGAATTCCTAATGTCGGAAAATCTACTTTTATCAACAATCTCGCTGGAAAGAAAGCCGCCAAGGTTGCCAATAGGCCAGGAGTCACTAGAGCCGAACAATGGATAAAGGTCTCTAATGACTTTATCTTGCTTGACACTCCAGGCATTCTTCCGATGAACTATCCAGATAAAGACGAAGCAATCCGCCTGGCTCTTCTAGGTTCAATCAAAGAAGAAGTTTTGCCATTAGATGAGCTTTCCTCTAAACTTTTTGGATATTTAAGAGAAAACTATCCAGAATGCTTGAATGAACGTTATGGCATTCTTGACTTAAGAAACATTGAAGAGAAAGATGCTTTGGAACAAATCGCCAAAAAACGTGGATATCTTTTACAAGGTGGAGTGCCTGATATTTCAAAATCAGGACAATCTTTAATTAGAGATTTCCAAGATGGTGTTTTAGGAAAGGTGTCCTTAGAAAAACCTCTATGCTAGTAAAAGAAAAAGAATTTTATTCAGAATCGGTTAAATACATCGTTGGCATCGATGAGGCTGGAAGAGGCCCTTTAGCAGGCCCTGTTTTTGCTGCAGCCGTGCTTTTTGACCCTTCATATCAAAATGAGGATATTAACGATTCGAAAAAACTTTCTGAAAAGAAACGTGAAGAATTATTTATCGAAATCAAAGAACACGCTTTGGCGTACGGTATTGCCTCGATAAGCGCAGATGAAATAGATGAGATAAATATTTATGAGGCCACAAAGAAATGCATGCTTGAGGCGCTTTCTAAAATAAATGCCCCCTATGATATGATCATCACCGATGCCATGAAACTAAAAACAGAGAAACCTCTTTTAGCAATGGTCAAAGGAGACGCTCAATGTCTAAATGTCGCGGCCGCTTCAATCTTAGCTAAAGTTTCTCGTGACCATTATATGGAAGAACTTGATAAGCAATACCCTGAATATGGCTTTGCCAAACATAAAGGCTATGGAACGAAACTTCACATTGACGCCATCAAGAAATATGGCCCAATTGAACACGTTCATAGGAAGTCATATGCCCCGATAAAACAATTCTACGTAGAACAAATTAAATTATTTTAGGCATTTTTTCTATTTTCCCGTCTTTATATAGGTGGAGGAAGTAGAAGCATGACTAATGCACATAACATCATTTTGTATCTTTCCGATAAATACAAAGGCGACTGGGGAAAGATATATAACGCCATCAGGAATAGAGAAAAGTTTGAAACTGATGAGGTGGAAAAAATTGCTTGCAAATATAGAAATGTATGCAAAACCGTCGCCTTAACAGATCCCGATTACCCGCCTGCCTTAAAGAAGATGGAAAGACCACCTTTCCTTTTATATTACAGCGGGAATCTAGGCATCTTACGCGATGAAAGCCGATGCGTGGCTTATGTAGGAAGCAGAGAAGCCTCTTCTTATGGGAGAAGGATGGCTTCTTCAATTTGTGAAAAATTAGCCAGGGATGGTTATGTCGTAATCTCTGGAATGGCTAAAGGAATCGATGCTGAAGCGGAAAATAGCGCCCTTGACGCCGGCGGGATTAGCGTTGCCATTTTAGGGAACGGCATAGATATTTGCTATCCCTTAGAAAACAAGGATTTATATGACAAACTAAGACTTAATGGCCTATTAATTTCCGAATATCCGCCAGGAACTAAACCGTCAAAAGACAATTTTCCTTTGCGAAATAGAATTATTGCCGCTTTAAGTAGGCTAGTTATCGTTGGAGAAGCTAACATGCATTCAGGAACCCTAATAACAATTAACTACGCCTTAGAGTTCGGAAAAGACGTAGCTTGCATACCCTATCATGCGGACGAAGATAGCGCGTGTAATCTTCTAATACGTGACGGGGCATCGATTATCAATTCCTATGACGATGTTAAACAACTTCTTTTTTAGGATGAAGAAAAAAATTTCAACCTTTTATAAATATTTATTTATATGGTTAAAAGTCTGATTTTTCCCCTTTGACAAACATTTTTTTCATCTCTAATATGTTGTGCCGTATAAAGGGAGGAAAGCTTATGAAACTTGTTATCGTTGAGTCTCCAAATAAATGTTCTACCATTTCCCACTATCTCGGAAAGGGTTATAAAGTTATTGCTTCAAAAGGTCATATCAGAGACCTATCTACTAAAGGAAAAGGCGGTTTAGGAATCGATGTCGAGCATGATTTCAAACCAGATTTCATCATTCCTAAGAAACAAACTGAAACCGTTAAGATGCTTAAAAGCGAGGCAAATAAGGCCGATGAAGTTATCCTTGCAAGCGACCCTGATAGAGAAGGAGAGGCAATCTCTTGGCATTTAGCTAGTGTTCTTGGACTAGATATTAGCAAAACAAAACGTCTTGTTTTCCACGAAATCACCAAACACGCCATCGATCAAGCAATTGAGAATCCATCAACCATCAACATGAATTTGGTTTCTTCCCAAGAAACAAGAAGAATGTATGACCGTGTGATCGGTTTTAAGCTTTCTACATTATTAAAAAGAAAAATTGGTGCCGTCTCTGCAGGACGTGTCCAATCTGCAACTCTTCGCTTGGTCGTCGATAATGATGATGAAATCAAAGCATTTGTCCCTAAAGAATATTGGACGATAGATGTCGATTTAGATTTAGGAGATGGAAAGAGCGTTTCCGTGAGCCTTGATAAAGTTGATGGCAAAAACGTTGAAATCCATAACAAAGAAGAAGCGGATGCCATTCTTGCTAGAATCGGAAAGGAAATGAATATTGTTTCTATTTCTTCGACAAAGAAAAAGATCTTCCCTAAATATCCTTTCTCGACTTCAACGATGCAACAAGAGGCCTATAACCGTTATAAGTTCTCGACCAACACAACTCAAAGCATCGCTCAAAAACTCTATGAAGGTCTTAAGATCGATGGAGAACATGTTGGCTTGATCACCTATTTAAGAACCGATTCAACACGTCTTGCCCCAGAATTCGTTTTTGGTGACGCTAAACCATTCATCGAGAAAGAATTTGGAACGGAATACGTTGGCAATTTATCCACCCACGCCGAAAAAGGCAAAAACGTTCAAGACGCCCACGAAGGTATCAGACCTACCTCAACATTAAGAACGCCAGAATTTGTTGCCAAATACGTTACGACCGATGAAGCAAAACTCTACAAATTAATCTATGACCGCGCAATCGCATCATTGATGGCTCCAAAAGAAGAAGAAGTCACAACAGCCCTCTTTGAAACAAACGGCCTCACATTCAAAACAACTGGCGTCAAGACTCTCTTTAAAGGCTACACCGCAATATATGGTGAGTTTGAAGACGATGACAGCAAGAAATTACCTCCACTAGAAGAAGGCAAGAATTATGCCGTTCTTAAACTTGATCCTGAACAAAAATTCACTAAAGGACCAGCGCGTTTCACCGAAGCAAAACTCGTTCGCTCGATGGAAGAAAAAGGCATTGGCCGTCCATCGACATACGCTTCGACAATAAAGACTTTGATTGCTCGTAAATATATCACGACAAAAGCGGGCGTTATTACCCCGACTCCAGAAGGTATTCGCACGACCAAAGTTTTAGAGAAATTCTTCCCTGAAATTGTTTCCACAAGCTACACAGCTAATATGGAAGTCACCCTTGATAAGATTGAAAATGGCGATGAAACCCTTCTTAAAGCAATGAATGATTTCTACTGGCCATTTATTGAGAAATATACAAAAACCTATGAGCAAATGTGGGTTGATCCAGAGGAAAAGACTGGAGAAAATTGCCCTCTTTGCGGCGCACCGTTAGTTTACAAAAAGAGTAAATATGGTCGTTTTGTCGGCTGTTCTAACTATCCAACATGCAAATACGTTGTAAAAGAGGCGCCAAAAGAAACTGGCGAAAGTTGCCCTGAATGTGGTAAGCCACTTGTTATCAGAAAGAACCGCAGAGGACAAGAATTCGTTGCTTGCTCTGATTATCCAAATTGCAAATACATCAAAGGCGATGAAAATTCGGCAAATAGAACAACCGAAAACAAAAAGACCTACACCGAAGAAGACTACGTCAAAGAATGTCCTTCATGCCATAAAGGTCACCTTGTAATCAAACATGGTAAAAAAGTTGATTTCTTAGGCTGCACGAACTTTCCTAAGTGTCGTTACCACGAATGGTTAAACAACAAAGAAGACAAAAAAGCATAATGAAAAAGCATATTAACGTCATTGGTGGCGGACTCGCTGGAAGCGAGGCTGCTTCCTATCTTTTGAAAAAAGGAGTGGAGGTCCATCTTTATGAACGACGCCCTTTAGTTGATGATCATGCCCACGTTACTTCAGATTTTGGCGAGCTAGTTTGTTCGAACTCTTTAAAGTCTAAGCAATTAACCAATTGCTGCGGTCTTTTAAAAGAAGAAATGAGGAGAATGTCTTCGATAATGATGGAAGCATCTTCCGTTTCCGAAGTTCCAGCCGGCAACGCTCTTTCTGTTGATAGGGAAGTATTTTCAAAATACATCACAGAAAAACTACGTTCCTTTCCTAATCTAACGGTTATCAATGAAGATGTTTCTTCTTTGCCAGAAGATGAAATAACAATCCTAGCCACTGGTCCATTAACGAGCGAAGCTTTACTTACAAAGCTAGGAGATTTAATTGGCCAGAAAAACCTTTCCTTCTTTGACGCTTCCGCACCAATTGTTGCTAAGGATTCGATTGATTTTTCCAAGGCCTACTATAAATCTCGTTTCGAGCAAGGCGACTCATCTTATATCAATTGCCCATTCACAAAGGAAGAATATTACAAATTCGTCGAAGAGCTGATTCATGCTGATAAAGCCCTTCTTCATGAATTCGATACTCACTATTTTGAAGGCTGTTTGCCAGTCGAGGTCATTGCCTCAAGAGGAATGGAAACATTAAGACATGGCCCTCTTAAGCCATTTGGCCTTTGGACGGAAGAACACCCTCATCCATACGCCGTATGCCAATTGAGGCAAGATACTAAACTTGGTGATTATTACAACCTAGTTGGTTTCCAAACAAACCTTACCTATCCTGAACAAAAACGAGTTTTCTCCATGATTCCAGGATTAGAGAATGCAAGATTTGTTCGTTATGGTCTGATGCATAGAAACAGTTACATTGATTCTCCTAACGCTTTAAATGAAGATTTGAGTCTCAAAAAACTCGATAATGTTTTTATCGCCGGCCAACTTTCAGGCGTCGAAGGATATGTAGAATCTGCTGCCATGGGAATAATTGCTGCCATAAATGCCTATAGAAAACTAAATGATTTACCTTTCTTGCCTTTATCCAGAGAAACTGTATCTGGCGCTTTGATAGATTATATTCTCCATGCCAATGGCAAATATTTCGCGCCAATGAACGCTTCATGGGTTCTTTTCCCTTCTTCCAAAAAAGATAATCGCGAGCCAACTATCGATAACGCTTTAAAAACGATAGAATCTTATTGGAAGAGCGTTAATTCATGAACCGTGTTGAAAGAGAATTCCTAGACTCACTAGCTGCTAAAAGATATTCGGAACACACTATTTCCTCATATCAAAGCGATCTTGATTTCTTTTTCGAATTCCTAAATAAAGAAGGCGCTCAGATGGATCAGGTAGATAAACTCCTAATCCGTAATTTCGAAACCGAGCAAATGGATAAAGGAGTAGGGGCTAGAAGTCTTCAAAGAAGAATGTCCGCATGTAGGCAATTCTATTCTTTTATGCAACGCAAAGGTTACATCCTGATCAATCCCTTCAAAAGAGTTAAATCTCCTAAAAAACCTGTCCGTTATCCAGATGTTCTAACGACCGAGCAAGTAACGACTTTGCTAAATGAAAATGCCAAACGCAAAGACTATTTTGCTTTGCGTGATCAAGCAATTCTTGAGTTGATGTACGCTTCAGGCATGCGTGCTTCAGAAGTTGTTTCTTTCAAAGCAAGAAACGTTGATTATCGTTCTAGAATGGTGAGAATTTTTGGTAAGGGAGATAAAGAAAGACTTGTGCCGCTATCGAAAACGGCGGTTCTTTTGATGCAAGAATACATGAAGAAACAACGCCCTGAACTTTTGAACAAGCATAAAAGTTCTAAACCAGCAGACGCTTTCTTTCTAAACGCTAAAGGCGAGAATTTAACCGTTCGCGGCTTGGAATACATTCTTCGCCAGGTAGAACAAAAAACAGGATATTATTACGGTTTGCATCCACATATATTGAGGCACACCTTTGCAACCTCTCTTCTAGATAACGGAGCAGATCTACGTTTGATCCAAGAACTTTTAGGCCATTCATCGCTTAATACCACGCAAGTGTATACTCACGTCTCGACCAAATCGATGAAAGAGCAATATAAGCAATTCTTTCCAAGGCAAGAGGATAAGAAAGATGAATGATAGATTTCATCGACTAAAATTCGTTATTTGTATAGACACGATTTAGGTGTATAATACTCCTCGGCCTTTCTTAAGAGGCTTATACGCACCTCGCGGATCGAACGCCGTGTTCCTTGATGGGCGAAACAGCTTAAAAATCATCTGGGTGGTCAGTTCCTTGAAACGGGGGAGGCTAAAACAAATGGAGGTCACTAAAATGAGTGACGAAGAAACAAAATTAGAATCCGCTCAAGCGGAAGCAACAGACGTTGCAACTCCTGAAGATGCCATGGCAGCCATTATTAGAGATCCAAATGCTCCTATAATGACCATGAGAAAACTTCTCGAAGCCGGTGTTCACTTTGGACACCAAACCAGAAGATGGAACCCAAAGATGGGCAAATTCATCTATGGTGCCAGAAATGGTATTTACCTCATTGATATGGGTAAGACAGTTGACCAAGTCAACGTTGCCTATGCCAAACTCAAGAGCATTGTCGACGAAGGTGGCAAAGTCCTCTTTGTCGGTACAAAAGAGAGTGCAAAGCAAATCGTTATCGATGAAGCAACACGTTCCGGATCCTTCTACATCGCTAACCGTTGGTTAGGCGGAACTCTTACCAATTTCCGTACCATCCTTGGCCGTACCAAGAGATTAAAAGAACTCGAAGAAATGGAAGCAAATGGCGAATTCGAAAAGCTTCCTAAGAAAGAAGTTGCTCTCTTAAAGAAAGAACTCGAAAAACTTTCCCGTAACCTCGAAGGCATCAAAGAGATGCGCCGCTTACCACAAGCTGTCATCGTCGATGATCCAACAATCGAGCACAACGCTATCGAAGAAGCTCGTAAACTTCGTATCCCAACATTCGCAATCTGCGATACATCCGATGATCCAGATATCGTCAACTTCCCAATCCCATCAAATAACGATGCTCCAAGTGCCTTAAAACTCTTACTTGGTGTCTTAGCTGATGCTGTTGTTGAATCCAAAGGCGGAATCACCGAATTCGCTTATGTCAAAGATACAGCCGAAGAAGCAACAATGAAAGACGCTGTCCGTGCCGCTGATATTGCCAACGAACAACGCAAAGCCGCTATCCGTGCTCAAAAACAAGCCCGTGAAGAACGCTTTAAAAAGATGCAAGCAGAACGCAACGCTCGTTTTGCCGAAAGAAAAGCTGCTGCCCAAGGCGAAAAAGAAGCTCCAAAAGCTGAAGAAAAACCAACCGAAGAAAAAGCAGCCTAACGAAAGGAAATAAATATGGCCGATCAAAATACAATTGCCGCAATCAAAACTCTCCGTGAACGCACAGGCGCCGGAATGATGGATTGCAAAAAAGCCTTAGAAGCAACTGGATACGACATTGAGAAATCAATCGACTATCTCCGTGAAAAAGGCATCGCCAAACAAGCTAAACGTGCTGGCCGTACAGCCGCTGAAGGTTTAGCCCTCGTTAAATCAGAAGGCAATAAAGCTGCTTTAATTGAAGTTAACTGCGAAACGGACTTCGTTTCTGCTTCCGACAAGTTCCAAGAATACGCTAAGTATGTTCTTGACTACACATTAGCAAATGAACCAGCAAGCATTGAAGCTGCTCGTGAAGCAACTCTTACAATGCATGATACAGTCGCTCTTGCCACTGGTGAAAAGACTGAATTCCGTCGTTTAGCCATCCTTAAGAAAGAAGATGGTCAAGGATTTGGAACCTATATTCACCAAAAGGGCCGTATCGCTGTTTGCGTTCTCTTAGAGAAAGAAGATGAAGAATTTGCTCACCATCTTGCCATGCACATTGCTGACTCTGGTGCAATCTACCTCAATCTCGAAGATGTTCCAGCAGCCGAGAGAGAAAGAGAACTCAGCGTTGCTAAGGCTGAAGTTGCTTCTGACGAAAAACTCGCCAACAAGCCACAACAAGTCAAAGATCAAATCGCTGAAAAGAAGGTCGACAAAGCCTTATCCCAATATTGCTTAGTCAAACAAAAGTTCTTGATCGATCCATCTAAGACTGTTGAACAAATCTTAGCCGAAAAAGGCAACAAAGTTCTTACATTCGTCCGCTATCAAGTTGGCGAAGGACTTGCTGCTTAATCGGAATAGTTCATTAAGGGTGCCATTGGCATCCTTTTTTCATACCAAAAAATATTAAGTTTTGTATAATAGTAACAATATGGAAAAGAAATCAATTTACAAACGTATTGTTCTCAAAGTTTCTGGTGAGGCTTTAGAGAGCGAAAAAGATCGTTCGATCTATGATGAGAAAAAATTAAAAGACATCGCCAAAGTCGTTAAATCAGCCTATGACTTAGGTGTCCAAATCAGTATTGTTGTTGGCGCAGGTAACATTTGGCGTGGTCGTCTTGCCGATAAGGTTGGAATTGAGCATTCTACGGCCGATTACATGGGAATGCTTGGCACTATCATGAACGCTCTTGCCCTTCAAAGCTCAATTGAAAGCTTAGGGATTGATACGAGAGTCATGTCGGCGATTAACGTTCCTCAAGTATGCGAGCCTTACATCAGACGTAAAGCAATCTCTCATTTAGAGAAAGGGAACGTCATCATCTTTGCTGGAGGAACTGGAAACCCATTCTTCACGACCGATTCTTGCGCGACTCTTAGAGCCTTAGATATAAACGCCGATTCAATTATTATGGGTAAAAACGGCGTTGAAGGAGTCTATGATTCTGATCCAAGAATCAATAAAGACGCTAAGCTTCTTAAGAAGCTGACATATGGCGAAGTTATGAGCAAAAAACTTGCTGTTATGGATCTTACTGCGGTTGCAATGCTTGCGGATTCAGATGTTAAAATTCATGTATTCAACATGTCTGATCCAAATAGCTTATTAAAAGTTTTAGAAGGAGAAGATATCGGTTCAACGATTTCAAAGGAGTAATTATGGATCAATTAGTTAATGAAGCAAAAGGCCAAATGGATAAGGCCATTGAAGCTTACAAAGGAAGACTTAGCAAACTTAGAACAGGTCGTGCAAACCCAAAGATGCTTGATGGCATCATGTGCGATTATTATGGAGATAAGATGGAAATTACATCCCTTTCTTCGATCTCCATGCCTGAGCCAAGACAATTGTTAATCAAGCCTTATTCTCGTGAAGATTTAAAAACAATCGCCTCAGCAATCGCTGGAGCAAATCTTGGTGTTAACCCACAAGTTGAAGCAAGCGATATTCGTATCATTGTTCCACCTCTCACAGAAGACGTTAGAAAACAAATTGCCAAGGAAGCAAAAACTATTGGCGATGAAACAAAGGTCACAATCAGAAATATCCGTCGTGACTATATGGATTTACTCAAAGCAGACGATTCAATGAGCGATGACTATAAGGACCGTGTCGAAGAAGATATTCAAAAAGTCGTTACAGAATCTAATAAATTAGTCGATGATATTCTTGCTGAGAAGCAAAAAGAAATCATGACAATCTGATTGATTGTTTTAAATTAGAAAATAGAGGGCCTCGGCCCTCTTTTCTTCATAAGTTTATCGTTTTATCCTTACAGACAATTTTTTTGATTTCTGAACCTTCATTCCAAGAAGAATCTTTTTGAAGGTTTCTCCATCCAGCTTCAGTTCCTTCATAATTTATTTTTGTAAGAGAGGTGCAATTCAAGAAAAGGTCTTTAGGCAAAGAAGCAATACTTGTTGGCAAATAAACATTTGTTAGAGAAGAGCAACCTTCAAATGAGCCTTCGCCAAGGCTCTTAACACCGGTTTCATAAAGATTCAACGTTACTAGTGATGAATCGTTCTTGAAAGCGTATTTGCCTATTGTATTTAGATTCTTAGAGAATGTGATGTTTTTAAGATTTGTGTTGTTTTCGAAAGCGTTATTTTCAATGTTTTGAACACCATCTCCTGAACCGAATTTAACCTCTTCTAGTGAAAAAATATCTTTAAACGCTGATGCGCCAATATTTTGATAAAGAGATGGGAAATATAGGCCTTTTATGGAAATTTCGGTAGAGGAAACTACATTATTTTTGTCATTTGCTTTCTCTATTTTTGTTATTGAATTAGTATTCCCGGAATTATCTTTAAATGCAGAAGGCATTACTAAATAAGTAGAGCCTGATGGAAGAGATATGGAAGAAATCGCGTAAGAATCAGAATTCTTAGAAATGGTGAACACGTCTGTGTTGGTTTTGAAAAGACCTTTCTCATCATATACGCCAGGAGTTTGATTGTCCCAAGAAAATGATGGATTTGTTGTTCTTTTAGTGCCAAAACGATCAGAAAAATGGCCGATGAGAGGAATGCCGATTGTACCTATAGCAATCAATGACCCTACTATAGCGATTATAATGGTGTTTCTTTTCTCTTTAGGACTCATTTTTTCTTTAGTTTTTACTGGATTTTTTTCGTTTTCGATAATTTCTTCATTCATACTTTCAATATTCTAGCAAAAAATATCGCAAATACTTGTCTTTTTTCATCTGAAAAAAATGTATGTGATTTTCTTTCTTACAATCGTTTTTTTCAGACTCTCTTTGCTTTATAATTTCAATTGTGAATAAAGATTTTGTTTTAACGAAAAAATTAGACCATGTCGCCTTCATCATGGATGGAAATGGAAGATGGGCAAAAGCAAGGGGATTGCCAAGATATTTAGGCCATAAAGAAGCCTGCAATCGCCTTATTGAGATATTTAACACATGTATGGAATTCAATATTAAGTACATGTCCTTTTATGCTTTCTCGACTGAAAACTGGAATAGACCACAAGATGAAATCGATCATTTGATGGATTATTTAGAAGCCTTCTTTAAAAGAGAGATCGATTATCTTTGCTCCAAGGGAACAAGAATTCTTATTTCCGGTGACTTATCAAGAATTAGAGAGCAAACAAGAAAGGTTTGTTTTGAAGCAATGGAAAGAACAAAAGACTATTCTTCTTTCTATTTGAATATTTGCCTTAATTACGGTGGAAGAGATGAGATCGTTAGAGCAGCAAAGAAGATTGCTGAAGAATATAAAACTGGTTCGTTGAGCTTAGACGATATCAATGAATCATCGTTTAAGAACTATCTTTGGAATCCATGTTTACCAGATGTCGACCTTATGATCAGAACGTCCGGTGAAATGAGGCTTTCCAATTATCTTTTATATGAAAACGCATATGCTGAGTTTATTTTCACGCCAGTAAAATGGCCTGACTTCCGTCGTGATGAATTAATTTCTTGCTTGGAAGAGTATCAAGGCAGAAATCGTCGTTTCGGAGGATTAAAGAATGAGTAGACACAAAATTGACATTGAAGTTAACACCCCGCCAGAGGGTTTTAAGGCCTCGCTAAAATCGAGAGTTATCGTTTCAATAATTCTTGCTTTGCTTTTTATCCCGGCCTTTATTTTAGGCGGTTGGGTTTGCTTATTTATCTTCATGGCCGCTTTGGCTTTGATCCTAATTGAAATTTGCCTTGCTCCACAAAAGAAATATGGCTGGTGGGTTTGGGTGTTTACATTCATTACGGCTTTTTGCTATGTCTATTGGTTTATTCTTAAATGTAATCTCAATGGCTATCAATCCGATAAGGCGAATTACGTTTTTTCTCTCGAGAAATGGTATTCATCTTTAGACATTTCCATTTTCGGTATTGCCACGTCTCTTCTCGGCTACTTTACAATATCGATGTTTGATAAGAATTTCTCTTTCAATGATGTGGCTTATTTCTTTTTAATGACATTGCTTGTTGGTTTAGGCATTCAGGGATTCTATTTCATTCGTTATTATCCGATTTGCTCATTTAGCACCTCTGATGTCGTTACAGTTACAGGATTATCAGGAAAAGAATCGATTAACAATCTTGCCTTCCAATTCTGGAATTCCGCAGAACTTGAGCTCTATGTTTTAATTGGTGTTATCGCAAATGACGTTTTTGCTTATTTTGGAGGAATATTCTTCGGCAAACATAAGATGATCGTTCGTATTTCGCCTAAGAAGACTTGGGAAGGCTTTGTTTGGGGCGTTGTTTGTTCAATCATCTGCACCCTTGCCTTTGGCTTAGGATGCGCATTCGGCGGCTCTCCAATGTTGCCATTCCTTGATGCGTCACATTGGTATTGGATCCTTATGGTAAGTATCTTAATTCCTCTTTTGGCAAACCTTGGAGATTTATCTTTCTCTTTAATAAAACGTCATTTCGGCATTAAGGATTACGGCAATATTCTTAGAGGGCATGGTGGAGTCTTAGACCGTGCTGATTCATCTATTTTCGCGATGATTGGCGTCTCTATGACTTTGGTCATAATCGCTCATAATTTTAATTTCTTAATATGAGAAAAGTATTGTTATTAGGCGCTTCGGGAAATATTGGTTCTCAAACGCTAGATATATTGGAAAAAGATAGAGCCTCTTTCGAACTTATTGGAATAAGCGTCGGAAAGAGAGTAGAAAAGATAGCTGATATTATCAGCCGTTTTCCTAACATCAAATATTGCTGCCTTCAAAATGAGGAAGATGTCGCTAAATTAAAGGAAACATATCCTAACCTAACCATATATTCAGGTGATGAAGGTTTAAAAGATATCATTAAGGAAAGTGGATCAGACATGGTCGTCAATGCTCTTGTTGGTTTTGCAGGACTTGTTCCTTCTTTGGTCAGTTTGGAAAATAACAAAATCCTTTGCTTAGCAAATAAAGAATCCCTTGTCGTTGGAGGAGATAAAATTAATCGTCTTCTTAACGAAGGAAAGGGAAAACTTTATCCAATAGATTCAGAGCACGTCGCTTTGGCTAAATGCCTTTCTAGAGTTAATAGGAATGACGTTGATAAGTTGATTGTTACCGCTTCAGGCGGATCGTTTAGAAAATTAAAAAGAAACCAATTAAAAGATGTTACGGTTGAAGACGCACTCAATCATCCAACCTGGTCGATGGGAAAGAAAATTACCATTGATTCCGCTACTATGTTCAATAAGGGCTTCGAGGTAATTGAAGCTTACCAACTTTATCATTTCCCATTAGAAAAAATTGAAGTCCTCATGCATGATGAAAGCTATGTCCATTCAGCAATATTGATGAAAGACGGAACTTACTACGCAGATGTTTGTAAGCCAGATATGCATGGGCCAATTGAATATGCTCTTTATGAAGGTAAGAACAAATTTGAAGTATTCCATGCGGGAAATATGAATGATTTTGGGAATTTTACATTTCATAAATTCGACAAAGAACGTTATCCTGCAGTAGGAATTGCTTTAGATGCCTTAAAAGAAGGTGGCCTTATGACGACCGTTCTTAATGCGGCAGTAGAAGAAGCGGATTATCTTTTCCTAGATAAGAAAATACCTTTCTTAAGCATTGAGGCCATAGTTTCCAAGGCCTTATCTCATTTCCCAAATAAGACTAATCCTACCTTAAGAGACATTCTCTCTACTGACGCTTATACAAGACTCTATATCAGACAAAAATTCGGAGGTGACAATTAATGCAGACATTTATTACCATACTCATTTTAATCGTGATGCTTGGTATACTCATTGGCATGCACGAGTTAGGTCACCTTTCCGTGGCTAAGGCTTTTAATGTTTATTGCTTAGAATATTCAATTGGTTTTGGGCCAAAGATTTTCTCTCATACAAGAAAAGGCGGAGAAACTGCCTTCTCGATTAGAGCCTTACCACTTGGCGGATATGTTTCAATGTATGGTGAAGGAGTGGAACTTCCAGAAGGAAAAGTTGTCCCACCTGAGCGTTCTTTAGAAGGCGCTAAAGCGTGGAAACGCGCTCTTATCATGGTCGCAGGTGTCGCGGTTAACTTCTTCTTGGCTTTCCTCTTCACAATGATTTATGCCGTAAGTTTCCCTTCTTATTACACTGGTTCTTACGTTGATACTGGCTTAACAAACAATATCACCTATGTCGATAAGACGGACACGATAAGCGCGACTGCAAGACAATACTGTTTCTGGATTGAAGGAAGTGCAAATGGCGAACTTCTTGATTCAAATACAAACAAACTTCTTGCGCTTGACGTTGTAAGCGATGATAAAAATAACCAATATGGCTATTTGATTGATGCTAATGCAACGATTGGTGAAAAGAATTACTGTGCAGTCTTTATGTTTGAGTCTGTCGTTAATTCAAACGATTTAACTTCTTGCGTTGCCTTCTATGAGCAAAAAACCGGATTCTTCCCAACGGGAATTCAAAAAGAACTTGGTGTTACAGCCTATCCAGATCATGAACGTTCCTACACTTTAAAAGAAAATGAAGAAGCAACCCTTCATCTTACTTTCTTAACATGTGATTCGTATGATGTTGCACCAACTCGCGCTCAATATAAAGAATCAAAAAACAACGTAAAAAACGTTGTGCTTAAAGGCGGAGAAAAATACACCTCATCAGATAATTTAAAGGTTTTAGCTTATGAGTATTGGGCACCATTTGGACAAAGACTACTTAATGGTTGCCAATATTTCTGTAATTTCTTTGTGATGATTGGACAAGGATTAGCAGCAATCTTCTCCTTTAATTTCTCTAATGTTGGCTCAGTTGTGGCTATGGGTAGCGTACTTTCTACCTCTTCTATGCAAATTGGTTGGGGAAGAACGTTCTTCCTATATGGTGGTTTCCTTTCTTTGAACTTAGGCGTATTGAATCTCTTACCATTCCCTGGACTCGATGGATGGCAACTTTTAGTTACCTTCGTCGAAAGCGTGTTCCATAAGAAAATCAACGATAAAGTCAAGAACATCGTCTCATTGATTGGCGTTGGCTTATTGCTCATCTTTGGCATTGCCATCATCATCAAAGATGTCGTGGGGTTATTTATCTAACATGAAATATCAGAAAATGCAACGATTCCTTCTATCCATAGGAATCAATGATCCCGAACGTTTTGACATGGACTTCCAAACCGTTGGCAGAGACCCAAATAATAAGGGCCTTATCGTCATGGTCATTAAAAAAGAAACTCCATGGGATAATGGCCTTTTAGAAGAATTCAAAGAGCATCTTTTATCTATTCCTTACGCTTACTCTCTTTCCTTTATTTACGAGCAGAAACCAACTTTCGAAGATGTAGACTCTCTTTTCCAAAATTGGTACCTTTCTACGTATCATACAATTCCATCTTTCCAGCTTTTACCGGGTGAAGGAGATAAGATTTTCGTCGTAGAGAATAATGAGAACCCTTCATTCCAAACAATTCTTGAAGACTTTAAGATTTATCTTAATTTCCTTTCTTATGACTTCAAACTAGAAATAAGCGAACTTCCTAAAGAAGAGCCTCACGAAGAAACTGTTGAAATAAAAGAAACAACTCAAGAGCCTTCTTATGAAGAGGAAGAAGAAAGCGATGAAGATTCGTCTTCTAACTCTGATGCAAACTTCGAAGAATTAGAAAAAGAGCGTTTAGAAGATTTAAAGAATGCCGAAAAACAATATCTCGATAACATTCGCGCAGAAAAAGAAGCCATTGAACATAAGAAAATATATGTCAAAGGCGACTATTTAAAATTAGATTCGATTAAAGATGTCTATACGACAAGCGCGACAAATGTTGAAATTGAAGGAGAACTTTTCGGAATAGACGAAAAGAACCCTTATCGAAAAACAAGAAGCGGAAAACTCATGATGAGCGCTGGAGTTGGAGATTGGGACTTTGGTGCGGCAGTAAACATTCGCTTGATGGAATCGCGTTTTGGGCTTAAAGCGGAAGATATCACTCAATTTAGTCCAAAATCCGTTGGCACAAGAGTAAACATCAAAGGAGCAATAGATAAAGACTTCCGAACAGGACAAAAACAAATCTATGTTCATTATATCGAGGTTCTCCCTCCAAAACCTTTAAGAGAAGATAACGAAGAAATCCAACGTGTAGAATTACATCTCCATAGCAAATTCTCCGCGATGGACGGCTTAGGTGACATTAAGGATTATTTACGTTTGGCAATTAACTGGAAGATGCCAGCAATTGCAATAACGGATCATGGTGTAATTCAATGTTATCCAGCCGCAGAAAACGCGATGGGTGCAATAAATAAAGACCGTAAGAAGAAAGGCCTGGAACCAGCAGACATCAAAATTCTTCATGGTTGTGAACTTTATATGTTCGATAGGCCAACACCAGTCTTTAATGGATGTAGCGATAAACCAATTGCCGATCAAACATACTGCGTATTCGACTTTGAAACCACGGGTCTTTCTCATACCTACGATAGACCGATTGAATTTGGTGCGGTAATCGTTGGGCCAGATGGAATGGCCATCAAACGCATAGACCGTTTCATTGATCCTGAAATGGCGATTTCCGAAAGCGCTATGGCGGTTAACCATATCACGCCTGAGATGCTTAAAGGCGCCCCTAAGATGCAAGAAGCGATCAAAGAAATCTCTGAGTTTATTGGAGACTCTGTTTTAGTGGCTCATAACGCGCCATTCGATGTTTCGTTCTTGAACATAATGAGAGCTTCCGCGGGAATGCCTCCAATAAAGAATTTAGTCGTTGATACCCTTCCTATGGCTATGTATCTTTTCCCTGATGCTGGCTTTGTTAACGAAAAAGCTTTGGCAAATCGTTTAGATATTCATGATGACTCCGGTGTCTTCCACCGTGCTGACTACGATGCCGAGCAGCTTTCTAAAATCTGGTTATCAATGATCCCTCTTATCCAGAAAAAATACAAAAATTCCCGTATTTCCTTTGATGATTTGAATAAATTGCCTATCGATAATCAATTATTTTATCGTTTGCCTAAAACGTATCACACATGCGTTTTAGCAAAAAACAATCAAGGCCTTAAAGACTTGTATCGTATCATCTCCGAATCAGAAACTACTTTCCTTTCCCCTCAATCTGGTCTTAATCCACCAACTCCTCTTTGCCCAAGAGAATTCCTAGCGGAGAATCGTAGCAACCTTTTAGTAGGCTCAGCTTGTATGAATGGCCGTGTTTTTGAAATGGCGATGAATGGCACTCAAGAAGATTTAGAAAAAGAAATGGAGTTCTATGACTACATAGAAATCCAACCAAAGGAATGCTATTCCTGGCTTATTGGCATGGAAGAAATCACTCAAGATAGATTGATGGATATTCTTAATAGAATAGTTGCTACGGCGAAAAAGCTTGGAAAGATGGTGGTGGCAACAGGTGATTGCCATTACGTAAATCCTGAAGAAAAGATAACTAGAGACGTATATATTTCCGCTAAAGGATTAGGAGGATCGATTCACCCTCTTATGAGAAGAAGGGGTGCTCACCCTCCTTTCCCAAATCCAGATCAGCATTTTAGAAGCACAAAAGAAATGCTCGATTCCTTTAGAGAATGGTTACCTGAAGAAGAATGCCAACAATATGTAATTACCAACACAAGGCTTATTGCGGATATGTGCGAGCCAATGAAAGTCTTAAAGAGCAAGCTCTACACGCCTGACGCTAATTTACCTAAGTCAGATGTCAAATTACGTGAGATTTGCTATGGAAATTTGAAAAAAACATATGGCGATAACCCTGACCCACAAGTCAAAGCCCGTCTAGACCGTGAGCTTGATGGTATTATCAATAACGGTTATTCCGTTACTTATTACATCGCCCACCTTTTAGTTAAGCACGCTATGGAAGATAACAATAACCCAGAACATATGGGTTACTTCATTGGTTCGAGAGGATCGGTTGGATCTTCTTTTGCTGCGACTATGGCTGGCATTACCGAGGTTAACCCATTACCTCCTCATTATCTTTGCCCACACTGCAAACATTTTGAATGGGCAAATGATATTCCTGAGTTCAAAACCCTTCGTTCAGGTTTTGACCTTCCAAGAAAGAAATGCCCTGAATGTGGAACTGACATGCTTAGAAATGGCCAATCAATTCCTTTCGAAACATTCTTAGGATTCAAGGCTGATAAGGTTCCTGATATCGATCTTAATTTCCCTGCCGACTACCAAGCCAAAGGACACTTATACACACGTGAGATTCTTTCGACTCCAGAAGAAAATGAAGCGTATGCAAAAGGAGAGTTCGTTCACTCCCCACACGTTATTAGAGCCGGAACTATCGCGGCCGCTAAAGAGAAGAACGCTTTCGGCTACGTTAAAGGTTATTTTGAAAGAGTCGTTCAAAAAGAAATTGATAACACGACTAGAGCATATTGCTCCTTCCTTGCGGGGAAATGTATTGAAGTTAAACGTACAACCGGTCAGCATCCTGGAGGCATCGTCGTTATTCCTGCTGATATGGATATATTCGACTTTACTCCCTTCCAACATCCTGCTGATGATCCAAATGCGGAGTGGCTTACAACCCACTACGAATTTGCTTCCATGCACGATTCTGTTTTAAAGCTTGATGAACTTGGTCACGTCGATCCAGTCGCTTTAAGAATGCAGTGCTATTTAACCGGCATCGATATTGGTAAAGTTTCCGATGAAATTCCACTTGACGATAAGAGAGTTCTTTCCTTATTTGGTTCGCCAAAAGAACTTCACTTAAAGACTAATCCTTTGAATTTCAAGACAGGCGCCATTGCAACTCCTGAATTTGGTACATCATTCGTTCAAGGCTTGCTTGAGGAAGCAAAACCAACAACCTTCAATGATCTCTTAATCATCTCTGGCCTGAGCCATGGTACGGACGTTTGGAATAACAACGCTGAAGATATCATCGTTAAACAAGGCCGTACGTTAAATGATGTCGTTGGATGTCGTGACGATATTATGAACTATTTGATTTCGATGGGCGTTGAACCATCAATGTCTTTCCATATCATGGAAGATGTTAGACATGGCAAGGGAACGGGCGGCAATCCTGAATACGACGTGGAAATGAAGAAACATAACGTTCCTGATTGGTATATGGAATCTCTTAATAAGATTAAGTACCTTTTCCCTCGTGCTCACGCGGCAGCTTATGTTATCGGCGCAGTACGTGTTGCCTGGTTTAAACTCTATCATCCGCTTGAATTCTATGCGACCTACTTCACGACTAGATGTGACAAGTTTGATATCAAAGTCATGTCAGGTGGCTTAAAGAAAATCGTTGATCGTATTAACGAAATCAAAGGCAATCCTGAAGCAAGCGACGTTGATCAAGAAGAGCTTATTTCTGATACCGCAGCTTGTGAGATGGTCGATAGGGGATATAAGATCGAAAATGTTTCCCTTATGGAATCTGAAGCCTCGGTTTGGAAAGTGTGCAAAGAACGTAATTCCATCATTCCTCCATTTAAAGTTATCTCTGGCTTCCCTCAATTAGCGGCAGATGGCATTGTCGCGGCTAGAAAGAAAGGTGGAGAATTCTTCTCTCAAGAAGATCTCATGGATCGCGTTAAAAACACGGTAAACGAGGAAGAAAGCAAGAAGAGTGGAACGACCGTTTATTATTCTTTGGGTGATTCTGCTGTTCAAGCCTTAGAGGATGTTGGTGCGCTTAAGGGATTAAGCAAAACCAATCAGATGTCTCTATTTGATTTTTGAGTTATAATAACGCTCGCGCATGAGCGTTAACTTCGGGACGTAGCACAGCTTGGTAGTGCGTCTGGTTCGGGACCAGAAGGTCGTGGGTTCGAATCCCATCGTTCCGACCATTTAAGAAAAAATGCCGATTATATCGGCTTTTTGTTTACTTTAACCTGAATGGTGTAAATTAAGTTTATTTTATAAAGCACCCTTTTATGTGTGAAATGATATTTAAAACGCCTTTAAATTAAACGCAAGTCTGTAAAATGCAACTTTCTAACCTTTAAGGTTAGCAATTTTCCTGTGTTTAAAATGGTTGAAAAGCTGTGATTTGATGGGTACTTTAAGAATATAAGGAGCCAATCGTAAAAATCATAATTGCTCAAAGAAAGGAAATGAAAAAACAATGGAAGAAGAGAAAATATATGTAACAAGGAAAAAGGAAAGCGTCGAAGTTCGACTGAAGAAGATGGAGGAAGCATGGGCAAAAGGATATAGGCCAAAACTTCCTACAGAGAAAGAGCGCTGGGAGGTATATCAAAGCTTCTTCAAGAAAAAAGCAAAGACGGAAGAATAAAGTTTGCAGCAAAAATGAACAGACAAGATGATGCCTTATTATCAGAAAAATCTAAATAACCCCGTGTTTTAAACGTTATTTTTGATTTCATGCTGTTATTAATACATCTCATAAAGACGATATGCCATCTTATTAATGGTGACATTTATATAACATAGTTTATAATTAGATAGAGGATAGATGTTATATGAAAGAACTCTTAAAGCAAATTAGAGAAAGCGCAAACTACAGTCAAGTTGCTATGTCAAAAGAACTTTGCGTATCTTTTGCAACAATCAATAGATGGGAAAACGGACACGCTATTCCTAACAATCTTGCACAAGATAAGATATATGAATTCTGCGTTAAGCATTCAGTGCCGCTCTATGATTTAATCATTCAAAAGGTTTCTAATATTGCAAAAGAAATTAAACTAGAAGACGACAGACTAATTCTTTATCACGGTTCTAAATCAGGGGTTAAAGGAACTATTGAGCCTAAGAGTCGTGATAGATGTGATTTTGGCAAAGGGTTTTATATGGGAACTGAACCAGGACAGTCTCTAACCTTAATATGTGATTTCCCTGACTCTCAGTTTTATATACTTTCGATAGATAAAAGAGATTTGAAGACAATTGAAGTCCCTCCAAATATAGAATGGGCGATGTTGGTTGCTTATCATCGTGGCCGTATGGATATGGTAAAAGGAACGGCAATTTATAAAAAATACGAAAATTACATTAGCGGAAAAGACTTGGCTATTGGCTATATTGCCGATGATAAGATGTTTTACGTTATTGATAATTTCTTTCAAGAATTCATCACTGATCAGGCGCTTATAGCCTCTCTATCGGCATTGCAGTTAGGAAAACAATGTGTAGCGTTAACTCAAAAAGCGTGCGATAAGATAAAAATAGAGAGAACAATAGGCTTATCCTGTCTCGAACGCAAATGCTTAAAAGCCGTTAGCGAAGAAAACAGGATAAAAGGAATAAAGATGGCCAATGAGATTTGTAAGAGCCATCGACGTGAGGGCTTATTCTTTGATGAAATACTCAATTCCGCATTAAAAGGAGAAAAGTAAGATGGGCCTTATTGAAAGCAAACTTTGCGATATCCAAGGAAGACTATTCGAACTTTCGGTCGATAAAGGAATTGATAGTGAATCATTCATAAAAAGTTTTATGTTATCAAAAACTGCGGAATATTTAGATTCGACATATAATCGGTTACAGTGGGCAGGCGAAGAATATCTTTTAGAAGAAATTATTGATGAGTGTGGCGACTCATTAAAACAAGGTGGAAAAATCCTTACAAAAGATGAAATATACTGGATTGGGTATATTTATAGATATTGGCATTATTACAAAAACGAAAATAGCAAACAGATATATAAACAAGCCTCATACGAAAGAATGAAAACCAATTATATGATGTTCCACACAATGAGCCCAGAAATGGCCATAGACGATTTGATTGAAATACATAACCAAAGGAAAAACAAAAAACTTCACATCTGAAAATTCTTCTTTAGCGGCGTAAAAGAAATATAATTACACATCGTTAAGCGAGATTTTATAAATTAGAGAGGCAGAAAAATGGAACAAACAAAGAAAAGCAGAATATTCAAAATCGTTATCGGCATTCTTGTCGGATTGAATCTAGTTGTAACCTCCGTATTACTAGGTTTTAAAATTAGCGATTCGATAACAGCAAACAATAATTCAGATACAACAAAATATACCTTATATATAGGAACTAACGATAAAGATACCTATAAGGCTGAAATCCCATTTGATACATGTTTAGAAAAAGTCACAGAGATCTGCGTTAAATACACGGATGGCTGCACAATCTACAAAGCAACAGGATATTGGAAAGACGAAAAAGGCAACATTACGACCGAGGATACGATTGCTTGCATATTAGAAGATATCAAGGTAGAAACGGTCTATAAAATCTGCGATGAGGTCATCGTTGCACTTAATCAAAACTCAATTCTTATCGAAACTAGTAATGTCTATACGGAGTTCTATTCAACGCCCGCAAAATAAACTAGAAATAAGAGTAACGAATGTAAAAATCCATTCTCGATTTTTTCTAATTCGCCATTATAATAACTAGGCTTATGGAAGAGAAATTTCGTATAGGTTTAGATATAGGTTCAACAACAATTAAGTGTGTCGTCTTAGACAAGGAAGGCAAATTAATACATTCTTCCTACACACGCCATTATTCACATATCAGAGAGAATTTGCTTAAGGTCCTAAAAGATCTTAAGAAAGAAAATATCATAAACGATGAAGCATATTTTGGAATGTCTGGCTCAGCTGGAATGGGAATTGCCTCGGCATTAGGAATAGATTTTGTTCAAGAAGTATATGCGACAAAAGTAGCAGCCAACACCTATATAAAAGATACGGATTGTATCATCGAACTTGGAGGGGAAGATGCAAAAATTCTTTTCCTAAAAGGTGGTCTTGAAGTAAGAATGAATGGCACATGTGCTGGTGGGACAGGTGCTTTTATCGATCAAATGGCCACATTATTAAATGTTTCTATTGACGATATGAATGCATTATCATCAAAGGCAAATAAAACTTATACGATCGCCTCTAGATGCGGAGTATTTGCTAAAACCGATATTCAAGCCTTACTAAATCAAGGGGCATCTAAGGAAGACGTTGCTAGGTCAATTTTCAAATCAGTCGTTAACCAAACGATAGGTGGTCTTGCCCAAGGAAGGGATATCAAAGGCAATATCGTTTACCTTGGTGGACCTCTTACCTTTATTAGCGAACTACGTAAATCCTTTGATGAATCATTAAATTTAAGGGGGATTTGCCCTGAAAATTCGTTATTTTACGTTTCGCTTGGCGCAGCATTAAGCTCTTCAAAAACGCATACGTTAGATGAAATCTTAGAAAAATGCGAAGAAGCAAAAGCCTCAGGAAACTACGCTTTCAATGAGCCTCTTTTCAATAATGAAAAAGAGCTTCAGGAGTTTAGAGAAAGACACGCTAAAGCAAAGGTAGACATTCTTCCTTTAGAAGGATACGATGGCAAATTATTTTTAGGCGTAGATTCAGGTTCAACAACATTAAAAGTTGTATTGATTGACGAAGATGAAAACATTCGCTACACCAAATATCTTCCAAATCTTGGCAAGCCATTAAATGTTTTCCAAGACATTTTAAAAGAGGTTTACTCAATAAATCCAAAGGCGAATATCTTAGGAACTTGCTCAACTGGATATGGCGAGGATTTAATCAAAAACGCTTTCTCTTTAGATTATGGCATTGTAGAAACAATGGCGCATTTTAAGGCGGCTAAGCATTTCAATAAAGACGTAGATTTCATTATCGACATCGGTGGGCAAGATATCAAGTGCTTCAAGATTGAGAATGGTGTAATTTCCAATATTTTTTTAAATGAAGCATGTTCCTCTGGCTGTGGTTCTTTCTTACAAACATTTTCAAACGCTTTGGGATATAAGATAGAAGATTTCTCTAAATTAGGTCTTCTTGCTAAAAAACCTGTAGACCTTGGCTCTAGATGCACGGTCTTTATGAATTCTAGCGTTAAGCAAGCCCAAAAAGATGGCGCGAGTATCGATAATATCTCAGCAGGTCTTTCGATGTCTGTCGTTAAGAACGCCATTTATAAAGTCATTAGAGTTTCTGATCCTTCCGAATTGGGAAAGAACATTGTTGTACAAGGTGGAACTTTCTATAACGAAGCAGTCCTTAGGGCCTTTGAAAAAGAACTTAATCTTAATGTCACGCGTCCAAATATTGCAGGCCTTGCAGGCGCATATGGTGCAGCTCTTCAAGCTAAAGAACTTAAACTAGAAAAATCATCGCTTATATCGCTAGAAGAAATAAACGATTTCGAATTCAAATCCACGTCGTTTAACTGTAATGGCTGCAATAACCATTGTGCTCTTACGATGAACGTCTTTAACAATGGCAAGAAATTCATCTCTGGCAATAAGTGTGAGAAACCTATAACAAAACAAAATCAATCCGATGACTTTAACCTTTATAAAATCATTCAAGACAAACTAATGTCTTATAAGCCTATCGAAGGAAAAAGAGGAAAGATCGCCCTTCCTTTAGTCTTAAATAACTATGAATTGTTTCCATTTTGGTATACCTTCTTTACTTCTTTAGGATTTGAGGTCCATAATTCTGGGTTCTCTAATCCAAAACTCTATCATAAAGGTCAGCATACCATTCCTTCAGATACGGCATGTTATCCAGCTAAGTTAGTTCACGGTCATATCGAAAAGTTATTAGATGATGGCTTCGATTTAATTTTCTATCCAGCTATGTCTTATAACATCGATGAAGGCATCTCGCAAAATAACTATAACTGTCCAATTGTTGCCTATTATCCAGAAACAATTATCAACAATGTCGAAAGATTAAAAGACGTTAAGTTTATCCGCGACTATTTGGCCTTATACGATAAGAAACAATTTAATAAGAAAATCTTAGAGATACTCAATTACCGTATTGGTGGTTTCCATAAAAAAGAAATAGAGTTAGCCTCAAAGAAGGCTTATGAGGAATACGCCGCATATTTAGCCTTTATTCGTGAGCAAGGACAAATCATCATTCAAAAAGCTCGTAAAGAGGGACGTAGAATCTTCGTTCTCGCGGGAAGGCCATATCACGTTGACCCTGAGGTAAACCATGGTATCGATAAGCTGATCATAGGATTTAATTCTGCCGTCATCACCGAAGATAGCATTTCTCATTTAAACAAAAAGTTTGCCACAAACGTCCTTAACCAATGGACATATCACGCTAGACTCTACTCAGCTGCAAAGTTCGCCTCAGACAATAAAGACGTTAATTTGATTCAATTAGTTTCTTTTGGCTGTGGGTTAGACGCAATAACAACCGATGAAACAAAGAAGCTCTTAGAATCCAATGGCAAGATTTACACTCAAATAAAGATTGATGAGATTACAAATTTAGGCGCGGTTAAAATAAGAATTCGTTCATTACTAGCGGCCTTAGAAGGAAAGGAGAGGGAAGAAAATGGAAAATAAAGAATACATTCTAAATTATCCAAAGTTTACTCCAGAGATGAAGAAAACCCATACTATCCTTGTTCCTTCTTTTCTTGATTCCCATATGGATATTCTTGCTGGCGCTATCGAAAAGATGGGCTTTAAAACTAAGGTTCTTCAAAATAAGGAAACAATCCTCGTTCGTGAAGGTCTTAAGTATGTGCATAACGATGCTTGCTATCCTGCTACATGCGTTATTGGACAATTTATCGATGCCTTGAAGCATGAAGAAGATGTTCATCACGTTGCTTTGATTCTTACTCAAACAGGTGGAGGATGCAGGGCGACTAACTATGTCCCTCTTCTTAGAAAAGCTTTAGAGAATGCTGGCTTTGGCTTTGTGCCAGTCATAACGTTGAATTTGGGCGATTTAAAAAAGAGCGAAGGCATAGATATAACCTTGCCTTTCCTTATAAATCTTTTAGCTGCCGTAACATATGGCGATGCAATTATGTATCTTCATAACAAAACACGTTCCTATGAAATTACAAAAGGATCATCAGACGAACTTGTCGTTAAATGGAATAATCATCTAAGAAATGAACTCAAAAATGGTAGGGGTTCTTCCCTAGGACAAATAAGAAAGAATCTTAAGAACATCGTTAAAGATTTCTCCTCCTTGCCTATTGAAATAACAAATAAGCCAAAGGTTGGAGTTGTTGGAGAGATTTACGTTAAGTACTCTTCAATAGGGAATAATAATCTAGAGAAATTTCTCATTGATGAGGGAGCGGAAATCTGTGTACCTGGAGTATTTGGCTTCTTATTATATTGTTTTGCTAACGGCCAATATGATCATCGTTACTATGGGACAAAACTATCAAAGAAAATCTATAATACCTTCCTTTTGAAATTCATAACCCATTATGAATCTTTGATGATCAAATCAATCAAAAAATATTCTAGTTTCACTCCGATGAAACCATTTAGAGAAACTAGAAAAGAATCGTTAGGCATCATCAAACATGGGGCTAAGATGGGCGAAGGATGGTTGCTTTCCGCTGAGATGAAAGAACTAATCAAAGAAGGTTATCCTAACATTGTATGTGCTCAGCCTTTTGGTTGTCTTCCTAATCACGTATGTGGCAAAGGGGTAATGAACAAGCTTAAGTCTCTATATCCTGAAACCAACATAACTCCAATCGATTACGATTCATCGGCTAGTAAAGTTAATCAAGAAAACAGAATCAAACTGATGCTTGCTCTTGCTAGAGAAAATAACAAAAAAGAAAAACATGAATAGATGCAGTTGGTGTAATCTAAATAACCCTCTATACGTTGAATACCATGACAAAGAATGGGGAGTTCTTAATCTTAGTGAGGGATATTTGTTTGAATTACTTCTATTAGAATCATTCCAAGCAGGACTTTCTTGGGAATGCATTTTGAATAAAAGAGAGGACTTTCGCAGGGCTTTTTCGAATTTTGATCCGAAGATAATCGCGGATTTTAATGATGAAAAGATAAATGAGCTCCTTTTAAATCCAAATATCGTTAGGAACAAATTAAAGATAAAGGCTGCAATAAATAATGCCCAAATATTCTTAGATATCGAAAAGGAATATTCATCGTTTAAAGATTACTTGTACACATTTTGGAACAAGGAAATCATCTTTGAAAACGATAAGACGACAAACTCACTGTCTGATGCAATCTCTAAAGATTTAAAGAAAAGAGGAATGAAATTTGTTGGTTCAACAATCATTTATTCCTTCTTGCAAGCTGTCGGTATATTTAATTCACATGAGGAAGATTGTTTCCTAAATGGAGGGAGGAGAAAATGAAAGAAATGGCTTACAAAGATTTAAAATTCAATCCAACGGAGATATTTTCCGAAGGTTGGCCAGAGATCGTTACTGGTAAAGCGGGGGATAAGATAAACGCCATGACAATATCCTGGGGAGAGGTTGGCTCTATTTGGGGACACGGATGTGGTATGCCTGTTGTAACTGTATTCGTTAGGCCACAAAGATTTAGCAAGGCTCTTCTAGATAAAGAAGAATATTTCACCTTATGTTTCTTTGATAAGAAATATAAAAAAGAATTAGCCTATTTAGGTTCTCACTCCGGAAGAGATGAAGACAAAATAGCCAAGGTTGGTTTTACCTCAACTAGCCTTGACGAATACTCATACATCAATCAAGCAGACATGGTCTTTGTTTGTAAAAAACTTTATCAACAAACAATGAAAGAAGATTGTTTCATCGATAAGAGTGTCATAAGCGATCATTACCCAAAGAAAGACTTCCATGATCTATATATTGCCAAGATCGAGAAAGTCCTTATAAAGGAATAGAAGTTAAACCTCTTTTGGTGATAACATTATTAAGATGCGCTTGTAGCTCAGCTGGATAGAGCGTTCCCCTCCTAAGGGAAAGGTCAGGAGTTCGAATCCCCTCAAGCGCGCCAAGATTAATAATTAGTAGGCCTGATGCGATTGCGTCGGGCTTTTTAATAACTAAACGAAAATTGATTCATTGATTTCTTATGACAAATTTCTTATTAAAAAATATGTTCTTATTACTCGAGATTTTTTATAATGTGACAAATCAAATAAGGAATAAAAATCATGAAAAAGAAAAAAACAAATCTCTTATTAGTCGGTTCTATTTCTATGGCTCTTTTAGTCGCATGCTCTAATCAGGAAACCAATAAGTGGTCATATAGCAAAGAAGATATGTCCAGCTTTGTTTCTGTTGAAGCAACACTAGAGAATAAAGAAAATAACATTTCAACCTTTAGCGCTGATACGGATGTGACTCTTTTTACTGAAGAATTAGATAATGATGACGTTATTGTCTACGATGTCGATAAGGTCGTTAAACTCTTAGATGAAAACAAAAAAGATTATGCTGACTATGCTACTTTAAAGGCGGCATCAGTCTCAGTTTCCAATATCGAAACACCAACTGACAAAGACGGTTTTAACGTTACGTTTGCTTCAAACGAAACGTCTAAAAACTATGGAATGCTTGTCCATTCGTCGGTCACTTCTTCCAACGAATATGTCATGGTAACAAAACGCCAAGAGAATAAATCCATAAGCAAAGACCCTCAAGCCGAATTCGAAGAAAACTATGTTAAGAGCAACGGCAGTTGGGAAGATGGTGGTAAATTTGTTGTTCAAATGATCACCAATATCGGAATGATCGTTGTTGGAGTTGCTTCAGAAAACCCAGCCGCAATCGCTCAAGGTATATTCGGAATAATCGGTTCATTAGCGGAAAATTTCAATAGTGGCAGCGCAACAATTCAAGACGTTATGAATCAGTTAAAAGAAACTGATCGAAAGATTGATGAATTAGGCGAGAAGTTGGAGAAAAACACTAAACAATTGTCCGATGAAATCGTTCGCACCGAAGCACTTGTTGATCAAACAAATCTCAACACTCTAAATCTTGCGATAAATGATTTTGCAACAAACTGTATAGCTCCTATCAATACCTTCAATCGTAATTTAGCCGATCAAGCTGGAGCCTACTACCGTGATTTTGTTAAATCGAAGCAAACAATCAAACTCGTTTTATCAAAGAACGCCAAAGGAGAATACACTTCATCCTCCTTATCTGAATTAGGAAACACGCCTAACTACAATTTCTCCCTTGATATTGATAGCTTTCCAAACGCAACCGCGCATTTAGCAAAACACAATAACATTGTTGAAAATGGCTTTATGGCCGAACTTGATAAAGACGTTGACGCAGCCATCAACTCAAAGAAAGATCTTCCTGAAGGAATCAACAAAGAGAACTTACGTAGTTTTGCTACCTCGATGATCTATGAGCAATTCATGAAAGAATATTTCTCAAAGAACAAAGAGAAAGCCCAGGAGTATCGTAACTTAGTGATTGAATTTGCTGAAAGAATCCTAGGAGCGTCAGGAAAGGTTTCGATTCTTAACTCCTATCTTTCACGTCTCCAATGTATGTATAACTTTAATGGTGAAATAAAACCAATCGTCCGCTCTTTGTGTGCTAATTTGCTTAAGACATTAGATATGAATACGGCACGTGCAGCTGAAGCATGTCTATTTGCCGAATATAGCTCTGCTGAGTTAGAAAAAGATTTTAAGAGTGCTCGTCAAGCCATTCAAAACTTCTATAAGAACGTAAGCGAGACTTCTGACTCCTATTCCTACACGACGTCTGCAACATTAAGCGGCGGATTCTACCAAGCCGAATATAACGCTTCTTACTCCAATCCAGGAAATGAGTGCAAATTAAGCGTCACCTTCAACGCTGATAAGATTGAAATGTCTGGAATCAATGTATCAAGAACAAAAGATGACATGTCAAAACACGCTAGCATCAGTGCAATGCAACATTCCCGTATTGCTACAAGATGGAATCTACTACGTTCCACAGGAGCTGTTGATAGCAAATATGACTATATCCATTATTTAGCCAATTCAAATGTCCTATCACAAACTTCTCTTGATGCGGCCGACACCATGGTTTCCTTAAAGAAAGCAAACCAATCTTCTTACCGTATCTTAACTGGTGATAGAACCGAAAGGGATTTAAATAACACCGACACCTCACTTTCTTTAAATTGTGTCGCTAAAGGAAATCCGGGCGGAGACTATTTTGAAGTTTCTAAGAGCTATAATTATCGCAGCCAAAAGAACGCTTCAAGTTGGTATGGCAAAACGTATGAAGGAACATTCGTTGATGCTTCAAACGGTATATCTTTAGGAACGCAAAAAATCGCCTCTTGGGCACGTTACGCTGAAACCCATTGGTATTGGAACAACGATGAATATTGGGCTTTCACCAACGATAATGCAAATAACTATTTCTTCACTGTTGATATAGCAACGCAAAAATAATAGACATGATAAGTAAAGATGCCGCCAAAAACGGCATTTTTATTTATGCGAAGATTCGTAAACTTTTTTGATTTCAAGAGGCAAAGAATTTGGGGTTAATTCTCTAACTCTCTTTTCGTTTCCATCCTTTATCGCCTCAGTGTAGTACCAAGTTTTGTATTGAAGCATGTCTAAAGTTTTATTCAATTGCTGAATTTCTTTTTCGATTTTTTCTCTTTGTTTGAGAATAAGTTCTAGACGATCTTTATACGTGCTTGGCCCCTCTTTGCACCAATCCATAAATTGTTTTATGTCTTTGATTTCCAAGCCAGACTTTTTTAAACATTCGATAACTCTTAGAGCCTCAATCTCATTGTCAGTAAATTTTCGCATGCCAGATTCGCGTTCTAAGTTAGGAAATAGGCCTTCTTTGTCGTAATAACGAAGTGTAGAAATTGGTAAATTCAACATCTTTGAAACTTGACCTATCGTGTACATAAAATTCTCCAAAAGCCTATTGACCTAAAGTCAGGTTTAGGTCCTATTGTTACTATATGGCATTAAGTAAACATTCTCAATGCTTAAAACAAAGGAGTTTAGAAATGAATAAACCTTATATCGTTTGTCATATGATGACGTCTGTCGATGGAAGAATCGATTGTGCGATGACAGAGCATCTTCCAGGAGTTGAAGAATATTACCAAACACTAGATTCATTTGAAACGCCAACTCATCTTAGTGGAAGAGTTACAGCCGAATTTGAAATGGCATTACCAGGAAAATTCGTAAGTGAGCTAAAGGCTCATCTTGGAAGAGAAGAATATTCTAAGAAAATGGATTCTTCATCCTATGAAATCGTAGTTGATACAAAAGGAAGCCTTCTTTGGCCAGACCAAAAGGAGGAAACCAACCCTTTGTTAATCATTACAAGCGAGGATGTTTCACCTGAATACTTAGATTATCTTGATGCTAAGAGCGTTTCATGGATTGCTACAGGAAAAGGAAAAATAGATCTTAATCGTGCGTGCGAGATTCTTTCTAATGAGTTTTCCGTGAAGAGGATGGCGGTTGTTGGCGGAGGAAAGATAAATGCGGCTTTCCTAGAAGCGGGTCTTCTTGATGAGGTGAGTATCTTAATCGGTGCAGGTATCGATGGTCGTAAAGGAATGGGCTCGGTCTTTGATGGACTGGTTTCAAATAAGGAAGTAACTCAACTTAAATTAGAAAGCGTTCAATCTTTTGAAAGTGGTGCCATTTGGATTAAATATAAGGTGAAATAAGGGAGATTTAACATAGATATTATGAAATTTAAAAATCAAAAAGAGTTTGAAAAGGCCAATGTTTTCGGATTAGGAAAAGAAAATACAGCGTATGCCAAATATTTTATTGGCAATTCGTTTTTAAATCCTTTGACTGATTCTAGTAAGGGATTATTCGCGGCCAACGTAACATTTGCTCCTGGTTGCAGAAATAATTGGCACATTCATCATGCGACAAGTGGCGGAGGACAACTTCTTATTTGTGTGGCAGGGGAAGGCTGGTATCAAGAGGAAGGAAAGGATGCTATAAGTCTTCACGAAGGAAGCGTTATTGCAATACCAGCAAATATAAAACATTGGCATGGAGCAAAAGCTGATAGCTGGTTTTCGCATATTGCCATAGAAATTCCTGGAGAGAATACCTCAAATGAATGGTGCGAGCCTGTTTCTGATGAAGAATACGATAAATTAGTTGATTAACAAAGGAAAAAAGCATGAAGAAAATAACGCAAACAGCAGGAAGAGAATCCCTAGGAGAATTTGCATCAGATTTTGCTCATTTTAACGACGATATTCTTTTTGGAGAAAATTGGAATAATGAAGATATAGATCTTAAAATGAGATGCATTATTACAGCAGTTAGCCTTATCTCTCAAGGAATTACTGACTCTTCGTTGAAATATCATTTGCAAAACGCAAAGAATAACGGGGTTAGTAAAAAAGAGATTGCAGCAATAGTTACTCATGTTGCTTTCTATGCAGGATGGCCAAAAGCGTGGGCTGCATTCAACATTGCGAAAGAAATCTGGGTTGAGTAGACAATTTTTATTGACAAGGCAACTTTGAATTATTATCCTTAATAACGCACTTGAAGAGTGCCAATGGGTCATTAGCTCAGCTGGGAGAGCGCCTCCATGGCATGGAGGAGGTCATCGGTTCGATCCCGACATGATCCACCAATTGAATTGTTAGACGAATCCAGATGGTTCGTCTTTTTTGTTGCCCATAGGCTTAACAATCGCCTTTTCGTAAGATTAACTACTAAAAATACAAGAACTTGCAAAAAAAGTAGATAGACTCTTGATAAGAATTCTATTTGCTATAAAATTAAACTGCGAAAAGTGCAAGAACTTGTAAAAAAAGTAGATAGATTTATGGAAATAAAAAGAGATTATTATTTAAATCAAGTAATCGAAAAAGAAAACAACGGGTTGGTAAAGGTCATCACTGGACTAAGAAGATCTGGAAAATCCTATTTGCTAAATATGTTGTTCAAAAACCATCTACTAAGCAACGGAATAAGCGATTCTCAAATCATTTCTTTCGCCTTCGACAAGATGGAAGACGTAATGAAATTAGATAAATATTTGTCTGAAGAAAAGACGCTTATTTATGATTCAAAGGGAAATTATCTCGTTAACTCAAAGAAATTCATCCTTTACATTAAAGACTTAACTTCTGATGGGCAAAAATATTATTTGTTACTCGATGAGATTCAGCTGCTCGATAAATTCGTAATTACTCTAAATAGTTTTTTGTCACACGAGAATTACGACGTGTACGTTACAGGCAGCAATTCCAAAATGTTATCTAGCGATGTTATAACAGAATTTAGGGGTAGGGGCGACCAAATACGTGTCTATCCTTTATCTTTCAAAGAATTCTACGAAACTATAAACAAGCCATTCGATGAAGCATATTTGGAATATCAATATTATGGCGGGATGCCTTATCTTTTGAACTTAACAAACGAAGCTGCAAAAGAACGATATCTAAAGAACCTATTTTCAGAAATATACATAAAAGACATAACCGATAGAAACGGAATCAAAGATGTTGATTCTTTTGAAAGACTCTTAGAAGTCTTATCTAGTTCAATTGGATCATACACAAATCCAACCAAATTAGAAAAAACTTTCCAAAGCCAGGAGAAAATCACCTATGGCCACATTGCCATAAAGAACCATATAGAATTTATAAAGAATGCTTTTTTATTATCTGAAGCCAAAAGATACAACATCAAAGGCCGTAATTACATTGGTTCCAATTCCAAATATTATTTTACTGATATTGGGTTAAGAAACGCATTGATAAATTTCAGGCAATCTGAACCAACTCACATAATGGAAAACATCATTTATAACGACCTGCTCATAAAGGGCTATAACGTTGATGTTGGAATCGTTGAAGTCAATGAGCCAAATCAGAAAGGCTCATATATAACAAAACAACTAGAAACTGATTTCGTATGTAATAAAATCAACGAAAGGATCTACATTCAATCGGCCTATTCTATGGAAACGCTAGAGAAATTGACTCAAGAAAAGAAATCTCTATTGAATATTGATGATAACTTTAGAAAAATCATTATTGTAAAAGACACTATACATAGATATTTCACCGAAGAAGGAATAGAAGTCATCAGTTTAAAGGATTGGTTACTAAATTAAGAAGCAAAATAACAAGATAAGGAAAAAAACATATATGTTGTACAAAATAATTTTCGACAGGGTTAAAGACGGAGACGTGATCTCTATATCGCAAGACTATGGGTGTGATGATTTTGCTACAGAAGTCCCTGAATACATCTCTTTTGTTAATGATAAAATAGCCACAAGAAAAGCTATCGAGAATCTATATAAAAACTCTAATTTTATTGGCCAATCATTTCGCATGTTTCTTATAGAAGTCGTTTATGAATTAAGAACTGGGAAAAAGCGCGCCAAAAAGAAATATTTCTCAGCCCTTCAAGAAGCAATAATTGAAGATATTAAAGATAGTATACAAGCCTGTTACGCTAGACATCCAAATATAGAAAAAGATCTCACAGAAGCGTTTTGGAAAAAAGACACTCTTCTAAAATCCTTTGGTTTTGATAGGTATTTCATAAAATTTGAATTTTATTCCCTATATCATTTAAAGAATGGTTTTGATCGGCTGGAAATGTTTCTTAGATTAGATGATGACTTAAGAGAGATCTTAATAACAAAGGTCGGAGACGATTGTGGACGAAATATCAAAATGTTCGATAATCCAAATATTTATAAAAATGGTGAGTGCATCTTTTCTTGCATAACTCATGAAGGCTGGTATTTTTGGCCAAAAGAACGTAAAAAACATTGATATTTGCTTGTTTTTGGTGACATGCAACCAATAGTTGCTAAAATGAAAAGCAGACTTTCTTGTTTGTAAAGTGGGGCAACCTTTAATCTTGATATCGTCCACAAGGAGAAAAAAAGACATGAACATTGAAATCGCAAACCGCTTAGTTAACTTAAGAAAGAAAAACGGATTATCACAAGAAGAGTTAGCAAACAAACTTGGCCTATCTCGCCAAGCCGTATCCAAATGGGAAAGGGCAGAAGCCTCCCCTGATACAGACAACCTCATCTGTTTAGCAAAACTATATGGAGTATCTCTTGATGAACTCCTTAAAACAAATGATGGAGTCGAAACAATCGTTGAAGAACAAGTAAAAGAAGATAAATCTAAAGACGAAAAGAAAGAAGATAGTGAAGAAAAATCTTCTACAAATGAAGAAGATGGTATTCACATACATAGCGCTAAAGGCGATAAAATCCATTTTACAAAAGATGGTCTTTACATCTTGGATGAAGATGGAGATGAAGTCAGTATCAAAGGTGGTAAAGTACATATAAAAGATGGCGAGACAAAAACATTAAAAAGACATAGAACACTAAGCATTGTTGAAGGAACGGTTGTTTCTTCATTGGTCTTCATTGTTACCGTTCTATACATTGTTCTAGGATGCATATATGATGGAGTTTGGCCTTATCCTCTTGTTTGGCCAATAGGCTGGGTAGGATATTTGCTTATTCCTCTTGCGGCTTGCATCTTCGAAACCATAAGAAAGAAAACGTTCTCATCTTTTGAAGGTGCAATCGTCTTCTTGTCGGTTATTGCATATATGATCATGGGCTTTGTCTTTAACCTTTGGCATCCAGGATGGGCGGTATTCTTCCTCATTCCTTTATATGGAATATTTGCTGGATCGATGGATAAGGCATTTAAAAACAAGGAAAAAGATGACGATGTCATCGATTTGAATTTAAATCACGATGACGATGAATAATCATTAGGGCGAATATTCGCCCTTTTTAAAATGTTGCTTTAATGTTCGTTTAAGGTTTCTCGCTATAATTAACTTGAGGAATAAAATATGCATCTATTATTAGTCGACGATGAAAAAGACTTCGTAAAAGCGCTCAAAGTGATTCTTGAGAACAATTGTTATACGGTAGAAACAGCATTCGATGGGGAAGAGGCGCTATCTTATGTTAGTGGCAACCAGTTTGATTGCATTCTTTTAGATGTCATGATGCCTAAACTTGATGGATATTCCTTCCTTAAGAAAATAAGAGAAAACGGCAATAAGACACCCGTTATTTTTCTCTCGGCTAAAGGAGAAATCGATGACAAACTTAAAGGATTTGAACTTGGCGGAGATGATTATTTGCCAAAGCCATTCTCAGCAAAAGAACTCTTAGCACGTCTTAAAGCAATCATTCGAAGAAAAGATCAAGTAACCAGTTCCAATCTGGTTTTTGAAGATTTAGTTTTGGACACTTCGGCATATACAATAAGTTGCAATAACAAAAAAGAGGCACTTTCTAGCAAGGAATTTCAGATTTTGGAATTATTTTTCCATAAACCAGAGAAACGTTATAACGCGGAAGAAATTCTTTCTGAAGCATGGTCTTTCGATTCCTATGCGGATGTTTCTTCCGTTTGGGTTTATCTTTCAAATATCCGAAAGAAATTTGAGACAATTGGCTCAAAAGTTAGGATCACCTCAGTTAGAGGAATTGGCTATAAGATGGAGATAAAGAATGTTTAAGAAATTAAGAACTAAATTCTTTCTTCTTGTGAGTGGAATCACCTTTGCCTCGCTTTTTCTTATAGTCTTCATTTTAAATATTGTTAACTATTCAACTACGACAAACCGCTTAGTAGAAAGATGCGATTTTGTTCTTCGATTAGAGAACAATAATGATCCAAAAGAAGGCAAAGGCAATAATAAGGAAGTAACCCCGCATTATTTCATCGTCACCAATGATAACGGAACATATACATTTTCTAATACAATGGCTTTTCCTTATTCCGAAGACGAATTCAATAACTTAGCGAATAAAGCATTCTCTTCATCTTCTAACAATGGATATGCCAACTATTTGTTTTTTAGCAAAGACGGAAACAAAGCTGCCTTTATTGACGCAAGGAGTGAGATTGAGAGCTTTAACAACACCCTCATAGTTTCTTCTAGCGTTTCATTTTCCGCTTTTGTAATAATTTCTGCTTCGAGCTTCTTCTTTTCTAAACCTGTCGTAAAACCATATGAAAAGCTCTATGAATCAGAAAGAAAGTTCCTAACCAACGCTTCGCATGAATTAAAAACCCCTCTTGCGATCGTTATGGCAAATTTAGACGTACTCTCTTCTTCCTATCCAGAAAATCAATGGGTCGAATCGAGCATCGAACAATCCAACAGAATGAAAGGCCTTATCAACGAGATGGTCTCATTAAATAAGATTGAAGAATTATCTGGGTCTTCGAAAATGGAAGATTTTGATATCGCTAACGATCTTTCTGAAGCAAGCGAAAGCTATCTTTCCTTATGTATGAAAAAGAACGTTTCCTTAAATTTAGATATTCCAGAAAAATATATATTTAAAGGAAACGAAGAACTAATCTTAAAACTATTTGGGATATTATTAGACAACGCTTGCAAATATGTAAATGAGAATGGATATATCAATATTTCTTTAAAATCAGATAAGAAGAAAACCACGATCATTTTCTCTAACAGCGTATCTTCTTTAAACAAAGAAAAGCTTTCTCATTGTTTTGATAGATTCTATACCTTCAACGAATCAAGAAATCGTTCTGAAGGCGGATATGGAATAGGGCTTTCGATTGCTAAAGCCATCGTTAACGAACACCATAGTGAGATTGAAGCAAGATCGAATAAAGAAGGCAACGAAGTCTCCTTTGTGGTTTCTTTGAAAAATAATTAGACCTTTAAGGCTCCGTTAAGGTTTGCTTCCTAGGATATAGCCATAAGGGAGGAAAACCTATATGAAAAAACAAACACTTATCCTAACAGCCTTAAGCTTAGCCTTCCTTGCTTCATGTGCAAGCAAAGAAGAAACAAGCTCGTCGAATTCATCCACGAATAGTTCAACAGACACCTCTTCTATTGAAGGAGGAGACAGTCCAACTATTGACGGAAACTATACAAATGATGCTTTCTCTTTCGAAGAAGAAGACTTCCCAAGTATTGAAAATGATTTCTCTTCTCAAGAAACAGAAACTTTCTCTGAAGGAGAGGAAATTGATGTTTCTAATATTGAGGAAGGAGAGGCAAAAACCATCAAAACTGGTGGAACGTATATCCTTTCTGGAACAAACGCCAATGCAAGAATCGTCATCAAAACATCTGATGAAATCAAACTTATTCTAAACGGAGTTAACTTAACCTCTTTAACCGATTCTCCTTTAGAGATTCAAAAAGCGTCCAAGGTAACTATTTACGTTGCCTCAAAAACAAAGAACTACTTTGCCGATTCTGAAGCAAATACCCTTGAAGCAGCAATTCTTGTTAAGAAAGTTCCTCTCTCAATTGAAGGAGAAGGATATCTCTATGTTTCAGGCAATGGCTTAGCAACCGATGAGATCGATTCGGGCGTTGCAATTCAAGATGCTAAAGGAATTTCTGTTACAAATACGCATATTCTTGTGACCTCCAGTAATTCTTACGCTATCAAAGCTAAACTTGGTTTTACAGCCACAAATGCAAAACTATCTCTCATCTCTTCAAAGGATGCAATCCATACTGGCTCAGATACCGATGATGATGGAAATGTCACCGATGTTGGTAACGTAACAATCAATAGTTCATTGCTTGCTTCAAAAACAAAAGGAGATGGCATTGATTCAGAAGGAGTTATTACCATCATCGATTCAACAACTCATATCGAAACTGAAGGGACATTCATTCTTTATGAGTCTTCTAACGATACTGACGGAAGTTTATATGAAGATTCTCGTTATGTTAAAGATGGATCATCATATAAGAAGATTGCCAGCGATGATTTAAATAGATACAACACTCGTTATTATCTTGAGCAGAAGTGCAAAGGAATTAAGAGTGAGGATGCAATAACTATCTCTGGTGGAACTCATTATTTATATACAACAGACGATTGCATTGCTAGCGACACCTCGATTGATATCCTTGCTGCAGATTATACTTTCTATACTCTTGATCAAGCAATCAACTCCGATCAAGCGCTCAATATCGGTGAAGAATCTCGCGAAGAAAACACCTCTTCCTTTATTGTAAGGATCTATCATTCCTATGAAGGCATTCAAGGTGGAAATATCAATTTCTACGATGGATACACATATATCGTCAGCCAAGATGATGGCATCAATGCTACAAGCGATACTGATGGATATTCAATATCAATGAACTTCCATGAATATAGTACCGTTTTGGTAAATGCCGAAGGTGATGGAATTGATAGCAACTCCAACGTCACAATGGATGGAGGAAATCTCTATGTCTTTGGCCCTACATCAGGTGGAGATTCGTCCTTAGACTTTGATGGAACGTTCACCTATACCGGTGGAACAATTCTTGCCTTTGGCCAACAAGGAATGGTTCAAACGCCAAATACCAGCTCAATGAACGTTCTTTCCTACAATCTATCTTCTTATTCACAAAATGCGATTGTCTCAATTGTCGGTGGAGATAACGAGTGGAGTGTAATTCTTCCTAAGAGTTATTCTCAATTAAATATCATCGTTGGCTCTGCAAATATCGCCTCCGGAACGACATATTCCTTATATTTGAACCCAACTACAAGTGCCGCATATAAAAACGGTGTCTATGTTGGAAGCAAACTTTCTTCCGGAAGCAGTAGCATAAGCATTACCGCTTCTAAGGGCCTTTCCACTTATGGTACTTCAAGTGGAGGACAAGGTGGGGGACCTGGTGGACAAGGTGGGGGAGCTGGAGGCCAAGGAGGACAGGGCGGACCTGGTGGAAGATAAAATTCTCCTTTTCTAATCCAAAAAGCGCTAAAAACCTTTACAATTGTAGAGATTTTGGCGTTTTTTCTTTATTTTTGCTCTAAAAACAACAAGAAAAAATAAGTTGTAAAAACGCAAGTTTAAGTAGGAATTGAGATTTTTGTAAGGGCTTACATATAACATAAAGCCATCTTGAAAAAGAGAATTTATTTGTTGGGCTGTAAGTAATTTAAGTTCTCAAATAGATTCAAAAATCATTTCTATTTAGGAGGAAAAAACAAATATGAAACGATTTAAAAAAGTTGCCCTTACTTTGCTTAGCACTGCATTAGTGGCAGCCCCTCTTCTTACTTCTTGCCAACCAAGCGAAGACAATTCATCATCGCAAGCGGCCGCAACAGTTAAAAGCATCGCTATAACCAAGATGCCAACTAAAACCGCTTATGAAAGTGGTGACATCTTTGACCCAACAGGCATGGAAGTCACGGCTACAATGTCTGATGGCACGACAAATGTAGTTACCGATTACACTTATTCAAAAGCTGCTCTTACAGCAGAAGATAAGAGAGTGAAAATCACTTACAAAGGCAAAACGGCCTATGTTGATATCACGGTTACCTTCGTTTTGAAAGCGACGAGCATCGTTATCGAAGAGCTTCCAACAAAGACTAAATACGTTGCCGGAGAGAAGTTTGATCCTACTGGCATGAAGGTTGTCGCAATGATGAACGACAGCACAAAGAAAGTTGTCACAGATTACGACTATGATAAGAAAGATGCCCTTACAACCAAAGATACCGTTGTTACAATCACATACGAAAATTTAAAAGCATCCGTCACAATCACCGTTGAAGATGTTTCCTATTCTGGCATTGAAATCACAGCAAAGCCAACAAAACTCGCGTATTTAGTTGGTGAAAAATTTGATACGACAGGAATGAAGGTTTCTGCTGTTAAAAATGATGGAAGCAAAGATGAAATTTCCCTTAGCGAAGTCGAAGTCAATAAGAAAGACGCTTTAACTTTAGATGACACCATTGTTAATGTTACATACAAAACATTCACAACAAGTCTTAAGATTTCCGTTTCTCAAACAGCCCTAACAGGCATCCGTGTTGAAAAAGAAATGGATAAGAAAGTCTACTGGGAAGGCGACAAACTCGATTTAACTGGCTTAGAAATCTATGCGACATATAAAGATGCCGAAGATAGAAAACTAGAAAACGTTGAGATGGATATAGATAAGGACGTCTTGGCAAAAGAGGATACAAAAGTTACCTTCTCCTTTGGCGGATTCAAACAAGAAATTGCTATCACCGTTAAAGAAAAAATAACATCGGTCGTTGTTGATTCCTTAAAGACAGTTCGTGTTGAAGGCGAACACTTAGACACCTCAAAAGCAGCATTAAGAGAAGACTTCATTAAATATGGACGTGGCTTTATTGAAAACGGCAACAACGCAAGTAATGGACAAAACATCTGCGGCTATAACCCAGGTTCTATATTTGAAATTAATATTACAACCGACAAAGATTGCGAAATTATCATCAGCAGCATCATGAGCGATACAAACCTTGGTTATGACATTAACGCAGGTGTTAGATTCAAGATTGATGACACTGTCCTTACTGCAGATCAACCAAACTTCACCTTCGAAAATAAAGGCGATTATTGGAACTGGGTTGACTTTAAGATTGGAAAAGTCTCATTAACTGCAGGAAAACACGTTTTCTCCTTAGAGTCCATCAATCAAAGACCAAATATCGACTGTTTCGATTTCAAGGTTGTTAAATACGGCGATCAAGAAGCCACAAAAGTATGTACAGGTATTTCCGTTAAGAGCGCTCCAACAAAGACTGAATATACAGCTGGAGAAACATTTGATCCAACCGGCATGGAAATTGTTGCTAACTATGATGACTTCACATCAGAGACAGTTACCGATTACACGATCGATAAGACTGGCCCACTTGCCGAAACTGATGATAAAGTCACAATCTCTTATGGCGGATTCACATGTGAAGTTAAGATCCAAGTCGGAAAACTCTATACAGCCAAAATCAACGGCACTGGAACAAAGAAGATTGAAGCAGAAGATCTCGATACAACAAATTTAGTTCATAGAGCTGATATGCCAGAAGCCGGATATGTTAAGGATAATTCTGCAGCCAGCGGAGGTAAATCAATTGAAAGATATGACGTTGGTTCTAAATTCACCATCGATATCTTGGTTGGTGAGACTTCTACCGTTAAATTCTCGATTTTTGCATCTGATGCAAACGGTGATAAATTTGATAGTGTAGTAACTGTCAAACTCGATGATGTTACGATCACCTCAACAAATCCAACCTTATCAAGTTCTGCCACAAGCCAATATTACAATTGGCAAGAAGCAGCCTTCGATTTAGGCGAACTCTCTAAAGGAGATCACACAATCACCATCGAGATGACTTCAGACCATCCAAATCTGGATTACATCAGTTTCTTCACTTCAAAATATGGCTCAGAGACAATCGCCCATACCCTTGAATCAATATCGATTGATACAAAACCAACAAAAACTGATTACATTGTTGGCGAAACCTTCGATCCAACAGGAATGGTCGTTAAAGCGAATTACTCTGACAATACAAGCGAAGTTATCACTGATTACACAATCGACAAGACCGGCGCTTTAACCTTAGAAGATACAACCGTGACAATCACATATAACGGCAAAACTGTTTCCTTAACAATTAAGGTTAAATCTGGTGTTGACTTCACAGTTAGTGAAGCAAAAACAGTTACGATGGAAGCGGAAGACTCTGATTGGTCTACTTTAGTCCCTGCAGACAGTGGTGTTGCAGCAGAAGAGAATACCTATTCAAGCGGAGGAAAATCCATTGGTCACATCTCTGGCGGATATCTCCAATACACCTTCGAAACAACCGAGGAATTCACCCTCGACGTTAAGGCTGTAATGGCCAAATTCGAAGCCGTTAAGGTAAGCGATCTCATCTCTTCGTTTAAGATTGATGGAACTGTGGCAACCTTTGATGATCTTACTCTTGGAGGAGCCGAAGGAAATCAATGGTTCAACTTCAAAGAATGCAACGTAACATGTGGCACACTTGCTGCAGGAAAACATACCTTCCGTATTGATTTCAAAGGTGGCCCAAACCTCGATTGCTTCAAATTCGTCTTCACAAAATAAGATAAGTTTCACATCCAGGGAGGTGTAAAAGCCTCCCTTTAAGAAAGGACAAACACATGAAAAGAACTACTACTATTGTCTCTCTTTCGGCTTTATGTTTAGTTTCATCGATTCTTGCTGTCGGTAACGCTGTTGCTTTCAAATTCGAAGGACAAATCGATACATATTTCAGCAAAAATTCGTACAGCTACGATAAAGATAAAGTCGAAGAAAATCTTACTTTAGGCAAAGAATTAGCAGAGGAAATTTGCCAAAACGGAAATGTTCTTCTTAAGAACAACAACACTTTGCCTCTTGATCCAGTTGATAATTCGTTTAAAGCGAATATCTTTGGCTGGGGCGCCTCAGATAAAGGATTCCTTTATCAAGGTGGAGGAAGCTCTGAAGGCGGCTATGCCGATAATAAAGTTTCCTTATTAAGCGCCTTTAGAAATAACGGCTTCGAATTAAATGAGACCCTTGTTAATAAATATGCTTCGTTAAGCTACGGCAGAGAAGGTGCACCTGATCAAAACCAACACTCAACCTACTATAGAACCTACGATCCATCGGAAAGCTTCTATTCATCTGAATTGATGCAAGAAGCCAAGGATTTCTCCGATGTAGCAATCATTGTTCTCTCACGTCGTGCTACAGAAGGAGACGATCTCCCTAAAGTAAATTACGATGAGAACGGCGTTGCTGATGAATCAAGAAATTATCTCGCTCTTTCCAAAAGAGAAGAATTAATGTTCCAAAAAGTCGAAGAGTATTTTGATAACATCATCGTTTTGATTAACTCCTCCGCTCCAATGGAGATGGGCTTCTTAAATGATCCTAAGATTGGTGCAGCTCTCTACGTTGGATATCCAGGATATTATGGCGCTACGGCAATTCCACAAATCTTAACTGGTGAAATTAATCCAAGCGGTCATTTAACCGATACTGCTGCCTATAAGCTTAACACGTCTCCAACCTATGTTAATTCTGGACCTGACGCCACAATCGGATACTCAGGAAAAGGCGGAAGATATAAAGACTATGCCGAAGGAATCTATTACGGATATAAGTGGTATGAAACAGCCGATCAAGAAGGTTATTGGAATAATGAAACATACACCGATTATGGTCTAAACAAAAAAGGTTATGATGCAGTCGTTCAATATCCATTTGGCTATGGCTTGTCTTACACCTCATTCAATTGGATCCTCCAAAGCGTAACCGATTCAACCGGAAAAGCAGTTAACGAGAATAGCACGTTAAATGTCGATGACGTTCTGACTTTCAAAGTTTGGGCTGAAAATACCGGTTCATACAGTGGAAAAGACGTAATTCAACTTTATTATTCCGCTCCTTATACAAAGGGAGAAATCGAAAAATCGGCTGTAAATCTCATTGGATTCCAGAAAACGGGTCTTCTAGATCCTGGCCAAGGACAAACTTTGGAATTTGAAGTCAAAGTTTCCGATATGGCAAGTTATGATGCTTACGATAAGAACAACAACGGCTTCATGGGATACGAACTCGATGGTGGAAAATACACCTTCTCATTTAGAAGCGATTCTCATACAGTTGGCATGGATTCTGGAAGAGAAATGTCCTACACATATCTTGTTCCATCTGAAGGATATAAGATCGAGAACGATACGACAACCGGACATAAAGTCGAAAACCGTTTCACGACATATAAGAACGAAAAGAGTGGTGCTGAATCAAAATGCTACGAACCTCAATCTCTCTATATGATGTCCATTGATGGAAATGATTCTGATTCAGACTATAACCAAGGAATAACTTATTTAACTAGAGAAGATTTCAAAGGAACCTTCCCAGAAAGAACTGAGACCCGTTCAATGAGTCAAAAAATGTTCGAGAACGTCTTCAAAGTTCATGATCCAATCAATAACCAAAATGATGTCATGCCTAAGTTTAGTTCCAAGAGCACAAGCTGGACATTAGATGATGTAAAAGGACTTGATTATGATGATCCAAAATGGGAAGAATTGATCTCTCAATTATCCATCGATGAACTTGCAAAATTAGTTTCTAATGGTGGATTTGGAACAATGTCTATTCCTTCAATCAACAAAGGAAAATGCGTTGATTCCGATGGTGGAACAGGCTTTACTAGCACAATTTCTGCAGGTGATGCTGGGCACGCTACAAAATATCCTGCAGCAAACGTTATTGCCTCAACATGGGATTGGAAGATTGCCTATAAATGGGGGCACTCAATTGGTGAAGAAGGCAAGGCCTTAAACATTCAAGGTTGGTATGCGCCAGGTTGTAACGTCCATCGTTCTCCACTTGGTGGCAGAAATTTCGAATACTTCTCTGAAGATCCTCTTGTTTGTGGGCAATTCGTTGCTCAAACGGTTAAGGGTTGCACTGAAAACGGTGTCTACGCCTATATGAAGCATTTTGCTGCTAATGACACGGATGAAGGTAGAAATGGACAATTCATTTGGATGAGCGAACAATCTCTTCGTGAGAATTGGGCTAAGCCAGGTGAAATTGCCACTAAAGTTGGTAAGGCAAATGCCATGATGGTCTCTGTTGACCGTGTTGGTGGAACAAGAGCCACTGGAAGCTATGCTCTTCTTACCTCGCTCTTACGTGATGAATGGGGGTTTAGAGGATCGGCAATTACCGACTACTATCAATCTGGTAACGTTAATGATCTTGATGAAGGCATTCGTGCTGGTAACGATCTTGCTCTTCTTCCAGGAACAACCAATAACTTAATCCAAGATTACAACAATCCTAGCGCAACCACAGTCATTGCTCTTCAAAAATCTGCACACAATATCTTATATACCTACATCGATACAATCTATCGTACCGAACAATTCACCGGTATCGATATGAATGAAACAATCGGTAAGAGAACAGAAGACACATCTGGAAGATGGTGGAGAGGCCTCTTAATCGGCATTGATGTTACAGTCGGTGTTGGATTCGTTGCTTGGGCTGGAGTTTCAATCTATCTAACTTGGTTCAAGAAAGATAAAAGAAAGGAAGAAAAATAAATATGAAAAAGCTTAATGAAAATATACGTCTTGGCATAATTCAATCTATAGCGGCCCTCCTTTCTATCTTGACGATTGTATTTACAACGTTACCTGCTTATTTTGAAAATGATAGGCCAGACATGTCGATGATTAACATGATGATGGGGGATGGAAGAACGTCCTTCTCCCCATTGCTTATGTTTGGATTCATTCTTCTTATTTTAGGTGCCATAGTTTCGGTTACGTTAGCCGTTCTTCATTTCCTTAATAAGACCAAGCCAAGCTTAACAACGATTCTTGCTATAGTTTCAGCTGTATTAATTCTTGCTGGAGCAATAATCTTAACTTGCTCATTATTCATAGTTGGGTTAGATAAGTTGAATTCCGAACTTGGTTTCACTCAAGGCGTTTGGGGAATCAAAATCGGCAACATCTTAGTTCCTGTATTTGGCTTGTTGGCTGTTGGATTCACCTATCCATCCGCCTTAATTATTCCTCATCAAAAAGATAGGGAAGATAAACTCGCCAAAGCGGCTAAATAACAATCCTGAGGGGTCCTTTATCAAAGGACTCCTCTTACTCAATATAAACTGCACTCTTAAGTAGGCGGTTTTATTTGCTTTTAATAAAGAAATGGTAGAATTTGAATATGATAAAGATTGCAATTATCGAAGATGAAAAAAGCGAACAAGAAAAGATCCGTTCCTATTTCGAAAGATTAGAAAAGGAAAGCGATAACACCTACGTTTTGTCATTCTTTTCAAATGGGGAGAAATTCCTTTTTGGCTTTACTTATGGCCTCTATGATTTAGTACTTATGGATATTGAACTATCAAGTTCAGAAAACGGAATACAGGTCAGTGAGAAAATAAGAGAAATCGATAAGGATGTTGTCCTTGTTTTTATGACCAATTTAGCCCAATATGCCATAGAGGGCTATAAAGTAAATGCGTCCGACTATATCGTAAAACCAATTTCTTTCTTTGACTTCAAAAGCAGAATTTTAGCAATCTCTGAAGATATTAATAGCAAGCATAAAGAAAAAATTCTTATCCAAACCGATGGAAAGAAAATCGTTATTCTTCTTAAAGACATTTATTACATCGAAACCGTTTCTCATTCTTTGATATACCACACGAAAAGTGGAGATTATAAAGTCTATGGCGTCTTGAAAAACATTCAACCAGAATTAGAAAAATCCAATTTTTCCATGTGTAACTCATGTTTTTTGGTAAATCTAGAGTATGTTGAAAGCATTGATGGGTTTACAGTAAAGGTAAAAGGAGAGAGCCTTCAAATCTCTCATCCAAGAAAGAAACAGTTTTTACAAGAGCTTTCTTTATTTTTAGGCAAATGATCGAGAAACTATATCCAATTAACAACTTATTCTTCTATCGATTGATTTTCATGGGAGAACTTCTTATAGGTGAAATGCTTTTTACTATGCATTTGCCAAAGAAAAAACTGTTTGCCTTAAAAGCACCATTATTGATTCTATCGTGTTTTGCTTTGGCTTTGGCTTTTCCGATTCCTTTTGATAACGCTTTTTATTCAATGCTGATGTTCCTTGTGTTTTTCGCCTACACATTTTTCGTTTCTCTTTTCTTATTCAAAACGGATTGGAAGATGATATTCTTCTGCCTTATTTGTGGCTATACGACAGAGCATATTGCTTATGAATTATATTCAGCTTTGAATAGCTTCATAATCAGTGGAGAATCCGGAAGTGGAGGCATGTACGATTATAATAGCCTTAAAATATTTGATGGTCTTTTGGATGGGACTTTGTATTTTGTTTCCTTCATTAATGTTTTTTGGCTTATTTATCTATCTTTTGCAAGAAGGATTCAAGTGGATCACGTCTTTAAGGAATCAGATGGCATTAGAGTTCTTGTCATTGGCTTTTTATTCCTTCTAGTTGATATCGTTATTAACAGCGTGGCTTCTTTCTATTCAGGCATACATTTTGAAAGAATCTACCTAGGGATAATTGCTCTGATAAACATTCTTGCATGCGTGCTTGGCATGTTGTTTATCTTCGAAATGTATTATCGAAACAATCTTCGCCGTGAAGTGGATATCATTCAAGAACTTAGAAAAGAAGAGAAAAAGCAATACGTGGTATCTAAAGAAACCATCGATATGATCAATATTAAGTGTCACGATTTCCGTCACCAAATTAGGGAACTCGGTAGAAAAGCAAATATCAACGAAGAAGCAATCAACGACATCAACAAGCTCATTAAAATCTACGATTCTTCGGTAAAAACATCTAACGATACGTTAAACATCATTCTTTCTGAAAAATCATTGACTTGTTCAAAATACGGAATTAATTTCTCTTGCATTGCCAATGGTGACCTCATCAATTTCATGAGCGAAGAAGACATTTATTCTTTGTTTGGAAATATCGTCGATAACGCGATAGACGCGGTAAAGAGCCTTGAAGAAGATAAACGCATAATCAGTTTAAAAATCAAATCTGTTGGCAATATGGTTTCTATCTCCGAAAGCAATTATTATTCTGGTGAAATCAAAATGCAAAACGGTCTTCCAAAAACCAACAAGAACGATCTTATGCACCACGGATATGGCGTTAGGTCCATTAAAATGCTTGCTGATAAGTATCACGGAACGATGGAAATCAACGTAAAAGATTCTAAGTTTACGATTACCTTATTATTCATCTTAAAGAAAAAATAAGTTACCTTTACTTACCCATTCCCGTTTTTAGGATTTAACACTTTAAAAGTTTGGTAACTTCACGGATATTTGAGACTTTATTATTTATAAATATAAATAATAACTTCTTGAATATCTTTTTTTGATGTCTTATAATATATAAGGTGTTAAGGTGTTAAG
>CAVKLJ010000010.1:0-51785 GCA_963657245.1 Lachnospiraceae bacterium
AAGTCCCGTATTTATCGCATTATTTGCGACTTAGCAACACCACCGTTTCAACATGTGTGGTACGTGGGAACATGTCCACCGGTTGAACTTTCTTGATTTCATAATCAGAAACCAAGTCTTTTAAATCCCTTGCCAAAGACGATGGACCACAAGAGATATAGACAATTCTTGACGGAGAAAGTTTCTTAACCGCTTCGAGGAATTTAGGTGTTGATCCTTTTCTTGGCGGATCCATAAATAAGACATCAAGATGCTTATCCTCTCTTGCCATCCTCTCGATGAAAAGAGTCGCATCATCTAAACGTTCTTCAAAATTGGTGATGTTATTGATTCTCATATTCTCTAACGCATCAGAAACCGCTTCAGGGACAATCTCAACTGAATAGACTTTCTTAACGTATTTAGAGGCAACAAGGCCTATTGTTCCAATACCTGAATATGCATCAAGAACAACATCGTCTTCTTTTAATGAGGCATATTCCATCGCCTTGGAATATAAGACTTCTGTCATTATTGGATTAACTTGGTAGAAAGAAGACGCGGACACTTTAAACTTAAGTCCACAAAGCTTGTCTTCAATATATCCATCTCCATATAGAAGAACATTCTTATCCCCAAGAATGACATTCGTTTGTTTTCCATTCACTGATTGAATGAACGTTGTTACTTCAGGGCAAATTCTCTTGAATTTCTCAATTAGGCGGTTTTTATCGTGGATATTTTCATTTTTCGTTACTAAAACAGCAAGGATTTGATCGTTTTTCTTCGATGTTCTGATTAGCAAATGTCTTAGTTCACCTTTATTTGTTTCTTCGTCATATGGCTCAATCTTAAGTTCCTTAACGACAGATAACATCTTATTGGCAACATCTTCCCCTCTCTTATCTTCAATCAAGCATCTCTTGATTGGAAATACTTTATGAGTGCCTTCTTTGTAGAAGCCTAAAACAGTCGCACCATTCTTATCTTTGCCAAAATGTAGCTGAATCTTATTACGATAGTTTGTTGGATCTTCCATCCCTAAGGTAGGAGATACATCGAAATCAATTCCTCCAACCTTGTGTAACTGATTCTTGATAAGATTTCTTTTATGTTCCTTCTCTGCTTCATAGGAATAGTCTTGGAAAATACAGCCACCACATCCAAAGAAATATGGACACTTAGATTCAATCCTATCTTTTGATTTCTTACTTAAAGAAACAACCTTTCCAAAATATTGTCCATTACGTTTATAAGAGATAAGTATCTCTCCTTCATCTCCAGGATAGAAATCAGAAACATAAACTAACTTATCCTCGTATTTACATTCTCCTAACCCTAAATAGGAAAGAGAGATGCAGCTAGCATTAAATTTCTTATTTATCAATTCGTCTTTCATATATCAACTTACTCCAATCACGTTATTTATCGCTTACGATATCTCTCAATGTTCTAAGATGAACATGCGGATCGTTTAATGATAACAAATCATCCGAGAATCCGTATCTAGAAAACAAATATATTTCTATATCTTTGTATCCTTCAAATATCGATATCGATTCTCTTAAATGATCTAAGACTTCCTTTGATGTATTCTTGTTCCTGTATTTCGATTCAATGACAAGCAAAGATTCTTTCTTGCCTTTGATATCTTCAGCAAGTCCATCAATCTCGATCGATCTTCCAAGCTTCGAATTATCAACGTTATATGATTGTATTTGCCCATAGAAATATGGCAAATTCCCATTAATGTTCTCTTCATTCATATATTGATTAACGACATTTTCAAATCCATGTCCTAAGAAGGCGTAGAATTCATCTTTAACCGATTCAAAATATCTTTCTCCCCCACCAAGAGATATGAGCTCTTTATAATCGAACACGAATTTATAGTAGAACTCCAAGAAAGAATCCCTGATTACATAATAATTGTTCTTCTTTCCCACTTTAAACATTTCCTTTTTTTCGATTATCTCCATCTCGCATAAAGTCTTTAGATAAGTAGAAAGATAGTTGGAATCTATCTTCAACATCTCCGCGATTTCTTTGGGAAATCTTTTTCTTTTAGAGATATCGTAGAGAATACTGTTAAACATCTGATTTGCTGAAGCGCCTGTTGGTAAAACGTTTAATGGGGCGTCAACAAGCACACCATATTTAGAAAAGACTAATTTCTTGATATTCTCTTCAAAAGAAAGGTTTTTATCTATCATCGAAAGATAATATGGGTGGGTCCCAAAGAGCGAAAGGTAGTTTCCAACATTTTCATAATCAAGTCCATCAAAGAAAAGAACGGCTTCTTTTAAACTCATCTTTCGAACGTTGATCTTAAATGTCGCTCTCTTATATAAAGGATTGCTTTTGTTTTCCAAAAGTTCTTTCATGAAAGAAACATTGCTTCCGGAAAGAATGAGCTTAACGTCTCCTTCAGGAAACTTTCTATCAACGTATTCTTGAACAACAGACAATAATGATTTGTTGGATTTGCATAGATATGGGAACTCATCAATTATCAAAAGGAAACGATGCTTTTTGCTATAAGTAATTATATCGTCAAAGGCTTCTTCAAAAGATGGATATACATATGAATCATTAAAACCCATATGTTTTCTGAGGCCTTTTGAAAATGATCTTAGATTATCTACATACTCTGCATCTTTGGCTTGATAGATAAAACCTTTTGCTTCATCGGCAAAATTCATCAAAATCGTAGTTTTGCCAATTCTTCTACTGCCAAAAACTATTCCAAATTCAAATTTATTGGAATTATAACGTTCTCTTAATTCCGATAATTCTTCGATTCTGCCTATCATTTTTGTACCCTAACTTTTCTTAGCCTAAGATTTCTTAGGTAATAATATTATCTATTGTTATATCCACTTAATCAACAAGAAAGAGGGACGTTAAAAAAATTATTCTTCATTTTCGAAAAGAAAATTATCAACAACAAATTCTTCAAACAAAGGAAGGGTGAATTTAAGAGAGCCCCTCTCATAACTACACAAAATCCCTTTATCGATCAATCTCTTCCTATAAGGATTGAAATAGTTAGTTTCTAACTTAGATGTTTCAATGATGTCTTTAACTTTCTTGCTCTTAGTTTTTGCCACAGCATAAAGAATCTTTCTATCCACGCTAGATAGTTCAGACCAAATCTTTTTATAGGAATATTCTTCTAGATAAAGTCGGTAGTCCTCTAACGCTTCGAGATAATTGCCATTATGCCTATAGGTTAGGAATCCTAACGCTTGGAACGCGAAAGCGTATCCAGACGTTAATGATGCCATCTTTTGAGCATCAGAATCATTAATTTCAAAGACTTCCTTGTATTTATTTTCAATCGCTTTTAAATTGAGCGGTCCTAAGTTAATACGTGGTGATCTATATAAGAAGGTAAGGTTCTTTTCGTCCTGAAGATTTCTTATATTCTCATATAAGCCAGTCATAAGCAAAAACACCGGCAAATCTTCTCTAACCAATATTTGGAACATTGTAGCGAAAATCTTCATGTTCTTATTGTTTATTGCTTCATCTATTGTAATTAAGACTCTTTTTCCTTGTTTCTTTAGATGTTCAAGAGCCTTTGTTATTGCAGTTTCTTTATCTGTGATCTTGTGTTCTAACTTTGCACCAATAGTAAAAACGTTGAATAAACTAAGGTTCAAATTCAAAGATGTTAATAAGTTGCCAGCTTGGCTATTGAGTTTAGAAAGAAGACTATCTTGCATATCAATCTCAGGATTAAGTTCAACAACAATCCAGTCTTCTTGTCTTTTGAAATATTGCGATATTTCCGTCATTAAGACTGTCTTTCCACTGCCTCTAATTGATGTTATTAGATATATTTGCTGATTGATATTATTACTAGAAAAAGCATCTATTATTTCACTCTTCTCCATCGGTCTTTCAATCGCCAAAGAAGGAATCTTGCCAAATATGATTGAAAATGGGTTGTCTTTCATTTTTACTCTCCTTTACTATTCTGAATTTCTTTTACTATATTTCACTATCCTTTACTATCCTTTACTATCTTTTACTATTTTTGATATGAGAAAAAGGCGTCGTACAGACGCCTTATACATATGGAGATTAAGCAGCAGCTTTTTCTTTAGGTGCTTTCATGAGGTCAACGATGAATTGAATCTCACTTGCAGCATCAAGTCTTGGGAAAAGTTGATCGCCTTTATTAACCTTTTGACCACCTAAGGAGCCAAATTTAACTGCAGTCTCATAGTTTTTCATCTCAGCAGGAACTCCTAGTTGATCAAAGAGTTTCTCTGATTTGGTAACAAGAATTGGAGATAATAACATTCCCGAAAGGAATATGGCATTGGCAAGGTGAGACATGCATGAAGCAAGTTCATCTTTCTTTGCTGGATCTTTTGCTAAAGCCCATGGTGCACTTTCTTCGATATACTTATTAGCAGCAGAAACTAAATCCATGACTGAGGAGTACGCTTCGGTGACCTTCAAATCATCAGAAAGAATTTCATATGATTTAACGGTCTTTTCCGCTACTTCTTTAAGTCCTTCATCAAGAGGATTGAGTTCTCCCTTATATTCAGGGATGACTCCATCGAAATACTTGATGATCATAGAGATCGAACGGTTAAGTAAGTTACCAAAGTTATTTGCTAAATCAATATTCAAGCGTTCAACAAATTGTTCAGGGGTGAATTGTCCATCTTGCCCAAATGGAATTTCTCTTGCAAGGTAATATCTAACCGCATCAACGCCAAATCTCTCAACAAGTGGAGGAACTGGAATGACGTTGCCTTTGGATTTAGACATCTTTCCATCCTTCATCATCATAAGTCCATGAACGAAGACTCTAGATGGTTGGCGAAGGTTCAATGCCTTTAAGAACATTGGCCAATAGATTGTATGGAAACGAGTGATGTCCGCACCAATAAGGTGGACAATCTCCGTATCCTTATCCATCCAATAGTTTTGGAATTTGGAATCATCTTCTTGGAGATATCCTAAAGCAGTAATGTAGTTAGTAAGGGCGTCGAGCCAAACATAGATAACGTGGCCTTCCGCTTCTTTTACTGGGATACCCCAGTCAAAGGAGGTGCGTGTTACGCAAAGATCATTCAAACCTGGTTTGATGAAGTTATTGACCATCTCTGTTTTTCTTCCAACAGGTGTAACAAACTTAGGTTCACTGTCGAATAGATTAACAACATCATCTACATATTTTTTGCATCTAAAGAAATACGCTGGCTCCTCTTTTTGTTCAAGAGGTCTATGGCACTCCGGGCAAAGATGATCTTCGTTATCGATTTGAGTATCAGTCCAGAACGTTTCTTCATGAACACAATACCAGCCTTTATAGGCAGAAAGATATACATCATCATTTTCAACGAATTTGCTGAATATCTTTTGAACTGTTTCGTAATGTCTTGGTTGAGTAGTTCTAATGAAATCATCATTAGAGATATGCATCGTTTCCCAAAGGGAAGTAAATTTTGTAGCAATGTTATCAACAAACTCTTGTGGGGTAACGCCTGCTGCTTTGGCGTTGTCTTGAATCTTTTCACCATGTTCATCAAGGCCTGTGAGGAAATATGTGTCAAATCCTCTCATTCTTTTGCCTCTAGCAATGATATCGGCCATTGTCGTGCAATAGGCGTGTCCTAAGTGAGGTGAAGCACTTGGATAATAAATTGGTGTAGTAATATAAAATTTTTTGCTCATGGCTAATGAAACCCTCCTTGCAAAATGATTATTCGGTTTAAAAAACGATAGAACAAGAGCCTATCGTTTTGTTTTTTTAGTCTTCGTGATGGTGTGTGTTTGATGGCCCTGTGGTTATAGCCGTATCACGATAGTCTCCAAGCATCTTGGATCTGGTTGGGTGGCGTAACTTGCGAATGGCCTTTGCTTCGATTTGACGGATACGTTCACGAGTAACGTCAAATTCTTTACCAACTTCTTCAAGAGTTCTAAGACGTCCATCATCTAAGCCATAACGTAGACGAAGAACCTTTTCTTCTCTTGCGGTAAGGCATTCGCTCATTGCTTGATATAGTCTTTCTTTGAGCAAGGATTTTGAAGCGTATTCTCCTGGGGATAATTCAGAATCGTCACGAACGAAGTCGCCTAATTTAGAATCGTCTTCTTCACCGATTGGGGTATCAAGAGAGACTGGTTCAAGGGCAATGCGTTGAACATCTCTGATTTGTGATGGGGATAATTCTCCATTCATCTTTTCAGAAATTTCTTCTGGTGTTGGATCTCTGCCTAATTCCTGAACAAGAGCTCTTTGAACACGGGTCATCTTGTTGATGGTTTCAACCATGTGAACAGGAATACGGATTGTTCTTGCTTGATCGGCAATAGCTCTAGTGATGGCTTGTCTAATCCACCATGTGGCATATGTTGAGAACTTAAAACCTTTGGTGTAGTCGAATTTCTCAACCGCTTTTAATAAGCCTTGGTTACCTTCTTGAATCAAATCAAGGAATGGCATGCCACGTCCGAGATATTTCTTTGCAATAGCAATGACAAGACGGAGGTTACGGTTAACAAGAGCGTCTCTTCCTTCTTTGCCTGCATAAATTAATTCATTTAAGCGAGCGATTTCAGCTTGATCGCCTTTTGCTTCAGCTTCAGGAAGTTTTTTCTTTGCTTCTTCGCCTTCAACAACTGCTTTCGCAAACTTTTGTTCTTCTTCAACAGTTAAAAGTTGATATTGTCCAATATCCTTAAGATACATCTTAACGGAATCGTTAACTTTAACATCACCTGATTGGACATTTAAGAAGTCATCATCAATATCTGCTGTATCGACTCCATCTTCATCTAAATCGTCATCAACTGGACCATCCATAAGTTGTTCAGCGGTTGGTTCGTTAACTTCAGGAGCTTCGTCTCCATTAACGACTTTGATGTTTTCTTTTGCAAAATATTCCATCAACTCTTGAACATCGTTATCTTCAAGGGCTAAGCGGTTCTTATCGATATAGTCGTAAATTTCTTGTTGATTTATTGAGCCATTCTCTTTTGCACGGGCAATAAATTCCTTTTTGATGGCGTCCATTCCTGCGACTTCTTCAGGATCTTTTTCTTCTTCATCGAGGTCAAAAATTTCATCATCTTCTTCAACAGTAGCTTTGCTAACAGCCGTTTTCTTTTTCTTGGTTGTTTTTGTTTCTGCTTTCTTTGCCATACCTCTACCTCCATTATTACGTCATTCTATCATACGCTTAAAATCACAAAAAAACTACCAAACGGTGAAAAATATCTATAACTATAGATAACCGATAAACCAGTAAGAGAAATGTAATGCCTATAACATACAAAGATTTCAGTTCTTTATATATGTTCTTTGGGATGAAATATGATCATGGTTTTATATTTTATTTACAATATCAAAAACGAATTTTCCTTGTCAAAACCCGCTTATTTTTATGAAAAAGAGCAATTTATCGATTATTATAGGCAAAGAAAAAACTCCCAATTAAGGGAGTTGCCATTTACCAAATCAAACTTATTTCTTGCTGGCTTTTTCAAGTTTCTTGTTGAACTTGTCGATACGGCCATCGGTAGAAACTGTTCTTTGTTTGCCAGTGTAGAATGGGTGGCAGTTAGAGCAAGTTTCAACTTTGATTTCTTCGCCCATGGTTGAGCCAGATTCAAATGTTGCACCGCAGCTGATGCAGGTGACTTTGCAATGGTGGTAAGTTGGATGGATTCCTTGTTTCATTTTCTATTACTCCTTTCGCCTAGTTACTCAACTTGATAACTAAGAGAGATACGCGCATTATCTTACCGAAGTAAAAACGACTTATCAAGTCAAATTTTCCGAAAGAAGCTATTCTTTCGTTAAATTAACGCCATCTTGTTTTAATTCTTTTTCTTTTTCGACTTTTTTGAGTTCTTCTTTTTCTTTCTTGTCAGAAAAATACATTACAACACCATAAGCAACTTCGCCTAGGCATATAGCCATTAATGGGAAGATGACATAATAAAGGAAAGATGGATCTTGGCAATATTTGTTTGTTGGTATGGCTGTAACTCCTTTAGCGAGGATAAATATAGAGACAACGAGCCCTACTCCAAAAAGAATAATTAATAACAACGATGTTATGTATTTATTGTCTTTGCCAATCAAAACAAATTGGCTAATAAACATTAAAGCCAAGCAAACAATAACATACATGATCGGCTTAAAGATGTTAGCCAAATAATAGGCATTAACATCATCACCAGGATCGATATACATTGAGGTCATAAGAATGACCATTTGATAGAAAAAGAAGGTGGCTGCGGCAACGAATAAAAGATATGCCGCGATCTTCTTGATAATTTTAGCTGCTTCCATTTTTATAGTGCGATTTCTTCTCCAGGACGTATTACTAGTTTCTTAGGAGTATTAATTCCTTTAACAACATCCTCATCAAAGTCTACACCAACATGGGTATGCATAGGAATTGCAAAACGTGGATTTATTGCTTCAATGGCTTTGTCAAATTCATCGACTGGCATAGTATAGAAACCATCACACGGCAAAAGAGCATAGTCGATATTCTCTTTGTTTAAGTCTCTCATCTCAGGAATGAAGTCTGTGTCTCCAGCATGGTATACCTTTAAATTATCAAAGGAGACGATATAGCCAACACATTCATCTTTAACGTGATGGGAATTATATGCCGGCACTGCTTTTATTTGAATGCCACCAATATCAAACTCTTTATATGAACCATTGTTTAACGCGTTGATGCTACGAATAACCTTCGCTCCGGTTTTTAAAGGAACGAGTTTCAATTCGTTATGGTCATAATGTTCATGAGTTATCAAAACCAAATCAGCTGGCAAACTATACATATAAGGTTGTCCGCCAAAAGGATCAATGTAGATTACCTTGCCTTCATTTGTTTTGATTCTAAATGTTGCATGTCCTAAATAATAAAGAGTTGCCATAATTTCCTCCTCCTTTATAGCATCAGCTTTCTCTCTTCATAGAGTTTTTTGAACGTTTCAGTCATATACCGTTCAGGAAGATACAATATTTGTTTTGATATTGTGGGATTGACGATAAATAAATTTAAACCCAAATTGAAGGAATATTCAAAGCTTCTGTTACGAAATGTTTTGCAAAAGAAGACAATATGACCTTCTGAGAGGGTTGTTGGCACCTCTTCATATGGTGCTTCAGATAAAGGGTTTTCAATGAGATTTTTTAGTTTTTTGGATTTTCTGTCTTTTGGAGAAATATCGTTAAATTGTTGAAGATTCTCTACTATTTTCTTAAAAATAGATGGTTTTTCCGCCAAATTTCGTTCTGGAGAGAACAAAACATAAGAAATCACAGGTGAATCCTTATTAGAATTCATATCCCATTCAGAGAAAACATAACCATAAAACAACTCACCAGTTCTAATGACTTTCTCTTTTTGATAATAGGCTCTAGTCAGAAAACCGGTAAATTTTCCCTTGAACGTATCTTTTCCAGAAATGTACTTGATATCGTCTTTGGTTAAAGAGGGTTGTTTCTTTTGAAACTCAGCCCTTTCTTGTTCTAGAAGTTCATGGAAGTTAATCACATACGTATTATAGCAAATAGAACGTATGTTCTTTTTGAAATATTTAGCGCATTTTTAGTGAGTTAATTTTCTTATGGTGCTAAGATTGCCCTTGTTAGGAGAGGGCTATGATATCTAATAAATTAGCAATGGACATTTTAAACGTCGCATTAGCAACAGGTGGAGACTATGCCGAAATATATTTCGAAGATAAAATCTCTGAAAGCATCAGCGTAGAAAATCTCTCTGTTGAATCGGCAATTAAGAGCTGTTCATATGGATGTGGCATCCGTATTCTCAAAGGATTCAATTCCGTTTACGGCTACACATCAAAAATAAATAGAAAATCACTTATCGATTTAGCAAGCAAGCTATCAAAGAGATTTTCTGATGAAAGAATAATCACCGTTAAATCCGTTAAAAATGAAAAGGTCAAAATCATCAACAAAATCGATGAGCATTTAACGGATACACCAATGGCGGGGAAGATCGCTTATTGCAAAGAAGTAAGCGAAATCACTAAGAAAGTTGATGATCGTATCGTAATGGCTGCTGCTTATTTTAGCGACCATTATAAAAAGATTGAAATTTGGAATGCCGAAGGCGAAGAAGCAAAGCATTTCAAAAACAATGAAGAAAGAGGAAGACTGATGATTGAGGCCACTGCTATGGATGGCAATAACATTCAAAGTTATTTTGCCGGCCCAGGAAAATCCGCATCTTGGTCTTATTTCATCAACGGAATTCCTTATAAAGATCTAGCAAAGAAGGTTGGAGAAAAAGCCGTTGCCTTACTAAGCGCAAAAGAATGCCCACAAGGTAAATATGACGTCGTTGTAGCCAATGGCTGGGGCGGAGTTGTTTTCCATGAAGCGTGTGGACATTCCCTCGAAGCCTCTGCTACTGCAAAGAAACTTTCCGTCTTCTCAGAATCCTTAGGCAAGCAAATCGCAAGCCCTATAGTTTCAGCATATGATGATGGAACGATTGCAAATGAATGGGGATCTAATAACATCGACTCAGAAGGTCATGTAACTCAAAAGAATCTCTTGATCAAAGATGGAATTTGCGTGAACTTCATGATCGATAAACTCAATGGCAGACGTCTTGGTTTAGAAGCAAACGGCACATCAAGAAGACAAGACTATAGATACGAACCTACATCAAGAATGTCGAACACATACATTGCTGCAGGAAAAGATAATCCAGAAGACATCATCAAAGACACAAAGCTTGGAATTTATGTTGCTAACTTTGGTGGAGGTTCGGTTGAACCAACCACTGGTAACTTCAACTTCTCTGCTGATGAAGCCTATATCATCCGTGATGGAAAAATCTGCGAGATGGTAAAAGGATGCACTTTGATTGGCTCAGGAAAAGAAGTCTTAATGAACATCGATAGAGTTGGTAATGACGTAGCCTTAGGACAAGGCGTATGTGGAGCCTCCTCTGGCATGGTTCCAGTAAACGTTGGCCAACCAACCATTCGTATTAAAAACATTTCCGTTGGAGGAAGAGGAGGAGAATTGAAATGAACGTCAACAAATTCTTTGAAAAAGCCAAAGAAGCGGGTATAACTTCAAGCCAATTACAAACCGCGTCTTCTTCGTCAATTTCTATCTCTCTATTCCATCATGAAATAGACTCCTATAGCATCAATAACGACCAATCGGTCGTCGCAGGAGGAATCTATAATGGCAAGTTCGGTTTCTGTTTAACCGAGAAGGCCGAAGACGAATCAGCTGATTTCTTAGTGAAAGGAATCGTTGAATCCGCTAAATCCTCAGAAAGAACAGATTGCTTAGAAATTTTTAAGGGATCAGAAAAATATAAGAAGAGAACGTTCTTCTCAAAAGAGTTAAAGAGCCAACCTCTTGAAGAAAAGATTTCTTTGATTAAAAAGGTTGAAAACGATCTCTTTGCAAAAGATCCTGAAGTTTCTGAAGTTGAAACCGTCGTCTATTCTGAATGTGAAGCAGAACATTACTTCTACAACTCCTACGGTCTTAAGCTGAGCGAGAAATCAAACTCATGTGCAATTTACGCAGGCGTAGTCTTAAAACGCGGAGATGATGTTAAAACATCTTATAGGACATTCGTTGGTCCAGATCTTTCTAAATTTGATGAAGATAAGTTCGTAAGCGAGATCATCAAGGAAGGCAAAGAGAAATTTGGTGGCAAGCCATGCAAGGCTGGAAAATATCCAACATTATTAGATAGAGGAGTCTTCATTTCCTTACTTTCCGCTTTCTTGAGCGCAAACTCCTCAATCGCCATCCAAAAGAAACGTTCCTACCTCATTGGCAAGGAAGGACAACAGGTTGCCTCCAAAAAGCTTTCTATTGACGAAGTCCCATTAAGAAAAGGACCAACCTATACTTACTTTGATGGAGAGGGTGTTGCTAGAGAAAATAAAAAAGTTGTCAATCATGGTATTTTAATGACTCATTTCTATAACCGCGAAACGGCTGCAAAAGCAAACAAAGAGACTACAGGCAACGCCGCGCTTAGCTCTGGTAAAATAGGCGTCGGAACAACCAACATCGTTGTAAAGCCCGGAAAACTGTCTAAAGACGATCTTATTAAGGACATCAAAGAAGGTGTTTATATAACCGATATAGCAGGTCTAGGAACAGGCTTAAATCTCTCTAGCGGAGACTTCTCTTGCCAAGCAGAAGGTTTCATGATTAGAGATGGTAAGATTGCTGAGCCATTAGATCTAATAACCTTAGCCGGAAACATTGGACAAATGATGATGGATATCAAGGGATTAGATAACAATGTTAAAGACACTTATAGTTTCTCTTGCCCTGATGCGTTAATCAAAAAGATGTCTATTGGTGGCGATAACTAACCCCCTAAATTCAATGAAATCAACCCGTGTAAAAACGGGTTTTCTTTTTGCCTGAAATCATTCTTTTTTCTATATATAGATATCCACGAATTAATATCTAAAAACAATAATTTTTGGCAAAAATCTAAATATTTATAGTCAAAATCATTCGATGGTTATCAATATTTTCAAAATATTAAAGTTATCTTTTTACCTTTTTTTGTGTTCGTGATATAATTCGATTGTGCAAAGTAAATTATTATTGAACATACAAAAAAAATTCGAACCATCAGAACTCTTCTTCCTCTCTGATATCCATGATAAAAACATGACAGATGCCGCAGTCAAAGAAGAGCTACTAAGACTAACGAAATCCAAGGATATAAATCGTTACTCATATGGCGTCTATTACCTTCCGGGAAAGGAAGAGCCAAGCGCCCTAAGAGCAATCGAATTGAGATACATTTCTAAGGATGCAGACGTCTACGGATTCTATACCGGAGACAATTTCATCAACGTTCTCAAAGGCAAAAAGATCTCCTTGGAAGATCGAATTGAAATCATGACCAACAAGGCTACATCCGGTAAGAAAAATGTTTACATGTTTGAGAAACGTTTTACCCTCAGAAAGCCTTATTACAAGATTGATAAGTATAATGTGACGACAAACGCCTTCCTCTCTTATATTGCTATGACTCCTCTTGCAGAGATTAAGCGAAATTATTCGATACTTGCTAACTATTGCAGAAAAGAACACCTTTCCGCATCAGATGTTATGGAGATGGCGCAGTACTTCCCAACAAAAACTGCTTCTAAATTGCTCTCTAGCGACCTTTATAGGTCTCTTTGGAAACACTAGCCCCAACTTCGGCATTTATTTCAATCTTTATAAATTGAATTAATTGTCGAAGTTTTTTCTTTAGTCATTTTAGGACACTTTATTTTGCATTTTGAACTAAAGAAAAAACAATGCTTTAAGTAACTAAACAAGCACTTGGATTGACTCGTTATCCATCAATTGAATAATTTACCAAGAAAACCATTTCCGTTTAAATTTAGGCCATTTTAGCCTTCTTAAACCCCCATTCTTATTTCTCTTAGCTAGATCATTAACCGCAAAGAATGGGGTTTTAAGATAAGAAAAACCAGCACCCGTTAAGATGCTGGCTGGGGTAGATAGTTAAGAGGAATTATTTATTCTCTTCTTTTGTTTCCTCTTTGGATTCTTCTTTCTTCTCTTCTTTAGAAGAATCGTCATCAAAGGAATAGTCGCTATAATCCCAATCAGGATGTTTCTCTACAACCTTTCTAAGGGACTCTTTGATTAATTCAAGTTCAATTGCTTTCTTCTCTTCGCCTGAGTCCTTAATGGCTTTGTCGGCTTTGGAAAGAGCTTCTTTTGTCTCTCCTTCGCTTTCATCGATAAGTCCGGAAACGAGTAAATAAGCTCTTACGGCAGGGGCACTAGAAAGGTCTGCAATGTATTTCTTATTCTCTAAAGGTAAATCGATATATTCGTTTTTGGCTGTTTCAAAATCAGAAACTAATAAATGAATAGAAAGTTTTTGTGCAACAGCATTGTTATAGACTCTAGAAGAAACTTTGTCCTTAGATGCAATCGTAAACTCATTGATTTCTAAGGCTCTTTCATAATTCTTTTCAGATAAAGCTTTATATAAAGAGATTTGGTTTAAAGAGTTTGTGAAGTCTGTGACTTGTTCATAAACAGGGGTTTCTGGAAGTTCTTCGCCAAGAGCCATTTTCTCTTGAGCAAGCAAAAGGTTGTTATAGGCTAAGACATTTGTTTTGTTATTCAAAATAGTCATTAAATAACCATCGTTCTTGCTGTCTAATGCAGCAGGGAAGATGTTATAAAGATTGACGATAACGACAATCGTTAAAACGATTAATGCAAAGATGTAAGAAGAATACCAGACTGGTTGATTTGTGCGTAATGTAAGTCCGATAACCATGAATGCGACACAGGCTGCAACTTCAAGAAGAAGCAACAAAAGTGGGGCATAAATGTAATGTCTTGGGTTTGCTTTGTTAGGGTCTTTTGGGGCAATTGCAGTCTCACCGGTTAAACCATCAAAACCAAACGTAAATCCAAAACGGAATTTTCCTTCTTTATCCTTTTGGAATTGCATTCCTAAGATACTAACCTTTGTGATTTTATAACCACCGATTTTTGCACCAATGATATGTCCAAGCTCAAGGAAGTTTGCCGCTAATAAGATACCAGCGACAACTGCGATAAGGATGAATAGAATGCTACTCATTGGTAAGGTAGCGTTATTAAGGGCAGGTCTAAGAATGGCAAAGCCAACAACCGCGGCTATTGCAAGCATCAAGATATAGACAATCCAGCCCATAGCTTCACTTTTTTTCATATATGTAATCCTCCATATTTTGTGTTCGTAATGACCAAACACACGTGTATCATTACTAGATTTTTAAGCAAAGAAGGATGAGGTTCTCTAAAAACAACGTGTTAATTATATTCCTTCTTCTTGCTTATTAATAAAGATTTCTAACGTTTCTTTTCCTCTCTTGTTAAGGATACCAACGCTGGATATAAGATAAGAGTTGCAAACTGAATGTACTTTTTAAGCGTTTTCTCAGCCTTTTGAGCGGTGACATCCTTGTTTTTGAAGATGTAGCCAAACTCTTGAGAAATGTTGCTTGCAAACCTTCTTGCGACGTTTCTATATGTGGCTTTGGTCATGCCTAGTCCAGCATGTGGGTTATAAAGGTTGATCATTCTTGCGATTATTTTGTTGTAAAAGAAGTCATCAACCAAATCGGCGCCAGCGGAAAGATAGGTGGAATGCAAGAAATCAAAGTTACGGATAGAATAGGCCAAAAGACACTCTAAAATTTCATTTATCTCGTTGCAGTCTATTAATCCTGGCACATCTTCATTTAAGAAGATGGAGGCCAACAGATCATAGATGTCTTGATAATGATAATAGAACGTTTGCCTATGAAGATGTAACTTGTCGCAAAGCGTGGTAACGTTGATGTCACTAAGCTGCTTTGTTTGCATCATCTCTTTGAGAGCTATTTTAAATTTTTGCTCTGTGTTCATTATTTGTGTTCTTTCTTTAAGGCTGCATATTCCACAGCAATTTTAGCACCAAGTTCGGCATTATTAAGAACCAAGGCGATATTTGTATCAAGGCTCTTTCCGCCCGTGACTTCCGCGATCTTTGCAAGCAAGAATGGTGTGATATCCTTGCCCTTGATTCCTTTTTCATCACATTCTCTAATCGCATCATCGATGATTTTATCGATATATTCATGAGATAAGGCGTATTTCTCAGGAACAGGGTTTGCAATCAACATTCCACCAGTAAGTCCTAACTCACGTTTGGCATCAATGATTTTGGCCGCTTCGAGAGGGGAGTTAAAAACTACGTCTACTGGTTTACCAGAATTACGGCAATAGAAGTTTGCAAAGCCTTTTTCTTTATAAGACATGACAGTAACACCTTGTGTTTCTAAGACTTCAAGGGTCTTATCGATATCAAGGATGGCTTTGCATCCTGCGCAAACTACTGTAACTGGATTTTCGCCGATTTCATATAAATCACGGGAGATATCCATTGTATTTTCTGCACCACGATGGACTCCGCCGATGCCACCTGTGACAAAGACTTCGATACCAGCGGCTTTAGCCATAAGGATTGTTCCACTAACTGTTGTAGCGCCCCATCCGCCATTAGCAACAACGACTGGGAAATCGCGTTTAGAAACTTTAGCAATGCCTTTTCTCTTACCAAATTCTTCAATCATCGCTGGTGTCATACCAATAATTGGTTCGCCATCAATTATGCCCATGGTCGCAGGTATTGCTCCATTATCGCGAATGACCTTTTCTACACTAAGTGCAGTTTGGACATTTCTTGGATATGGCATGCCATGGGAGATAATCGTGCTCTCTAAGGCAACGACTGCCTTGCCTTCTTCTAAGGCTTTTTTAACTTCAGGATTAATTCTCATTTTTAAGCTCCTTTTTCAATGAAATTTTCTGAAAGAATCGTATATCAAGGAAAACAAACAATGCATAAACGGCAATAAGGCCAAGAGTCAGTATGGTTAGGAATATCCAGTGATTTCCATCCATACAAGAATATTGCAAACCAAAGATGCTAGTTAATTCATCATCCGGTATCTTGTTCCTTGATAGCCAACTAACGAGTTTTGTTCCATAGAAGAAATCAAGAACAAAGAATACGACGCCAGAGACTGTTAGAAGACCAAATATGCTTCCTCTATAAAGGTCAAATTTCCAAGAAACCCTAGCCAAAACGCAATAACTTAATACCGTGAAGCTAATAACAGAGATGAACTTTGCTTGTTCACGAGACATAAACTCAGGAGCAAACAACGCAACTCCGTAAGTTATCAAAACAGCAACAATCTGAACAAATCCACCAGGAATTGCCCGTCTTAAGACATTACTCATAAAACTGTCTTTAATACGATCATTCGTCCATTGAAGGGCAAGGAAGAATCCTCCTCCTCCAATGGTGATGATTTCCCAAACATAAAGATTCTTAGGTGCAAATGGATATGGGATTCCTCCACATAATTGAGAGATGAGGAATACAAAGCTTAAAGTAATGGCAAATATTGTTTTTCCTAAGAAAAGAGATGCGCTTCTTTGAAGGTTGTTGATTGCTCTTCTTCCTTCTGCAACAACATCAGGAAGCTTAGAGAAGTCATTATCAACAGAAACAATATGAGAAACATTTCTTGCAGCAGATGAGCCGGAACCCATAGCGATAGAACAATCTGCCTTCTTAAGAGCGAGAATATCATTAACACCATCTCCAGTCATAGCAACCTTATGACCTTCTTTTTGTAAAGCAGCAATAATGCTTGCTTTTTGTTCAGGTTTTACACGTCCAAAAACAGTGTAATTCTTTGCTATATCATCGATTTCAGAATCATCGACATTTTCCATAGAAATATATCTATCAGCGTTAGGAACACCTGCCTCTTTAGCGATATACGCAACCGTTGCAGCATTATCACCAGAGATGATTTTTACATCAACCCCATTAGAGACGAACCACTCAATATTCTTTCTTGCATCTCCCTTAACGTGGTCTGTTAAGGAAATGATGCCAACGAGTTCTAAATCAGTAGGCAATTCTTCATTTATTGCCTTTTTAGAAAAATAAACACCTAAAACTCTAAAACCTTGTTTGGCTAAAGATTCGAGTTTCTCCTTTTGCTCATCGCTTACTTCACCCTTGATGAATTCTGGTGCACCATAAACAAAGGAGCCAACATTTTTAAAACATCCGTAAGCGTATTTCTTATCGGAATCAAATGGCATAACTTTACTTGGCTTTAGATCTGATTCGGCAAAAGAAGAAAGAAGACATTTGGCTGTTACGTTGCTATCTCCAGTTTCTTTGAGGATTGAATGGATATATTTTTCTAAAGTTGTTCTGTCAAAATTTCCATAACAATCTAAGTTCGCTAAATTCAATTGGCCGTCTGTAATAGTTCCAGTCTTATCAAAACAAATCGTATCAACCTTTGCAAGCATCTCCACGCAATAGAGTTCTTGAACGTTCATCTTCTTTCTTGCAAGTCTTCCAATAGATACAGCCAAAGCTAAAGAAACAAGTAAATATAAGCCAGCTGGAATCATCGCAATCATCGATCCAGATAAAGATGGGATGAATTTCTGATATGACTCATAATTTAATTCACCTTTTGCAGCAGAACGAATAACCCAAACTAAGGTTGTAACGATTCCAAGGAAAACAGCAATAATTCCTGTCGTTAAGAAGATATGTAAACAAGAAGATTTAAGCTCGCTGTTGGGGCGCTTAAATTGTTTGACGCTTGATTGAATGCTTTCGACGTAATTGGCATTACCAACCGCAGAAACCTTTACGTAGGCTTTTCCAGATTTAACATGTGTCGCACTTAAAACAGTATCTCCGACCTCTTTGGTAACACTTATCGATTCACCGGTTAATAAGGATTCATCAATTTCTAATTTTCCAAAAATCACCGTGGAATCCGCGCAGATTTGTTCTCCTGCTGAAAGAACCATAACATCATTAAGAACAACTTCGTTAACTGGAATGCTAATTTCTTTCCCATCACGAACAACAACCGCTTTAGGATCGGTGATCAAACGTAATTTATCAACTAAATGTCTAGTGTGGATATCGGTGAATAAGCCAATAAACATGTTGCAAAGAACAGGCAAACAGAAGAAATAGTTTGTCATATCCATATGGGCAACCACCATAAGAGCAATAATTATGAAATAAACAATATTGAAGAATGTAAAAACATTATCAAAGATGATTTGCCAATAGGTCTTGGTAACGTTCTTTTTCGTTTTATTTTCTAGGCCCGCTTTTTGTTGAGCTTCGACTTGTTCTTCGTTTAAACCTATCTTGTAGTCGACATCTATTTTTGGAGCGTTCTTTATCTTTTCTAATAGTTCTTCTCGGTGGGTCGGCATATCATTCACTCCTTAAGGCTTCAACCGGATCTTTCTTCGCCCCTATCCTCGCTGGGATGAAACCAGAAATGAAAGCCAAGAAAACGGATAACAAGATAAGTATAAGCGCATGCAATGGGTTTAGAGTAGAAATATGTTCTAATCCATTGCCTGGATACAAATGGTCAACGATTAAAGATAAAGGAATGTTTAAAATTAATGTTACACATACGCCTAAGATACCTGCAGTTAAGCCAATCATCACGCATTCGGCCTCAAAAAGATGCCCAACATCACGTTTTCTAGCTCCACAAGCTCTAATAATTCCTATTTCTTTTGTTCTTTCAACAACGGAAACGTAGGTGATTATTGCAGTCATGATAGATGAGACAATTAGAGAAATTGACGCAAACAAGACAAAGACTAAAGATATCAAAGAAACAAGAGTTCCTAATGTTGATGTGTAAGAAGACATGATATCCGTATAGTAAACAGCTTGGGATTCTGAAACGCCACTATTCCATGCGTCTAGTCTTGCTTTCAATATATCTTTATTGCTTAAAGATGATGGGAATATCAAAACCGATGTTATCAAAGAATATGATTGGAAATATGCCGTTAAATCAAGGATGTTAAAATCCAAATTCAGCTCATCATCCTTAATATCAAAGGTATCGTTTTCATATTCATTCGTATAGAAAGATGGCTCGCTTAATCTAACAATAAGTTTTGCAACAAGATCGCTTCTTTCTTCACCTGATGAAGCGGCTAATTTATCCACAAACTTGCCAACTAAATCTTCACGATAATCCGCGCCTATTAATTTAGCCGCAGAGAAATAACCACTATAGTACGGAACCATTCTATATCCGCCATCGATATAACGTTGTTGGGTTGAGAAATATTCATAGCTTATGGCTGAGGCAATCTTATTGGCTAAGGACGTGCTTAAAGTCTCATTTCCATCAGATAACGAAGAAATGGCGTTATTTACCGCATCGGCAAGACGATCGAGTCCATCTTGGTTACTGCTGTTTTCTTCACTTGTGAAATACCAGGCGTTTTTCATCACGTCTTGCAATCCTTGGCAATTTTCTTCCGTATCTTTAACGAATTCATCTTTTAGGGAAGGAAGATAGCCAATTGATGCAGGCATCAAATTGATGTATGAAGTCTCAGATGGGCGTAAAACACCAACGATTTTTAAAACTTTTGGCTGATATTTTGCATCATTGTTATAAAGAGCGGCATATCCTTCTTGGGTATCATCTATCTCGCAATAACGATCAACTTCTTTCTCTTCTTTTTCTCCGGAATAAGAGATTTTACCTGTTGAGAAATCATAGGTTGGAGTAATGTTTTTATATGCGTTAACTTTGAGCTTATATCCATCTCCACCTTTTGTGTAAATCTTTGAAGGGAAATATGACTTATACGTCGTTCCAAGAATATCGGAGAAAGAAATACTTGCTGTTTCTTTATCACTAGATGAAAGTAGTCCTAAACTTATCAACGTATTCTTTGTTACACGGTTATATCTATCGGTTATAAGAACTAATTCATCGCTGGAGGTAGGGAAGCGACCAGAAATAATATCGTATGATTTTCCAAGTCCTTCCTCTTTGCCATAAAGTTCATGGAAAATCGTTGTAGGTAAGGAGATTGCCGTATCAAGGATTGAGCCAGATGCTGAAGCGGATTTGTACTGATTTATTTTCACGTAGGATTTTGTTCCATCTGTCGCCGTTAGTTCTTTGAAAATGTTGAAACTCAATCCTTGTCTATTCAAGATAACGGATTGAGCTAAACCATCAGAGACAAGAGGGTTAAGAACTTGGTTGATATATTCGCTTGTATAGTAATTCGTATGAGAAATGGATTTTGTTGATGAGGTGTCATAAACATAAACCTTTTGATCATCGGGATATTGAGTATATCCGTCATTTCGATCATTTGAAGTGTAGGAATATGTAACTTTATTAATTGTTATTGGAACGCCTGAGGCAACTGACGCTTCAAGGTTAGAGACATAAGCGGAGAACCCATTTGTAATAGATAAAACTAAAGCAACACCAATGATGCCAATCGATGATGCGACTGCAGTTAAGATTGTTCTTGTTTTCTTGGTGCAAATATTTTTGAATGAGCTTTTAAAGGTCGTTAAAAGACTCATTGATGTTTTCTTTCTTTCTAGAGTTTCGACGTTAGAAACCTTATTCGTCGGAAGAGGATTGCTGTCGTTAATAATTTCCCCATCTTTCATCTCAATGATTCTATCCGCGTAAATCTTGGCTAATTCAGCATTGTGAGTAACCATAACGACAAGGCAGTTTTCACTCATCTTCTTAAGAATATCCATGATTTGCACGGATGTTTTTGAATCAAGGGCGCCTGTTGGCTCATCAGCTAAAATGATTCTTGGATTATTTACGATGGCCCTGGCAATGGCAACACGCTGCATCTGACCACCAGAAAGTTGACTTGGTTTCTTTTTCTCACTGCCAGAAAGACCTACCGCTTCAAGAGCTTTTAAAGCCTTTTCTCTTCTTTCTTTACGTTTAACACCATTTAATAACAAAGCAGTCTCAACATTAGAAAGAACGTTTGAATGATTAATGAGGTTGTAATGTTGAAAAACAAAACCAACCTGTTCATTTCTATAGGCATCCCAATCAGAATCTTTAAATTCTTTTGTTGATTTGCCATCAATCAATAAATCACCGCTAGAATAATGATCCAATCCACCAATGATGTTTAATGTTGTAGTTTTGCCACATCCAGAAGGGCCTAAAATACAAACAAACCCTTTTTCAGCAAAGGAAACAGTTAAGTCTTTCAGCGCGTCGAATGGCTTTTTATCTACATAATATTGTTTCCTAATGTGAATTAAATCTAACATGGCTAAATAATACCGCGGATAATTTTATCACAAAAAGTCACATAAATTCGAATGTTTAGAGAATTTTTTATACACAGTATAGAAAGTGTAGCAACCATCGAAAAAAGAGAGATTATTTATTTCTTTTGTTTTTGAAAAAATCTTTCAAAAGGTCGTTACATTCATTAAATAAAACGCCGTGATAGACCAATGGCCTTTCATGGATTGATGGCTGATCATAAACAAAGTAATTGGAGATGATCGCACCATCTTTTTCATCAGGAGAAGCAAACACAAGCTTATTTATTCTAGATTGCAAAATAGCTCCAGCACACATTAAGCATGGCTCAAGAGTTACATAAAGAGTTGCTCCAGTAAGTCGCCAATTGCCTAAATGTTTTTCTGCTTGTTTGATTGCTTCGATTTCAGCGTGTGAGGATATATCAAAATCAACCTCTCTGTGGTTATGCCCTTTGCCAATTATTTCTCCATCTTTGACAACAATAGCACCAACAGGGATTTCTCCTTCTTCTTTTGCCAGAAGCGCCTCTTGAAAGGCTATTTTCATATATTCTTCATCACTCATAACGATTAAATAAAAACCACCGCACAGGAATCTTTACTTATGGCTGCTACCTTCCGATCCTGACCAGGTTCATAAAGCGTTCCTCACGATGGCTTAATAATTATAGCAACACCGAAATTATTTTCATTCTTTTTGTGTTACGTTTTATTTGCCTATTACGTTTTTAATTCGTCGATCATAACAGACGTTCTTTTCTATATTATTTTTTGATAACCAAAATAAATAACCTCCTCTTCATCTTTTTGTTAGAATAAAGTCACGATGAAACAAGCAGAATTTATATCAAAAAATCAAAAAATCACTATGATTGCCCCTTCTTTTGGGGTAACAACCGAACCTTATCAAACAAGGTATATCCAATCAAAAAAGAATCTTAAACGTTTAGGATTCGTTATCGAAGAAGGCTCATGCGTAAATCTTGATGAAGGAGTTGTCGCTTCATCATCTCCAGAAAAAAGAGCAAAGGAATTCATGGACGCATATGAATCCGATACATCTTTGATTCTCTCTGTTGGAGGAGGAGAACTTATGGATGAAATTTTGCCATTCGTTGATTTTGAAAAAATAAAAACCCTTGAGCCTAAATGGTTTATGGGTTTTTCTGACAACACTCATCTAACCCACACATTAACAACATTAACAGATTTAATAACCATCTATGGACCATGCGCCCCATCCTTCTTTGAAAAGCCATTACGTTTGAATCAATTAGATTCCTTAAAAATGTTAGAAGGAGAAAAAGAATTCTCTGGATACGAAAAATGGAATAAACCTAACTTCAAAAAGAAATTCGATCCAACAGTTAAGAAAGAAATAAACCCATTGCACCGTTTCCGTTATATGAGTAAGAAAATAATCACTCCATATAATTGGAATGGGGACGTTGAAGGAAGATTGCTTGGTGGATGTTTAGATTGTCTTATCAACATTTGTGGAACAAAGTTTGACGGAACAAAAGAGTTTATCAAAAGGCATCCAGAAAGAGTGATTTGGTATCTTGAAGCATGTGATCTTTCTCCTCTTTCTATCCGTAGAGCCTTGTTTCAATTGAAAGAAGCGGGTTGGTTTGATACTGCAATAGCCTTCCTTATAGGTAGACCTCTTTGTTGGGATAATGCGCCATTTGGACTAGATAGATTCGAAGCGGTTAAAGGACCTCTATCGTCATTAAACGTTCCTATCCTTTTTGACATTGATTTAGGACATTATTCACCATCTTTACCAATTAAGAACGGCGCTATAGCAAAAGTGTCGTATAATAACGGTAATATTCATTTCAAATACAAGGAGTAAAAAATGAAGAAAGCAATTAAAGTATTAAGCATCATCGACCTGGTTTTATCAATAGGTCTTATCCTCACGACATTCATCTTATTCTTCACATTCATTGCAGCAGCCAATTCATCTGAAGTATTAAGAGAACTTGTATCCCAAAACAACATAACCGAAGAAGCAGCAAAAGCCCTTATGGTAGGATACGCCGTAACATTCATGTTCTTAACCATTTGGCAAATCCCGGGTTTGGTATTCGACATCATCTTATTAAGACATTCTTCTAGCGACAAAACATATAGCCAAGCAAACTGGATTGTATTTGGTGTCTTATCCTTCGTCTTCACTGATACTGTTGTTGGTATTCTTGCAATCATCTATGGCGCGATGCAAGACAATAAGAAAAACGACAACGTTCAAGAAGTTAATTTCGAAGAGAAATAATCTAAATCATAAATTCGAGGCGGTTTTCCCAATGGATAATCGCTTTTTTAATATTCTTATCCCCATTAAATGTTGAAGTTTTAACGAGTTTTCATTCCCATTAGAATTTACGATTTCAATGGGTTTTAAGTGTAAGAAAAAGCCGCTAAGAAACTCTTAACGACTTATTCAGATACTTATTTTATTTCTTAATTGGTTTTAAGACGGATAAACCACCCATAAACGGACGTAAGACCTCAGGAATGATAACTGAGCCATCCGCTTGTTGATTTTGCTCTAGAAGGGCCGGGAAGACACGAGAGGTGGCTAAGCCGGATCCATTTAAGGTATGGCAGAAATGCATCTTGCCATCTTTGTCTTTGTAACGAATCATACCTCTACGAGCTTGATAGTCTCTAGCATTAGAAACGGAAGACACTTCTTTGAAGATACCCATGGATGGGATCCAAACTTCAATATCATATGTTCTTGCCATTGAGTGAGAGCAATCACCAGCTGCAAGTTTATCTAATTGATAGCAAAGTCCTAAGCCTTCGAGAAGATGTTGAGCCTTCTTAACGAGTTCGTCAAATGCAGCATCAGATCCATCATCAGTCGTATATTGAACCATTTCGACTTTATCGAATTGGTAACCACGGATCATGCCTCTTTCTTCGGTTCTATAAGAGCCTGCTTCACGTCTATAGCAAGGGGTGTAGGCGAAGTATTTCTTTGGAAGATCGTCGATTGAGAGGGTTTCATCACGATGGATGTTAACTAAGGCTGTTTCAGCGGTTGGAAGAACGAATTTCTTCGGTTCAGTTCCTTCAAGCCAGAAAACATCGTTTTTGAACTTAGGGAATTGTCCTGCGGTAAAGCCAGATGCCTCATTTAAGAGATGAGGTGGCAAAATCATCGTATAGCCATCTGCAAGGTGGGTAGAAATGAAATAGTTGAGTAATGCCCATTCAAGTTGAGCACCTAAACCCGTATAAATCCATGTTCCGGTTCCAGATATCTTAGCCGCACGCTTGTAATCGATTAAGCCAAGAGATTCAGCAAGTTCAACATGATCTTTCGGTGTGAAGCCATCAAACGTTGGTTTCTTGCCCCAAGAATAGACTGGTGTGTTGTTTTCTTTTCCGCCACCAACCAAATCAGGATCTGGAAGGTTTGGAAGAACTTCAATTTGAGATTGGATCTCTTCTTCAACTTTCTTTAATTCTTCTTCGTGATCTTTGTTTTGAGCGGCTAATTCTTTAACCTCTTTGAAGATTGCTTGGACGTCTCCGCCTTCTTTTTTCACTTGAGGAACGGATTTTGATAAGCGGTTTTGTTGAGCTTTATTCTCTTCAACCTCTTTTGTTAATTCTCTTCTTTTTTGGAAAAGAGCAAGCAATGGAGCTGGGTCAAAATCCCAGAGTTTTTTTGCTAAAGCCTCTTTGACATATTCAGGCTTTGCTTCAATTAATTTTGGGTCAATCATTTAGAACCCTCCTTGTTAATTAATGATTTGTAGATAGTCTTTAAGGTCTTCCCAAGTTTTTTAAGATTATTGTCCTTAGCAACTTGATACCCCGACATTATAGTCTCTTCAAGAGACTTTGGTGATAACGAAGGTAGGAAATTAATAACATCTTCTTGTGTTTTTAAATTAACTACCGAGGAGAAATATTCTTTAATAATTTCTGATTTTTCGATATTTCCCACGTAAATCAAAGGTGTTTTTGCGGCAAATGTTTCAAGAAGAACCATTTTATTCTCCGTCATGCCCTCAAACATCAATAATCCCGCCGCTCCTTTAAGAGCAGAACAATATACGTCATCAGGAATTATTGGAGAAAAGATTAGGTTTTTCTGATTCTTCCTATTCATTCTTCTTAAAGCCCACGCTTTGTTTCCGTATTTTCCACCCAAGAAGAAGAAACGACATTCAGGGATTGCGGAGGTAAGACTCCTAATCATTTGAATATTTTTCTTATCTTCGTAACTTCCGACAATTAAGAAATACTTATCGTTTGAAGAAATTCTTTCGTAACGTTGGAAGGCTCTTTCGGAAAGCAAATCTATCGAATTGAAACGGATGATGTTAATTCCTGGAGTAACGACTTCGATACGTTTATCAGGAAGTTCGCTTTGAACGATTTCTTTGGCGAATAACGATGGAACAAGAATGAGATCCGCTAATTCTAGGAATCTTTTCCCTTTAAGAGAAAGACATACGTCACCATTAAGTCTTTCGTTAAGATAAGAACTTGATGGATCATCTTCCGCATAAAGAGCAGAGATAACTAGCGGGATGCCTTCTGCCTTGACATTTCTCGCCAATAATTCATCTTGAGGAGAGATAAGGTGGCAAATATCAGGCATGGCGTAGATTGAATCCACCCAGGCAATATCATTGAGCTCCAAGGCTCCTTTGATATTCTTTCTAAGGCGCATGCCTTCGAATATATCTTTATTGGAGCCTGGATCGAAATGAACAAATATTTTCATTTGTTATTCAACATCATTTGGTGTTGGGTTAGAGGAATTATCGCCTTCAGAAACGTCATCTGGAGTTGGATTGGAGCTTATTTCACTTTCTGCGACGAGTGATGGATTGATTTCGTCGTCTGTTACAGAAATCTCTTCTTCAGTTGTCTCATCAACGTGAGGAACGATTGTTAAAGATGCAACCTTGTTTCCAGCATCAAGAGAGATAATCTTAACGCCAACGGTATTTCTACCAGCGATATGTACTTGTGATAATGGAGTACGGATAACGATGCCTTTATTGGTGATGACAATTAAGTCTTCGTCACCTTTAACGGCACGTAAGGCAGTTAATGTACCATTCTTTCCGTTATCTTTGATTGAGAAGACACCTTTTGCGCCTCTAGAGGTCAAACGATAACCGTCATAATGGGTTGTTGAGCCATCTTCATTTGTAATATCTGTATCAGCAAAGTAAGAAAGCTTACCAAAGCCGTTAGATGTTAAGGCAAGAGCGATGTTTCCATCCATTGATCCGGTGACATCAACTAAGTAAGAACCGTCTTTAAGATTCATACCAGAGACACCTGCGGCAGTTCTTCCCATGGCACGAACTTCATCTTCGTAGAAGGTACAAACTTTGCCGTTGCTAGAAGCTAAGGAGATCAAATCGTGGCCAGAAGTCTTCTTAACGTTAAGCAATTCATCGCCTTCTTTAAGGGTTATTGCTCTCTTACCATTGGAATGGATCGAGGCAAATTCTGTAAGAGCGGTTCTCTTAACAACGCCACCCGTTGTAGCAAAGAAGAGATAGTCTGTATCTTTGTATTCATCGCAAGGAACGATAGCAACAATCTTTTCGTCTTGGGCAAGATTTAAAAGGTTGATTGCTGGGATACCTTTGGAGTTTCTTTCTCCATCAGGAATCATATATCCACGTAAACGATAGACGAAACCTAAGCTAGAGAAGAACATAATATCGGTATGTGTCTTGGTATGTAACATCAATTGAACGAGGTCACCAGAGGTTGTTGTGATGCCCTTAACTCCACGTCCACCTCTATTTTGTGTACGGAAGGTATCGTCAGACATTCTCTTGACGTAGCCTTTTTTGGTTAAGACAACAAGGATATTTTCTTGTGGCAACAAGTCTTCATTGTCGATATCAGCGGCTTGGTTAGAAATCTCGGTCATACGTTCATCACCAAATCTGTTTCTAACTTCTTCGAGTTCATGGATCATCATTTCAAGGATGTTCTTAGAATCGGATAAGAGCCATTGATAATGTTCGATATTCTTTGTTAATTCGGCGTGTTCATTTTGAAGCTTTTCTTGCTCTAAGCCTTCCAAACGACGTAAGGTCATAGCTAAGATAGCATCCGTTTGAGGCTTGCTTAAACCGAATGCTTCATTCAATTTAGCCGCGGATTCTTCATCGGTTTTGCTGCCACGGATAATATGGATGACTTCATCGATATTATCATGAGCAAGAATTAAACCAACGACGATATGATCGCGGTCTGTATCTCTCTTAAGCAAGAATTTCGTTCTACGCGTTAGGACATCCATTTGGTGATCGATATAAGCTTGGATCATTGGGATGATACCTAAGACTTTAGGTTCTCCACCAACCAAGCAAAGATTGATAACACCATAGGTGATTTGTAATTGGGTGTGTTTTAAGAGATTATTTGCGACAACTTCAGGAATTGTATCTCTACGAATTTCGATAACAACACGAATACCTTCTTTTGAAGATTCATCACGAATATCAGTGATGCCATCGATGACTTTATCACGGACAAGTCCGGCCATATTCTCAATCATTGCAGCCTTATTAACTTGATAAGGGATTTCTGTGACGATGATTGAAGATTTGCCGTTTGCCGCTTCTTCGATATGGTATTTGGAACGAATATTGATTGTTCCTGTGCCGTTTGTGAAGTAATCAAGGATACCTTGTCTTCCTAAGATAACGCCACCTGTAGGGAAATCAGGACCATAGATATAATTTTGCATCAACTCTAATGGTGTGATTTCTGGGTTTCTTGCAACCGCAATTGTCGCGTTGATTGCTTCAGTAAGGTTATGGGTTGGCATATTTGTTGCCATACCAACGGCAATACCTTCAGAACCATTGACAAGAAGGTTAGGGAAACGTGATGGAAGAACGGAAGGTTCTCTTTCAGTGCCATCATAGTTATCAACAAAATCAACTGTGTCTTTTTCTAAATCACGAACCATTTCCACGGCAAGCTTCGTCATACGGGCTTCCGTATAACGCATAGCAGCTGCTTCATCACCGTCGACGTCACCGAAGTTACCATGTCCATCGACTAAGCAATATCTCATGGCAAATGGTTGAGCCAATCTAACAAGTGTTCCGTAAAGTGCGCTATCACCGTGAGGGTGATATTTACCCATGACGTCACCAACGATACGAGCTGATTTCTTATAAGGCTTGCCTGGTTGCATGCCTGATTCATTCATGCCAAAGATAATACGTCTTTGAACTGGTTTCAAACCATCGCGGACATCAGGAATAGCACGGCTTTCGATAACCGACATCGAGTAGTTAAGGAAAGCGTTTTGGACTTCTTCGGTAATTTCCCTATCAATTAATCCAGGAACAATACCGGCAACAGCCCCTTCATCATTTGAAGAATTGCCGTTTTCAGCAACTTCTTCATTTTTCTTTTCTTCTTCTGCCATATTTTTCTCCTTTCATTAAATATCAAGGTTCTTAACGAACTTAGCGTTCTTTGAGATGAATTCCTTACGTGGTAAGACTTCATCGCCCATTAAGTCGGTGAAGGCTTTATCAGCAAGAGTTGCATCATCAATCGTGATACGAATCATCTTTCTTGCGGCTGGATCCATGGTTGTTTCCCAAAGTTGTTGGGCATCCATTTCACCAAGTCCTTTATAACGTTGGAACGGATATCCAACTTTGAGTTGAAGAGCTTTCTTCAATTGTTCAAGCTGATCATCGTTATAGGCATAGTAGGCTTGGCCTTTGTAATCAATCTTATAAAGAGGTGGTTGAGCAATATAAACAAATCCACCATCGATAAGAGGTTTCATGAAACGATAGAAGAAGGTGAGTAAAAGGATACGGATGTGATCGCCATCGACATCAGCATCGGTCATGATGACAATTTTGTGATATCTGATTTTGCTAACATCGAAATTCTCACGAATACCAGCGCCAATCGCAGTAATCATGTTTCCGATTTCGGCGTTACGGAAGATACGTTCTTCGTTTGCTTTTTCGACGTTAAGGATTTTACCTCTTAAAGGTAAGATGGCTTGGGTACGTCTATCACGTCCAGTCTTTGCTGAACCACCGGCTGAGTTACCCTCAACGATATAAAGTTCACATTCTTGTGGATCTTTAGAAGAGCAATCGGCTAATTTGCCAGGTAAGGTTGTAATACCTAAAGCACTCTTACGTGTGGATTCTCTAGCCTTTTGTGCAGCCATACGTCCAGAAGCGGCAAGCTTAACCTTTTCGATGATGACTTTGGCTTGGTCTGGATGTTCAAGAAGATATTCTTGTAAATAAGAGCCAACAACCGTGGAAACAATCTTACGAACTTCGGAGTTACCGAGTTTCGTCTTTGTCTGGCCTTCGTATTGTGGGTTAGGGTGTTTGACAGAGATAACGCATGTTAAGCCTTCACGGCAGTCGTCTGTGGTGAAGTTAGACGATTTCTCATCAAGGAATTTATTCTTACGTGCGTAGTCGTTGATTGTTCTGTTCAAAGCGAGATTGAAACCTTCAACGTGAGTTCCGCCTTCTTTTGTGGAAATGTTATTACAGAACGAATAGACACCATCATTGTTGTAATAATCAGTCCATTGCATGGCAACTTCGGCATAGATTCTTTCTTTTGTGCCATCAAGAAGAGTAACCTCTTCAACACCTTGGCAATATAAGACTTCGTTGTTGATGGAAAGCTTCCCCGCATTGATGAAGGAAACGTATTCACGAATACCGCCGTTATAAAGGAAAACTTCGCTTACTGGTGTTTCAGGGCGTAAATCAGTTAAAGTGATTTTGACTCCACCATTCAAGAAGGCCATTTGACGTAAATGGTTCTTAATCGTGTCATAGTTATAAACGGTTGTTTCTGTGAAGATATCCGGATCAGGTAAGAAGTGAACTTTTGTTCCGTGTTCTTCAGGAGAGCAAGTTCCAATCTTCTTTAAGTGTTCAACGATATGACCGCCATTTGTAAATTTGACGTAGTAAATTCCACCATCTTTATGAACTGTAACTTCGCATAAAGTAGAAAGAGCATTAACAACAGACGCGCCAACGCCATGTAAACCACCAGAGACCTTATAGCCGCCTCCTTCGCCGAATTTACCGCCAGCGTGAAGGATTGTATAAGCGGTTTCGACACCAGATAATCCGGATTTAGAAACAATATCCACTGGAATACCACGTCCGTTATCGGAAACGGTGATGGAATTATCTTTTTCAATCGTAACTTCGATATGATCACAGTAGCCAGCTAAAGCTTCATCGATTGAGTTATCAACGATTTCCCAAACAAGGTGATGTAAACCAGCACATGCGGTTGTAGCAATATACATACCAGGACGTTTTCTAACGGCTTCAAGTCCTTCGAGAACTTGGATGTTTTCGGCTGTATATTTTGCATCAGCTTTTTCAATTTTCTTTTCGTCTGTGACGTCTTCGATTTTGTATTGGAACTTATCTTCCTCTTCCAAAGACTCAGCACTAACCCCGCTTTGTTTTGCGGCTTCAAGCATAGCATCCTTTTTGGGATTTGCTTGATTTAGGTCAGCAGATTCGTTTTTCTTCTCTTCTGCCATTTCATTTCCTCCTTGTGGCCATATTATTTGAGACGTCTATTAGAGCGTCTCCGTTTATTGAATCGTCGGCCGAGGTTACAAACACCTGACCAAGATTCGTTAACAGTTTTGATAATCTTTGAGAATGCTTATCGTCTAATTCACTATAAACATCGTCAAGGATTGTGATTGGTTTTTTCTCTTTCTCTTCGATTAAGAAATACGGAGAGATTTTTAGAATTATCGCTGCTAAGCGATTTTCTCCTTGGGAACCGTATAAGGCGATGTTTTTCTCATCAAGGAGAAAGATGAAGTCTTCACGATGGACGCCAATCGTCGTCGTTTTATGAAGAAGATCGCTCTCTAAGCTTTTCTCGTATGCTTTTTTTGCCATTTCTTTAAAGTTTTCGTCGTTTATGAATGGCTTATAAGCAATTTCTACCTGCCGGTTATTTTCGTAGAGATTGTTTGCTACGTGAGTAAGAATGTTATTGAGTCTTTTAACGTAGTTTTTTCTCAAACGAATTATCGGTTCGGAAATTTCTATTAGCCTTTCCGTTAGAAGATCGAGATATCTTCTATCAACGTTTTGAACTTTTAGCGCAGCGTTTCTTTCCTGAAGAATTTTTGAATGTTTACCGATTAGAGATAAATACTCAGGATTCTCTTTGGAAATTGACACATCCAAGAAATTTCTTCTCACTGAAGGAGAATCTTTGAATAGATTCACATCTTCTGGCGAGAACAGAGTGACGTTAAGTAACTTAGACAACTCGCTTAGTCTTTTTATTGGCTTGCCATTTATTATTATTTTCTTCCCTTTTGTGGTGAGCAGGATTTCAACTTTTCTAGTCAGCTCGCCTTCAAGAATCGACGCCCTTAAGAAAGAGGTGTCTTTTCCGTAAGCAATTAATGCTCTAGTGTCGTTACTTCTCCAACTCTTACACAAAGAGAATAAATTAATAGCTTCCACAATATTCGTTTTGCCAGAGCCATTCTTCCCTAAGATAACATTATTCTTAGGAGAGAAATCTAGCGACAACGTTGGATACGAGCGAAAGTTTCTAAGTTCTAAATGGGTAACAATCATTCGTGATTGATTTTCAACGTGACCGAAGGAAGCTCAATGACATCTCCATCGCGAAGCTTCTTACCTCTCCTATTTTCATCTTCGCCGTTTACTAAGATCTTCGTTGAAGCAAGATATGCCTTGGCATCCCCTCCTTCAATCACGACATTAGCAAACTTCAAAAGTTGACCTAAGGTGATGTAGTCTGTTCTGATGGTTATTTCTTTAACTTCTTTTGTCATATTCTTTTACCCTGTTAATATTTTACTACTATGTAGTAATAAATTAAAAGAGAAATAAGCTTAAAAATAGCGCATTTTTTAACAAAAGTGGTTCATACGTATTTTATATCGTTTTTTGGTGTTTTTTCGTTCTATGGGCTTAGTTTCGCTCAAAACGGGCAAAAAGAAAATGGCGCCTATAGCTAGCGCCATTGAATTTGAGCCTTTTAGCGGGTTCTCATTGGAGTGATGAGTTCAACTGTTGAATCGTCGTTAGGATTCACGACAACGAACGGTTTCATCTCACCGATGAACTTCATTTCCACGTCATCTGAGCAAAGAGCTTTGACGGCTTGGGTAACAAAGAGGGCATTGAAGGCGACTTCTAAACGTTCTCCTTGATATTGGACAGAATCAATTGTCTCTGCACCAGATCCAAATTGATCGCTGGAGGAAGAGACTTCTACGCCATTACTAGACATTGTAAGCTTAACGACAGCAGCGCGATCTGTCACAAGAATGGAAACACGATCGATAGCGTTTAAGAGAGCGCTCGCGCCAATGCTCAAACGGTAATTGAAGTTTGATGGGATGATTGAATTGGAGACTGGATAATCGCCAGCAATCAAGCGGCTCTTAACGATGGTGTTACCAAAGCTGAAGATAATCTTGCTACCGCTTGCAGCAATTTCAACTTCAGGAATTCCTTCAAACAGTCTCGTGACTTCGATTAAGGTCTTAGCAGGAACGTTAGCGGAGAAACGAATTGATTCATCGATTGCGACGGTCTTTCTAGAAAGCCTTGCCGAATCGGTTGCAGTTGCCGTTAAATGTCCATCTTCTCCACGTAAATTTATGGCAGTAAGAATTGGTCTTGTGTTTTTATCTAAAGCAGCAAAAGCGGTTGTTTCAACCAATTTGGTTAAATCAGCGCATGGAACGTTGAATGTGTTTTCACCTTTTTCTAGATCAATATCTGGATATTCGTCAGCGGTTTGGCAATTGAGTTGGAAGTTTGTGTTTCCATCATCAATCTTTGCTACACGATCATCAATGATTTCAATAGAGATTTCTTCTCCATCCATTTTTCTAACAACTTCAGTTAATAAGTGCGCATTGATTAATGTTGTGCCAAAAGAATAATTTCTAATGATTTCTTTATCATCCTTCGTTGGAGGAATAAGAGTCCAAATAGCAATATCATCATTTGAAGCAGTTATCTCTAAACCAGAATTCCCCATCTCAAGTTTGAAGCCAAGCAATGTTGGAAGAACACTCTTGGAGCCAATGGCTCTAGAGGCAATTAACAATCCTTTAAGAAATTCGTTTTTATTTATTGTGAAGCGCATATGAATTTACTCCTTTGTTTTTAATATTTATTAGTATTAATAATATATGTTGTGTGGATAATGTGGATAACTTTGTGTTTTTACTTGTTTATTGTATCATTTGAACACGTCTACACCTATCTAAATATTCAATGTTTATCAATTCTTTAGACGTTTTTCCAATTCTTGGATGACGTTTCTTAGAGCCTCGTCAGTTTTCAACGATTTCTCCACCTTGTTTACACCACTTATGACAGTTGCATGGTCTTTGCCACCGAATACTTTGCCAATCTTTTTGAATGGCGTATCAAGCAAAGCTCTTATCAAATACATCGAGATATGTCTTGCCATAGCTATTTGACTTGTTCGGATATTTCCTGTGATTTGATAAGGGGCTAGGTTGTAATAATCTGCGACAACGTTAATTATCTTTTGTTCGGATAATTTTTCTTCGTCGTCTTTGATGTTAACTAATCCCGAAACAGATTTCATCGCGACGTCCAAACTGATATGTTTTGTTGGCTGGATGTTTATCGTATAGAAGAGCAATCTATCGAAAGCACCTTCTAATTCACGGACGTTTTTACCAAATCTCGAAGCTAAGAAGGATAAGGCATCATCGTCAAAATCGGAAACGTTCAAGCCGTTTGCTTCAATTCTTAATTTGAGAATACTTTCGCAAGTTTCTTTCTCTGGCTGATTGATGGAAAGGGGCAAGCCTTGGGTGAAACGTGTCTTTAAACGCTCATCCAATCCGTTTAATTTTGATGGATGTTGATCTGAGGTTAAAACTATCTGCTTCCCCATTGCATAGAAATTATTATATATGGAGAAGAAAGTTTCCTCTGTGCTCTTTTTGTTCGATAAAAACTGAACATCATCGACAAGTAACATGTCAACAGATGATTTGAACCAATCAACAATGGAAATACCTTCTCTATCGCCCTTTACGTATTTAATATATTCATCAAGGAATTCTTGAGCGTGAACATATAAGACTTTAAGCTTAGGAAATTTCTCTTTTGCAGCATTTCCGACAGCGTGCAATAAGTGTGTTTTTCCTAATCCAGAATCTCCATATATAAGCAAAGGATTATAGAATTTACCTGGATTTTGCGAGGCCATAAGAGCAGCTTGATACGCTTCTCTATTCGATGGGCCGACAACAAAACTCTTAAACGTATAATTGGGATTTAAAACGGAATCAGAAAAATATTTAGGAGCAGCTTCAACGCTTTCTTGCTTATTGTTTTCGTTTAATTGATCGCGTGTGACGAATTTAGCAACAAAATTAGATTGAGTCGCACCAGCCAAAACTCCATTGATCATATCCTTATATTTAGAATCAAGGACTTGAACTGCAACAGGAGAATTAACAACAATAAGCATTTCATTTCCTTGGATCGAATCGATGTAAGAATCATCGAAGAATGTGTCGAAAACTAGGTTATCTCCCATTTCTTCTTTTATTCTTGGAAGGATTCTATCCCATAATGCCGCTATCTCTGAAACACTGTTATTCATAAAAATTACCGATAACAATTTTAGCTTTTCTGTTGATAAATAACTATCAAAAACACCAATAAATTAAATTTTCCACACTGCATAGTCCAAAATAGTGCCTTTTTGACTATATTTGACATTTTCCACAATTTTTCGAATGTGGATAAAATGTGGAAAACTTTTCTTAGATTTTATCTTTGTGGAAAGATTGTAAAAATCAATCTAATCAACATGTCAAATATTAATAAACATACAGTAATAATCGAATGTTTTTGAATTTATTAACAGTTTCAACACATACAAATTCACATAGGTGTTAATAACTAAATACCGATTTGTGAACGCTGTGGGAATTTTATTTTTTCCACACATAATGTGAGAAAAGCCAAATTCTCGATACAATTCGTTACCTTGTAAAGAAAAAACGACTTTTTCATCATTGACAGGCTTTCTTAAAGAAATGGTTCGAAAAATCGCCACTTTTTTGTTGTTAAAAACATTTCAAATAATTATAATCACTACGCACGCAAGTGAACCTCGGAGGAAATAATCATGGAAGTCAAAACATACCAACCATCAAAAATCAAGCATGCTCACAAAGCCGGTTTCCGCGCTAGAATGGCCACTCACAATGGTCGTAAAGTTCTTGCCCGCCGTAGAGCAAAAGGCAGAGCCAAAATCGCTGACTAATCCCTTCATCAAGGGATTTTTGTGTTTTATTAGGTAATCGATGAAAAGAATAAACAGAGTTCTAAAACGTCCTGAATTTTCAGAGATAATCTCATCGACACCGGTTATAAAATCCAAACATTACGTCATCCATTTTAGAGAGAACGAATACGGATACGCTAGAATTGGAATAAGTGTTTCAAAAAAGAACGGGCACGCGGTAGTTAGAAATAAAATACGTCGACAGATTAGGGCGATGATTGCCTCTGATTACGATTTGTCAAAATCATTAGATTTAATAATTATTGTTCGTTCAACCTACGTTACAAATGAATTCTCTCTAGAGAAATCTGAGCTCATCGAGAGCTTGGCTAAAATTGGAGAGCAACATTGAAAAAGACAACGAAAGCAAAAATCTTTGGGGGCTTAGTGACCGTTTTTGGCGCGGCCCTTCTTTCTGGTTGTATCGGTAATTTCTGTTCAGAAGTTGATCAAGCACATATCGCTTATCCTTATGAGCAAGGCGTTACCGTTTATTGCAGCAAGGATGAAATCCCTGAAGAATATCAAAAAGATAACGGAGATTCGTCTTACCCTTATTGTTGGAAAGTCTATGAGGGGAATGACAAACTTTGGGCATACATTCCGGTAAATACAAGCGGACTATTCTCAGCCAAAAAAGCAGACTTTCTTTCAAATACGATAATTACTGCTGCTAAAAACGCATCATTGAAGGTACCAACCTACGCTTATTGGAAGAAATTAGACCAAAAAGTGTTAGATGGCGCTATTTCTTTGTATGCGGAAGCTAAATTAAAGGAAAGCAATCCTGACAGTTTGCCTAATGACAAACAAATTGCTGATAAAGCAGCTGGATTAAAACTAACCGTAACAGCTACAGAGATCAATCCATTCAGTAGCCCTGATTGTGTTGGCAATGAAGATGGAGTTACATCTAACTACGATTCAATCCTTAGAAATTATGGTTATTACAAATTCGATGGAACAGATTCCAACGGAAATCACGTCGTTTATGGAAATTTCGATAAGATAAACGAAGAAATAAAGAAAGAGTTTGATGAAGAAGGATATGATGGCACAGCCCTTGTTCCTAATTCCGATTTTACAACTCTTTATAAAGCGCAAATCACATCAAAATATTCGTCTGTCCGTACATGTATCGCAACACGTGATCGTGCTGAAGGATATGGCCATTATGGACCTTCTGGAAACTGGAGTATTCAAATTGGCACAACGGATTGGGGAAGAGCTTGGAGCAAAGGTCTTTTCGAAGGACTTATTGTTTATCCAGTCTCTTGCTTAGTTGATTCCTTAACCTTTGCGATGGACCCAGCTTTAACTGGTGCGGGACAAATTGGCGCGTTAATCATTACGACAGTCGTTGTTAGATTAATTCTTATGGCTCTCACATTCAAAGGCACCATGGATCAACAAAAGATGCAAGCATTGCAACCACAAATTGCTAAGCTACAAGCCAAATATCCAAATTCCAAGCAAAACAACGCTCAAGCCCAAAGACTTCAACAAGAAACGATGGCTTTATATAAGAGGAATAAGATCAGCATGGCTTCTTCCTTTGTTACATTGATCATCCAATTCCCTGTCTTTATCTCGGTTTGGGGAGCCCTTCAAGGAAGCGCTGCTCTTTCAAGCGGTGAAGTCTTAAACTTACGTTTATCAGACTCAATTTCATCGGTACTTACAAACTTCTCTGGAGCTTGGTATACCAATGTTAATGGCTGGTGGACGGCTTTAGTGCTCTTTATCTTAATGTCTGTCCTTCAATTCTTGGCGGTTAAACTCCCTCAAATGATCACGAAGAGACAAACCAAGAATCAACAAAAACTCACTGCCAACCCTGCAGGAGATGATAATGCTCGTAGAATGAAATTCATGACCTATGGTATGTTGATTTTCACAATCATCATGGGCTTCGCTCTTCCTGCCGCCATGGGTGTCTATTGGGCAATCGGTGCTTTGATGAGCATGTTACAAACATTGTTCACTCAATTAATCTTGAAAAAACATTTTGCTAAGAAGCAATCAAATAAGAGGTAATTCGAAATGAAACAATACACAGCCAAAACTATTGACGAAGCAGTCGCTTCCGCAAGCGCTGATCTTGGTGTTGAACCAGATAAGCTCATCTATAATGTTGTCGAAGAGAAGAAAGGCTTATTCCACAAACAAGCCACAATCGAAGTCGCAACAATCGATGATGCTGCTGAATATGCTCAAGAGTATTTAAAACAAGCAATCGGCGGAATGGGAATTGAAATCACAACAAGCGCAAAAGTCGAAGAAGAAATTATCCATATCACCATCAATTCTGAAAGAAATCCAGTCTTGATTGGTAAAGGCGGAAGAACTCTTCAAGCCTTGAATGAATTAGACCGTTTAGCGGTTTCTAACAAATTCAGAAAGAGATATAGAATCCTCCTTGATGTTGGCGGATACAAAGAAGATAAGTATTCCCATATTGCTTATTTAGCAAAGAAGAACGCCAAAGAAGTCTTACACACTAAGATTGATATTCAATTATCTCCAATGACTCCCGATGAGAGAAGAGTTGTTCATAACACGTTAAACGGTTGGGAACACATCAAAACAGAGTCAACGGGTGAAGGCAAAGAAAGAGCCGTTACCATCAAATACGTCGACTAAGCGAAATAAGGCCTAGAATAACACTAGGTCTTTTTTTGTACTATAATTGACTAGCAAACCGTTTAGGGGAGAATAACATATATGAAACAAGCGACTGTGGCCTTCATGATACTTGGGATTTTATCGAGATTGCTTACCTTGATTGAATATTTGATTTTATTTTCCCTTGGTATGTACGCAAATGATCCACTTTTCATATCTCTCCTGACTGTCGGAACGCTTGTTGCGGCTGCATGCATTGCTTTAGGAGTAATCACAATAAGATCGATAGAAAAAGGAAATAAACCAATTTGGCTTGGCGTCCTTGCTTTGCTTTTCGTAAGTACGGTTGGAGGAATTCTTTATTTCTGTTGGAAACCCGAAAACGAAATTGAACCAGAAAAAGAAACAACAGATATCGAGGATACCTATATAATTCCTAGGCCAAGTATAGAAGAAATTCATAAAAACGAAGAAGCCAATAAAAACAACTAAGCTCCGATTCTAAAAGAAGGCTAATCTAGAGTATAATTCCTAGGTATGAACAACGTAATTATCGCTTTAGCAACACCTCCACTCAAAAGTGCACTTGCCATCATCCGTTTATCTGGCGAAGGTGTTTTCGAAATAACCAATCAAATATTTAGCAAAGACGTTTCTAAGACTGAGAAACGTTCCGTTTATTTTGGAACGATAAAGGACGATGGTGAAGATATCGACCAAGTCTGCGTATATGCCTATAAAGGCCCAAACACAATGACTGGCGAAGATGTAATCGAAATCACTTGCCATGGCTCGATGGTAATTGTTAATCAAATTATCGAAGCTTATCTAAAAAGAGGAGCACGTTACGCGGAAAGAGGAGAATTCACCTCTAGGGCTTTCTTCAACGGCAAAATGGATCTTGTCGAAGCTGAATCGGTTAATGACATGATTAACGCTAGAAGCAAGGAAGCAAAGAATGTTTCTTTGATGTCTCTTGAAGGAAGAACCTCTAAACTCGTTGAACCACTTAAAAAGAAAATTGCTGATTTGCTTTCCCTTATCGAAGTTAATATCGATTATCCGGAATATACGGATATTGAAGAAGCAAATAAAGAAACAATTTCTAAATCCATCGATGAAATACAGGCGTTTTTAGGAAATTTAATTAAATCTGGCGAAGAAGGGAAAATCATCAAAGATGGCGTAAAGGTTGCAATCGTTGGTGAACCAAATGTTGGGAAATCTTCTTTGTTAAACGCAATGCTTAATGAAAATAAAGCAATCGTTTCCCCAATTCCTGGCACAACAAGAGACATCGTTGAAGGAGAAATAAATCTTAAAGGCGTTATTTTCCATCTTTTAGATACGGCTGGTATTAGAGAATCTAGTGACATCATTGAATCTCAAGGTATCGAAAAGAGCCAAAAAAGTATCTCTGAAGCGGATATGGTTATCCTTGTTGTCGATGGAGAAAAAGGCTATTCCGAAGAAGAGAAAAAGATTGAGAAATATATCACTAATCAAATATTCATCAAAGTCTATAACAAGATGGATTTAATATGCGAAAAGAAAGACGGCAACTTATATATTTCAGCAAGTAACAAGCAAATCAAACCATTGTTAGATAAGATGTTCGAATCGCTTGGAATAACAAGTGAAGATTCTTTTAAGAAACCATCATTAAATAGTGCTCGTCAGATTGGCTTATTAAAACGTATTGATGAATTATTGTCTTTAGCAAAGAAAGATTCTTTAGCCGATGCGCCAATTGATTTTGTTTCCTCTTCCTTGCAAGGCGCTTATAACCTAGCAAGAGAACTTTTAGGTGAGGGAATAACAACCGATTTAACTGATGAGATATTCTCCCGTTTCTGCGTAGGTAAATAAAATGCTAGATTCACATTTACATTTAAACGATGAAAAAATCTATCCTCAAAGAGAGGAAATCATAAAACGAGCCATTTCTAATGGGGTAAATTCGTTTTTGGTTGTTGGTTGGGATTTACCTTCATCTAAAATAGCCGTCCAAATCGCCCATGAATTTGATGGGGTTTATGCTGCGATAGGTGTTCACCCAGAAAATCTAGAAGGAATAAACGACGATTCTTTGAAAGAATTAGAAGAATTAAGCAAAGATCCTAAAGTCAAAGCTATAGGTGAGATTGGTCTAGACTACCACTGGTTCAAAGAAAAAGAAGAACATGATTTTCAAAAGATCTGGTTTATCAAACAAATAGAATTAGCTAACAAGCTTCGTTTACCTCTATCAATACACGCAAGAGACGCCTCCGAAGATACATATGAGATTCTTAAAGAGCATACTCCTATCTATGGTGCTGTCTTACATTGCTATAGCGGTTCAAAAGAAATGATGGAACGTTTCTTAAAGTTTGGTTTGTATTTTGGGTTTGATGGACCGATAACTTATAAGAATGCCGTAACTCCAAAAGAGTGCGTTGTTGCTTGTCCAATGGATAGAATTCTTACAGAGACCGACTCCCCTTATTTGCCACCAGTTCCATACAGGGGCAGAACAAACGAGCCAGCCTATATAAAAGACATCTTTGAACAAATGGCAGCATTGAAGAATGTGGATAAAGAAATTTTGGAGAAACAAATTAATGCTAATTTCAGCAAATTGTTTCATGTGGAACTATGAATAAGATAAAATGCAATGCAGTTCTTGTCGTTGAAGGCAAGATGGATAAAGATTTAATCGAATCTTTTATGGATGTGGACATCATAACAACTAATGGATCAGAAGTTTCACGTGGAACTATTGATTACATTCGTGAGATATCAAAAAAGAGAAAGGTGATCATCCTCACAGACCCTGATGCACCAGGCAAAAGAATCCGCGATATCATCAATCACGAAGTGCCAGGTTGTTTGAATGCTTTTGTGCCAAAAGAAAAAGCAATCAAAGGTCATAAGGTTGGAGTTGCGGAATCTTCAAAAGAAACAATTCTTGAAGCGCTTGCTAACCTGATTCCGGCAGAAGATAAACCAACTAGTGATTTAACGATGGCTGATTTATATGAATACGGTTTGGTTGGAGAAGATAATTCCACTCAAAAGAGAAAGGAATTGGAAGATAGATTACATCTAGGGCATACAAATGCTAAAACGTTATTAGCGAGGCTTCGCGCCCTTGGAATAAGCAAAAAGCAGCTTAAGGAGATTGAAAAATGATTGATCAGGAAGAATATTTTAAAAACGTCGCCTCTTATAAATTATTAGCAAAACACGAAGTTGGTCAAAATTTCCTAATCGATGAAGACGTCTCAAAGAAGATTGTTTCGTTTTTAGAAATTGATGATTCTGATCATGTTTTAGAAATTGGCTCTGGCGCTGGTTCATTATCTTATTTCATCGCTCAAGAAAAAGCTGAGGCGGATCTTATCGACATCGACGAGGCTCTCGTAACAAAACTTCAACATGACTTTGAAGACGTAAGTAACATTCATCCAAAAATGGGAAATGCCATGCGTTATGACATGAACGGATATACAAAGATTATTGGCAACCTCCCTTACTACATTACTTCAGGTATCTTAGAGAAAATTCTTCTTGGTGCAAAAGACGTTAAGAAAGGAATTTTCATGGCGCAAAAAGAAGCGTTCTTGCGTTTAAATGCATCATTGGGCAACAAAGACTACGCGCCATTACCACTACTCATCAAATATAGGGCAAAGATGTCTCGCCTACTTTCCGTCCCCCGTTCATCTTTCTCTCCTGCTCCTCATGTTGATTCAGTTGTCTTCTCTCTTGAATTTAATGATAACGACATCAAGAAAGCCAATGATTTATATACATTGCTAAATGGAGTATTCCTTCACCGTAGAAAAACGATTCTTAACAACCTTTCTACCCTTTTAAAAGATTCAGAAAAAGCAAAAATCTCTTTGAATCTCGCCTCTATTCCATTAAACAAGCGTCCAGAAGAGTTATCTTTAGAACAATACTTAAAGTTACTGGAAACAATAAAATAAGCGTAAAACCTATATAAATTGCGGTTGTATTCATCTTTTTAGATGGTACAATCTACCTTGCTGTAATTATGCTATTCAAAAAACGTTCATTAGCTAGGAAATCCTACGCAAAAATAAATCTCTCACTCAAAATCACTGGCAATCGCGAAGATGGATATCATCTTTTAGAGATGGTAAACCTTCCTCTTACCTTACATGACGTTATCGAAGTTAGAATTCTTGAAGGAGCTAACGATACCTATGTTACTGCCGATGATCCAACATTAAACGGCATGAAGAGCAATCTTTGCCATCAAGCCGTTGAAGAGATGAGAAAGGTTTTTGGCTTCAAAGAAAATTTCCTTATTCAGATTCATAAAGAAATACCTTTTGCCGCAGGACTTGGCGGAGGATCATCCAATACTGCCGTTGTTTTAGAGATGGTAAATGAACTTCTTGGTTTAAAAGCGAGTAATGAACAATTACTTTCCATCGCCTTAAAAGTTGGCTCTGATGTTCCTTTCTTTTTCACAAACAAACCTGCTCTTCTTACTGGGGTAGGAGAAAACATCGAAGAAATATCCGTCAAAGAGAAATATCATTGCTTACTCGTTAAGCCTCTTGAAGGAGTGTCCACTGTCGCATGTTATAAAATATGTGACCAATTCCAACGTTTAAATATTAACACGGAAAAAGTTATCGAAGGCCTTAAAGAAGGCGATGATAACTTAATAAAAGAGAACTATGGCAACGATTTAACGGCGCCAGCAATGAACATCGTTCCTGAAATTGGTGTTGTAATTAATAAGCTAACTGCCTTAGGATTTACATTAGTAGGAATGACTGGCTCTGGCTCTTGTTGTTATGCTTTAACAACAAACAAAGCAAAAGCCAAAGAAGCGTGTAAGCAACTTGAACATTCCAACTACATAGTACGTTTATGTGAAGTCATTCGTTAATGACGAGGAGAAAAAACATGAGTAGAAATGCGATTATCTTAGCTGCCGGAAAAGGCAGCAGAATGAAATCCAAGAGAGACGATATCTCCAAGGTTTCCTTCCCAATCTTAGGCCAACCATTGGTTAAATATGTTATCAACGCTTTAAAACCATTAGGTTTAGAGAAATTAATTGCGGTTGTTGGCTTTGGTGGCAAAACATCAGAAAAAGTTGTTAAAGACGATTGTGATGTCGTTTGGCAACATGAGCAAAAAGGCGCAGGACACGCTGTTATGATGACCGCTCCTTTACTTGAAGGAAAGGAAGGAGAAACAATCGTTTGCTGTGGAGACACTCCTCTTCTTGCTTCTGAAACATTAGAAAAAATGTTCAAACATCATGAAGAAAACCATAACGATTTAACTGTTATGACCTTTGTGATTGATAATCCGTTCGGCTATGGCAGAATCATCAAAGAAAACGGTCGTTTCATGAGAATTGTTGAACAAAGAGACACAGATGAAGAAACAGCCAAAGTCAAAGAAGTTAACGCTGGCGTGTATATCTTTAACAACAAAGAATTATTTGAAGCGCTTAAGAACCTCAAAACCGACAATGCCGCGGGCGAATATTACATCACCGATGCCATCGAAATCTTTGTTCAAAAAGGTTTAAAGACAGATACATTCCGTGTTGATGATATTACAGAAACATTAGGTGTCAATGACCGCGCTCAATTAGCTGAAGCAGCCAAACTTCTCCAAAAACGTATCAACCACAAACATATGGTTAGCGGAGTTACAATAGAAGATCCTGATAATACATACATTGCTCCAGGTGTCACGATTGGTGCGGATACAATCATCAAACCAGGCTCCTACATCATGGGGAATACAACGATTGGTGAAGAATGTGTCATTGGTCCAAATGCCGTCTTAACAAACGCAAAAGTTAACGACAACGAAATCGTTAAACCAAACGAGATTAGATAAAACAAAAACAATGAAGCCTCTGTCTAATGATGGAGGTTTTTATTTTTGCTCATTTGTGATTGAAAATGATGATTAAAGTAATCTTTTTACAATAAAATGAGCAGCAATGATAAAGAGAAATAAGTATGCTAAACTTATTTTGCTTATGAAAGTTATTGCCATTGATTTAGGTGCCACAAGCGGTAGAGTGATGACTATTACCCACGAAAACCATCGTTTCTCTTACAAAGAAAACGCTAGATTTTTAAATAGAACGTATACAAATAATGATGGATATCTTTGCTGGGATTTTTCCTATTTATTCGAAAATATCAGAAACGGAATTCTTCAAGCGTTAAAAGAAAGCGAAGATGTTGAATCTATTGCTATAGATACCTGGGGAGTAGATTATGGCTTCATTGATAAGAATGGCTCATTAATTCACGACCCGTATTGTTATAGAGATTCACATTCTTTTGTTACTCAAGAAAATGTTTTAAAGAAAATCCCTTTCTCAAAGATTTATTCTTTAGTTGGAATTCAAAATCTTCACTTCAACACGATTTATCAGCTTGCAGGAGATCCAACAGGATTTGAAAACGTTGATACGTTCTTAATGATTCCTGACTTAATCGCATATTTTCTAACCGGAGAGAAACGTTTAGAAGAAACGAACGCCTCAACCACTTCTCTATTTGACCGTTCAAAAAGAGAAATGTCTAAAGAACTGTTAAATGCCATAAACGTTCCGGAAAGAATCTTCCCCAAACTTATTAAACCTGGTGAGACATATGGCTTCCTTAAAAAAGAATACTTACCAGAGGGAATGGATAAAGAAATTAAAGTAATCGCCTCTCCAACCCATGATACGGCATCCGCAGTTTTAGGTGCTAACGGAGAAGGAGATTTTGCCTATATCTCTTCAGGAACTTGGTCATTAATTGGCACCGAACTTAACGAGCCTTTGATGAATGAAAAATCCCTTGAATATAACTTCACAAACGAAATTGGCTACGGAAATACCATACGTTTTTTGAAAAATACAATGGGAATGTTCCTAATAAACGAGATCCGCAACGATTATAAAAAACACGGAATCGATATTAAAACGAAGGATATCGTTCCTTTGGTTAACGAAGCCAAAGACATCGATACTGTTATCGACGTTAACGACAAGATCTTCGAAGAACCAAACACCATGCTAAACAAGTTAGACATTTATTTAGCAAGAACAAGACAAACAAAGCCATCCACCCCAGGAGAGTGTATGAAACTCATCTATAAATCGATGGCCATTGCCTATAAAAAGATTATTTCCCAACTTGAAGAACTAACTTCAAGAAAGATAAACTCCATCCTTGTTGTAGGAGGAGGCAATCAAGCTGAAATCTTGAACCAATATCTAGCAAATGAATGTCAGATAAAAGTCATTACCGGTTCAAGCGAGGCTACAATCATGGGTAACGCCTTATGCCAGTTTATCGCTTTAGGGGAAATAAAAGATGTTAGAGAAGGAAGAAAAGATATCTCTAACTCTATATCATCTAAAACTTATTATCCGAATTGCTAATTCATTAGGAGGAAAAAATATGTCTATTGAAGAAAATTTCGAAAAAGCAAAGAAAGAGTACGAAGAATTAGGAGTCGATGTTGAAAAGGCTCTTGAAAGAGTTAAAAACATCCCATTATCCGTTCATTGCTGGCAAGGTGATGATGTTCTTGGATTAGAAGGTTGCACCACGCTCGAAGGTGGCATTCAAACAACCGGAAACTATCCAGGCAAAGCCCGTAACAAAGAAGAATTGATGCAAGATATCAGAAAAGCATTCTCCTTGATGCCAGGAAAGAAAAGACTCAACTTACACGCTTCATACGCAATCTTAGGTGATGATGCAGGTAAGGTTGATAGAGACCAATACACCTATAAATATTTTGAAGAATGGACGAAATTTGGTAAGGAAATCGGCTTAGCAGGCATTGATTTCAACCCTACATTCTTCTCCTCTCCAAAAGTTAAAAATAATCTCACGCTTTCTTCACCGGATGAGGAAACAAGACATTTCTGGGTTGAACACGGCAAAAGATGCTTAGAGATTTCTAATGAATTCGGTAAAGCCTTTGGAAGCCCATGTATGATGAATATTTGGATTCCTGATGGATATAAAGATGTTCCCGCTGATAGACTTTCTCCACGTTTACGTTTAAAGAAATCCTTAGATGAAATACTTTCTGCAAATTGGGATAAGAAATATGTTCTTCCAACAGTTGAATCCAAAGTTTTTGGAATTGGCATGGAATCATATACTGTTGGTTCAAGTGAGTTCTATCAAAACTATGCAGCAAATAAAGGCATCACCTGCTTAATGGACATGGGGCATTATCATCCAACAGAAGTTGTTTCCGACAAGATTCCTGCCCTTCTTTGTTTCTATGACAAACTCGCCTTACACGTTTCTCGTCCAGTGAGATGGGACTCTGATCACGTTGTTATCTTTGATGATGAATTAAAAGAAGTCGCCAAAGAAATCATCCGTAATAACGCAGAAGATAAAGTTATGATCGGCTTAGATTATTTCGATGCATCAATCAATAGAATTGCCGCTTGGGTTACGGGCGAAAGAAGCATGCAAAAAGCATTACTTTACGCCGCTCTTCTTCCAAATGATGAACTCGCAAAACTTGAGACTGAAGGCAACTTCACCAAACTTATGTATATGCAAGAAAAGGTAAAAATGTTGCCGTTTGGTGATATCTGGAACGAATACCTTAGACGCCATGGCTTAGATGATAACTATTACGAAGACGTCATGAAATACGAAAAAGAAGTTTTATCAAAGAGGAACTAATCAATGAAAGACATATTAACTGCACCATTCTTAAAAGAATTCGTAAAAACCGCCTCAAATATGTATCGTTTGGGATGGGATGAAAGAAATGGTGGCAACATTTCCTATCTTCTTAAAGAAGAGGAAGTCAAAGAATACTTAGATACAAGCAAAGTCATTCGCGTCATTCCTTTAGCGGGAATTCATAAGTCATCATTTGATGCAAAACCTTTAGCTGGCAAATATTTCTTGGTTACTGGAACTGGCAAGTATTTCAAAAACGTTGAAGAAGACCCAGAAACAAACACAGGAATCTTCAGAATCTCTGAAGACGGAAAGAGCGTTGAACTTTTATGGGGATATAAAGATGGCGGAAGATTTACAAGCGAACTTCCAGCTCACTTAATGTCTCATATGGCACGTTTAGAGGTCGATCCAGAGAATAGAGTTGTCATGCATTGCCATCCAACAAACATTCTTGCAATGACCTACGTTCATCCATTAGACGAAAAATCTTTCTCTCATACATTATGGACAATGTCCACAGAATGTATCGTTGTCTTCCCTGAAGGCGTTGGCGTTCTTCCTTGGATGTTATGTGGAACTGATGAAATTGGTGTTGCCACAGCTAAGAAGATGCATGATTTCCGCATTGTTCTTTGGACAAATCACGGTATCTATGGCGCAGGAAAAACAATCGATGAGACGTTTGGCTTAATCGAGACTGTTGAAAAAGCTGCGACTATTTATAACTTGATTGGCAACAGGCCAATCCTTAATAACATTTCTGATGAAAACATGGCTGAGTTAATCCATATTTTCAAAATCGAAGGTCAGGTTCGTTGGGATTTCCTCAACGTTAAAAAATAAGAATTCCCCATCATGAAAAAAACCAGCAGATTTCTCCCTACTGGCTTTTTTCTTATGAAATTAACCGAACAAAATACGCAAAAGTGTCCATTTCATATGTTGTTTGATGTTGTTGAATTGATTTAATTGTTGTTTGGTGGTCTGAAAAATAGGCAAATGTTGTTTGATGTTGTTTGATGTTGCATGACTGAAAAAAACGATTTTTTGCCATGAAAAAACACAAAAGTAAACAACGGTAATCTTTGTGGATTTTCCCAATTTATTTATTCACCACATTTCCCGTCTCTTTGTTATATTCTTCAATGATTTCATCATTGGCATTTGTGATGATCAAATCATAATCATTTAAGGATAACGTCTTATATAAGCAAGAATGGTTGAATTTGCTCTTGTCCAATAAGAGGTATTTCTTCTCACTGCGTGAAGCGGCCACTTTCTTTATTTCCATTGTTTCTAATGTCTGTTCATAGCTGCCATCTTTTTCAATTCCAGCCGCACCGGAAAGGAACAGGTCAAATTTAAAAGAATTTAACATGTTTGTGGCAAACGAACCTATTGTGGAAAATGAAGAATAAATGATTTGCCCGCCAAGAAAAATGACTTTGACATCTCTTTTCTTTTCTAGCATGACCGCTAATTGGAAACCGTTTGTAACGATTGTTTTATGTGCCAAATCCATCTTACTTAATAACGTTAAGCAGGTTGAGGAATTATCTACAAACAACGTATTGAATTGTGGTAAGTGTTTTAAGGCAATATTAGCAGTTTCATCTTTATCTTTAACGTTATTTTCTATACGAACAAAGATATTTAATTCATCTGGATTGTCGTTATATACTGCTCCACCATGAGTTCTTTTTATTTGACCCATCTTCTCCATTTCAGTCAAATCGCGTCTAACGGTTGCTGGCGATACGTAAAGCATCTTGGCTAACTCGTCGACCGTGGCTCTTGATTGTTTCTTAAGATATTCTTCAATCGATTTGTAACGTTCTCTAGTAAACATGTTTTCATTCATAGGCTTATTATAAACAGAAAAGAGCAGATATGCTCACAAATGATTATCGTAAAAGTGTCTAATTATCCAAAAAGTGTATAACTCAATGAAAAAGTGTATAAAAAGTGTATAATCAACTCTCAAAAGTGTATAATTTAGTCGAAAAGTGTATAATTTTATAAAGAGGTTTATGACATGGAATTTCAATTAAAAGACCTATATGAGAACCATATGTTGGAAATTAAATCTTCTAAAGGAGGTCTTCCTAAGTCGGTTTGGGAAACATACTCCTCTTTTGCGAATACATCTGGTGGATTGATTATTTTAGGCGCTATAGAAAATGAGGATTTTTCCTTAACCCCATCAGGCCTTAACAAAACGGATATCGAAAAGATAAAGAAAGATTTTTGGAATGGAATCAATAATAAATCCATTGTCAGCAAGAATATAATCAGCAATCAAGACATTGAAGAAAAAGAAAGTGATGGAGCGTTTTATTTACTCATCCGTGTTCCTAAAGCAAAGCGAGAAGACAAGCCTATTTATGTTTTTGGGAACATGGACTCTGGTACATACAAAAGAAATGGTGAAGGCGACTACCACTGCACAAACGCTGAAATAAAAGGGATGGTTGCAGAATCCATTGAAACATCGGGCGACTCATCAATAGTTGAAGATGGAGATATATCTTGGCTGAGTTCTTCTTCTATAGATGGTTATAAAAACATGTATAAGTTACAGAAACCTTCCTCGCCATGGGCAACTCTAAGCAATGAAGATTTTCTTTTGCGTATTGGTGCCATAAAGGATGTTAAAGGAAAATATTACCCAACTGTTGCAGGATTGCTGTTCTTTGGCTACGACTGGAGAATAAGAATGGCATTTCCAAACTATTTCCTTGATTATACTGATGAAAGAAGCTTCTCTTTATCGTCTCGTTATAAAAAAAGAATATCGACGTTTTCCGGAGATTGGGATGGGAATTTATTCCAATTTTTGATTAATGTTGCAACAGACATCTCTTTCAAACTTCCTAATGAATTTGCAATTGAGGAACATTCTATTTTTAGAGAAGACGATTCATTACTGATTCAAGCCGTTCGCGAGGCTTTGGCCAACGCTTGTTCGAATGCGGATTTTAATTTCACACAAGGAATAAAGGTAATATTAGGCGCGGAAGGCCTACGGATTGAAAATCCGGGATTGATGTTAGTTGATGAAGAACAAGCATTGAGAGGAGGCCGATCTGAGCCAAGAAACCCTGTTATTTTAAATATGTTATCGTCTATTGGCGTTGGCGATAGACAAGGATGGGGAATTCCTTTGATGAACGAAGCGTTAAAAGAGAATGGCTACAAACAACTCGTTATCAAAGAAACTACATGCCCTGATAGAACGTCTTTGTTTTTGCCTATCTCATTCAACGGAAAGAATCAAATATCCCCAAAGCAAACCAAGAAGACATTTATTACGTTTGATGAATATCTGGAATCTGTACCAGGGAATACGATATTTACAAGAAAAGATGTTGTCGATGCGACAGGAAAATCCATTCCTACTGCAGCTTTATATTTAAAAGAGGCGATGAATTCAGGAAAGATAAAAATTGCTGACGGATATAAGATAGGAAAATACGTGAAAGTAACGAATATAGACTAATTTATTGGATTTAGGATAATCGTTGAATTTTCTTCGTTAATCTTTTCAAATGATATTTGATCATTGATATCTAAATATCCTTTGAACTCTTCAAAATTTTCATTGACACCCGTTACAACTATCAAGTTATTTTCGATGGTTATTGTTTCAATGTCATACTCGTTGAATGCTAATTTTTTAATTGAGTCATCATCAAAAGAGTATTTATAAATGTTGTAGTTCTTAATCGCATAAGCGGCATTTCCACGTATAATGTTGTCTACAAAACCCGCGTTAAAATAATTGTTATCAATCGATTCACATAAATAAGCATAGTCTTTTGTTTTAGTGAATTTCCCTTTATTCGTGTAGTAAGTCGACTCACGATTGTAATAACTTTTATATGGATAAATTATCTGCGTGCCATATTGTTCTGCTGTCCATCCTTGCGGTTGCGAGTTGAGATTTTCGTAAGTGATAAGGCTGCCATCTTCTTGTATGGCGGTATAACCGTTGATACCATACGCTTCTGAAAACTCTTCTTTTGTTATGTTTACGAAACCCGTGTCGATTAAATTTTTATAATAATTGGATTCTTCGCTATTCGTTTCGATATTTTGATTTGCCCAAGATACTAGATTATTAAAATTCCATGTATTTCGATCATTGAATATGACTTTCTCATGTTCCCTATATTCATCGATATATGCGCCATCTTTATAAGTAAGTATCCAACCATCGTTATAGGCAGGAATTTCCTTGGTGTAGCCACCTACAACATCATTGATTTTAATAAATTCTGACATGTCAACACTTTTTGAGACCATTTTATATCTGTAATCCAAGCTTCATTGC